>NZ_JADKYL010000004.1:0-430982 GCF_019633785.1 Bacteroides sp. FSHCM14E1
TGTCTGCCTTATTCAGGTGACTATAGCATCAGGGTTCCACCTCTTCCCATTCCGAACAGAGAAGTTAAGCCTGATCACGCCGATGGTACTGCGTAACAGTGGGAGAGTAGGTAGTCGCCGTTTTTTTTAGAGAGTTCATCCCCTCGGGTCAGAAGACACGAGGGGATGACTTGTTTTTGGGAGATTCATTTATTTTATCTATATTTGCAAATGAGTATTTACATAAACGTTTAAAGCAAATATTTAAAGTATGAAGACAAAATTCTTTTTAGCTGCTGCAATGGTGGCATTCTCTTTTGCGATGATTTCTTGTGGTGGTAATAAAACAGCTAATTCGGAAGCTGCTACAGACTCTACTTCAGTTGCTGTAGAAGCAGTGGAATCTGCTGCAACTTGTTGCAAAGGTGACTCTGCTGTTTGTGACTCTACCAAGGCTTGTTGCAAAGATAAAGCTGCATGCGATCAGAAAACAGAATGCCCTCAGAATGCAAATTGTGAAAAGAAAGCTTGTGATAAGAAGTAATCAACAGGCATTAAAGCTATAATTGAGTGGGAATAAGGTATCTAACAGTACTTTATTCCCATTTTTTGTAGGCAGATATATGAACTTTGATTGTGATATATTTGTTATTATACAGTAGTTCTTCTTATGAAATGATATTTTTATGAATAAAAAAGTAACGTTTTATTTGGAGGCTAAGAAATAATCTATACCTTTGCATCGTCAAACAATAAAAGAGACAATAAACATGAATCAATCATTTATACATATTCTACTGTGTGGTATTATTATTCTGCTGGCAAAGGTCGGGGGAAGTGAGTGTCGCGCGTAAATGTGTATAATGAAAATATACGAAAGCCTTTCTCACTTCCTTGTGTGAAAGGCTTTTTTGATGGTGTATAATCAGATTAAAAAAATAGAATATGAGCGACAGATTATTTATTTTCGACACCACCCTTCGCGATGGTGAACAAGTACCGGGATGCCAGTTGAATACAGTGGAAAAAATTCAGGTGGCAAAGGCATTGGAAGTTTTAGGTGTAGATGTAATTGAGGCAGGCTTTCCTATTTCCAGCCCGGGCGATTTTAACTCGGTGATTGAAATATCAAAGGCTGTGACCTGGCCGACGATTTGTGCATTGACGCGTGCGGTACAAAAAGATATTGATGTGGCAGTGGATGCCCTGAAGTTTGCTAAACATAAGCGTATTCATACGGGAATCGGTACTTCAGATTCACATATTAAATATAAATTCAATTCTAATCGGGAAGAGATTATCGAACGTGCTGTGGCGGCAGTGAAATATGCCCGTCGTTTTGTGGATGATGTAGAGTTTTATGCAGAGGATGCAGGACGTACGGATAATGAATATCTGGCTCGTGTGATTGAAGCGGTTATTAAGGCTGGTGCTACAGTAGTGAATATTCCGGATACAACAGGTTACTGCCTGCCTTCCGAGTATGGCGCGAAAATCAAATATCTGGTAGATCATGTAGCAGGTATTGAGAATGCAATCATTTCTACCCACTGTCATAATGATTTGGGAATGGCTACTGCCAACACGATGGCAGGTATTCTGAATGGTGCCCGCCAGGTAGAGGTTACCATCAACGGTATCGGTGAACGTGCGGGAAATACGGCCCTTGAAGAGATAGCAATGATTATTAAGAGCCATCACGAGATTGATATTGAGACGAATATCAATACTCAGAAGATTTATCCTACCAGCCGTATGGTATCGAGCCTGATGAATATGCCGGTACAGGCTAATAAAGCCATTGTTGGACGCAATGCATTTGCGCATTCTTCGGGTATCCACCAGGATGGCGTACTTAAGAATGTGCAGACTTATGAAATAATTGATCCGCACGATGTGGGTATCGACGATAACTCTATCGTATTGACAGCCCGTAGCGGACGTGCTGCCTTGAAAAATCGCCTTTCCATTCTGGGTGTGACACTGGATCAGGAAAAACTGGATAAAGTATATGAAGAATTCCTGAAACTTGCCGACCGCAAGAAAGATATTCATGATGATGATATTCTGGTATTGGCGGGTGCAGACAGAAGTGGTAACCATCGCATCAAATTGGAATATCTTCAGGTGACCAGTGGAGTAGGAGTCCGTTCCGTTGCCAGCCTCGGATTGAATATTGCCGGAGAGAAATTTGAAGCGGCTGCCAGTGGTAATGGTCCGGTGGATGCTGCCATCAAGGCTCTGAAGCGTATTATTGACCGTCATATGACTTTGAAGGAATTCACGATTCAAGCCATTAGCAAAGGAAGTGATGATGTGGGTAAGGTACACATGCAGGTTGAGTATGATAACCAGATGTATTACGGATTTGGTGCAAATACAGATATCATAGCTGCATCGGTAGAAGCCTATATCGACTGTATCAACAAGTTTACTAAGTGATGTGACTCTAAACGTAATTTGTAAATCGTAAAATAATAAATAAAAAGATGAATACATTATTTGATAAAATATGGGATGCACACGTAGTGACTACGGTGGAAGATGGCCCTACACAACTCTATATCGACAGATTATATTGTCACGAAGTAACCAGTCCTCAAGCTTTTGCCGGTTTACGCGCACGCGGGATTAAAGTACTCCGTCCGGAGAAGGTATATTGCATGCCGGACCATAATACACCGACTCACGATCAGGATAAGCCTATTGAAGATCCTGTCTCAAAAACTCAGGTGGATACATTGACTAAGAATGCAGCCGATTTTGGGCTGACGCATTATGGGATGATGGATAAAAGAAATGGTATTATTCATGTGGTAGGTCCCGAACGGGGACTCACTTTACCCGGAATGACGATTGTCTGTGGCGATTCACATACTTCTACTCACGGTGCGATGGGAGCGGTTGCTTTTGGTATCGGTACAAGTGAGGTTGAAATGGTACTTGCTTCACAATGTATTTTGCAGTCACGTCCCAAGACTATGCGTATCACGGTAGATGGCGAATTGGGTAAGGGAGTTACAGCCAAGGACATTGCTCTTTATATGATGTCGAAAATGACGACCAGCGGTGCAACTGGTTATTTTGTAGAATACGCCGGTGAGGCAATTCGCAGTCTGACAATGGAAGGCCGGTTGACACTCTGTAATCTTTCTATTGAGATGGGAGCCCGTGGCGGTATGGTTGCTCCCGATGAAGTGACTTTTGAATACATCAAAGGGCGTGAAAATGCTCCTCAGGGCGAAGAGTGGGATAAAGCAATGGCGTATTGGAAAACTTTGAAGAGTGAAGAAGATGCGGTTTTTGATAAAGAAATCCATTTTGATGCAGCCGATATCGAGCCGATGATCACTTATGGAACTAATCCGGGGATGGGTATGGGCATCACGCAGCATATTCCTACAACCGAGGGTATGAATGAAACAACGAAAACTTCATTCTTGAAATCTCTGGACTATATGGGATTTCAGCCGGGTGAATCATTGTTGGGTAAAAAGATTGATTATGTATTTCTGGGTGCTTGTACTAATGGGCGTATCGAAGACTTCCGCGCATTCGCTTCCATAGTGAAAGGGTGTCAGAAAGCTGAACATGTGATTGCATGGTTAGTGCCGGGTTCTTGGATGGTTGATGCCCAGATCCGTGAAGAAGGATTGGATAAGATTCTGGAAGATGCCGGTTTTGCCATTCGTCAGCCGGGATGTTCGGCTTGTCTGGCCATGAACGATGATAAGATTCCTGCCGGTAAATATTCAGTTTCCACCAGTAATCGTAATTTTGAAGGACGTCAGGGGCCGGGAGCCCGTACGCTATTGGCCAGCCCGCTTGTGGCGGCTGCAGCTGCCGTAACGGGAGTGATTACCGATCCGAGAGAACTGATGTAATAGAGCTATAGGACGATCGAGGATTTACTGCTCAAGGAGTTTGTGAACGGAGATTGTCCGCCTGCACTGTAAATCGCAATTATTTAAATCGAAAATAAAAAGATGAAAGCAAAATTCAATATACTTACAAGTACTTGTGTACCTCTTCCATTAGAAAATGTGGATACAGACCAGATTATTCCCGCGCGTTTTTTGAAAGCTACAACCAAGGAGGGGTTTGGAGAGAACTTGTTCAGGGACTGGCGTTACGATAAACAAGGGAATAAAATAGAATCATTCGTGTTGAATGACCCTACATATGGAGGACAAATTTTGGTAGCCGGAAAAAATTTTGGTTCGGGATCCAGCCGAGAGCACGCTGCCTGGGCCATTGCTGATTATGGTTTCCGTGTAGTGGTGAGTAGTTTCTTTGCAGATATTCATAAAAATAATGAATTGAATAATTTCGTTCTTCCGGTTGTGGTAACCGAGGAATTCCTTGCAGAGTTGTTCGATTCCATCTTTAAGAATCCGAAGATGGAAGTGGAAGTTAACCTGCCGGAACAAACCATCACTAACAAAGCTACCGGAAAGAGTGAACATTTTGAAATCAATGCCTACAAGAAGCACTGTCTGATGAATGGACTTGACGACATCGACTTTTTGTTGACTAATAAAGATAAAATAGAACAATGGGAAAAGGCGTCAAAATAGAAATCATGGACACGACTCTCCGCGACGGTGAACAGACCAGCGGAGTATCGTTTGTGCCCCATGAAAAACTAATGATTGCCCGACTTCTGCTGGAGGAGTTGAAAGTAGATCGTGTGGAGGTAGCTTCGGCACGTGTGTCCGATGGAGAGTTTGATGCGGTGAAAATGATATGCGACTGGGCTGCCCGAAGGAATCTACTGCAAAAAGTAGAGGTATTGGGGTTCGTCGACGGACATACTTCATTGGATTGGATTCATGCTACCGGATGTCGTGTCATCAATCTGCTGTGCAAAGGTTCGCTGAAACATTGTACCTGCCAGTTGAAGAAAACGCCCGAAGAACATATCGAAGACATTCTTGCCGTAGTGGATTATGCCAATGAACTCGATATTGAGGTTAATGTATATCTGGAGGATTGGAGTAATGGTATGAAGGACTCTCCCGAATATGTGTTCCAGATTGTGGATGCATTGAAGGAGACCACTATCAAACGGTTTATGCTTCCCGACACATTGGGTATCCTGAACCCTCTTCAGGTGATTGAGTTTATGCGGAAGATGAAAAAGCGTTATCCTGACACACATTTCGACTTTCACGCACACAATGATTATGATCTGGCTGTAAGTAATGTGCTTGCTGCCGTGCTGAGTGGGGTAAAAGGGCTCCATACCACTATCAACGGTTTGGGTGAACGTGCCGGAAATGCTCCTTTGGCGAGTGTACAGGCCATCTTGAAAGACCATTTCAATGCCATAACCAATATCGATGAGAGCCGGCTGAATGATGTGAGTCGTGTGGTCGAATCGTATTCGGGCATTGTGATACCCGCCAACAAACCGATTGTAGGTGAGAATGTATTTACTCAGGTGGCCGGCGTACATGCCGATGGAGACAATAAAAGTAATCTTTATTGTAATGATCTGCTTCCCGAGCGTTTCGGGCGTATACGCGAGTATGCTTTGGGGAAAACTTCCGGTAAGGCCAATATTCGCAAGAATCTTGAAAGTCTGGGACTGGAACTGGATGAAGAGTCCATGAAGAAGGTTACGGAGCGAATCATTGAGTTGGGTGATAAGAAAGAGTTGGTTACTCAGGAAGACTTGCCCTATATTATTTCTGATGTGTTGAAGCACGATGGCATGAGCAATAAAGTAAAATTGAAAAGCTACTTTGTCACTTTAGCACACGGATTGAAGCCGATGGCAACACTGAGTATCGAAATCGACGGTCAGGTTTACGAAGAAAGTTCTTCCGGTGATGGACAGTACGATGCCTTCGTACGCGCTTTGCGTAAAGTATATAAGGTGACTTTGGGGCGTAAGTTCCCGATGCTGATTAATTATGCCGTAAGTATCCCTCCCGGAGGCCGTACCGATGCCTTCGTACAGACAGTCATCACCTGGAGTTTTGGTGAAAAGGTGTTCCGTACCCGTGGATTGGATGCCGACCAGACAGAGGCTGCCATCAAAGCTACTATTAAAATGCTGAATATAATAGAAGAATATTAATTATTGAACAATATGGATTTTAAAATTGCTGTATTAGCCGGTGACGGCATCGGACCGGAAATCTCTGTACAAGGTGTAGAGGTGATGAGTGCCGTCTGTGAGAAGTTTGGACATAAAGTAAACTATGAATATGCCATTTGTGGTGCGGATGCTATTGATAAAGTAGGTGATCCTTTCCCCGAAGAAACCTATCAGGTGTGTAAGAATGCCGATGCAGTTCTCTTTTCGGCTGTAGGTGATCCTAAGTTTGACAATGACCCGACTGCCAAGGTACGTCCGGAACAAGGGCTGCTGGCTATGCGTAAGAAACTCGGTTTGTTTGCCAATATCCGTCCGGTGCAAACCTTTAAATGTTTGGTTCATAAGTCGCCTCTTCGTGCAGAGTTAGTAGAGGGAGCCGACTTCCTGTGTATCCGTGAGCTGACGGGTGGTATGTATTTCGGTGAGAAATATCAGGATAATGATAAAGCATATGATACGAATATGTATACACGTCCCGAAATTGAACGTATCCTGAAAGTCGGTTTTGAATACGCAATGAAGCGTCGCAAACACCTTACTGTAGTCGATAAAGCCAATGTGCTTGCTTCCAGTCGTTTGTGGAGACAAATTGCACAAGAGATGGCCCCGCAGTATCCGGAGGTGACTACTGATTATATGTTTGTGGATAATGCTGCAATGAAGATGATCCAGGAGCCTAAGTTCTTTGACGTAATGGTGACGGAGAATACCTTTGGTGACATTCTGACCGACGAAGGTTCTGTAATTAGCGGTTCTATGGGATTACTCCCGTCTGCTTCTACGGGCGAGAGTACTCCGGTGTTCGAGCCGATTCACGGTTCATGGCCGCAGGCAAAAGGTTTGAATATTGCTAACCCACTGGCACAAATCCTTTCGGTAGCAATGTTGTTCGAATACTTCGATTGCAAAGCCGAAGGCGCTTTGATCCGTAAGGCTGTCGATGCTTCTTTGGATGCAAATGTACGTACCCCCGAAATTCAGGTAGAAGGTGGTGATAAGTTTGGCACGAAAGAAGTAGGAGCATGGATTGTTGATTACATCCGGAAAGCCTGATTTCGTTTTTATATTTATAAAACAACAGACAATGCCGGAGAGGAGTGATATTCTTTCCGGCATTCTTTTTCTGTTTTAAGTCTGTATGAATGTTATAATCCGATTTCATTTTTTCTTTTTGTGCTATAAAAACATAAATTAGATTTGGTTTGTTGTTTCAATACCCCTGTTTTATTTCTTATTTTTTGTATTTTTGCAGGATATTTACAATGAGGCAATGAATAAAACGATCAATTATCAACTGACTATCGTTGTTCCGGTATACAACGAAGAAGACAATATCTACTCTTTGGAACAGAAATTGGGAGAATTTTTGCCCAACTCTATTTGTACGGCTTGTGTATTGTTCGTGAACGATGGTTCACGTGATAACAGTAAGCAACGTATCATGGAGGTATGCGCGCGCAATAAGGATTTCTTTTATATGGATCTGGCGAAAAATTCCGGATTGAGTGCCGCCATGAAAGCGGGTATCGACTACGCTGAGTCGGTATATGTGGGATACATGGATGCCGATCTTCAGACTACTCCCGAGGATTTCAACCTGTTATTGAAGGATATTGCCGACTATCAGTTGGTGATGGGTATCCGTGCCAATCGTAAAGACTCCTTTTTTAAAAACCTCCAGTCCAAGATTGCCAATGGTTTCCGGCGGATGATGACCCATGATGGTGTTCAGGATACAGGTTGCCCTCTTAAAGTGTTGCATACGGCCTATGCCAAACGTATTCCGTTCTTTACGGGTATGCACCGTTTTCTTCCTGCGTTGATTTTATTGCAGGATGCTAAGATCAAACAGATTCCTGTCCGTCATTTCCCGCGTGTAGCAGGTACATCCAAGTATCATTTGTGGAACAGACTGGTTTCTCCTTTCCTCGATTGCTTTGCGTACCGTTGGATGAAGAAGAGATATATTAACTATCGTGTCGGCGACAATAACTTAATGGAGTAGTCTTGTGGGAGGTAACGGCTTTATTTATGTAATCGGTTTTTTGGCGCAGGCTTTTTTCTCTGCGCGCATCATATTCCAGTGGGTACTATCGGAAAAAGCAAAGAAGGTAGTATCTCCTTCCATATTTTGGATTCTGAGCATTGCCGGTTCTTATCTGTTGTGTATCTATGGGTGGTTGCGTGATGATTTTTCTATTATCTTCGGACAGTTTATTTCTTATTATATCTATTTGTGGAATCTGAACGAGAAGGGTATTTGGAATAAATTGCACGGGGTACTGAAAACTCTGCTGGTAATTACCCCCATTATTGCAGCAGCTTTTATGCTGCATGATGCACAACACTTTATCGATAGTTTTTTCCGAAATGAAAAGGTGCCTCTCTGGCTGTTGGTCTTCGGTTCAATGGGGCAAGTCATTTTCACTCTTCGTTTTGTATATCAATGGGCTTATTCATTCCATCATAAAGAGTCTTTACTGCCTGCCGGTTTCTGGATTATCAGTCTGGTCGGTTCATCGGTTATTGTGGCATACGGTGTATTCCGTCTCGATCCGGTTCTGATTTTGGGTCAGTCGGTCGGTTTCGTAGCCTATTTTCGCAATCTGATGATTGGGCGTAAAAGCTCCAAGCAATCAGTTGCCTATGAAAAGTAAATTTCTTCCGTTTTTATTATTGCTGGCAGTATTGCCCGTGCTGATTTTCCGGGATTATACTCCCTCCAATGAGTTACGCTATCTGAGCATTGTCGACGAGGCACTGCGCAATGGTGATATTTTTACGTTCACCAATCACGGTGTGCAATATGCCGATAAGCCTCCTTTGTATTTCTGGATTCTGATGCTGGGCAAATGGTTGCTGGGCAGTCATGCCATGTGGTTTGCGTCACTTTTCTCTTTCATTCCTGCTCTGGTGATTATGCTGGTAATGGATCGGTGGGTAGAACGTGAAACATCTGCGGCCAATCGTCTTTCGGCACAGCTAATGTTGATGAGTTGCGGCTTGTTTTTAGGGTTGGCAGTTGTTTTGCGTATGGATATGCTGATGTGTATGTTCATTGTTCTTGCCCTCCGTACTTTCTACCGGATGCTGAAAGGACAGGGCAGCAAGAACCGGAATGCCTTTCTGTTTCCCTTCTATATTTTTATGGCTGTTTTCTCCAAAGGTCCGGTCGGTATACTGGTACCCTTGCTGTCTACTTTTGTCTTTCTGCTTATCACCGGGCGTGTGAAAACCTTCGGACGCTATTGGGGATGGAAGACATTTGCCGTGCTACTGTTAGGATGTTTCATCTGGTTTGGTGGTGTCTGTTGGGAAGAGGGAGGTTTGAACTATCTGCATGATCTGCTATTCCGCCAGACTGTAGGACGGGCTGTCAATGCTTTCGACCATAGTGCACCCTTCTATTATTATTTTATTTCCGTTTGGTATTCGTTGGCTCCTTGGGCGTTATTGCTGATAGGGGTGATTGTGGCCGGGGCATGTCGTCGGTTAATCCGTTCAGATCTGGAGCGTTTCTTTATGGTAATCATCCTCAGTACTTTGCTGATGTTGTCTTGTTTCAGTGGTAAACTTGCCGTCTATTTGGCACCGACTTTCCCATTTTTTGTCTATCTGGCCGTACTTTTGCTATCACATTTCCGATGGAATCAATGGCTGGCGTTGACGTTGGTTCTTCCTGCCGTTGTTTTTGTGGCAGGCCTGCCCGCTCTTATCGTGTTGGGACGAATGCCGGGCACCGAATTTCTGGGACAGAAGCTTTTTTACGTGGCCGGTGGAGTGTTGACAGTTAGTGGTTGTGCGGCTCTGTATTTCCTCTATCGGAAGAAATCGTTGAACAAGACTATCAATACGCTTGCCTTCGGATTGTTTTGTGCTATCTTTGTGGGCGGTTGGGATGTACCTGCCATTAACAGTGAATTGGGTTATTCCGAATTATGCCGGAAAGCAGTGGAACTTTCCAAAGAAAAAGGGACTTCCGGTTATTGTGTCCTGAATGTACGTCGTCCTGAGAATATGGATGTCTACCTGCACGAAGGGGTGAAAGAAGTGACTGAAGAAGAAGTTTTGGATAATAAATGTCAGAATACCATCCTGATGATTTCGAACAAGAAAATACGTTCGAACAAGGAACTGCAGAAATTTGTTGACGGTAAGGAACATTATGTTATAGGCCGTTTTTCCGTAATGGTACTCTAAATAAGATTGAATCATGAAAGTATTAGTGACAGGAGCTGCCGGTTTTATCGGCTCTTATACAGTAAAAGCATTGATAGCACAGGGTTGCGAAGTTGTAGGGTTGGATATAATCAATTCTTATTATGATGTGCAGTTGAAGTACGACCGCCTTGCTGATACTGGTATAGCAAAAGACTCGATAGAAGATGGTATATTGTTACCAAGTTCTAAATACCCTTCTTATCGCTTTATTAAGATCGATTTGACTGATCGTGACGGACTGAACCACTTGTTTGAATCCGAACATTTTGATGTTGTGGTTAATCTGGCAGCCCAGGCGGGTGTGCGCTATTCGATAGAAAATCCTTATGCGTACATCGAATCGAATGTTGTAGGTTTCCTGAATTTGCTGGAGTGTTGCCGTCATTACCCGGTGAACCATCTGGTATATGCCAGCTCAAGCAGTATTTATGGCCTGAATGACAAGGTGCCTTACGCTGAGACGGATAAGGCCGATACACCGGTAAGTTTATACGCAGCGACGAAAAAGTCGAATGAACTGATGGCCCATGCTTATAGCAAACTGTACGGTATACCGACTACCGGTGTGCGTTTCTTTACAGTGTACGGTCCGTGGGGACGTCCGGATATGGCTCCATGCCTGTTTATGAAAGCAATCCTGAACGGAGATCCCATTAAAGTATTCAATAATGGGCAGATGCGTCGTGACTTCACCTATATAGACGATATCATCGCAGGGTTGATGAAGATCATCGCCCATCCTTCTGCCGATCCTATTCCTTTCTATATTTATAATATCGGTAATTCCGCTCCTGTGGAACTGATGGATTTCATTTCTGTGATTGAGAAAACAGCGGGTAAGACGGCAGTTAAGCAGATGATGGGGATGCAGCCGGGAGACGTGGTGTGTACTTATGCTGATACAAGCCGGTTGGAGAATGATTTTGGCTATAAGCCTTCTACTTCCATAGAAGAAGGGATCCGAAAATTCTATGACTGGTATATAAAGTATTTCAATAAGTAACGTACAAAATCTTACCTTTGATAACCTGAAAAGCTTTCCTGACAGTCTTCAGTGGATAATCGCACGCAGACAGAAAACAAAAAGAAAATGAAGCGGTGGCAGTATATCCTCGGGACAAATAAATGAAAAGGAAATGATAAATGCCGGATTATGGAAACACTTGGAAAGATTATTTTTTATCTATCAAACTTAGCCTTATATCATCTTCTGATGTGGTGGGGAGTCAATACATTGTGTGTTGGGGTGGTAGCTGCCGGTTTTGAATATTGGATACTTTTTGCTGTGCTTATTTTCTTAGGCATAAGTACTTTTAGCTATTTACTGGCGCACTATTTTTGGAATAGTAGCTATTGGGGGATGTTCCTCAAAAATGCAGGTATGTTCCTTTTGGCTTTATTTGTTACTTATTTAAGAATGATGTTTTACGACCTGTAATTGTCGGGATGCCTTTCTGCATCTGCCTGAATTTCATGTTTTGGGGATACTTTTGCCTTTGAAAGAGTTCTTTTGATAGTAATGCCGCGCAAATACTTGAAAATAGGACAGTTGTTAAAACATTACTTCTTTTTCTACAATGCCACGATAAAACAATTAATGTTCAAATAACCGGCATAAATTAATCGCTATTTTAAATAAGATTTCATTTCGCCCAAAGTCCTAAGGCATAGAAAGAAAATCTGCTTGAAAGGGCAATCAAACTTCATCTTTGCAGCCAAGATGTGTGTCTTCGCAGCCAAGATATATATATCTGCAGGCAAGATGTATATCTTCGCCGCTAAGATGAAGAAAGTTAGGCATAGAACTTGATTACATCCGGATGAGCCGGTAAGAGAAATATGAGGAGGATTGGAGTACGTATTGGATTGCTAAGTTCTTTCAGAACTATATCCGCAGTGTAGAAAACGCAATTCGGAGCTTTTAAGGCTAACAAATAATTCACATCTCTTAAGTCTTTGGCAGATGTTATGCAGCAAAGATAAGAATAAGAATTAATAAAATGCAAAAATAGAATCTTTTTTTTAATAAATACCAGAGAACTTAGACTAACCAATCTTTTGTAGTAAATCGAAACGGCATCCTTAATTTCTATCTTATAGATATAAGTTGCATATATTCAGTGTATTATATTTTAGTTTGGTAGAATATGGGTATAAATAAGTATAAATGATACGGTTGTTCCTTCAAAAAAGCATCTGCATTTCTTGCTTTTACTCTGATAAACTGTACAAAATTCCTGTCTTTCCAAGTCCTGAAAGGACTACTCCCCAATGAATTGTTTTTCGGAATAGGATATCAGCATAGTTCAGCAAAGTTTTAATGTCGACAGAAAACTAATAATCAAAACTAAAAGGCCTATGAAGACTTAGAAGAACGACCAAACTGATTCCGGATTTATACATCTTCCGGATGGAACATTCCTTTTTTTATGTTTAACCGAAAAATTTAATGTATGACAAAAAGAACTAACCTGTTTCCGAGTTTGATCAAAGCTCGTGAAATGAATTGCCTCAAAATAGCAGGTACCAGTTTGCTGCTATTATGTATGTCACCCCAGTTTGCTGTGGCCGATAGCCTAAAGCAAGATGCAGTTACCGTCACACAACAGCACAATGTAAAAGCCAGCGGCATTGTTACCGATGAAGCCGGCGAACCTCTCGTTGGTGTATCCGTATTGGTAAAAGGGACTACTTTGGGAAGTATTACCGACCTGAAAGGAAGATTCTCTCTGGATGTTCCGGAAGGAAGCACTTTTGAGATTTCTTATATTGGTTATAAAACACAGATTGTCAAAGCGGAGAGAACTCTGATGAATATTGTTCTGAAGGAGGATACTCAGAAGCTGGATGAAGTTGTTGTAGTGGGCTTTGGTACCCAAAAGAAGGTTAACTTGACGGGGGCGGTATCGGCTGTGACCGGTGACGATATTTCGAAACGACCGGTTGCCAATGCCGCTATCCTGTTGCAAGGACAAATTCCGGGATTGCGTGTCAATCAGGGGCTTGGACAGCCCGGTGGCGAAGGGACTTCTTTCCGTATCCGTGGTCAGGGGACTTTCTCTTCTGCCGGATCAGATCCTTTGATCTTGATCAATGGCGTACCGGGTAGTATGACCAACCTCGACCCCAGTGTGATCGAGAGTGTTTCCGTTTTGAAAGATGCTGCTTCGGCAGCCATTTACGGAGCAAGAGCCGCCAACGGTGTTATTCTCGTTACTACCAAGCAGGGTGCCGTGGGAGATAAGGTGAGCATTAGTTATCATGGGAATATTGGTTTGCATACACCGACCAAACTCTACGACCGGATTACCAATTCGGCAGAATATATGGAGTTGGCAAATCTGGCCTGGAAGAACTCCGGAACCGGAAAGCAGTACACCCAAGATCAGATCAACCTCTATCGGAATAATGTCGGTGACCCCCAATATCCCAATTTCGATTGGCAGGACTATATGTTCCGTACGGCCGTAGTGCAGACACATAATCTCTCGATGGCCGGAAGTACAGAGAAAACTACTTATAACGTGGCTTTGAATTTTGTAGATCAGCCGGGTACTATGCGTGGATTCAAATATAGAAAGTATAACGCCACAATCGACCTTACCGCACGCATTACCAATTTCATCAAAGTCGGAACCTATGCCAACCTGATGTATGGGGAAACGGAACAACCCCGTCAAGGCCAGAACGATGCATTCCTCTCTACTCTTTCGCAAGCACCGACCTATATGCCTTGGTTGCCGGACGACGGAACGGGGATTCGTCGTTGGACAAGTTCGGCTTATTCGTTCGAAAGTCATAACAAGAATATGCCTGCCATTATCGGAGAGAATGCGATGAAACGTGACAACAATTTCGATATTAATGCCCAGTTGTGGTTAGAGATCAACTTGGCTAAGGGATTGACATGGTACACCAAGGGTGCTGCCCGCCTTCAGTCGAACAAAAGTAAAGACTGGAGAGGGAGTACGACTTATACTTACGATTACCACACCGGAGAGAAGTCGTCCGAGCTTGATAAAGGAGGATTGGGGCTGAGCGTGGGCGATAGCCGCCGTTTCTATACCAATCTTTATAGTTACTTGAAATATGATCTGTCACTGGCGGAGAATGCACACAATTTCTCTTTGATGGTAGGTTATAATCAGGAATCGGAAAAATATGAAACGCTCAACGCTTACCGTAAGGACTTTGCCTTTGACCTGCCGGTGCTCAATGCCGGTGGTACGGCCGATTGGAGCAACAGCGGAGGTGAAGAAGAATGGGCTATCCAGTCTTTATTCGGACGTTTCAACTATAATTTCAAGGAGCGCTATCTGTTTGAAGCCAATATGCGCTATGACGGAACTTCGCGTATTTCCGATGAAAACCGTTGGGGTGTGTTCCCGTCATTCTCAGTCGCCTGGCGTGCTACGGAAGAAGAGTTCATAAAAAAAATGAACCTCAACTGGCTGAATAACTTCAAACTGAGAGGCTCATGGGGACAGTTGGGCAACCAGAATATCGGGCTTTATCCTTATCAGGCCATGATCTCCGGGGTAAATGACTATCCGTTTACCAAAACTTCGGACGGAGTGGTTATCGGTTATCAGCAGACGGCTTATGCCAATCGTAACATCAAGTGGGAGACGACTACCATTACCGATATCGGTTTTGACTTACAGGTGTTTGATGGTTTGAGTGTGACCTTCGACTGGTATAAAAAGACCACCGATGACATTTTGCGCTCTTCACAGGTGTCCAGTTTGCTCGGACTTTCAGCTCCGACTGTAAACAATGGCTCGGTAGAGAATAAAGGTATAGAGGTTGCCCTGAATTATGCCAATATGGTAAAGGGAGGCACACTCAAGGGACTCCGTTATAATGCCGGTGTTTATTTTGACCGTTCGCGCAACAAACTGACTGAGTTTGGCGCAGAGGAGATCGGAAGTTACAGTATCAAACGTGAGGGATTGCCTTACGATGAATACTACATGCTGGAGTGCATCGGTGTATTTGCCGACAAGGCTGAGATTGACGCTTCGCCGAAGCAGTTTAATGACAACACCCAGCCGGGTGACCTGAAGTATAAGGATATCAGCGGCCCTGATGGGAAACCGGACGGAGTGATCGATA
The DNA here is from genome assembly GCF_019633785.1 of Bacteroides sp. FSHCM14E1. Taxonomy (NCBI): domain Bacteria; kingdom Pseudomonadati; phylum Bacteroidota; class Bacteroidia; order Bacteroidales; family Bacteroidaceae; genus Bacteroides; species Bacteroides sp. FSHCM14E1. The sequence goes on from NZ_JADKYL010000004.1 coordinate 15,422, forward strand.
ATTACGACCGCCGTACTTTCTCCGGACGCTTCCCCGGCTTTGAATATGGCATCAATGCCAGTGCCACCTGGAAAGGCTTCGACCTGTCGTTGATCGGTCAGGGAGTAGCTGATAAGAAATATTACACCACTGACTGGGGAGTGCAGCCTTTCATGCAAGGCGCTTCTCCCAACAAAGACTATATCAAGCACATGTGGACGGAAGAAAACCCGTATGGAGCCAAACATCCCAAACTTTATTGGCAGGATATGGGCGGAGGCAAGAATACACGTCCCAACAGCTATTATCTGAAAGACGCTTCTTTCTTCCGGTTGAAGAATGTAACACTTGGCTATACGTTACCGCGGGTATGGACCGAAAAGGCAAGCATCTCCAAAGTACGTATTTACTTCTCCGGTGACAACCTGTTGACCCTGACCCCTTACAAAGGACTCGACCCCGAACGTAACGGTGACGGAAGAGATGCCATCTATCCACAAAACAGAATCTACTCGTTTGGTTTAAATGTTGAATTTTAATTAGGACATGCAATGAAAAAGAATATTCATATATTGTTAGCTGCCACATTACTTTTCGGTGCCACCTCGTGTGAAGACTTTCTTCAGAAAGATCCTCCGTCAAGTCCTTCGCAAAGCGTATTCTGGCAGAAGAAGAGTGACTTTGAATCAGCTTTGGCCGGAACCTATTCGGTCATGTACTCCGGTGTATTCTCTCAGATTATGCCTTGTCTGGACGGATTGACCGATAATGCAATCGTGCAACACAGTGAAGGTACCTACGGTTGGGCCAAGACCATCGCCCAGGGAGACCTTACTCCCAATCAGGGCGGGTTCGTGACCGACATTTATGGTAATTGCTATAAAGGCATTGCCCGTGTACATATCCTGATGGAACAACTCGAACAGTATACCGGATCGGATATCAGTGCAGACGATAAGAAATTTATGCTCGCACAGTGTAAAGCGTTGCGCGGTTACTTTTATTCATGGTTGTATCAGTGTTATAAAGAAGTGCCTGTCGTGACCCAGTCACTCGACCTGAACACAATGTACCAGCCTAAGGCCACCCGTGCCGAAGTGTTGAACCGTGTGATGACCGACTATGACGAGGCTATCAGCGAATTGCCCGATAAACTGTATTCCGACTCACAGACGTCCGGACGATTTACCGTTTCGGCTGTCAAGGCTCTGAAGGCGAGAATTCTGTTGTTCGATGCCTACGATAGCAATGGGAAGGCCATCCCTTCGAAGATGGAAGAGGTGCTGACTTTGTTGCAGAGTATCAAAGGATATAGCCTGGCAGCACGTGTACGTGACAATTTTATCTCTGAGAAACAATTGGCATCACCGGAAATCATGTTTTCCGTCCGCTTCTTGCGTCTGAACCTGACTCACTCCATGGACTTGTATTATGGTGCCTGGGCTGTTCTCGATCCGACCCGCAATATGGTGGATGCATTTGAATGTACGGATGGAAAACCGTGGGGAGAGTCGCCTCTGACCGTACGTCCTGACGAAAGCATATTGTATGGTAACAATGATGCGCTGAAGAAAGCAGAACGTGCCAAGATGTTCATGAACAGGGACCGCCGTCTGTATGAGTCGGTCAATCACTCCATGATGGCTAACTTTGCCGGTGACGGATGGAAAGACGAAGAGGTACAGGTGAACGAATCGAACAATAAAGGACCTACCGGTTTCAGTGCCCTCAAATACATTCAGCCTACGGATGTGACACCCGGATACAGTACTGTTTCGGATGCAGATGTAATCGTATTGCGCTATGCTCATGTATTGCTGATGATAGCCGAGGCGGAGAATGAAGCCCATGGAGCCACTACGACAGCTCTGGATGCTATAAACAAAGTAAGGACACGTTCGGGACAGCCGGCTATCGGGGCAGGTATTTCACAGGACGACCTTCGCGAACGTATCCGGAACGAATGGCGTATTGAGACTTGTTTTGAAGGTTTACGTTACTTCCAGCTGAAACGATGGAAGCTGATGGACAAACTGGTGAACGGAGCGGAAGATCCCGCCTATCTGGGATATATCAAGGTGTATAAACCTGCATTTGAATTCTTCCCCATTCCGCAGTCCGAAATAGACAAGGCAGGCGGTGTCCTGAAGCAAGATCCGGCCTATGAGTAAGGGTACGAAGAAGACATGACCGGTAGCCGGATTCACGGTTGATAATAAAGATGATAAGCCGACGGAACGCATGCTTCATAAGGAAGAAGCGCGTTGCCGTCGGCTTTTTGTATTTTAAAAGAGGAGGTCTTTTCCAGAACTCCGAAAGTAAGAATGATTATGCCATGATGAAAGCGTAAATCAGAATTCCCAACGTGGTCAGCAAACCGGCATAGATCGTGATTTCCGTATGTTTCACTTTGCCGAAGGAGGTGCCTTTGGCTATTTTCTTCAACAGATAGCACATCAGTGCAGCTCCGCAGCATCCTATGACAGCTCCTACAATCAGGTCGCCCGGATAGTGTACTCCCAGATAGATGCGTGTATAGCAATTCAGTGTGGCCCATAGGAGAATGAAAAGGCTCAGCCACTGTTTGCGGAACAGGAAAACCAGGAAGAAGGCAAGTCCGAAAGAGTTGGAGGCATGACAGGATGGAAACCCATAGCGTCCGCCCCGGTAGTTGTTTACTACGTGAACGAGGTCGGAGATCGGATTCTCCGGGTTTGCCGGGCGCAAGCGCTCTACGACGGGACGTATCAGGCCGGCACAAACCTGATCGGCAAAAGTAATGGTCAGCGCGATGGCAGCCAGACAGCACAAAGTTATTTTCCAGTTGAAATTCTTTAGCAGTACATACAAGATGCTGGCATACATCGGCACCCAGATCCATTTCCCGGTGAAGGTACTCATGAAATAGTCGGCAAAGGTGTTATGAAAACCGTTGAGGTATAGCAGCAGGTTCTGGTCTACGTTGGCCAGTGACTGGATAAGGTCGTTAGTCATATCGTTGTTGGGTTATGGGGTGATTATCTTTTAGCCAGGTCGTCGTACAGTTTTTGCAAATATGCTTTAGCTTTGGGTAAATTCTCTCCTTTATGTTCTCCTTCGTCCGAAACGACAGAGTTCGATTCACAGTTGAATACGACTTCATTTTCCGGTGTCATCATTCCGAAAGCGTTCGGGAAAGTGAAGAATCCGAAGTGAGGAGAGGCCGGGTTAAGCATGTTTTTACTGAAAGCGAACTCTTCGTGCGGAAGTCCCAGTTGCCCCAGCAGTGTGGCGGCAATGTCGATCTGTGAACCGTAAGTATCGATATGTTTCGGTTCTTTCACCGCTCCTCCTATGAAAATCAACGGAATCCGGTAACGGTCTACGGTCAGGTTGTCTATATCCTGCGGATAGGCTCCCAGATGATCGGGTACAAGAATGATGACCGTATTCTTCCATAAAGGAGTCTCTTTGAACCGGCGTACAAAGTCGCCGGCACAACTGTCCGCATAAGCAAAAGCATTCAGTCTCGGATTGTCCAGCCGTTGAAACGGAACTTCGAAAGGTTCGTGACTGCTCGAAGTCTGTACTATTTTCATAAAAGGTTCTTTGGGAGGATTCTGTTCCAGGTCGTTCAGCAGTCGGTTGAATACCACATGGTCGTGTGCTCCCCATTTGCTGAGACGTTCGGAAAGAGGAAAATCCTTATCGGAAACAATGTTGTCGATTCCTGCCTGAATCAGGTAAGAACGCATATTGGTGAAGTCGGCATCTCCTCCGTAATAATATTGCAGGTCGTATCCTGCCTTTTTCAGGCTGCCGGGGATCGAAGGCAAGTGTTGCGTCTTCTTCGGGTACTTCATGATGCTGGTGGTCGGTTGTGCCGGATAACCACTGATGATGGCTGCCAGTCCGCGGTCGGTACGGAAACTGTTGGCGAAGAAGTGGGTAAACAAGACCCCTTCACGTCCGAACTGATCCATGTTGATAGCTACGTTGGGTTCTCCTCCAAGGGTTTCCATCAGTTTGGACGAGAAGCTTTCTAGTATGATTAATACTACGTTCGGGCGTTCGATAGTGAAAAGCTGAGGAACACTGTCGGACGGAGTAACCGGTTTATCCTTGAGTTCCGCGAAGAGTTTGTCGGCCTCCTCAGCCGTCATGAACCGGTATTGTTTGTCGAAATTATCCTGTCGCGACAACGACTCCATCAGGCTGAAACAAGGATTGATGGCTGCATGGTTCAGTCGCTGGTTGCTGCTGAAGTAAGCTTTGCTCAGATTCATGGTCGACACCGTGAAGCCTCCCCGTATCGGGATGAACAGGAGTCCGGTGACGAGCAGCAAAACTCCGGATACGCTTAACCGGTGGAAAGGTATTTTCAGAGGTTGCTTCTGATAAATCAGCACCCGATAGAATATCCAGTAAAGCAGGGCTGCATAAACGACGATTGCGGCCAGTCCGGCTATTACGACCCAAATGCTGACACTGGCCAATGCGTCTTTGGGAGAAGAAAAGAGGTAAAAAAGCGGGGTGGCATCCAGACGGAACCCCCAGTATTCATATAACCCTAAGTCACCGATAAAGATACAGGATAGCAGGATGGCTATGATCATGAAGTATACCCGGCGTATCTGGCGGATAATGGAAGGTTGTATCCAGACCGAAGCGATCAGCAGTAGTCCGGGAATAGCGGTCAGATAACCGGCAAGCGAAAGGTCCAACGGAAGCCCGTGCCCTATCACGGAGAAATAATCAGTCCATGACACCTTATTATATAAGGTATGGTAGTAACCCATGAAAATTGGTTTCTGGAGGACGAATATGAGGACAAAAAGAAAATAAGTCGTGACGAATTGGATAAGTCTTCTCTTCATAAACTCTATACTTAAAAAGATTGAACGGTCACAAAGGTACGATTCTTTTCTTTATCTTTGCGCATTAACTGTGGTAAAACAGAGAGCTATATGGCAAAAATCGCAAAGAAACTTACCGAACTGATAGGCCATACTCCGTTGATGGAGTTGTCCGGTTATAGTCGTAAATACGGCCTGCAAGAGAATATTATCGCTAAACTGGAGTCATTTAACCCTGCCGGAAGCGTAAAGGACCGGGTGGCACTTTCGATGATTGAGGATGCCGAGAAGAGAGGAGTTCTGAAGCCCGGTGCCACGATCATCGAGCCGACCAGCGGAAATACCGGTGTGGGACTGGCCATGGTGGCTACCATTAAAGGGTATCAGTTGATATTGACCATGCCCGAAACGATGAGTCTGGAACGTCGCAATCTGTTGAAAGCACTGGGAGCACAAATTGTATTGACTGACGGGTTGGCAGGAATGGCCGGTTCCATAACCAAAGCTGAGGAACTGAAAGACTCGATCCCCGGTTCGGTCATTCTGCAACAGTTTGAGAATCCTTCGAATGCGGAGGTGCACACACGCTTCACCGGCGAAGAGATCTGGCAGGACACTGACGGCCAGGTGGCTGTGTTTGTAGCGGGAGTGGGAACGGGCGGAACCGTTTGCGGGGTGGCCCGTGCACTGAAAAAGCATAATCCGGATGTATATATAGTAGCTGTGGAACCGGCGTCGTCTCCCGTACTTGAAGGCGGGAAGGCCGCTCCCCACCGTATACAAGGGATTGGGGCGAATTTTGTTCCCGGTATTTACGATGCTTCGGTTGTAGACGAAATCATGCCTGTGCCTGACGATGAGGCGATCCGTGGCGGGCGTGAATTGGCTTCTACGGAAGGACTGTTGGCGGGGATTTCTTCCGGAGCCGTTGTTTATGCAGCCCGCAAGCTGGCCGAACGTCCGGAGTTTAAAGGAAAGAGGATCGTGGCTTTATTGCCCGACACCGGCGAGCGTTATCTCTCTACCGAGTTATTTGCGTTTGACGCTTATCCTCTGGATTAAAAAGCACACTCGCGCTTGTCTGACATTTTAATATATATGAACCGGGGATCGGCCTCTGACCGATCTGTGGAGAAAGAAACTGTATGTTCAGCGTATACTCCCCATTACCGGTTCGTTTTTAATAGATTATTTATGAATCGAAAAACTATCATTGTTCCCTTTCTTTTGGAAGAGGGGATAGGGAGGAAGTATCTCTTTCTCCTTCTTTTCTCCATCTTTTCCATATCCCTTTCCGCTCAGACCTATCAGGAACTTTCTGAGAAGGCCGTCGAGTGTGTTGGAAAAGACAGTCTGGCGCAAGCCGAGGATCTTTTGAAGCAGGCATTGAGACTGGAACCGAAGAACCCCCATAATGCTCTGTTGTTTTCTAATCTCGGCTTGGTGCAACGCAAGCTGGGACGTTATAATGATGCTGTCGAGTCGTATACTTATGCACTCAACATTGCGCCGCTCGCCGTGCCCATTTTGCTGAACCGTGCCGCCATCTATCTGGAGCAGGGTATGCAGGACAAGGCTTATGTGGATTATTGTCAGGTGATGGATGTGGACAAGAAGAATACGGAAGCCTTGCTGATGCGGGCGTATATTTATATGTTGCGGCGGGATTATAAAGGGGCTCGTCTGGACTACCAGCGTTTGCTGGAAATTGATCCGAAGAATTATAACGGACGCCTCGGCTTGGCAACTTTGGAACAGAAAGAGGGCAAATTTCGTGAATCGCTCGATCTCCTGAACCAATTGCTGGTGGAATTTCCCGAAGATGCCGTTTTGTATGTGGCCCGTGCCGATGTAGAGCGGGATATGAAACATGAAGATCTGGCACTGGTGGATTTGGACGAAGCCATCCGCCTGGCGCCTAACTCCGTCGATGCCTATTTGCTGAGGGGGGATATCTATCTGGACCAGAAAAAGAAGTCGCAGGCGAAGGCCGATTTCGAGAAAGCTATTTCGCTGGGAGTGCCCCCTGCCGATGTTCACGAACAGATGCAACAATGCAAATAATTTCGGAAAATAATAGTCCGGAAGCTTGACTTTTGCTGTTGATTATCGTATCTTTGTAAGCGTAATCATAAACTATATTCAGATTAAAATACGGTAGAAGGGAGAAGTTGAAAGCTTTTCCCTTTTTTTATGCTTTTTCTGTTCATCGGCACGGGAAGCCGGTGTATATGGGGGGAAGCCGGGCTTTCGGATGATGAAAGCCCGGCTTTTCGGCCCAAACAGACGGTTGCTCCGACTCGGACAGACACCGTCTTCCGACCCGAATGAAGCTTTGTTCCGGTGCATTACAATATGTGTTATGAAAATATCTCCTATTGTTATCGGCCGGTGGTCTGCCCGGTTAATAAAACGTAAAACTGCTCTTGACAAAATCCGGTTGCGGTTTCTCTTCCGGTCATACAAACTGGCGGATCAGCGCGACAAATTCTTTTCCGTATTTTTTCTTTTTATATTCGCCAATCCCATTGATGTTGCCGAATGCTTCGACGGTTGTGGGACGCGACAGGCAGAGCAGGTGCAGCACTTTGTCCGATAACACGATGTATGCCGGGAGTGCTTCCTGGTCGGCCAGTTGCTTGCGCAACGCACGCAAGGCCTCGAAGAGGTCTTCTTCCTTGCTTCTGCTTTCTCCGTCCCATGCCTGTGCATGGACGTTTACGGTCTTTCTTCTCTTTCTGGCGGTAGCAGGCTCTTCTCTCCGGATGACAACCAGCATTGCCCTCTCACGGCCAAAAAGGACGTCACTTCCGCTCTTTGTTATTTTCAGGTGATTGTTTTCGTTGTAGGCTATCTCAAAGTATCCCATTTGCAGCATTTGCAGCAAATAGTCCTGCCAGTCGCGCGCCGGGATTTCTCTTCCGGCTCCAAACGTTTTCAGCTCCGTATAAGCTTTTTCGGTGATTTCAGCAGTAGGGTTCCCTCTCAGGATATCTATCAGGAGAGTTATGCCTGCCTGTTGGTTGGTACGGGCTATGGCGCTTAAGGCTTTTTGAACGATGACAGTTCCGTCGAAGCGCTCGGGCGGATTACGGCATACATCGCAGTTGCCGCAATCTTCAGTAGCCGTTTCGCCGAAATAGCTCAATAAGATACGTCGCCGGCAGATGTTGGCTTCGGCATATTGTTGCATCCGGTTTAATTTTTCCAGATTGATATTCTGCTGGTTGCTTTCTGTTGCAAACTTTGTCAGCAAAATCAGGTCGCCCAATGAATAGAATAAAATCGTATCGCTGGGCATACCGTCACGCCCCGCACGGCCGATTTCCTGGTAAAAACTTTCGATGCTTTTCGGCAGGTTATAATGTATCACCCACCTGACATTCGACTTGTCAATGCCCATCCCAAAAGCGATGGTGGCACATACCACTTCGATCCGGTCGTTGATGAAGTCGTCTTGTGCTTCGTCCCGTTGGCGGGCAGACAGTCCGGCATGGTAAACGCCACAACGGATGCCATGCTTTTGCAACATCTGTGCCACTGTTTCAGTTTTACTGCGGCTCATGCAGTAAATGATTCCGCTTTCACCCCGGTGGCGGACAATGAAGTCTACGATGGCTTTGCTCTTCTCCTTGGGTTGGTAGCCTCTTTTTACAGACAGGCTCAGGTTAGGGCGGTCGAATGATGAAATAAATATCTCCGGCTGCTTCAGTTGTAGTTGGCGGATAATGTCTTCCCTTGTGATTTTATCTGCCGTGGCAGTCAGGGCAATCATGGGGATGTTGGGGAATTGAGTACGTAAGAATCCCATCCGGGCATATTCCGGGCGGAAATCGTGTCCCCATTGCGAAATACAGTGGGCTTCGTCTACCGCAAACAGTGAGATGGTCATATCCCTCAGCAGATAGTCGGCTTCGGAGAGCAGTTTCTCCGGTGATATGTAGAGCAGCTTGAGCTTGCCTGAGATACAGGCCCTGCGTAAGTTGGCATTTTCGGATTCGTCGTTGCTGCTGTTCAGTGCACCTGCAGGTATTCCGTTGGCACAGAGAGATTCTACCTGATCCTTCATCAGTGAAATAAGAGGTGAAATAACAATTGCAGTGCCTTCCATCAGCAAGGCCGGAAGCTGATAACAGATTGATTTGCCTCCCCCCGTGGGCATCAGAACCAGCGCGTCTCTCTTACTCATCAGGTTTCGGATGATCTCTTCCTGCAGGGGACGGAAGCTGTCATAACCGAAATAAGTTTTGAGGGTTTGTATCATTTGATATTTTTCATTCATCTTTCGGGCAAAGGTACGCTTTATTTCCGGGTTATTAAAAGTTAAATATTCTTATTAACGCCCCTTTTTACCCACTTTTCGACGATTTTGATTGTTTTTATATCAAAAATATATACGAAAAAGTTGTGTATATCAAAATAATGTATGAAATTTGTGACATCTAAAGTTACAAATTAATAGTGATATTTAAAAACAAACCCTAACCAGTTAATTCAATGAGTGATTTAGAAAACAAAACCCAGGAAGAAACTCCTAAAAAACGCCCTTACAATTTAAGGGAGAAGAAAGAAAAGAAAGCTGCTTACCGGTCTTTAATCAGACCAGAGTTGGCAGATGAGTTGTATGACAAGATTCTGAACATCATTGTTGTACAGAAGAAGTACAGAGACCCTGACTATTCGGCTAAAGATTTGGCGAAGGAACTGAAAACCAATACCCGTTATCTTTCGGCTGTAGTTAATTCTCGCTTTGGTATGAACTATTCTTGCCTGCTGAACGAGTACAGAGTAAAAGATGCTTTGCACTTGTTGACGGATAAAAGATATGCCGACAAGAATGTAGAGGAAATCAGTGCGATGGTTGGTTTCGCTAACCGTCAGTCTTTTTACGCTGCATTTTATAAAAACGTAGGTGAAACACCCAACGGATATCGTAAAAAACACGCAGAAAAAAAGAAATAATTGCATTTCTTGAAACGGAATAAAAAGGAATTATCTCAGGGTACGGCTTTGAGGTATTTCCTTTTTATGTTTTATAACCTCAACGTCTAAAGGTATGAAGAAACATTTTATTTCAATGGCTGCGGCCGCAATCTTACTGACTGCTTGCGGCAGAGCCGAAAAAACAAACCCTGCTGCGGCAGATAATTTTAAATATACAGTGGAACAATTTGCAGATTTACAGATATTACGCTATCGCGTACCCGGATTTGAGAATTTAACTCTCAAACAGAAAGAGTTGGTTTATTATCTGACTCAGGCTGCGTTGGAAGGAAGAGATATTCTGTTTGATCAGAACGGAAAGTACAATCTTACCATCCGTCGGGCGCTTGAGACGATCTATACGGATTATGCCGGTGACAGAAACAGCCCGGACTTCGTGAATCTGACCACCTATCTGAAACGCGTATGGTTCTCAAACGGTATTCACCACCATTATGGTTCGGAGAAATTTGTTCCGGGCTTTACGCCGGAGTTTCTGAAACAAGCATTGCTCAGTGTAGATGCTTCCGGGCTGCCGTTGGCTCAAGGACAGACGGTAGAACAACTGTATGAGGAGCTGTCACCCGTTATTTTTGATCCGAAGGTGATGCCTAAGCGAGTGAATCAGGCGGACGGCGAAGACTTGGTGCTGACTTCGGCCAGCAATTACTATGACGGGGTCACCCAGCAGGAAGCTGAGGATTTCTATAATGCGATGAAGGACCCCAAAGATGAAACCCCTGTCTCTTACGGACTGAACAGCCGTCTGGTTAAAGAGAACGGAAAGATCGTCGAGAAGGTATGGAAAGTAGGAGGGCTTTATACACAGGCCATCGAAAAGATTGTGTATTGGCTGAAGAAAGCTGAAGGGGTGGCAGAAGACGAAGCTCAGAAGGCTGCCATCGGCAAGCTGATTGAATACTACGAGACCGGTGACCTGAAGACGTTTGACGAATATGCCATCCTTTGGGTGAAAGATCTGAATTCACGCATTGACTTTACGAACGGATTTACTGAAACATACGGTGATCCGCTCGGGATGAAGGCCAGCTGGGAGTCCATCGTGAACTTTAAAGACCTGGAGGCTACGCGCCGTACTGAACTGATAAGCGGCAATGCCCAATGGTTCGAAGATCATTCCCCAGTGGACAAGCAATTTAAGAAAGAAAAGGTGAAAGGGGTGACTGCCAAAGTGATTACTGCTGCCATTCTTGGCGGAGACTTATATCCGGCGACGGCCATCGGAATCAACTTGCCTAACTCTAACTGGATTCGCAGCCATCATGGCTCCAAGTCGGTCACTATCGGGAATATCACCGACGCTTATAACAAAGCGGCTCATGGAAACGGATTCAACGAAGAGTTTGTGTACAGTGATACAGAAAAGCAACTGATCGATAAATATGGTGATCTGACAGGAGAATTGCATACCGACTTGCACGAATGCCTGGGTCACGGTTCCGGAAAATTACTTCCGGGAGTTGATCCGGATGCCTTGAAAGCCTATGGCTCTACAATAGAGGAGGCACGTGCCGATCTGTTCGGACTTTACTATGTAGCCGATCCTAAATTGCTGGAATTGGGCTTGGTGCCGGCTGAAGAGGCTTACAAGGCCGAATACTATACCTATCTGATGAATGGCCTGATGACCCAGTTGGTGCGTATCGAGCCGGGCAACAGTGTTGAAGAGGCTCACATGCGCAACCGCCAGCTCATTGCCCGTTGGGTGTTTGAGAAGGGTAAGGCCGATAAGGTGGTGGAGATGGTGCAGAAAGACGGTAAGACTTACGTCGTGGTGAACGACTATCAGAAACTTCGCCATCTCTTTGGCGAATTGCTGGCCGAGATACAGCGCATCAAGTCGACCGGAGACTTTGCAGCAGCCCGTTCGCTGGTAGAAACCTATGCCGTAAAAGTAGACCCCGAACTTCACTCCGAAGTATTGGCCCGCTATAAGAAACTGAACCTGGCGCCTTATAAAGGATTCGTGAATCCAAGATACGATGCGGTAACCGACGAGAAAGGAAATATAATTGATGTAAAAGTAACCTATGATGAAGGCTATGCCGAGCAGATGCTGCGTTATAGCAGGGACTATTCGCCACTGCCTTCTGTAAACGATTAACCCATGGATGTAAAAGAACAATTGAAAGATATTAAAACACAGCTCCGTCTCTCTATGAACGGAGTTGTGTCACAAAGCATGCGTGAGAAGGGGCTGGACTATAAACTGAACTTTGGTGTTGAGTTGCCCCGTATCAAGAGCATCGCCGCTGCTTATGAGAAGAACCATGACTTGGCACAAGCCTTGTGGAAAGAGAATATCCGCGAGTGTAAGATTCTGGCAGGTTTATTGCAGCCGATAGATACCTTCTTTCCCGAGATAGCTGATATCTGGGTAGAGGATATCCGCAATATTGAGATAGCAGAACTTACGTGTATGAATCTGTTTCAAAACCTGCCTTATGCCCCGGCGAAAACTTTCCAGTGGATTGCGGATGAGGCGGAATATACACAAGTTTGTGGCTTCCTTACCATAGCCCGTCTGTTGATGAAAAAGGGAGATATGGCCGAACGCCCTGCGGGTGAATTGCTCGATCAGGCGATTTGTGCCGTACAATCGGGAAGTTATCATGTCCGTAATGCGGCAATGCTTGCTATCCGTAAGTATATGCAGCATAGTGAAGAACATGCTTTCCAGGTATGTCGCCTGGTAGAAGGCATGGCCAACTCTGATAAAGAAGCGGAACAGATGCTGTATACGATGGTGAGAGAGGAAATTAGCGATTAACGATAAGGTTGTGTCGAAACTTCACCACAGATTACGCAGGTTTTCACGGATTATCAACATCGATAATCAATGACTTAAAACTCACTCAGTGTCACTCTGTGCCCTCTGCGGTGAAGTCTCGACACCTTTTCATCGTCCGTCTTTATCGTTCGTCGACTATTGTCACATTGCTGATAAATACGCTATCATATCTTTTGTGCCCTTTTGCCCAGCGATTGTTGTCATAACAGTCGATAAAGCGAAGACTTAAATTCTTTCGGATGGAATCCGGAATCAGTTGTTCCGCCGGTTTCTGTGAGATCAGAACAAACGGCAGGGCTTTTGTAATCTCTTCTTTATTGGTTAAATCCATGTCTCCGATCTTCTTATGTGCTTCGTATACCAACTCGATGCGTAGCACTTCGTCTTTGCTGTGATAGAATGGCAGAGCTTTTAGCTCCGGGTTTTCTTGGGTAGCGCTGATGCTTTTGGGATCTGAGTTACTCACAAAACTTCCGATATAAGGCATTACAAACAACTCGGCAACAGCAAATAGCGCTACGACTCCCATCAGGAAAGAGAAAGGCCGGAGCTTGAGCGCAGAGCTGAATAGCCAAACTGCTACTGTCAGGAATAATACAGCCAACCATATGAACATCCCTGTACCTATCCGTCCTTCCCGGTACATGAAGAGGTAGAGAGCAACGGGAAGGGCCAATGTAGCCACTACAATCAAATAAGCATTTATCCGGTAAATCACTCTGTCTTTCAGGTGCGGCATTTTCTGTTTAGCCTGTTGAATCCAATATACAAATAAGTATCCCATGGTCAGTGCGGCCGGCAATAAGATAGGAAGCAGATAGCGTGTCTTCTTTTCCGGGAGCAACGACAGGAAGAAAAGGATCAGTAACATCCAGCTCAGGCAGAACATGTACTCTTTGGATGCTTCGACCCGCTTTTTCCAGAAGGGTACTATCAGTGCTGTCAGTGTCAGCAGCGACCATACTCCTGTTTCCAGGAAAAACTGCCAGTAATAATACCAGGAACGTACGTTGTGGTTACTCCAGGAAGAAGACTCTTTGTGGAATACATAGGATGCCATCTCCTGGTGGCAGATGTATGTGTAGGCATACCACCATGTGCTGAGCACGATGCAAATAAAGATCATGGTGAAGAGTGCGGTCCATTTCCCTTTCATTCTTGTTTCCCTGCGATAGAATAAGAGGTAGGCACAAATGAACGGGAGAAGCAGGGCATAGAAAGATACGGGCCCTTTGCCAAGGAAAGATAATCCCATAAAAACGCCTGCGGCAATGAAAAGAGGCCACTTGCAGGCAGTTTGCCGCAAAGCAAGATAAAGATAATAAATAGCTCCCATCATGAATGCGTGGCAATAAATGTCCCAGGTAGCTGTACGTCCCATCAGAATGATATTATAAGAGGTGCACAAGATCAGGGAAGATACCAGGGCATAGGTTCGGTTACCGGTCAGTTTCGTAGCAAACTTATAGAAAAAGAGTACTAACATGACGGCCGCAAGTCCGGCCATGGCTCGTTGCAAGGGAAGATTATCCGGCGAAATCACTTCTACCACGGCAGCAATCCATGTGGGAAGTGGAGGCTTCTCCAGTCGCAGCTCTCCGTTCATGGTAGGCACCAGCCAGTTATGGTCGTATACCATTTCGCGTGCAGTGACAATGTTTCTTGATTCCATGATGTCTGCAAAGATTGCGCCATTGTTTATAAAGAAAGAACAGCAGAACACAAGAAGTAATAGAGGCAAGTGCCAGCGATAATTTTGCGTGAAGGGGACTCTTGTCATAAAACATTTTTTTAGTGATTGGGTGCAAATTTACAGATATATTTTTGCTTTCCGCAAAAAACAATTAACTTTGTTGGCGCTAAAATAGCGCCGATATGGAAACTCAAAATGTGAAAGATACGGTACGGCAGATATTCACCGAATATCTAAATGCGAATGGACATCGCAAGACTCCTGAACGTTATGCGATACTGGATACCATATACTCCATTGACGGGCATTTCGATATCGATATGCTTTATTCGCAGATGATGAACCAGGAAAATTTCCGGGTGAGTAGGGCTACACTGTATAATACCATCATCTTACTTATCAATGCACGTCTGGTGATAAAACACCAGTTCGGCACTTCCTCCCAATACGAAAAATCATATAATCGCGAGACACACCATCACCAGATATGTACGCAGTGCGGTAGGGTCACAGAGTTTCAGAATGAAGCTTTACAGAACGCGATTGAAAATACCAAACTAAGTAAGTTTCAACTTTCGCATTATTCCTTATATATATACGGTATATGTAGCAAATGCGACAGGGCCAACAAGAGAAAAAGAGTAAATAATAACAATAAAAAAGAAAAATGAAAGTAGATGTTCTATTAGGATTGCAATGGGGCGACGAAGGTAAAGGAAAAGTAGTCGACGTCTTAACTCCGAGATATGATGTAGTTGCACGTTTCCAGGGTGGACCGAATGCCGGTCATACACTTGAGTTCGAAGGACAGAAGTACGTGCTTCGCTCTATCCCTTCGGGTATTTTCCAGGGAGATAAAGTAAATATCATCGGTAACGGTGTAGTGCTCGATCCGGCTTTGTTCAAAGCGGAAGCAGAAGCGCTGGAAGCATCGGGACACAACTTGAAGGAGAGACTGCATATTTCGAAGAAAGCGCACCTCATTTTGCCTACGCACCGTATACTGGATGCTGCCTATGAAGCTGCCAAAGGTGATGCTAAGGTAGGAACTACCGGAAAAGGTATCGGTCCGACTTATACGGATAAAGTAAGCCGTAACGGTGTCCGTGTGGGGGATATCCTGCATAACTTCGAACAAAAATATGCTGCAGCAAAGGCTCGCCACGAACAAATCCTGAAAGGTCTGAATTATGAATACGACCTGACTGAACTTGAAAAAGCCTGGTTTGAAGGTATCGAATACCTGAAACAGTTCCAGTTGGTAGACAGCGAACATGAAATAAACGGTTTGCTCGATGCCGGAAAATCCGTGCTTTGTGAAGGTGCTCAGGGAACTATGCTGGATATTGACTTTGGTTCGTATCCGTTCGTGACTTCTTCGAATACCGTATGTGCAGGTGCATGCACCGGTTTGGGCGTTGCTCCGAATAAGATCGGCGATGTATATGGTATTTTTAAAGCTTATTGTACACGTGTAGGTTCGGGTCCGTTCCCCACAGAGTTGTTCGATAAAACTGGCGATCAGATCTGTACGCTTGGTCACGAATTTGGCTCGGTGACGGGACGTAAACGTCGTTGCGGATGGGTGGATCTTGTTGCACTGAAATATTCAATCATGATCAATGGTGTCACCAAACTGATTATGATGAAGAGTGACGTACTCGATACTTTCGAGACGATCAAAGCTTGTGTGGCCTATAAGATGAATGGTGAAGAGATCGATTACTTCCCTTATGACATTACCGACGAAGTGGAACCAATCTACGTGGAACTTCCGGGATGGCAGACAGACATGACAAAGATGCAGAGCGAAGATGAATTTCCTGAAGAGTTCAATGCTTATCTCTCCTTCCTTGAAGAACAGCTGGGCGTACAAATCAAAATTGTTTCTGTAGGTCCCGACCGCGAGCAGACTATTGAAAGATATACTGAAGAATAAGAAGCCTCATCTGTATCCTTCTTTTTTAAAAGGAGGAAGAAGTAGACTTTTATAGAAGAATTAATTCAAAACGAGGCCTTTCTTCTTCCCTCTCTAAAGTAGAGAGGGGCGAGGTGAGGCCTTTATTATAATACTTATGAAGAAGCATTTTATTACTTTTCTCTTGTTATTGGGAATGACTGCTTCCCTGACAGCGCAACAAAATTACCAACCGACAGAGGCTAACCTGAAAGCCCGGAGTGAATTTCAGGACAATAAGTTCGGAATCTTCCTTCACTGGGGACTCTATGCCATGCTTGCTACCGGCGAGTGGACGATGACGAACCATAATCTGAATTATAAAGAGTATGCCAAACTGGCCGGAGGATTCTATCCCTCTAAATTTGATGCAGATAAATGGGTGGCGGCTATCAAAGCCTCCGGTGCCAAGTATATCTGTTTCACTACCCGTCACCATGAAGGTTTCTCGATGTTCGATACCAAGTATTCCGATTATAATATTGTAAAAGCCACTCCTTTTAAACGTGATGTGGTAAAGGAACTGGCTGATGCATGTGCCAAACATGGCATCAAACTGCATTTCTACTATTCACATATAGACTGGTATCGTGAGGACGCTCCTCTGGGAAGAACCGGACGCGGAACCGGACGTCCCGATCCGAAAGGGGACTGGAAGAGCTATTATCAGTTTATGAATAATCAGTTGACAGAGTTGTTGACCAATTATGGTCCGATCGGCGCCATTTGGTTCGATGGTTGGTGGGATCAGGATATCAATCCCGATTTCGACTGGGAACTTCCGGAACAATACGCATTGATCCATCGTTTGCAGCCGTCTTGTCTGGTTGGTAATAATCATCATCAGGTACCTTTTGCAGGGGAGGATATTCAGATATTCGAACGTGACCTTCCGGGAGAGAATACCGCAGGACTTTCCGGACAGAGTGTCAGCCATCTGCCTCTTGAAACATGTGAGACGATGAATGGCATGTGGGGATATAAGATTACAGACCAGAACTATAAATCAGCTAAAACTTTGATTCATTATCTGGTGAAGGCTGCCGGTAAGGACGCCAATCTGTTGATGAATATAGGTCCGCAGCCCGATGGAGAACTTCCGGAAGTGGCTGTTCAGCGTTTGAAAGAGGTGGGAGACTGGATGTCAAAGTATGGTGAAACCATTTATGGAACGAGAGGTGGTCTGGTAGCTCCTCACGATTGGGGAGTAACGACTCAGAAAGGCAATAAACTCTATGTGCATATTCTTAATTTGCAGGACAAGGCTTTATTCTTGCCTATCGTTGATAAGAAAGTGAAAAAGGCAGTGGTCTTTGCTGACAAAACGCCGGTACGCTTCACAAAGAATAAAGAAGGAATTGTACTGGAACTCGCTAAAGTTCCGACGGATGTAGATTACGTGGTGGAACTTACAATTGACTAATTTTTAGCTAATTCTTCATAAAAGCGATGTGTGGGAAATCTCCTCTCCGTCGCTTTTGTTTATTTTTGGCAAGCTATTTGTATATTAGCTATCATAACAATTTAATTAAGAAAGAATATGGTAATAGGAATTCAATGGATTATTTTTATTGGCATCGCTCTCGTTAGCTGGCTGGTGCAGATGAACCTGCAAAACAAGTTCAAGAAATACTCCAAGATACCCACAGGAAACGGAATGACAGGACGCGACGTAGCTATTAAAATGTTGCATGACAACGGTATTTACGATGTTCAGGTGACTCACACTCCCGGACAGTTGACCGATCATTATAATCCTGCCAATAAGACAGTGAACCTGAGTGAAGGAGTTTATGAAAGTAATAGCATCATGGCTGCTGCCGTGGCTGCTCACGAATGCGGACACGCTGTTCAGCATGCACGGGCTTATGCGCCGTTGATGCTCCGCAGTAAGCTGGTGCCGGTGGTTTCTTTCGCTTCACAGTGGATGACGTGGTTATTGCTTGCCGGCATTTTGTTACTGAATTCGTTCCCGCAGTTATTGCTTGCCGGCATTATCCTGTTTGCTTTGACCACCTTATTCAGCTTTATCACACTTCCGGTAGAGATTGATGCGAGCAAACGTGCATTGGTATGGCTCAGTGCATCGGGAATTACTAACTCGTATAATCATGCCAAAGCGGAAGACGCTCTCCGTTCGGCTGCATACACTTATGTTGTTGCTGCGTTGGGCTCGTTGGCTACGCTGATTTATTACATTATGATATTTATGGGACGCCGGGATTAATCTCTCCTTCCCATACGGAATAAAAAGAAAGGCTCGGTAGAGGAATCTATCGAGCTTTTTGTGTATGGGAAAGTATTTTTTATGTTTTAAGTGCTGATGGTGCTTTTTTTATATATCTTTGAAGAAATAAGAATAATGTTTGTAAAAAAAAGTATTAATACCAATCAATATGGTCCTTATCTTATAACCCTGAGAGGACAAAACGTTTTTGCATATCGCGTGGTAACAGAAACATCTTGTTTTGGACTTGGAGTGATAAACTGTACATCAGGTATAACCGAAAGTTGGGTTCCGGTAGATTGAAAAGTATGAAAATTAGAACAGCCCTTTTTATATTTTGTATTTCTTTATTGTTGGGGGCCTGTAGGCAAGTTGCAACAGATTCTCGGGTGCAGTTAGTTTCTTTTAAAGACGGTTCTCCTATGATAGCTGATACGGTTTTCTTAGATAGCTTATCTCTTTTTATGCCCGAAACAAATGAAGAAGCTTTAATAAATAACATTGATAGAGTCTATGAATCTGACGGACGATATTTTATTCTGGATAAGCGGATGAAGCAGGTGCTTTGTTATACTCTTTCCGGGAAACATTTATTCACGATACATGATGTGGGGAATGGGAAGGGAGAGTATGTTGACCTGTTCGATATCGCTATTGATGAAGCAGAAAATAAATTGTTGCTTTTAACCTATCCTTCGCAAATTCTTTACTATGATTTGGAGGGTACATACCTGTCTTCTTATCCATTAGACGATATGTATCAATCTTTTGCCGTGGATAAAGGATTTATCTATTTGCGGAATGATACTTATGCTAATGGAGTGGTATCAGATTATTCTCTGATAGTGATTAATAAGGAAACGGGTAAACAAACTTCTTTATTAGAACCTTTATACGAAACAGCACCGTTTTGTTCTTTTGGTAATTACCAAATTACGAATACTGCTTCAGTGTTATTTACCCGTAAGTTTGATAATTATATATATCGAATAACGGGAGAATCGATTGAACCACTTTATATGGTAGATTGGAAAAGCAAGGCTTTTCCGGAAAGTGATAAGCAGCGTCAGTTCCAATGTAACGATTTGAATCAGTTCTGTTATCAAGGGAAATATATATATACTATGACTGATTTATGTGATACTCCTTCCTGTTTGTTGTTTAGAACCAATCAACCGGGCGTGTGTCTGCTTTCAAAAGCTACCGGTACAGTGAACAATTATCAGGTAATTATCAATACGGATTATCAGTTACCTTTACCCAATTATATGCCGGTAGATGGGAAACAAAGTCGGATTTTTTTTATTTATTCATCTGAAGTACTATGCGAGCAGAAGAGATTGTCTGCTGAAGAAGGTATTAATGAAAAAATGCGCTGCTTACTGGATCGGATAAAGGAGGGAGATAATCCGGTTGTTTTTACATATCATGTAAAGTAAGTCGTTTAAAGATTGCCCCAAACATCATAGATTCTATAAATGGCGTTTTAGAGTTGATGTTGTCTATGACGCTTGGGGATAATATCGTTTGGTCTTTTAGGTTTATTCTTGATAAGGCGATTGCCAGAAGTAAGAGTCATTATGTGAGTCGTAGACGGTGGCACCGGGCTTTCCATTGGTACTGTATCCTTCCGGAACTAACGAGATATACATCGACCACTTTTTGCCCGGATAGTTTGTTTCTGCGTTATATTCGCTTTGCAGAGGGCAAGTTACGTAATACAGGTTCTTGGCCATATAGTAATCCAGATAATACTCTTTGGTCTGCTTATTTTTATTATTCCAGTTTGCGTCTTCGTTTAGTACAACGGGTTGATTGTTGCGGAGGCGTTCGCGCACTTCACCAATGCCCAGAAGGTTTCCTTTTTCATCTGTTACATAAGCGTTGAATGTCGGGTCCATCCATAACCATTTGTTGAGGGTGTTGGAGTAGACCGCATTGATGACGTGGCAATCATTGATCATCACTTTGGGCATACAGGTGATGAAACGGGATTTGAATCCCATAGCCAGATAGCACTCGTTCAGCATTTGTGCCATCATCCGGCAGTTTACGCCCCGGTTCTCCTTTTTGCAAAGTTCTACCATGGCTATTGTGTTCCGCTCTTCCGGATTACGTGAATTGCCATCATGTGGAACTATGTTGTGAACCCAGTAGAGAAGGTTTTTGATTTTGGAGATTTCGTCTCCGCTTCCGGCGATACTATCCAGGTTGAAATGTTTCCGTAACTGTACCAGATTACTGTCGTTAGGATTCATGTAGGTGAAGCGGGGTAGAGTGTCAGTTACTGATTCATTATAACATATCGGTTTTGTTTCAGTTCTGTTGTATCCTTCGGCTTGTTGCAGAATATACAGATAGTCACTGTCCAGACGCATTTTAGCCATTACTTCCAGATACTTCTTCTCTTTACGTAAATTGTCGATGTCACTGTCACCTTTAGCATGGTTGTAATCATTCCATCCGGAGTTGAAAGCCTTCTCAAAGTTTTTCAGGGCTGCCTTTTTCTTTCCCTGAAGTGCCTGATAGCAAGCAAGGTCGTAATAAACCAGTCCTGTTATATTTTTTGCATTTTCCTGAAGTTGTTGAGGCAATCCTTGATACAACTTCAGTTTCTCCCAATTTAATTTCTCGGCCTTTTTGTAATCTTTCTGTTTGCGGGCGTTTGCTACTTCCTGAGTGAGTGCGCTGTACTTTCTCTCAAATTCTTTTTTTTTGTTGTTTTGTGCCATTCCCGATAGTCCAAGGCATAACATTGTAATGATCAAAAAAACTGTTTTCATATGATTCCTGTTAGATAATGTGATTTCTTTGTCTTTCAGAAAGCAAATGGTATACCAAATTAATAAATATCTCTTATTGAGCAGAATGGCATTAAAAAGTATTGTCCGAAAATGAACAGTCTTAACGGAACCGGACACCGGATACATTTGCTTACAGATTCACAGAAAGTCTGTGGTTTCTGTTTTAATAATCAATTATTTCATCTAACTTTGCAACTCAATTCAATAAAACAGTTAAAACAATGGCAGCAAAACCAGGTATACCAAAGGGAACCCGTGATTTTTCGCCCGTAGAGATGGCGAAACGTAACTACATATTCAATACAATTCGTGACGTATATCATCTGTATGGTTTCCAGCAGATTGAGACTCCTTCGATGGAGATGCTTTCTACCCTGATGGGAAAATACGGTGAAGAGGGTGATAAATTACTTTTTAAGATACAGAATTCAGGTGATTACTTTTCGGGTATTACAGACGAAGAGCTATTAAGCCGTAACGCCGCTAAACTGGCCAGTAAATTTTGTGAAAAAGGGTTGCGTTATGACCTTACCGTACCCTTTGCCCGTTACGTGGTAATGCACCGTGATGAAATAACTTTTCCCTTCAAGCGTTATCAGATTCAACCAGTCTGGCGTGCTGACCGTCCGCAGAAAGGACGTTATCGTGAATTTTACCAATGTGATGCCGATGTGGTCGGTAGTGATTCACTGCTGAACGAGGTAGAATTGATGCAGATAGTAGATACAGTGTTTACCCGTTTCGGTATCCGTGTCTGCATAAAAATCAATAATCGCAAGATACTGACCGGTATTGCCGAGATCATCGGAGAGGCGGATAAGATTGTGGATATAACTGTAGCTATCGACAAACTGGATAAAATCGGTTTGGAAAATGTGAATAAAGAATTGGCTGAGAAAGGGATTAGTGATGAGGCTATTGCCAAACTGCAACCTATCATTCTTCTGAGTGGAACTAATGCTGAGAAGTTGGCTACACTGAAGACTGTACTTTCCGGTAGCGAAACAGGTTTGAAGGGAGTGGAAGAGAGTGAGTTTATTTTGAATACCCTTCAAACGATGGGACTGAAAAACGAAATAGAGCTTGACTTGACATTGGCACGTGGATTGAATTACTATACAGGTGCTATTTTTGAGGTGAAGGCGCTTGATGTGCAGATTGGCAGTATCACCGGTGGAGGTCGTTACGATAACCTGACTGGTGTATTCGGTATGGCAGGAGTATCGGGCGTAGGTATTTCGTTTGGTGCCGACCGTATTTTCGATGTGCTTAATCAGTTGGAACTGTATCCGAAGGAGGCTGTCAACGGAACTCAACTTCTGTTTATTAACTTCGGCGAGAAAGAAGCTGCTTTCTCTATGGGTATTCTGGCTAAGGCCCGTGCAGCCGGTATTCGCGCCGAAATCTTTCCGGATGCTGCGAAGATGAAGAAACAGATGAGTTATGCGAATGTTAAGAATATTCCTTTCGTAGCCATCGTAGGTGAAAATGAAATGAATGAGGGAAAAGCTATGCTGAAAAATATGGAAAGCGGTGAACAGCAGCTGGTCACTTCCGACGAGTTGATTGCCGCTTTAACGAAATAAGGAAATCGCTTCTACCTTTTCAACTAAAGCTCTTTTGGGGTGAAAAGGTAGACAGCTTTGGTTTAAAAGAAACGGGGCCTTGGTTTTGAACCAATGACCCCGTTCTTTTTTATAAGCTTTTTATAATACCCATACTGCACTGCCTCAGTGGCGAGATATATTCTACAAGTGACGTTCCGGATACATATCTTCCCACCACTGAGGACTATCCTGCAACCAGCGGGCAAACCATGCCATAATACTGTTATGCCATTGCACGCGTTTCGGATAGTCGGCAATGAAGTGGTTTTCTCCATCTACAGTGATGAACTCTACTGTTTTACCCAATATTTTCAGGGCATTGAATAGCTGGATGCTTTCACCGATAGGTACATTGGTATCTACGGTGCCGTGCAGCAGTAAGAGTGGAGTGTTGATCTTATCGGCGTTGAAGAGCGAGCCTTGTTTGGTGAACAGTTCCGGATTGTTCCAGGGATAACTGTCTGCGGCGGCTATGGCATTATAACCGTATCCCCAGTAACCTTCACCCCAATAACTGGTCACGTTGCTGATACCGGCGTGCGAAACGGCGGCGGCGAAAATATCCGTCTGAGTCTGGAGGTATTGTGTCATGAATCCACCGTAAGATGCACCGAGACAACCGATTTTCTTATCATTCACGAACGGGTGTTCTTTACAGAACTGTTTGGTACCTTCAATGATGTCGTCGGCAGTACGTTTTCCCCAGGCATTGACATGGCGTGCTGAAAACTCCTGTCCGAATCCGATTGTTCCGCTCGGCTGGATAACATATACCACGTAGTCGCGTGAAGCAAACAGTTGTGCGCAGTACGGATTGCTGATGCCTCGTTCTGTCGGGGTCGTTCCTCCATAGTAATACACAATCAGCGGATACTTTTTATTAGGATCGAATGAAGGCGGCAAACACATCATACCTTTAATCTCAGTGCCATCTGAAGCAGTGAAATTCCATGGTTCCATTTTACCCAGTTCAATTTTTTCGAGGGTAGGCTTCATCGGGTCGGCTATCAGTCGAGAGGTTTTCTTTTTCAGGTCGTATACATAAGCAACTCCTGCATTGTAGCATCCTTGTCCGATGTAGGCTGCCAACGACGGATTGTTTTCTGACAGGGCAAATGCACTGGTAACGTCAGTCTCCAGATTCAACTTCTCAAACTTACGGTCTTTGGGAGAGTAACGATAGATGTTCCGGCAATCTTCGTCATTGGTGCTAAAATAGATGCACCCGTCACCTTTGTTCCATTGCAGGAAGTTGACAGACGGATTGAACTCTTTAGTGATCGGATCGATCTTGCGGGTAGCTAAATCCATGATGAATGCCTGAGAGTCGAAATCATTGGCGATCGGATGATTACCACAATTCTTGCCGATACCGTCAAAAGCTTCCGGGCTGGCGGTGAGCAGTAATTGTCTGCCGTCCGGTGAGTAGCTGGCTCCTCCGAGGAAGCGGTCTTCAAAGAACAGAGTATCGACAGCCAATGTTTCAAGGTTCACTTGGAATAGTGAACTCAGAGAGAAAGGACGTTGCGTGATATTTTCCTTCGAACTGCTGTAAAGTAAATATTTGCCGTCCGGTGAGATATCCTGCATATACGTACTGTGATTGCCGTAGGTCAGTCGTTCGGAAGTTCCGTTGGCAATGTCATATCTGGCCAGGAAACTACGTCCGCGTGTATTCGGAATACGGTCGGCGGGGCTGACAATGCGTTTCAACGGCCCATCATCTTTCACGCCTTCTTCACGAGGATAGTATATCAGGAAGTCTTCGTTGGGCGACCAGCTGAAACCCTGCTCGGGAATGCCCTGCAGGAGAACTTCTTCCTTCAGCGTGATGGGATCGAGAGTGATGACGTCATTTCCTTCGGATGCCACTACCGTATAATACAGTTTATTACTTTTCGGCATCCATCTCATGCCGTCCCTCAGATTAGTGAGAAGTACTTTTCCTGTTTTCAGTTCAGTCAGTTCACAGTAGGTACGTGAACGTTTCAACGAATGATTGTCCCAATAGCGGGTCAACAGATATTTTCCGTCCGGTGATACGGAAACAGCAATGGCGCGGTTGCCGTATACGGTATTGTCGAGTGCGAAACGGTGTTTCTGATCGGGATCGGTGCTACATGCCACTTCTTTGAATTTATCATCTTTCACCAGTTCGCACTTCAGTGAAGGCGCAGTCTTATCGTCCGGGGTTGAAAGTAGTTTAATGGCAATTTCATAATCCATTTCCGGTTCCAGGCGTAGGGCAATTTCTTTGGTTGCTGCTTTGGAGATACTGTCTTCCGCAGCATCTTTCACCATTTTCGATTCGCCGTTGATGAAAAGCTCCCATCTGACCGGGGAGGTCACTTTCAGTTTACCTTTCATGAAACGTTCGGCCCGTAGCTGAGTCTTCAACAGATAAAGCAGATTGTCTTTATCGGCTTTCGCAAAAGTGACCAAGCCTGTTGTATCGGCAGACAGCATTTGTGTCGGTGCATTGGCAAGGTCAAGCATTACCGGCGTTTGCAGCAGTGCTTTGGCGGTGTGTTTTTCTCCTTTGGGGTTGATACTGTCGTTCATGATCGGAGTGCGTACAGTAATGGCATTTCTTACCTGATACTGCGTCAGCCTCTCTTGTGCTTGTGTGGCAAGTCCTGTTGTCATCAACAGCGCCATCATCAGTAACTTTTTGTCCATTGTTTCTTTGAGTTTATAATTGGTTATTTCATTTTATATACCAGCGTACCACCCTTCACGATGTCTTCGTGGGAGATATAGTTTTTGGTATAAAGTTCACCGTTCAGTGTGATGCTGTCGATGTACTTATGTTCTTTCGACAGATTTTCGGCAATGACTGTGAACGTTTTTCCATCCGGCAGGTGAAGTACTATTTTCGGCATCTGCGGAGCACCGAATATATAATGCCCGCTCACCGGATCGACCGGATAGAATCCCATTGCATTGAACATATACCAGGCTGACATCTGTCCGCAGTCGTCGTTTCCACAGAGACCATCGGGCTTGTTTTTGTATTGGGTATCAAAGATTTCACGTATCAACTCCTGAGTGCGTTCCGGCTTGCCGGCCAAAGCATACAGGAAGGTGACATGGTGGCTTGGTTCGTTGCCGTGGGCATATTGTCCGATCAGTCCGGTAACGTCTGCCAGTCCGCTTCCTTCCAGTTTGATAGTGAACAATGAATCCAGTTTGTTGAGGAAAGGCCCTTTACCACCGAATAATTCGATCAATCCCGGTACATCGTGCTGAACATGCCAGGTGTATTGCCAGGCATTTCCTTCAGTATAATCGCCTCCGCGGCTTTCGGCATGTGCCAGATCGCTGGGATTGAAAGGAGTTTTCCAGCGTCCGTCGGCATAGCGCGGGCGCATAAACTGTGTTTCCTTGTCGAACAGGTTCTTATAGAATTGTGAACGTTTACTGAAGTATTCCGCATCTTCCTTTTTACCCATTAACTCTGCCATTGTAGCTGCGGCGTAGTCATCGTAAACCGATTCAAGTGTACGTGAAACCGATTCGGCATCTACCTTGTCTGTCGGATAATAACCATATTTCATATAAGTTTCCCAGTCCGATTTCGGATGCGAAACAGTCAGTGTCTGTTTGATGGCATCGAATGCTTTCTCGGCATCAAAGCCACGGAAGCCCTTCTTATAAGCTTCGGCAATAACCGAAACAGAGTGGTTGCCGATCATAGTATTCGTTTCTTTGCCCCACAAGGTCCAGATAGGTAAGTAGCCTTGTGCCTGATTTTGTTCGATCATCGAATTGATGAAACCGTCTACTCGTTCGGGTACGGCCAATGTATAGAAGGGGTGGGCAGCGCGGTAGGTATCCCAGATCGAGAAGGTAGAGTAATAGACTCCCGATGCTGATTTTACTACCGAGTCTTTGGCGTTACGGTATCTTCCGTCTACATCGGCAATATTATTAGGCTGTATCAGTGCATGATAGAAGCTGGTATAAAAATTCTCCAATTCGTCCGGAGTACCTGTCACTTCGATACGGCTCAGGTAACTGTTCCAGATGTCCTTGGCTTTCTGTCTTGTACCGTCGAAATCCCAGTCTGCCAACTCTTGATCCATATTCTTACGGGCACCGTCTACACCGACTGTAGAAATGGCTACTTTCATCAGCAGTTGTTCGTCCGGCTTCATGTCGAAACTCATTAACAGACGTTTTCCTTTTTCAGTTTCTTCCATTGGCAGGGAGATGGAATCGGTCACCGGCTTGCTGAACTTCATTACAAAGTATAAATCCTGATTCACCCATACGCTGCTGCGCACGTGTCCTGTCAGTGTTTGAGCATCTTCCCAATTGATTTCGCAAGCTTTTACGTGCGATTTATATTGTTGGGGATTCCATACCAATCCGTGTTGAAGGTCGAGTAACAGTGAGGCTGAATCGGCATTCTGATAAGTGTAACGATGCAGCGCTACATGATCTGTTGCGGTCAGTTCTGCTTTTACTTTATATTTATCGAGTTCTACCGTATAGTATCCCGGTGTTGCGCTTTCTGTCTTTTTAGAGAAACCGCTTTTGTAGTCATCCCGTACTCTTTGTCCGGTGACAGGCATTATAAGGAGGTCGCCCAGATCCATACATCCGGTGCCATTGAGGTGAGTTTGAGAGAAGCCCCAGATCAGTGAATCCTGATAATTGTATCCTGAGCAATACTGCCATCCGATGGCATTGGTTTCCGGGCTTGCCTGTATCAGTCCGAAGGGTAGGCAGGCACCCGGGAAGGTGTGACCGTTGTCGGCTGCTCCGATAAAGGTGTTTACGTACTGAGTGTAGTCTTGGGGGGCTGTCGGAGTTTCGGGGGTGCAGGATGTGCAAAGACCGAGTCCTAGCCATGCAAGCATAAAGGTTGATTTGAACTTCATAGAATGACCTTGATTAATTGTTTTGGTGACAAAGATAAGGAATAAAACCGAAAGATAGTAAAGAATAGAGAAAGAAGGCTGTAAACAAGAGGCTTAGATTTAATTTATTCGTTTCAAGAAGCTGCCTGTTGTTATCCTAAATAAGTGAGATGCCGATGGATCGGAAATTAAGTTCTGAATAATGAAAGAGTATCTGTGAGGTATTCAAAAGAGAGCCTGTGAATGAAGTTACTGATATATTCGGATGAATGATTGTCTATTAATCTATATATTTGTGGAACCGTATGTCGTGATAGTATTGAATACGGTCCGACGATTATGGCGAACTTGGGAATAAGGGAATAGGTATTCTCTATGTCATGGGCTATGATTGAGTAGAATACATTCAAAGAAAAAGAAGAAAAATGAAGAGAATGAATGCGTATCTGTTGACAATGATTTGGATTTTGGGAGCGGTATTGGTTCTGATGCTCTTATGTTATGTGATTTCCGGTTTTGATTTAGGGGCACTTGTCCTGGTATCAATATTATGGTGCATTCCGACGTTGCCGTTTCTCCTGTTTATAGCCTGTAGTTTTATATTTGGACTGAAAGGTTTGGACCATTTATATTGGGCGATAGGGTCGTTGTGTGTGTATGGGCTGTTGACCTATATGTTGCTGACTTCGTGTCAGATGGCTGCCGATCCTAAAATTGTTCACGGAACTTTGAAAGTAGTTCTATTTTTTGCCATTGCTTTCGGGTGTGGCTGTTTGTGGCGCCCGACTGTATGCAATTTCTCTGTTGTACTGGGCATTGCAAAGATTCCTGCAACTTTGTGTGCTGTGTTGCTATTGGGTTATGTTATGCTTGCAAATATGCGAGAAATGGGTGGAGTCAATGATTTATACTGGGCAGGACCCCAATATAATGCGGATAAAACACTGTTTTATGATTATAAGATGCGCCTTTCTCCTTTCCCTGCCCGGGTTGTCGGTGTGCGCTATTTCAACAAATATGGGCATTACGTTGGAGGAAGTGCCGAGCAACCGTGCAATAATGTCCTTATGGATATGCGATTGGGGGACATCCCTGACGGGAGTGCCGATATTCTGCTTCACAAACGGTATAAACCCACTGTGGTAGGTTTACTGGCTGACTGCAAAAAAGCCTTTTGTTACGATCGGGATCATACCACCATTTATTTATTTTACAAGAGTGATTCTTTGCGTCGTGTGGAAGTAGACCATCACGAAAACGGTATTATTTCGAAGATTCGCAAGTATCAAGCAGGAACTGTCGATGAATATGATACGGTAGAAATGTTCGACGAACTGGGTGTGCCACAAAAGATGTTTTATAATAACAATTCGTGGTTTCGTCTCTGGCGTATAAACGATTTTCAGGTAGAGCCCGAGGTTCCTTGTTTCAAGTATGGATATGCCAGTCCGGATCATCCGGCAATAGATGAACGGCTTCGTAAAGTATTGGACTTCAGTAGACAAAAGGAGCAAACACGCGATTCACTTCGGATGCTGGGAGAGTCCGGGGATAATCTAAACATCGCTCTTCTGTTAGAAGGATTTATAATTGACAACCATACTACGATCTCGGTTGCGGTTGATGCTGATTCATATTACGGGGAGAACCATAATAGTGATTTTGAGAATTTGAAAACCGTCCGGCAGATGGAGACCATCTGTGATGCATTGTCTTTATGCCGTCT
Organism: Bacteroides sp. FSHCM14E1; assembly: GCF_019633785.1. Taxonomy (NCBI): domain Bacteria; kingdom Pseudomonadati; phylum Bacteroidota; class Bacteroidia; order Bacteroidales; family Bacteroidaceae; genus Bacteroides; species Bacteroides sp. FSHCM14E1. Next base: position 44,910 of record NZ_JADKYL010000004.1, read on the forward strand.
GGAATCGGGAATAACCGAACGCATTGTGCACTATTACGATGAATCTATTAAGTGTCCCCGAATCAGGATCAAAGAGAATAGTAAGCGTAACAAGTATATCATTTTCTATCTATTAGAGAATCGGGTTGTCAGTTCTGATTTTAAGCTTTCTTTTGTTTTTGATCCTTCGGCTCATATGGACAAGGTTAAACGGAGAGATGCGGTTGATTATTGGGAAAAGATGCATCAATTAGTGGATAAGTCTGCTGATGATAATGGGGATATGCCGACGATCGAAAGTGAATGATTTAGAAGAAGAACATTCTCGTCACAAGTCCGTCAAACAATTGTAATACGTAAGCTGTTTCTTTGCAAACAGATAATGGAATGCAATGATAGGTCTTTTTAATGATTGTTTCCCTCCGATCATGGATGGGGTATCACTTACTACACAGAACTATGCCTACTGGCTGCATAAGAAGACGGGGAATGTTTGTGTAGTGACTCCTAAGTCGCCTGATGCGAGAGATGCGGAAGAATACCCGGTTTACCGGTATTCATCCATTCCCATTCCTATGAGAAAGCCTTACAGATTAGGTTTTCCGCGCATCGACTGGCCTTTTCACGAGCGTATCAGCCGGCTTTCATTTGAACTGGTACATGCGCATTGTCCTTTTTCTTCGGGAGCACTGGCCATGCAGATTGCCAGAGAACAACATGTTCCGGTTGTAGCTACGTTTCACTCCAAGTACCGGGCGGATTTTGAGAGGGCCATTCCTTCCCGTCTGTTGGTAGACTATCTGATACGAAAGGTGATTCGTTTTTACGAAGCTGCCGACGAAGTGTGGATTCCGCAGGCTGCCGTAGAAGAAACTTTGCGGGAGTATGGGTATAAAGGTAGGGTGGAAGTGGTGGATAACGGAAATGATTTTGCGGGTGTCCCTTCATTGGAGTCCATGCGGCGGGAGGCACGTCGCGAACTGGGACTCTGCTCCGGGGAGTTTATGTTTCTTTTTGTCGGTCAGCATATTTGGGAAAAGAATTTGGGCTTTTTGCTCGATGCACTTGCACTATTACCGGATGTTCCTTTCCGGATGTACTTTGTAGGTTCAGGTTATGCAAATGATGAATTGAAACAAAAAGTGGCGGGGTTGGGATTATCTTCCAAAGTGACTTTTGTCGGTAGTATTGTAGAGCGTGAAGTCTTGAAACGCTATTATGTGGCTACCGATCTTTTTCTTTTTCCTTCTTTATATGATAATGCCCCGTTGGTAGTGCGTGAAGCTGCCGCTCTGGGCACTCCTTCGATACTTATCAAAGATTCGACTGCTTCGGAAATTATTTCCGATTCGGTAAATGGTTTTCTGAGTTTTAATAGTACGGATGCCTATGCCGGTCGGATACGTGAAATATTGCAGGCCCCTGCCGTGATCAGACAAGTGGGAGAGGAGGCGTCGCGAACCATTGCCCGTTCGTGGGAAGATGTCACCGAGGAGGTGTACGACCGTTATAGCCGGTTGATAAAACGGAAAGAAAACCGGTAACTTGTAATATCCCAATTCTTTTAATCATGTCAGATTCTATTAAAACCTTTAAAGCCGGCTATATCCTGCTTCCCGTCCTGATAGGGCTGTCAGTGGTAGGGTGGCTGTTCTACCGGGAGTTCAATCCGGAACTTTTCAGTGATATTCATTTCTCCTGGCGTCTGGTAGGCGGATTGCTACTTGCCATACTTTTTATGTTTGGGCGAGACGGTGGGTTGATGTGGCGTTTCCGCTTTATTACTGACAGGGAATTGACTTGGCGTCAGGCATTTCGGGTAAATATGCTTTGTGAATTCACATCGGCAGTGACTCCCTCTGCAGTGGGAGGGAGTAGTCTGATTGTGTTATTTTTGAATAAAGAAGGCATTAATGCCGGACGCAGTACAGCTTTGACTATCTCCTGCCTGTTTTTGGATGAATTGTTTCTTGTATTGGGCTGCCCGCTGGTTTTACTCTTATTTTCGTTTGATGATTTGTTTGGTAATGTGGCTATATTATCGTCAGGAATTGAGATTCTGTTTTTCCTGGTTTATGGGGTCGTTACGATCTGGACTTTCCTGTTGTATCTTGCTTTGTTCCGGCGTCCGGAATGGGTAAAACGTTTGTTACTCACTATTTTCCGCTTGCCACTGCTCCGACGTTGGCACAAGGCCATCGAAACACTTACGGACAATCTGGTATTAAGTTCCAGAGAGATGAGTCAGAAGTCTTTTACCTTTTGGTTGAAAGCTTTTGGGATTACTTGCTTGGCTTGGGTTTCACGTTATCTGGTAGTCAATGCTTTGCTGATAGCCTTTACCACTTCGGGCAGCCAACTGTTGGCCTTTGTACGTCAGCTGATTCTATGGGTAGTTATGACTATCAGCCCTACTCCCGGCGGCAGCGGAGTGAGCGAATATATGTTTCGTGAATATTATACCGATTTTTTTGATGTGGCAGGCATGGCTTTGGTTGTTGCTTTCGTTTGGCGGATTATTACCTATTACATGTATTTGCTGATAGGTGCTATAATTATTCCCGGTTGGGTGAAGAAGTTGAGAGATTAAACAATGTTGTCACAAGCCTGTAAAAAGAACGTAAATTCTTGCCGCTATCTTTGTCCTGTCAAAATTAAAAGAGAAAAGCCTTATGAGTAGAGAAGAATTACAGCAGAAAAGTCGTTTCGCCATGATAGGAACATTGATGACCATTGTCAGTCTGGTGTTTTTGTTTTATGTAGGCAGTTCGCTGCTCAATACAACCAAGAAATATAAAGAACAAGCCATTGAGATAGCGTGTATGGACAGATAGTTAGTTACTTAGTATCCGGTGACTACTTGATCAGTTCTTAGGCTGATGAGATTTTTTGGACCTCCTTTTCTACATGCGGATTATTAATAAAACAACTCGATTTTGTGCTGCTTATAATGCATTGTAAATAAGAATATTACTGTTCTTTTCGATGTCTTTATCTCAGCCCGGGTACGAGGTTCCATGGGTTTGTGTACCCAGGACAGGATAATACTCAAACCATTTTTGCTTAATATACTAAGGAGAATAAAATGCTTTATATGATACAAAGAGATAAGTAATTAATGTCATTTTCTTGTTTATTAGGACTTTATAACGAATAAATCCTCTTAAATGAAGGGTGGAAGATGGAAGATCGAAGATCGAAATGCATTTTCTGAGTTCTTCTTCAAATTTGGTGGTAAGTTTTCTTTTACTCATGGAATTTAATTCCGTTTTCGGAAGTGTAAGCCCTCGTTTATAGTTGACAAAAAAGCAAGTATCCCGGCTTTCCCCCGAAGAGTCCATCCATGAGGTGAAGAAGCAAATTTTAAAATAAACCATCTGAAAATCAATATCTTTAAAAAGTAAGATTTCTATCCTCAAAAGCTTTGTTTTAACACAGAGTTAAAGCTTGTTCTTTGGATGTGAATAACAAGTTCTTTAAATGCAAAAGACTCGTTATTTGCGCACAAGAATCTGACAAACTGCAAAAGGCGTTAACAATGTTAATTGAAGAAAGGTATAAGGATGAAGATACCGGTCCGGACGGCGCAAATTCACTTCCGAAACTTGCGTTATCTTATTCAGCCGGTGTCTGTTTTTTCTTATTAAAGCAAGCAAAAAGGACAATTATCAACTTGAAAATAAAGAAATAAAGAATTTACCACCAAATTTGAAGAAGAACCATTTTCTGTATGAGAGGAAGCAAGTAATGTATCTTAATTTATTTCTCTTTTCTCTGAAACTATTTTCTTCTTTTACCGACTAATGGATTAAAAGAGACAAGAAACATGGAAATAGAAAAGGATTTTATAAACCTGTTGACTTTACACAAAGCTCTTATATATAAAGTTTGTTTTATGTATACTTCCAACCAGGAAGATTTGAACGACCTCTATCAGGAAGTAGTAGTAAACTTATGGTGCTCTTATCCGGGATTCAGGAATGAAAGCAAGTTGTCTACGTGGATATATCGTGTAGCTTTGAATACTTGTATTTCGGATTTACGAAAAAAGAAAGCATTGGATTATGTGCCGTTGAGTATGGAACTCGGAGTGTATGATGATTGTTTGCGCTATGAGTCGTTGAAGGAAATGTATCGGTTAATACGTCAACTGGATAAATATGAACGAATGTTTGTCTTATTGTGGCTGGATGAAAATAGTTATGAAGAAATAGCAGCCATCACCGGAAGTAACCGGAATACTGTGGCTGTAAGGTTACACCGGATCAAAGAGAAATTAAAGAAGATGTCGAACCAATAAAAAACAAATATGGAACTGGATGAATTAAAACAAAAATGGATGGAACTCTCCGAACAGGTGGAGAAAAATGAATTGCTCAACCGCCAGATAATTATAGATATGATACAGTCAAAGAAAGAAACCTATTTGCAGCAACAATTGCGTGTGGAAAAGATCGGTTTCGGTGTCTTAGGTATCTTTCTGGGTGTGGTATGTTATACCTTTTGGAGAAATGTAGCTCCCGACTGGATTTCATGGTATTTGCTGGGAATGGTGATATGGCTTTTGGTTATGCAAAGTCTCATGTTTCGGATTGTATATACCTTAAAGACTGTAACAGAACATGTAGAGCAACAATACAGGAGGTTACAATCTTACAAGGTGTTGATGAATCTGACATATATTTTTGCGTATGTGGCAATCACTCCCGTCATAATTGCCTTTTTCTGTATATGGCATAACCCTCTTTTTAGAACAACATTGTGTGTGATGATACTGGCTGGCTTTTTGGGAGACTATTTTATTTATCATAAGACCAGTGACCGGTTAAAAGGGTTTAGGGAAGCTGTCCGTTCGTTGCAGAATTTAAAGTCAGGAGGTAAAGAATAGAATTTAAGCCTCCTTTGGTTTAATTAGCTAATCGGATGAAACTTTTTTGCCCGATTCTTTGTATCTTTATTACCGGATTATAACAGGTGTCACTGTAAAAGGTTGCACTCTAAAAAGAAAGGATCAGAAATGGATACAAACGAGTTAAAACAAAGACAGCATTTCATTCTAATCAGGACGTTGCTGGTTGTCACTGCTCTTGCCCTGTTGGTCTATATCGCTTTCTCAATGGCCTATTCATCCAGAAGATTTCAGGAAAGTACTTCAATTATCGAATTGGTTAGTGATTAGCTAAATAACGTCCGAAGAAGATAATAAACAGATTGGCGAAATGAAAAAAGAAATCTTGAAAAGGCTGTTGGCTACTCCTGGAGCGGAACATACCGTTTCGGAATTTGATACTCACTTTACAGGCGATTTGACCAAACAGGAAGCTGGGGCATTACTGGCTGAAGATATTGAGAAACTTTCTGCTTTGCAGGGGAAACTGTATGCACAGGACCGATATTCGGTCCTCGTCATTTTTCAGGCAATGGATGCTGCCGGAAAGGACGGAACAATTAAACATGTAATGTCCGGTATCAATCCGCAGGGTTGTCAGGTATACTCTTTCAAACAACCATCAGCCGAAGAACTCGACCATGATTATCTTTGGCGTATCAACAGATGCCTGCCGGAAAGAGGGCGTATCGGTATATTCAATCGTTCGCAGTATGAGGATGTGTTGATTGCCAAGGTACATCCTGAGATTATTTTGTCTAATAAGTTGCCGGGTGTCACCAGTTTGGAAGATGTCACTCCGAAATTCTGGAAAAAGCGCTATCGTCAGATAAATGATTATGAACGCTATCTGACGGAGAATGGTACGATTGTTATCAAATTCTTCCTGAATGTTTCGAAAGATGAACAGAAGAGACGCTTTTTGGCACGGCTGGAAGATGAGGCAAAGAACTGGAAATTTTCTACTTCCGATTTGAAAGAGCGTAGCTATTGGGATGATTATATGAAGGCTTATTCGGATATGCTGACTCATACTTCGACGGAAGATGCACCGTGGTATGTGATTCCGGCTGATAATAAATGGTTCATGCGTTATGCTGTGGGGCGGATTCTTTGTGAACGCATGGGTGAACTTGATTTGCATTATCCGGAAATGCCTGTTGAGGCACGGCATAAGATTGATGATTTCAAAAAAGCTTTGCTGGATGAATGAATAAAAAGCGGATTATCCGTCACAGACAATCCGCTTACTTTTTAACATTAGATTTTTAGAGAACTATGAAATTATTTATGGAAAGTACTTGCTATTTGAGTATATAAATAAGACTGAATCCGAGCTTGGTTAATCCGAAGTAGTTGGAATGGTCTTGTCCAAGGAATAATCCACATTTGGGACGTTCATATTTATCATAATTTATAGATGCATATCCTATTCCGGCGGACACTTCAATGTTCCATCGTTTTTTCCAGATCCATTGGTAGCCATAAGATATCCCGATCCTGTATAAATCTCCCTGATAGCGATATTTACTGAATCCTCCATTGTACTGGCCATAATGGGCATGAAGTCCCATAAAGTGTTTATAGAAAGGGATGCAAAACCAATATTTGATTTCCGGTTGAACTAAGAAACCACCCATTTTACGATTGTCGGATAAAAAAGTCCACCCTTTATACATGATATCTGTTCCTGCAGTTAGCCGAGGTGAGATTTTGAATTCAGCTCCCAGGTTTACAGTGGTGGTTGCCCAGGAGAGGGCATTGGTTCTCAATGCTATTTCTTGTGAAAGTATGGAGGGCAGCGGAATAAGCAATAGCAAAAGTAGGAAGAAGGCTTTCTTTTTCATACATTATTTCTTATCTATATCTAATAAATCCAGTAAATCTAATACGTCTCCATCTTTTAAAGCAATTTCTTTTAAAGACGGTTTTTGGGCGATGGCGTTCCTCAGGTGAGTAACAGCTTCGCCTATGTTGTCCAACCTGTTTGCAGCGATTGCTCTGACATATTCGGTCTCGGGAGAAGTATCTTCTATGTTTTTCAGGATTTCCCAGGCTTTTTGGTTTTGCTTCATGCTCAGCAGTAGGATGACCTGATTGATTCCCCCTTGTTTCTCGAAAGTGGGATAAGCTTCCTGATACTTTCCATCCATGGCGGCAGCAAGTGCTTTCACCATTTCGGTCTCTTTATTATCAGGCAGAAGTCCTGCAAAATGGTTTGCTTTTTTGAAATCCCGCTTTTGTAGATAGGATACAGTTTGGTTGACCAGTATGGCCGAAGGGGCATCCTGCGTGATAAAGGGTTTCAGTAGAGTTGTATCGGCACGGTTTTGTTTTATTAAGAGTGATGCCAGATTGTTGGCTGCAATCATTAGGTCGGGATGTACCGAGAGGGCTTCTCTGTATAAAGCTTCTCTTTTTTCGTCAGTGATTTCTTTTTGATTCATGATGTAACTCCAGAACTCACTTGCCGTTAATTTTTTGGGGTCTTTCCGATAGAGAGCATTGATTTCATCTCTGTTGAGTGTACGCAGTTCAGAATACTCGTAGAAATATTCGACTCTTCGCAAGCGGGGTAGGTAGCGGTCGCGAATAAGCGGATAAATTTTCATTCGTCTGGCCCCCCAGGATATTTCATTATGGTTTCCCCGGGCGCGTCTGATCAGATCTTTGAGTTGGGTAACTTCTTTGATGCTGTCTTTTTCCATTAGTTCGCAAACCGTATTCCATGATTCTACTATGGCATCATTTTCAACTTTGGCCTTCCGGATTGTTTCTTCAGAAATATTTTCGAATACTTTCTCTGCTGCGTTTTTCATTCTTTTTTTAGCCAGTTTAAGATTGTATTCATACGTTCCTTCGGGAGAAGTGTATCCTGTGATCTGAAAAGTTGTCAGTGTTTTAGTACGATCTTTATCGATATCATCCAGTGCTTTTCTCATTTTCCTGAGTTCTTCAGCGTTTCTTCCTTCATTTTCGTAAATATTCGCATCTTCAGGACGGAACCGAAGATGCATTTCTCCTTTCTCATTGAAGTTGAGAGGGGGTTGTTTGGGTATATAACTGTTGTCCAAATCCATTGCACTCAGATTATAGTTAAAAAAACGCATCGGATAAATAATGCCGTTTGTGATACGGACTGTGTCCCGATATTCGTCTTTACAAAAAGTACTTATCTTGATATGCACTTCTGTTGTGTATAAGTCATTGATGTTATCTACTGTGCATGAATCGGCATAAGTCAATGTCTGATTACAGATCGAGTCAGGGTTTATGACTTGTGCGAAACGGGAATAATATTCTTTTTCTGACGGATCACCACAGATATTTCCACGGCGAAGCAGGATGTCGTAGTTTTTACCGTCGTATACAATGGGGGAAAAGTTTTTTCGGGTTCCTTGGCTACTGTTTACCAGAATTGGCTGAATGATAACCCGGGAGTCGTTTTGAAATCGTTTGGAAGGAATCTTATATCGGGTTTTAAGATAGAGCATATCTTTGATTAATTCCAGATCGGACGGAGCGAAAACAAATTTCATACTGTTCTTTAATGTGGATGTAACCATGATTTCGGGCAACAGGCTTTGTGATTCTTTGAGAATGATCTCCAGCCATTTTTCTTTACCGGAGTGAATAGTGACTGTTTCATAACCGACGGAGGAAAAAGTGATGATGGAATTTTGTGGGATCTCCAGTGTGAATTTTCCTTCTTTCCCCGTAGAGGCTTTCCATTTCTGACCATCTACCTGAATACTTACTCCTGAAATAGGAGCGGCTTCCTTGTCTTTCACGATACCACTAATGGTATGTGATGTTTGGGCTGATAGACGAACAAGCATGAAAGTTTGTAATAAGATAATAATCAGAGTTCGTATTCTCTTTTTCATGATTTACTGCGTTAATGTCTAAAGTTAGGGTATGATTGTTTCATCGTCATTATTTGTACCATCCCAGTCAGGATTGATGGTCACGGAGAAGCCGGAGTTCCCCAGAATGGTATAGTTAAAATCTGTGCTGATACGGGTCAGTTGGTTACGTAGAATGCGTACATTGTTTAGTGTGTTCTGGTAAACCGGAGAATCGGACTTACCATCGGCATATAATTTAAGGATAATGCTGGCATTCTCTGTTCCGGTTGTTGGGAAGGTACCTATATTGAAAGAAACGATACCTTCTGCGTTAGTGGCTTCTGTGACTGTGGTATGGTATTCGGCTATTGTTTCACCTTTATATAAAGTATCAATCTGACAGGTTGCCGCTACTTTATGCATTTCTACTGCGATTCCGGTAATGTTTTTGGGTAACTGTTTCAATTGGAATTGAGTTACGGCTTGAGTACGTCGAAGAATTACGAAGTCTTGATAACCGCATTCACAATCAACGGTAAAATCATAACAGGATGTAAAATAATCTTTTGTTTGTTCGGCTCCCGGATAGTTTAAATTGAGTGCCTCGGGGGTAGTCGTGTCAGAAAGTTCCTCTTCTGAAGCATTGGCAACAAGTCCCAGGCAATACTCTCCGAATGCCAGTTTGGGAAAGCTCAGTGGATGCGTATCAGTGTCCAGGTCAGTTGCATTGTCTATAATTCCGGACTGGACCAGTGTGTTATCTTTATAGAGATAATAACGGATGCTACTGATTCTGGCAGACAGATTATCTTCCAATTGCCCTTTATCGGTAGCCGGCTGCTGGAATTTTTCAGCTGCAATTGTCAAGGTAACGTCACCCATCCAGCAGTTTTTCAAATCTTCTTTCCAGCAACTGCTAAAAAGTAGAATGAAAGAAAGAAGGTATAAAAGACGGTTTGTTTTCATTTTGAGAAATTGAGTTCTATGTGTCCCCATGGAATATTATTAGGATCCCAATTATCGGGTGTACCTATTATGAGAGATTGACAGTTTAAAGCAGATCCTACTTTATTTAGGATAAGAGTCGTCACTTGATTGCGCATCGCTTGGGTTTCAACTTCAATAGTAGGCGGTGTTTGATCGTTGTCCTGGAAGATGGTTACAGTAATGTTTTTACCTTCGGGTGGGGTTAATATGTTTTTTAATTTATCCTCCTCTCTCACTCCAAAGTAAGTGAAAAACATGGTCTGATCACCGACTTGATACTGAAATGCTTGTCTTATAATTGTTTTTAATTTACCGAAAGATAACTCAGTATCTTTTGTGACAGTTTGACCAAGTAGATTTATTCCAGTAATGCTTTGTTCTTTTATGGAATAATTAATCTCTGTTTCTTTATCGAAGATTCCCCAGAAGTCGTCTCCTGTTGTAGATAGGCGTATTAATGAAGAATATCGCTTTAGAGTTAATTGTTCTGTTAATGGGTGGTGATGACCGGAGTCTTCAAGTTTTTCAGTTTTTTTAATCGTAACAATGTCTGATGTTGCAAAAAATATTTCATAACTGCAATAGTCTGTATCAAGGCTTGTTAGCCATGGAATATCGCTTTCTGTAAAGCTTTGATTAGGTTGTAATGTATTGTTTTTCGGACCATTAATGAGAAGTATAAATTTATAATTTCCCGGGCGTAGTGTCTTTTGGAGAGTATAGTTAAATGAATCGGAAGATTTTATGTATCCTTGGGGAATAACCTTATCTTCTATCTCTTCTATCACCCATGTGGAGTTATCTACTTCTTTTATAATGATCAATCGGCTATCGTTGATTGCTGTCACATTGTAGTCTGCTATGCTGTTGGTTCGTGTCCTCATCGGTACAATTTCGTTGTCTGTTGAGAACTCTTTACTGTTTATAGTGGCAGTTAATCGGACTGTAACCAGTTCATCCTTACTATCAGGGAATTCCACCTCATTACTACAGGAGGTATATAAGAATAATAGACTTATCCATCCTGATAGAGTATATAATAATCTATGTCTCATCATATTCTCATTATTTTTTAGTCCCATTTCCAGTCTATTCCGTAATTACCCGAAACAGAAAGATCTATGATACGATTGTTTCGAAGGCGTATATTGGTTACGGTATAATGGTCTTTCACGATAGTCAATGGTTTGTCGGTAAGAGATAGAGTGAGTTTTTGGGTATTGTAACTTCCGGGAGGAAATGGAGTTGTGTCATAATACGAAAATTTGAGGACAGCTTTGACTCCTTCTTCTATCTCTGCCACTCCTGTTTCCGGATTATCTAAAGTTATCTTGGAGAAGAGGTATGGACCACAGATGCGCGTTGCTCCATTTACGGCTTTATTATCAATATCCAACGGAGCATCGTTAAGTAACTCTATGATTCCTTTATTGCTTTCGAAAACAGGGAAGTATGTATCCTCTTTGAGAGTGACTGTTTTAGAGAAACAAATATCAATTCGTTCCGGCTTTTTCGTTTCGTTGGTTAAAGACACTTTGGGTGTCACTCCGCTTACCTCCATATCTATTTGAAATACTCTGTCTAAAGTTGAGGAGCATTCTGCGTCAATATCGATGGGATTACCCTTTTCATCGCACTTCATTACATCAAAAACCAGTTCACCCACTGCCCGTTTTAATTTGAACTCGATAGAAGTTTTTCCTTGTGTTATGTCTTCCGGGGTAAGAGCCTGGATGGCATAATAGTTATCTTTGGAAAGAGGAATATAGCTGTTATCGTTTTCTCTAACCATACTGATCTCTGAGTCTGTGAAAGTCATACCTTCTCCACTTAAGACTACAGACTCCGGTTTCTGTTTCGGAGTGGCATGGAGTAGTAACAGATAAAATCGATCAGTATATTCGGTCGGGATGGATAATGTGTAGTTTTGGATTTCTTCCAGATCGAGCCCTTTCTCTTCGGTCCGTTCCCAAAAGATATAATCGGAACCATCATTGGATGAAGGGGTAGAAGTTTCGGAACGGAAAATGAAAAGATGGTAAACCAATTGGGGTAATACTGTATTATCACCGGGGACTACCTCTCCGGCAGGAGGCACCAGACTAAGGCTGAAGGCTGAAGTTTCAGGGGCTCCTTCGGGTTGTTCACACGAAAAGACCCCCAACAATAGAATTCCTAAAATCAGAAAAAGTGTATGTGGTTTCATTGCCTGTGTGTTGTTAGTTCCAAAATCCGTCGTTACCGGCAACCTGACTATTGAATTTTAGTTCTTCTAAATTCAGTTCGGCGTCAGGGGAAATGGAAATATCAATATTTTCATTTAAAATCCAAAGGGTGAACAGGTACATCTTGTTGCGTTCTAAAGTGATATTTTTTAATGTGAAAGTTTTGCTCTTCAGAGTTCCTGTGTAATCGATATCGATGGTTATGCAAATCGTTTGATTGAGAGGGGCAGGGAATAGTAGCGGACCTTCGCAATAAGCTGCTCCTTGGTACTTTTGATAGTCTGCTTTTTCAATAGCCGGACTGAACAGAGAAACAAATTTGTCTACATCAAACTTTTTAAAAGAGAAATTTCCGTCTTGAAGCCGTGCCGAACAGTGGTAGGACATCGGATTTTTAAAGATTAATCCGGTTTCACTTAAATAGCAGCGGCTACTGCTTCCTTCTATTGTAAGATTGATGCCATCAATCTTTTTCAGTGCATTATCAAAGGTGTTTTCAGGTGAATCAATTGATATGTATTGTCCGTTTTCTTTTCTGGCTCTTTGCACAATAAAGCATAATTGTCCTTGTAAATGGTTTATTTTCCGGGAAATTTGTGCTTGATTCGTTGTTGATAAATCATATTCTGTCTGACTGTCTTGGATCTCTTCTTGGTCTGAGTCCGTAAAGAGGGCTGTTGTGCAGTGATTGAGTTCCGTTTGTTCGTTTACAACATGGGTAGGATACTGAAAATAATAGTTCCGGTCATATGAAGTTGAAATTAGATTTTCCGGATTATCTTCGGTCACGAATGAAATTTTTTCAGAACTTACCGCATTTTGAGAAAATCCTTTTGCCAACAGAAATCGATAGATTCCTGTTGGCAATAAGATGTTTTTTTGCAAGTGTTCTTTCTCGGTAAACCATGGACTCTCTTGGATACTTTCTGTTTTGGTAAATTGGTTCTCTTCTTTTTTAAATATGAGAACTGACATTTCGTCGTCATCTCCTCCTTTGGTGGAAGGTGACTGTTGGGCCTTAAATGTGACATTGACGGAAGTATCTCCTTCGATTATTTCCCGGTGGTTAGTACAGGCACTTCCCAGCACAAGTGTTCCCAAAAGTAATTGTCCGATGTAGTGTTTCATCATATTAGGCTCTGCAGAAGGATTTTAGTGGATTTATTCGACATCAACATCCGTTTGATGGATACCGTCATAAGTTTTTTCTATTTCTACAATGAAAGTAGATTTTGGGTTGAATAGATGTTCGTCATCATTACCTTCACCATTGTTTTCGGCTTCAGTCGAAGAATTTAATTTAATGGTAATCACAGAAACATAGTTTTTGGTGACTGTGAACGAAGGGACTTTGATCGTTCTTTCCTGATTTGCTTTGTTAAGTTGAATGTTGGCGTTCAGCGTTTGAGAAACAGATGGTGAAAATGGTAGTAAGTAAGATCCCATAAAGTAGGCTCCACCGTTTGCTATACCATTTTTGATATTAGTTTCCATATTTTGGTTGATTGCATCTGCATCTTTAGGGAATGGTTGGTACTCTGTTGACTTTACTGCATCCGCGCCGGATTCTCCATATCGAAATGTAGGAGTATTGTAGGTTACTTCACATGGGATGCCTGCTGTATAGTCCGGATTTTCTCCATAAAGGTTATATTTGAGAGGGATATTTGTTGGCTTGAAGATCAACGATGTCAATGGGTTCGCCTCTGTACTTCCAAATATATTACCTGTTTTATATGGTACTTCTATTGTGGGATTGTTTGACGCTACTTTGATAAACTTAATATCTATGCGTGATACAATACGTGCCAAAGTTAATTCTATTTTTATTTCATTGTCATCTCCGCCTACACCACTGGAAATATTTATCTCTTCCGTATTACCACAGAAAATTTCATTCATGTCCGTTTGGTATTGGGAAGTGGTAGAGGGGTAATGGGTAATTACGATACTTTTTAATACAGTCTCCCAACTTATATTTTTTATGTTTTCTATAATTTCATTGAGATTAGTTCGGTTGCTTTCGTCCAGATTGTAAAATGCAATAAATTTATAGGTACCTACCGGAAATGCAGCATTATATTTCCAGGTTTCCCCATTAATGGCAGCTGCTGGGTGTTTAGCCTCTTCATAACTAAAGTTACCTTCTCCGTTTTTTTTGAATGCATACAGCACGAAATGGTCCTCGTCCAGACTTGTTGGTGCGGATCCTCTTGTTTGGGCGGAAGAATGAGTTGTTAATTGAGTGGTACAACTGATGTTTCTCAATTCTGTTTCAGGGATTTCTGTTGTAGCTTTTTCGCTGCAACTTAGAGTCATTGCAGACAATGCAGTAATAAACAATAGTTTTAATGTTTTCATAATGTTGAGTATTTGTTATTGCTTTGATGAATAATCGAATGGGAGATACTCCCCCCTTGTGTAAGTTGGCGTAATACAAAAACAGCAATGTTGAGGTTACAAAGCGTTTTGATAAGAAATTAAAAATGATTTGTTGATAAGGCACGCTACGCTCTTACCTCTTACAGAGGCGTTATACGATAACGTAATAATAAAGATTAGGAAAAGACTTTTCTCATACTTAATAGGTAAGAGAATTTATTTTATGGACATATGCTCTTACGGGTAGTTTTGAGTTAAATTCATAATCTCATGGCAAGAAACAGTCATATAGATATATATTATTTTATAATAAGGAATTATATTTACTTTAAAAATCATTCATAGATAACAATTTAATAAAAAGAACTGGTGTAAAAGGCAAATATTAAATAGTTTCATTTAAAAAAAAGAAAAGAAATATTTTGGATACATTAAAAATTATCCATACATTTGCAACGATAAAATGAATGACTTATCATTCTCTTACCTATTAAGTAAGCGCCTGTTTTTCCAATGTCATCAGTCATTTTGGCAGTCCTTCTCTGACAAACAATCATTCTTCCCTTTTGGCACACTTTTCGCAATAGGTTATTCGTCCTGCTAAAAGGACAAAATATTACTATAATAAGTATAACATATAAAAAATAAAAAGTAACTATGAACATTAAACCATTAGCAGACAGAGTGCTGATACTCCCTGCACCTGCAGAAGAAAAAACAATTGGTGGTATCATTATTCCTGATACAGCAAAAGAGAAACCTTTGAAGGGTGAAGTTGTGGCAGTTGGTCACGGTACGAAAGACGAAGAAATGGTATTAAAAACAGGCGATACGGTTCTTTATGGAAAGTATGCCGGAACAGAACTTGAAGTAGAAGGTACAAAATACCTTATCATGCGTCAGAGCGATGTTCTCGCTGTTTTGGGTTAATAAACGTAGTGTTTAATCAATTAATTAAATAGTAAAATCATTATGGCAAAAGAAATATTATTCAATATCGAAGCTCGCGATCAATTGAAAAAAGGTGTTGATGCTTTGGCAAATGCGGTAAAAGTAACACTGGGCCCGAAAGGACGTAATGTAATTATTGAGAAAAAATTCGGTGCTCCTCACATCACTAAAGATGGTGTGACAGTGGCAAAAGAAATTGAACTGACAGATGCTTACCAGAATACCGGTGCACAGTTGGTAAAGGAAGTTGCTTCTAAAACAGGTGACGATGCCGGTGACGGTACAACTACTGCAACTGTTTTGGCTCAGGCTATCGTAGCAGAAGGTTTGAAGAATGTAACTGCCGGTGCAAGCCCTATGGATATCAAACGTGGTATTGACAAGGCTGTTGTCAAAGTGGTTGATTCTATTAAAAATCAGGCAGAGAAAGTTGGTGATAACTATGACAAGATCGAGCAGGTTGCTACTGTTTCCGCTAATAATGATCCGGTTATCGGTAAACTGATTGCTGATGCCATGCGTAAAGTTTCTAAAGATGGCGTAATTACTATTGAAGAGGCTAAAGGTACTGATACTACTATCGGTGTGGTAGAAGGTATGCAGTTCGACCGCGGTTATCTGTCGGCTTACTTCGTGACTAATACGGAGAAGATGGAATGTGAGATGGAGAAACCTTACATCCTGATTTACGACAAGAAGATTTCTAACCTGAAAGATTTCTTGCCTATCCTCGAACCGGCTGTACAGTCAGGCCGTCCTTTGTTGGTTATCGCGGAAGATGTAGATAGTGAGGCATTGACTACATTGGTAGTGAACCGTCTGCGTTCTCAGTTGAAGATTTGTGCAGTAAAAGCTCCGGGCTTCGGTGACCGCAGAAAAGAAATGCTGGAAGACATTGCCGTATTGACCGGTGGTGTGGTGATCAGCGAAGAAAAGGGTCTGAAACTGGAGCAGGCTACTATCGAAATGTTAGGTACTGCTGACAAAGTGACTGTTTCTAAAGACAACACTACAATTGTAAACGGTGCCGGTGCTAAAGAAAACATCAAAGAACGTTGCGACCAGATCAAGGCTCAGATTGCTGCTACTAAATCAGATTATGACCGTGAGAAATTGCAGGAACGTTTGGCTAAGCTGTCAGGTGGTGTAGCTGTTCTTTACGTAGGTGCTGCTTCTGAGGTAGAAATGAAAGAAAAGAAGGATCGTGTGGATGATGCACTTCGCGCTACTCGTGCTGCTATTGAAGAAGGTATCGTACCGGGTGGTGGCGTAACTTACATCCGTGCAATCGATGCTTTGGAAGGTATGAAAGGCGACAATGCCGACGAAACAACCGGTATCGAAATCATTAAACGTGCTATCGAAGAACCGTTGCGTCAGATTGTAGCCAATGCCGGTAAAGAAGGTGCTGTAGTAGTTCAGAAAGTTCGTGAAGGTAAAGGTGACTATGGCTATAATGCCCGTTTGGATGTTTACGAAAACCTTCATGCAGCCGGTGTGGTAGATCCTGCTAAAGTGACTCGTGTGGCTTTGGAAAATGCAGCTTCTATTGCTGGTATGTTCCTGACTACCGAATGTGTGATTGTAGAAAAGAAAGAAGATAAACCCGAAATGCCGATGGGCGCTCCCGGAATGGGAGGAATGGGTGGAATGATGTAATTTATTCCCAGGATTGAAAAAAGGAAGCTGCTTTCGGAAACGGAAGCAGCTTTTTTTGTTGACCTTTGCGGATATTTTGCAGAACGTTTGGACGCGGTTATAGGATTGTGTATATTTGTAGATATAAACCAAAGCTAATTAAAATGGAGACACATAGTATTTCTCTATGGATTATTGCTTTTGTGGTGATTTTCATTTCTCCGGTTCGGGAATAATTGATGTGGATTATAATATAAAATGTGTATGCGTATAGTTTTATTCCTATGTATTCTTTTTTTAGAAATATCAGTCAGCAGGGCTCAGATCAGGGGGATTGTTGTAGATGGAAAAAAAGGACAGCCTTTGTCCGGTGTGAATATCTATATGCAGAAAGATTCCATAGGAATTGGAGTGACGGACATTAAAGGAGAATTTCGATTTGCACATAATAAGATGGGGCTCAGCGATACCATTATTTTCTCGTATGTCGGCTACTCGTCTTTTAAATGTACATTATCCGAGTTACGGCATCTTGAGTATAAAGTGTCCATGTATGAACTTCCCCAATTATTGCATGAAGTGGTAGTTAGTGGAGAGCGTCCACCCTTCTTTCTGGAATGGACTTCGTTGGCTTCTTTACCTAAACCTTTATATTCTTTTGGTGGGTTTCTGCACGATGGCAAAATTTATGTGGTTGCGGGGGATGAGACTCTTGTCCGAATGGTTTCCAATAAATACAGGCAAGGTACTGAAGCTTGGGAATATCGTTCCAATAATATGTATGTATATGACATTGCATCGGATGTGTGGAAAAAATGTGCGAAAGGTTTTGTGCCTCGTGCGGGACATACCGCTCAATTTTATAAGAATAAAATATTTGTTTTGGGTGGAAAAAGATTATCCACCAATCGACAGTTGGAATATACAGATGCTACAATGGAGGTTTATGATCTGAATAAAGATACTTTGTATGTTGATCCTGTGAATCCTCATCAGGCAGTTGACTTCGCTTCATTCATTTATGATGAATGCCTCTATGTGATGGGCGGGGCGGTAAAGGAGAAGATGTTTTCTAATCAGATACATATGCTTGACCTGAAAAGGGGTGTTTGGTATGAACAGGAAAACACAATTCCTGCCGAATGGTGTGGTAGGATGAATGGCATTCTGGTGGGAGATAAAGTTTACTTTTTTGGTGGTTACCGTACAGCACCGATGTGGTTTACAGTTAGTTATGACCTGCGGACAGGAAAATGGCAACGGTTATGTGATCTGAAAGACGGAGTTTCTTATCCCGGCCTGGCTTCTGATGGCGATTGTATCTATATTTTTGAGAATCGTAATTTACAAGTTTACGATATAAAAACAAATACCATGCGTATTTACGAACTGGCTGCTTTGGATTTAGAGAGCGCAGGACTTTTTTATTGGAAAAATACGCTTTACATAGTAGGCGGATGTACTCGCCGAGGAATATATGTAGCTCCTCATAAAGGTGTTATCGCTGTGGATGTGAGTCAGATAAATCCGCAATGAGGCGGGTACATTGCATCGTTTTCGTTTACCTTTATCTGGTTTGTAAATTTAGAGATCATCACGGTAAATTGTGTTAAATTGTGCCTGTGTATCAATAATAAAACAAAATAGGAGGGCCGGAACCAAGGGCACTTTTACTCTAACATATTTTACTAATTTATATTTGCATTTTAAACCTATAAAAGAACAGACAAAATGAAAATTGTGGCGTTTAACGGAAGTCCCCGTAAAGGTGGCAATACAGAGATGCTAATTAATGAAGTGTTTAAACCTATACAGGAAGCCGGTATAGAAACCGAATTGGTACAGTTGGGTGGGAAGTTGCTGCGTGGCTGTGCTTCATGTTATACTTGTTTCAAGACAAAGGACGGACAATGTGTCATCAAGACCGACCCAATGAATGAGTTTATCCGAAAAGCCCAGGAGGCAGACGGAATAATTCTGGCATCACCTACTTACTATGGTAGTGTGAGCGCGGAGATGAAAGCTTTTATGGACCGATTGGGGTTGACCACTATCGGACAAGGGCGTACACTGACACGTAAAGTTGGAGCTGCCGTGATTAGTGTCCGCAGAGGTGGTGCCGTAACGGTTTATGATGAACTTAACCGTTTTATGCTCGGAAGCGGAATGATTGTTCCCGGATCTACTTACTGGAACTTCGGTATTGGTGAAATGCCGGGAGAAGTTTATGATGATGCAGAAGGGTTGAGAAATATGAAAGACCTGGGAGTACAATTGGCGTGGTTGCTAAAGGCTGTACATGATAAATGATGAATGCTGAATGGTGTACGATGAACGCAAGGTGTGGATCATAATTATCCATTATTTGCCGTTCATCGTTTACCATTCATCATTCAACCAACCCTGTTCATCATTAAAATACCTCTCTGATATGTTTAAAGTTCGAATTGATCGTATCGATAACTTCCTGTGAGCGTCCGTTGATCAGTAGTTTATACATGGATTGGGCGAAGCCTACCATTTGGCCTAATTCTATTTTCGGAGGCATGGCCAAAGCATTCGGGTCGGTCATGATATTTACCAATACGGGACCTTCCAGTTCGAATGCATTACATAATGTATTTAATACCTCTTCCGGATCGGAAACATTGAAGCCTGTCATACCCATTGCTTCGGCTACTTGTGCAAAGTTAGGATTCAGCATATTCGTCTGCCAATCCGGCAGTCCGTCCACTTCCATTTCCAGTTTTACCATTCCCAAGGACCGATTGTTGAACACAATCACTTTTATAGGAAGTTTATATTGTACCACAGTCTCCAGATCTCCCAATGTCATGGATAATCCTCCGTCACCACAAAGGGCGATTACCTGTCTGTCCGGGCAAGCCAACGCTGCTCCTATAGCTTGGGGCAGGGCATTTGCCATCGAACCATGATTGAAAGAGCCCAGCATGTGCCGCTTTCCGGTCGCTTGCAGATAGCGGGCTCCCCATACACACGTCATACCTGTATCTACCGTATAGATGGCGTCATCGGATGAAATCTTATTGATTTCGGACATCACGTATTCCGGATGAATCTGATCCATTTTGCCTTTATCTTCCGTATAGGCAGCCAGATCTTTCTTTACTCCTTCGTAACGTTTCAGCTGTTTACGTAAAAAAGAGTCATCCTTTTTCTGTTGTAGCATGGGCAATAAGGCACGAAGAGTAGAGCGTATATCTCCACAAAGCCCCAGATCCACTTTGGCACGTCGTCCCAGTCTTTCGGGTTTAATATCCACCTGGACGATTTTTATATCATCGGGTAAAAAGGCGGAATAGGGGAAATCGGTTCCGAGCATGACAAGCACTTCTGCTTCGTGCATGCTGTAATAGCCGGAAGGCATACCCAGCAGTCCGGTCATACCTACTTCATAGGGATTGTCATATTGTACTTCCATTTTTCCTTTAAAAGTATACGCGACAGGAGCATTTAGAATCTCGGACATCCGGATGATTTCCTCATGTGCTCCTTTACAGCCTATACCACAAAACAAGGTGATGCGTCCGTAGTGATTCAGCATGCCGGCCATCCGGATCAGGTCTTCTTCGGCCGGACATACGGACGAAGCTAACGGATAAATCTGTTCAGAGGACTCTACTTGGGCTGCCGGTTTCTTTGCCAAGTCACCAGGAAGCCCGATTACGGCTACTCCTTTTCGGGTAGTGGCTGTTTGCAAGGCCGATTGCAGCATGCGGGGAAACTGTTGGGGAGTAGTAGCTACTTCGTTATAGAAACTACAGTCATTGAATAGCTTGATCGTATTGGTTTCCTGAAAATATTCAGTTCCGAATTCTCCGGTTGGAATAGTTGATGCAATGGCTATCACAGGAGCTCCCGAACGGTGAGCATCGTAAAGCCCATTGATTAAATGGACATGTCCCGGTCCGCTGCTTCCTGCACAACATCCCGGCAGTCCGGTCAGTTGTGCTTCCGCACCTGCGGCATACGCACCGGTCTCTTCATGACGTACATGTATCCACTTCATTGCTTCGTTTTGCCTGACGGCTTCATTCACTTCGTTCAGGCTGTCGCCTGTTACTGCATAAATTCTTCTGACGCCTGCCTCAATCAGAGTGTCGACAAGCTGTTCTGCTACCTTCTTTCCCATATCTATCATTCAGTTTAGGTTATTCAATGATGCAATAACAGGTGATTATATCAAAAAGTTGTATATTTAACGTATGCTAATAACCTTGGTATATTGGTATATAAGATAGATTTTATGTTAAAAATATCGTATGTAGTATGTTTTTAGTGTTTTTGTAGTAACAATGCTTACATAATTTTGTTAACTTACACCGCGTAAATAGTAACTTTATGTGTTTTAACCTTTAAACTTTTGTATCAAATGGATAAGAATGAAATTGGCTTGAATGCCGGAAAAGTTTGGCAATTGTTGAGCAACAATGACAAATGGAGTTATGGCAATCTGAAAAGGAAATCCGGGTTGAAGGATAAGGAATTGGGGGCAGCTCTGGGCTGGTTAGCCAGAGAAGATAAGATTGAGTTTGAACAAGAAGAGGAGGAACTTTATGTTTACCTCTGTGTAAATGTTTATATTGGGTAGATGATGCTGCTTATTGTGAAAAAAATCCCCGGAACAGTCCATTGGTATTGTATTCCGGGGATTATTTTTTATTCCTCTTTCTTTTTATTGCAGAAATTCCGTTCTATCAAAAAAGAAGTCACTAATCCAGCTCCTCCGAAGAGAAGTGTGCATGATCCGTAGATAACTCCTATCATTTCGCGGGTATATCCCCTGTCGAATCTACCAAAGTCATATGGAGAGATGCTTACATAACTGATAATGAAACCGGTTAATAGCCCCAGTCCTACTCCCAATAGCAGGCAGCCACCTTTCAAGGTTCCGAATGACAATTGAGAACGGTTATAGTCAGGCAAACAAATCTTCCCATTCAGTTCGAGATTGCCTTCTGACATTTTCTCTCCTAACTTTTCAATAAGAGTGATGCGTTCGCGTCTGCACGCAAAAAGTTCAAACAATTTGTAAATACCTAAGGTAATGATACCCACAACTAAGGGGACTGTAATGAAATCCATCATAATCGTATGTTTTTAAGTGAATAATTCCGTTCTTTGCACAGTTTGACGCAATAGACTACGGAAAGGTTACAAAGAAAAAAATATTTTTTTGCCTGTAACCTTTCTGATTCGTTTGCGTCTAACCGAATATCATGGTACAGAACGAAGAAACACAATACATAGCACGGATACTGAACGGGGACACAGAAGCTTTTTCTGTATTTCTCGACCGTTACAGCCGTCCGCTTTATGTGCTGATTGTGCAGATTGTCGGTTGTCCCGAAGATGCGGAAGAGTTGGTACAGGATGTTTTTCTGAAAGCCTTCCGCTGTCTTGACAGTTATAAGGGAGAGTGCCGCTTCTCTACCTGGCTTTATCGGATTGCTTATAATGCGGCTGTATCCGCTACCCGCAAAAAGAAACAGGAATTTCTTTATATTGAGGAAGGTACCATAAATAATGTACCCGATGAAAAGGCCGACGAAATACTTTGTCCTACCGATGACGAAGAACGGACTGCGAAACTGATGCAAGCCATCGACTTGCTGAATGTTGAGGAAAAAGCCTTGATTACACTTTTCTATTTTGAAGAGAAGTCGATAGAGGAGATAGGAGAGGTGCTGAAACTTTCATCGGGAAATGTCAAGGTGAAGTTGCACCGTACCCGCAAAAAGATTTATTTATTAATGAACGGAGATGAGTAATTATGGAAGCAAATAAGAAATGTACGGAAAATGCATTGAAGCAGGCCCTTCGGAAAAGACAACCTGGTAATCTGCCGTCCAATTTTAATTACCGGATGATGGAACAGGTTCGACTGGAGGCCGAAAAACAGCGGAAACGGAAAGAACGGACTATGCTTTGCGGCATGATTCTGGGTATATTGCTATTGATAGGGATGGCGGTCTATACACTCGTTTTCAAATTAGAATTCAACTTAAAGGAGTGTTTGTCCAGAGTCGATTGGTCCGATACCGCTTCTCCGATGATGGTTTTCTATAGCTATATTGCAACTTTGGTTCTGCTCCTGCTCGGATTGGATTATTGGCTGCGTAAGAAGAAGTTTCATTCCTGAGTGAGTTTGATTTCACTACAGATTACACAGATTTCCACAGATTAATAATTTATTCCGTTGATATTTAAAATTATTCGTTGATATTTAGGACTAAAGATTCGGTGAAAATTCGTGTAATCTGTGGTGGAACCGATTCATTCCTATTTTGGATTGTCCATTCATCAGCTGAGGATATAATATCAGAAAACCTCTGTGCCCTCCGTGTAGTCTGTGGGGAAATCTTTTCTTTTTCTGCGAATAATTTTCTTCCTTTGCAGAAAAATTTATCTTTATAGACTATGAGAAGTTTTGCCTCTGATAATAATTCGGGTGTACACCCTGCCATCATGGAAGCTCTGACACGGGCTAATCAAGATCATGCGCTGGGCTATGGTGACGATTCGTGGACAAAAGAAGCTGTCCGGAAAATTAAAGAAATATTTGTTGCCGACTGTGAGCCGTTGTTTGTTTTCAATGGAACAGGCAGTAATGTCATTGCTTTGCAACTGTTGACTCGTCCTTATAATTCTATTATTTGTGCTGAAACTGCACATATTTATGTAGACGAATGTGGTTCTCCGGTGAAGATGACCGGTTGCCAGATCCGTCCCGTAGCCACTCCCGACGGAAAATTGACACCTGAACTGATCGCTCCCTATCTGCATGGCTTTGGTGACCAGCACCATTCGCAGCCGGGCGCTGTTTATCTTTCGGAGTGTACGGAGTTGGGTACTATTTATACGCCGGAAGAGTTGAGAGCAATTACCTCACTGGCCCACCAACACGGGATGCGGGTACATATGGATGGTGCACGTATAGCCAATGCCTGTGCTGCCCTCGGCCTTTCACTGAAAGCATTGACCGTAGATTGCGGTATCGATGTGCTCAGTTTTGGCGGAACCAAAAACGGATTGATGATGGGAGAGTGTGTGATCGTATTTGATGATTCGTTGAAAGCGGAAGCTCGATTCGTACGCAAGCAATCGGCTCAACTGGCATCGAAGATGCGTTATCTTTCCTGCCAGTTCACGGCTTATCTGACAGAGGAACTGTGGTTGAAGAACGCAATGCATGCCAATGCGATGGCCAAACGTCTCTATGAAGCTTTGAAGCAGATTCCCGGTGTGCGTTTCACCCAAAAGGTGGAAAGTAACCAATTATTCCTGACCATGCCTCGCGCCGAAATAGATCGTATGCTGCAATCTTACTTTTTTTATTTTTGGAATGAAGAGGCGGATGAAATTCGTTTGGTTACTTCGTTTGACACAACGGAGGAGGACATCGATACGTTTATCCGGATATTGAAAAAATAGGATTGCATCCAATAGCGCCAGATGCTCACCACGGAGTAGCACAGAGTCTCACAGAGGGAGAATGATAGAAATTAAATTCTTTGGGATTCTGTGTTACTCCGTGGTGAAGTCTTCTTATTCTTTTCTTATTTTAGATTCTTTCAGGAATTGTTCGATGTTGTACATCGGAAAATCCCCGTTCAGCAGTTTTCCGTCCCGGTCCAGTAATACGTAACGGGGGATACCGTTAAAGTGGAATAGCTCCCTCAAATAGTTATAGTCGCTTTGCGGAAGGCGGAATATGACTTCTTCTTTCAGATTCTTCTCTACATAATCGTTGTAAGCTTTTTCAGGTGATTCACTGTCACTGGTGATGAAGATGAACTTGATATCCGGACTGTTCCGGTACTCTTTTCGCAAATCTGCATGATGCTCGATGCTGGCACGGCAAGGCCCGCAAGTAGTTGCCCAAAAGTCAATGACCACCAATTTTCCATGATAAGGTGCTACGATTTTGCGGATGATATCCGTTCCTTTCCCTGCCGGAAGTTCTTGTGGCTGGTTCCCTTGTGGCGGATAAATCTGACGGTACATACGTTCGGACTCTGCCATAAGGAATGGCTCGTGCAAATAGTTTTTCAGGATATTGAGTAGTGTGAAAGCTTTTTTCCCATCCTTGAGAGTTCCGGCCAGGAAGGGGTAAGAACGGGTGAGAATGAGTTCTCCGGCCATTGGGAATGGGATTCCTGTCGTGTCCTCCAATATCTCCTTTTTCTTTTGCCAGCTTTCCGCATATTTTTTCACATGGTCGTCTGTGCCGATCTTGATTTGCCAACTTGCCCGGTTTAAAGGGTTCATATACTCAAGTCGGTTGATGAAGGTTGAAAAAGAACTGCAACCGATGGCACGGACGTCATCGAGCGGCATTTCTTTCAGGAAATCATAATAGTCCGGAGCCTCTTTTATTTTTAATATCGCGTTGGTGGTATCTTTGTGGGCATTCATGTCTCTTTGCAGGATAAAATCGAGAAGCCAGCTGCCGTACATCATTTTCACATTATTCTTCAGCATTTGCATTCCTTCGGGTTGCAGCGTTTTTGATTGTTCCAACGAGTCGAGCCGATGCATCCACAGGTCGTACATCGGCTTTTGCTGTGCTTTAAATTCATCGGGAGTCAGCGTGCCGCATGCTTTCAACAGGATGTTGAAGTCTCTTGGGAAGAGCGGTTCACAAGGCATCAATTCTTGGTTGAAAGTGCTTGAAGCCCCCATATATTGAGTTTCTGTCAGCATGGGTTTCAACCTTCTTTGCCGGTTGTAGTCCAGCAGGTCTTCCCAACTGAGGTAAAGGATCAGTGTTTCGCCCGGTTTGACATAAAACCCTATCCAACAGCTGCCCAGACTAAGGTGATGTACCCCAGGATAATTGACAATGAAGTCCGACTCGAAACGTCCGTCCGGATGGATGGTCACCAGGGCGGGACTACTCTCGCGGGTGATATGATTGTCTGTATAGATCAGGGCGGTGGTAAATCCTAACTGCGGGTTGTATCCATCCAGAAAACCACGTATGTGAGCCGTATCTTTCCGGAAAAAATCAGTCCGGGGAGTAGTGGAAGCAGTTGTTACCGATGCGTAATTTCGATGGGGCAGTCCGGCGCGGATATACTTTTTCTCTTTTTCACCGTTTTTGCCGATGCGTATGTTGCCGTCTTTTTCTTGTGTTATTTCAAGTTGGCACTGTCCGTCAGTTTCATTCCTTAAATTCAGTTTGAGCTTTTTCCCCTGTTTCCGGCAAAGTTCATATTTCCAGAACCGGTTATCCATGATGGCAAGTGAATCGTAAATTCCGATGTCCCATCCGTTTCCTGCATCTGTCTGCTGCCAGTTTCCACGGATTTCGCGAAGGAAGGCCTGCTCTTTGGTCTCCTGCGGTTTCACCAGCAGAATGCCATAGGTGTTGGTTTCCGATTTAAGATCGTCCTCCATCCAATCTATCCGGGTTGTGCCTTCGGGCAGGGGAGGATAGGTGATGACACAGTCGTTTTCTATTATTCCTGAGGCGGGAGTCGTTACGCGTTCGCCAAATTTGCGCCCTTCTATGCGGAGAGGATAAAATTGCTTTCTGCTTTCGGGGGCATAAATATAAGTCAGGCTGTCGATGCTGGTCCACCATTGGGGGCGGAATACCGTCCGTATCGTGAGCCGGGTTTCTGTCGGAGATAGTTCTATCTTCGAGATGGTGTGTGCACTTCCCTGGCGTGTTTCGAAAGAAGGGTTTTCAATTACGGTTTGTGCTGCGGCATACGTACTTCCCAGAAGTAGCAGTAGCGGGAGTATCTTGTTTTTCATATCCGTATGATTAAAGTTGTGACGGTAAAGATAAATATTTCATGAGAGAAACCTTACTGTATAGCGTTTTATTTTTGTCCGGGAGGCAAATTCCTTCTCTTTTAGGAGATATGGCATACCAGTTGTGCAACTTGGCAAACAGATGTCTCGGAGAAACGGAGCCGGTCTTGGAGGGAAGGCATAATCACGGCTCTTTCATTTAACAACCGTCTTCCTCCCTTGCCCCCCACAAAACCTTCCATTCGCACACAGCCATGCGGAAGCAGCGCTTCGTTGTTTCTTTTTTAAGAAAGAATCCGGCCGACTATTACCGAAGAAATCCAGCAGATTAACCATTATCATATAACTCTTTATCCCAGCCCGTATACCCGGGCCGATGAGCCCGCATGCCCGGGCCGAGATAAGGATCCGACCATTTGCACTAAAGAGAGTAAGGGAAATGAAATGCTTTTAGAGAGATAAACGGATAAGAAATTGGACATATCCATTTGTTTTCCAAACCGTTACTACTGAAATATCCCCTAAAACAGCGGGTGGAAGATGGAAGATGGGGGTGGAAGATAAATGGCATAAAAACCGCATCTTCCACCAATCTATACATCTCACAATCAACGGAATGCACTCTAAAAGGTGGAAGATGGAAGATCGAAACGTGTTTTTTGTATGAGAAGAAGGCTGAGTATGAAAGAGCCGTGAGGGCATAATAAAGGTCCGGACCTTCGCAGGCGCGGACCTTCGCTTATTCAAACCACGCTCCTTGGGGGTGGAGGGGTTTGTTTACTGAAAACAATCCGGTCGATTGTCTACCTTAAATACCTATTATGATAACCTTCTTAACTAACCTTTATCTTGTAACTGAATTATATGCCAACGGCTTCTCGCAGTGGGACAAATTTATATCCTTTATTCTTCAGGACTTTAATCAACCGTTCAAGGTGACCTTTATAGAATTTATCCGTGCGGCGGGCGTCCGTCCCGAAATGGATCAGCATCAGGTGACCGTTCAATCCTTCGGCAGCTTCTACCGAAAGGATTTTATCGTAGATTGCCTGGCTGCTCCGGTAGTTCTTCATGTCCGGTGTGGTATAGTCGGCATTGCTGGCTGTGCCGGCGGTGAAGTTAACCACCTGGATGCCCATATTCTTTGCCCACGCTGCAATCTGCCGGTTGTAATATTCGTAAGGCGGTATATAGAGCGGAGCATCTTTAAATTCAATGCCGGCCTTTCGCATCACTTCGTAGCTTTTCAACAGATCTTTTTCAAACTCTTCGCGCGTCACCAGCAGCGAATCGCGGTTTCCCCACGGGCTGTACAGCAAATGTCCGTAACTGTGACTGCCGACGTAGTGCCCCTCTTTCAGCAGGCGTTGCACTACGTCCGGATAGAGTTCGTAAAATTCTCCGGTAAAGAAGAATGCCCCTTTGATACCTTGCTTTTTCAGGGTACTGATGATGGCGTCCGCTCCGTCCGCTCTATCGGCGGCGGTGAATACGAGCGTGATTTGTTTTTTGGACGGGTCGGTACGTACAATGCCGCCATTGCTGTAGATGTTCTTATCTGCTGCTGCGTTTGCCTGCTTCATTCCGTCTTTCTGCAAAGAAGATAAGTAGTAGGTCAGGCAAGCGGTTCCGTCCATGGTCGGTTCATTGGTCGAATAATCGTGGAGGGCGTCGTGATAGACCATTAAGTCCGGTTGGAAACGTTCGTAATCCTGTCCGGGCATTCCCGGAATGCCCTCCATGTTCACTCCCCGGAGACTTTCGAAAATGGTGCGGTATACCGGGCCGTCCACCAGTCCGCCGGTAGTGTTGCCTACTCCTGCGTTCAGCAATGAAGAGTGAGGCTGTATCGGATAATCTCCGGATAAAGGTAGCTCTACAATCATGCTGGTTCCCCACGGGTTGCACCCCAGGAGCCAGTCGCGCAGAGAGGCTTCCATCTCTTCATAAGTCGTGTCGCCTGTCAGCTCACGGTAAAGCCGGCATTGCGTAAGCATGGCGGTGGTCAGGTTATTCGAACACCAGATATAAGGTATGCCGTGCAGGAAAGGACTACCGACGGCTTTTTCATACGTTCGCTGTATTCCGGTTCGCAGGTTCCGGATAAATTCGTCGCGCAGGCGCTCGTTGCCCGAAGCTTTGGCTACCCAGTAGTGTCCCATGTTCATAAACGGATACCATTGGTAGTGGCGGGCACTGTCGGCACCCATCCACGGTGTCACCGGTTCACGCCTTCCGTATTCTACTGCCTGCTCCAGATATTTGGGGTCGCCGGTAGCTTTGAACAGTTCCATGGCTCCAAGTTCCATATCGTCCACCCAATTGTCTTCTTCATAAATATAAGGTGACTTTACCGAGGCCGTCTGGCAGGGACCGGGTTTCTTTATACCCTCCTGATAGGCGTTATCTGCTTTAGAGGCTATTTCTTGGGCGAAGTCCGGATAGAAATCTTTCAGTACCTTTGCCCCCAGTGCAAAGCAAGAGGCGAATTTGCCTGCGGTACTGGCCACTCCGGTGGTTGCATTCTTGAATTTGCCGCGAACCTGAGGCTCACCACTGCAAAAGTAAACCGGGCGCCCTTGTCCTCGTCCGTAGCCGTAGTCCACCGAATCTTTGCCGGGCAGGCGCATCCCTGCATGGTCCCGGTCATCGGCAATCTGGTTGTAAAGTTCTCCTTGGGCAGGGTTCATCCGGTTCAACCAGTCGAGCCCCCATTTTATTTCGTCCACAATGTCCGGGATGCCGTTAGCTCCAGGGTGTCCGGCAGCATCGTAAGCATCGCCGAAAGCTTCCGGGTTTTGCAGATAGGCAAACATCATCTGGTAAATGGCATTGGCCGAGGTTGTGGTATATTGCAGATAGTCGGTCGCGTCATGCCATCCTCCCCGGACATCGATGTGCTGTCCGGTCTTTGTGGGATGATACACGATAAAGCCGTCATGTACATGGCAACTGTCTTTCAGGAAGGGGTTGTAACCGCATCGCTGCTGGCGCATGTAATTCAGCAGGAAGTCGGCCGTTCCGTTGTATACGCGGTGGTTGATGGGGAAGTGAGGCGATACTGCTTTTCCGGCTTTCAGATAGTAGGTTCCGGGTGTATCAAAGGTACTGAAGTCCAGCCGGTAGGTTGATTTCATTTGTCCGATCGGGCCTGTCTTCCGGGGAGATGTGAAAGTGCGTACCGTTTTTCCGGTGAATACATCGACCAGTGAATAGTTGTTCACTTCAACCGGTACTTCACTCATAAATACGGCTACCTTTTTAGATTGGGGGAGGTAACCCAGTTGGTTGATCCGTATCCATTCACCTGCCTGAGCGTGCAGGGTGGAAAGCAAGAAAACAATGGCCAAAAGCCAGTAATTCCGTTTCATAATGGAAGCATTGTTTAAGGTTGGGGAATGTGTTAAGTTGTATAATGCAAATAAAGCGGATTTAATTTACTTAAAGAATAATAGGGTAGTTTTATTAGCTGATATTATGTGTCGTTTACAAGTTTTTAGAATTTGATGTTGCTTTATATGGCATATTCTGAACTTTTTTCGTTTATTAAGTGTTAAATGGAGGCAATAAATGATAAAAGAGAATGTAATATGATTGTAACAAGGAATGATAAAACTACTTTTGTAGATTGAGTTTTCTTAAGAGGGAACAATATATGAAACCTAAACACAAAAACTGGCTATTACTTGGATGCTTTTCCGCACTGTGGACTGTATCTTTGGCACAGGGGGAGAACTGCAACGATAGTCTCTCACCGATTACGTATATTCCTGTTGCGGAGGATTCCGCCTCTACTGCTGTCGTTGCCGACTCTGCTGCGGTGAAGCGTAGTTTTTTAAAGAAATTCCTTGATTACTTCAATGATGCCAATAAGGAGAAGAAGAACAAGAAGTTTGATTTCAGTGTAATCGGCGGTCCGCATTATTCCAGTGATACCAAGCTTGGGCTGGGACTGGTGGCTGCCGGATTATACCGTACCGACCGTGCCGATACACTTCTGCCGCTTTCCACCGTATCATTGTATGGCGATGTGTCCACTGTCGGATTCTATCTGCTGGGCGTTCGGGGCAATCATATCTTTCCGAAAGATAAATACAGGCTGAATTATAACCTTTATTTTTATTCTTTTCCCAGTTTGTATTGGGGAATAGGATACCGGAATGCGGTGAATGACGAAAATGAAAGCAGTTACAAGCGCTTCCAGGCACAGGTGAAAGTTGACTTTATGTTCCGTTTGGCAAAAAACTTCTATCTGGGACCTATGGCAAGTTTCGATTATATCGACGGACGCAACTTTGAGAAGCCCGAACTTTGGCAGGGGATGGACGCCCGTACGACCAACGTCAGTGCAGGGCTTTCCCTTGTGTATGATTCTCGGGACTTCCTCACGAATGCCTATAAGGGGTATTATCTGCGCATAGACCAGCGTTTCAGTCCTGCGTTTCTGGGGAATGACTACGCATTCAGCAGTACGGAGCTGACCACAAGCTACTATCGTAAGGTGTGGAAAGGTGGAATACTTGCCGGACAATTTCATACGCTGCTGACTTACGGCAATCCGCCCTGGGGATTGATGGCAACATTGGGAAGTTCGTATTCCATGCGCGGATATTACGATGGCAGATTCCGTGACAAGAATGTGGTGGATATGCAGGTTGAACTCCGGCAGCATGTATGGAAACGTAACGGAGTAGCTGTCTGGGTGGGAGCCGGAAATGTTTTTCCCGACTTTTCTTCGTTCGAGGTGAAACATATACTTCCCAATTATGGATTCGGCTACCGGTGGGAGTTCAAGAAGAGAGTGAATGTACGATTGGATTTAGGGTTTGGAAAAGGCCAGACCGGATTTATATTTAATATCAATGAAGCTTTTTAATAAGATAAAGAAATGGTTCGATAATCAGGAGAACTTGTTCTACCTGTTTTTGTTTGTGCTGATTGTGCCCAACATAGCACTGTGTTTCACGGAACCTTTACCGCTTGTGGCCAAGGTTGCCAACGTTCTGTTACCTTTGGGTTGTTATTATCTGATTATGACCCTGTCCAGGAATTGCGGAAAGATGCTCTGGATATTGTTTCTTTTTGTATTCTTCGGGGCCTTTCAGATCGTGTTGCTCTATCTGTTCGGGCAGTCCATCATAGCGGTGGATATGTTCCTCAATCTGGCTACGACCAATTCTTCCGAAGCCATGGAGTTGCTCGATAATCTGCTGCCGGCCCTCGTTACGATCGTGATACTGTATATACCCGCCCTGATACTGGGTATGATTTCCATAGTTCGTAAACGCAGGCTCTCTGTCGACTTTATTCGTAGGCAACGGAAACGTGCGTGGGGAGTACTTGCCATTGGCTTTCTTTCGTTGGGAGCTGCCTACTTGCTGGATAAGAAATATGAGATGACCACCGATTTATATCCGGTCAATGTGTGCTACAACGTGGTGCTTGCCGTAGAGCGCAACGCGCAGACCCTTGACTATGCAGAGACTTCGAAGGATTTTACTTTCCATGCTGTTGCCACCCATCCGGCGGAGGACCGCGAGATATACGTGCTGGTTGTGGGGGAGACATCCCGTGCTCTCAACTGGTCGTTGTATGGCTATGACCGCGAAACGAACCCAAAATTGTCGGAAACACCCAATCTTACGGCTTTCACGAATGTGCTGACCCAGTCGAACACAACCCATAAGAGCGTTCCGATGCTGATGTCCGCCGTTTCGGCAGAGAATTTCGACTCTATCTACCATCAGAAAGGTATTATTACGGCTTTCAGGGAGGCAGGTTTCAAGACGGCTTTTTTCTCCAATCAGCGTTACAATAATTCTTTTATAGACTTCTTCGGAAAAGAGGCCGATCATTGCGATTTCATCAAAGAAGATTCGCTGACCGCTGGTCAGAATCTTTCGGATGACAACCTGCTGGCATTGGTGAAAGAGGAACTTGCCAAAGGGAACCGCAAACAATTCATTGTGTTGCATACCTATGGTTCGCACTTTAACTACCGTGAGCGCTATCCTGCCGGGGCTGCGTTTTTCCGGCCCGACAGTCCGGCGGATGCCGAATTTAAGTATCGGGACAATCTGATTAATGCCTATGACAACTCCATCCGCTATACCGACGATTTCCTGGCAAGGCTGATCGGCTTGTTGCAGCAACAGGATGCCGGTTCGGCCATGCTCTATACTTCGGACCATGGAGAAGATATTTTTGACGACGACCGTCACCTTTTCCTGCATGCGTCGCCTGTGCCTTCGTATTATCAGTTGCACGTGCCGTTTATTGTCTGGACTTCGGATAAATACCGGGAGAAATATCCGGAGCATATCGCTGCTTTACAGCAAAACCGTCAAAAGTCTGTCGCTTCGAACCGGGTAGTGTTCCATTCGGTACTCGATCTGGCCGGAGTGACTACTGCCTATGTGAACGACTCGCTGTCCGTGGCAAGCCCGTCCTATACGGAGTTCCCCCGCTTTTACCTGAATGACCACAACGAGCCGCGGGCTTACGACGATATCGGATTGCGTAAGGAGGACTTTGAGATGTTCAGGAAAATGAATATTCGCTGAAAACGCATTTAAACTATAGACTCGGGGATATAAGTGTAGTATCTCGAAACTTTGTTCCCTACAGGTGCTTTTGTTTCATATTGTGGTGAAAGTCGGAGAATAATTTCTATATTTACCGTCAATTCATCACAATATGCAATTATGGCAACCAAACTACTATTGGTAATGGGGGGTAACCGATAATCTATGGCTTTATGTGTTATCCGTATTTTTGTTTCTGACCGTTTGCTTCCTGCTCTTTCAGAACTTCCGGCTTCGTAAATCGGCTTCGGCAGACGATGACTATCGTCGCTTCCTGTTTGAGATATTAGATAATCTTCCGTTTCCTATTATGGTGAAGGATATTCAGGAACAATTCAAGTACACGTACTGGAATAAGGAGGCCGAGTTGCAGTCGGGCATCAGCCGCAAAGATGCCGTCGGCTTTTCAGATGCCGATATTTTTGGTGAAGAACGGGGTAAACAGTACCGTAAAATAGATGAAGATCTCGTTAAAGCTGGAAAACCCTATAAAGCGGAAGAGAGGTATGTGACTGCCGATGGAAAAGTGCATGATACCCTTGTGGTGAAATCAATCATATCTTTGGGCAAACTGGGCAAATGGTTACTGGTGGCCCGTTGGGAGATCACTCAGCTTAAGATGTACGAAAGGGAGCTTTTGGCTGCCAAAGAGCAACTGGAGGGAGCCGTTCGTAAACAGAAACTGGCTTTAAGAAGTATCGATTTCGGCCTGATTTATATTGACCGAAATTATAAGGTGCAATGGGAAGAGACCAGTAATATAAAGAATCTGGTTGTCGGACGTCATTATATTCCCGGCACTACTTGCTACCGGACAACGGGGCGAGGGGACAAACCGTGTAAAAGATGTGCTTTTCAGGAGGCCATCAGTACCGGCAAAATGGTGAGGCATATTACCCATGTGGATCATGTAGACTTTGAAATTACCGCTACCCCCGTTTATAGTGATACGGGAGGTGAAATTATCGGTGGATTGCTGCGCTTTGAAGATATCACCGAGAAACTGAAAGTAGACCGTATGCTTCAAGAGGCCAAGGAGAAAGCAGAGGAGTCCAATCGGCTGAAGTCGGCCTTCCTCGCCAATATGAGCCATGAAATACGTACACCGCTCAATGCCATCATCGGTTTCTCCGACCTGATCTGCCAGACAGATGATGCCGAAGAGAAAGAGGAGTACATCCGGATTGTCACTTCGAATAACGAACTTTTGTTGCAGCTTATCGACGACATTCTCGACCTGTCGAAGATAGAAGCCGGAACGATGGATTTTTCCTATGCCCTGACGGATATCAACGAACTGATGGAGGACATCTGCCTGCAAATGCAGCAGAAGAACCAACACCCGGGGGTACAGATTCTGTTTACAGAAAAGGAGCCCTGCTGTGTGATCAATACGGATCGTTTGCGTTTGTCGCAGGTTATCATCAATCTGATGAATAACGCAATGAAGTTTACCGCCGAAGGTTCCATTACGTTGGGATACCGGCTGAACGGACAGAAGAATGAACTTTATTTCTTCGTGAAAGATACAGGCATCGGCATTCCCGCCGATAAAGCAGAAAAAGTCTTTGAACGTTTTGTCAAACTGAACTCCTTCGTTAAGGGCACGGGGCTGGGACTCGCCATCTGCCGGGTGATCATAGAGCGCCTGGGAGGAACGATCGGGGTCGATACGGCAGTAGAAGAGGGTGCCTGCTTCTGGTTCCGTCTTCCTGTTCAAGAGGACATACCGCTCGATATTCCTATTAATTTGTGCTAAAAATTGAACCTAAAACTCCGGTTGGCGTGTTGTTTGTATACACTTAATATAGAGGTTTAAATATATAAAAAACATGGCTTATATAGATTATTACAAGATTCTCGGAGTTGATAAGAATGCTTCTCAGGATGATGTCAAGAAGGCTTTCCGCAAATTAGCCCGTAAATATCATCCCGACCTGAATCCGAATGACCCAAGCGCCAAGGATAAGTTTCAGGAGATTAATGAAGCCAACGAAGTATTGAGCGATCCGGAGAAAAGGAAAAAGTACGATGAATACGGCGAACATTGGAAACATGCGGACGAATTCGAAGCGCAGAAGAAGGCCCGCCAGCATGCCGGTGCGGGTGGAGGCGGCTTCTCCGGCTTTGGCGGAGACGGTGGTTCCTATTGGTACTCGTCCGATGGAGAAGGATTCTCGGGTGGTGATGCCGGAGGATTCTCGGATTTCTTCGAGTCTATGTTCGGGCATAGGGGCGGAGGCGGACGAGGCGGCTCAGGTTTCCGCGGACAAGATTTTAATGCGGAACTACACCTGTCTCTTCGCGATGCGGCACAGACCCATAAGCAGGTGTTGAATGTGAATGGAAAGCAGGTTCGTATCACAATACCGGCCGGTGTAGCCGACGGACAGGTGATTAAACTGAAAGGATACGGTGGTGAAGGTATTAACGGTGGTCCGGCAGGCGATCTGTATATCACTTTCCGGATAGCCGAAGATCCTGTATTCAAGCGTCTCGGAGATGATCTGTACGTGGATGTGGAAGTCGATCTCTATACTGCCGTACTGGGTGGTGAAAAGGTGGTTGATACGCTGGAAGGTAAAGTGAAACTGAAGATAAAGCCCGAAACCCAGAATGGTACGAAAGTACGCCTGAAGGGTAAAGGTTTCCCCATATATAAGAAAGAAGGACAGTTTGGCGATTTGATTGTCACTTATTCAGTCAAGATACCTACGAGTCTGACAGATAGGCAGAAAGAACTGTTCAGAGAGTTACAACAGAGTATGAACTAATAATGAAAGAGCGCTATGCAGACCGAATTAATAATAGTCAGTGAATACTGTCACAAATGTCATATTGAGCCTTCATTTATCGACCTGTTAGAAGAGGGTGGCTTGATTGAGGTACGCACCGAGGGCGGCGAGCACTATCTGCTTGCGTCGCAACTTCCCGATGTGGAACGATACAGCCGTATGTATTACGACCTGTCCATCAATATGGAGGGTATCGATGCCATTCATCATTTGCTGGAAAGGATGGAACTGATGAGACGTGAAATCAGTACTCTCCGGAATCAGCTTATCGTCTTTAAAAGGGAAGGTGTAATGGAGGACTGGTAAAAGGTTTATTTTGTTGGATAAAGAGGCTTTTCCGGTTTCTATCAGAGCCTCTATATGATATAAACAGAACCTTTATCAAGGGTGGACAGAGTGTCTGTTCCGCCCCGATAAAGGCTCTGTTTTTTTATGCTTGGCCGTACTCTTATTCAGCCAGAATCGTCAGTTCGGCACCCGAAGCGTAGTCTTGTCCGCGTTGTTCACTCAGAGCGGTGAAGCGGATGTAACGGGCTTTTACAGGTTTCTCGAACATTACTTTCTTCTCTTTCAGGTCTCTTGCGAAAGTACCTTTCAGGATTGGTTCACCCCATTCTTTGCCATCCTGGCTTACGTGTATGGTGTAATCTTTCACATTACCGTTGCTGCTGTCCTGACGTGGAAGGTAAGTGAAACCTTTAATTGTTTTCACTTCACCGGCATCCAGGTCTACCCAGTGCGGGTGTTTAGCCACGGTTACAGAGAACATGGTGTGCCAGATGGTATTCGGGTCACCGTCGGTCAGGTTCTTGGCTTCGCCTCCATCCGATTCTTCGCTACTTGCATAGATCACTTCCGTCTGGATGCTTTCGATCTTGTCGAATGTCATGGTTGCTTTGATGAAAGGTGCATCTTTGAACCAGGCAGTCACTGTACCGCCATTGCGTAATGCGATCGGTTCGGTGTAAGTTTTGGGTTTACTCTTATCTACTGTGTAGAGGATAACCGCATCCTTTTTCTGTGATGATACAGATACTGCACCGGCACGGTTGCGGGTAATGGACAACGGCACCTCTCCGGCAGGGGCTACATTGGCTGTTGCAGTCAGGTCTTTACCCGCAGGGCGGATGATGAAACCTGTGTTGTGATGGCTGGCGAAGACACGGTCTTGTTCCAGCGGGCCACCTTGGCCGCAACTGTTGCCACCCAGGCCGGTTACGGCTGCATCCAGATGAAGATAAGTATCACCGGCTTTCGGCAACTGATACGGATGTGAAGCCAGGATCAGGTCGAGTGCGGAGTAGGGCAGAGCCGAAGCCGACAAGCGGTCGGTAGCTACAAACACAGCACCGTTGCCTGCGTTGTTGGTCAATGCACACCAGCGCACATCTTCGTGGTTACCCATATCCTGTGGTTTGGGGAAGTTGACGAATTCTCCGGCAACCGTGTTCTTATGTTGCTCGATGAACTGTCCTACCTTGCGGTCGGCATAGTTGTCAATAGGTCCGCGTCCGTAGTAAGTGAAGTTATCATATTGCTGAGGCACGCGTATCATATATCCCAGACGAGGTAATACGAGGCTCGGCTGATTGGATGTGATACTTGCTTCCAGTTCGATGGAGCCGTCTTTATAGACAGTCCATACCTGATTGGTGGTGAACTTGAAATCATTGCTGCCGAACTTCTTGTCCGTCAGTTCTTCAATTTTGTTCTTGCCGGAGCTCGTTCCACCCAAAATCTTAGCTGCGTTTGGAGCTTGGGATTTTACTGTGAATGACAATACGACTGTGCCATCTTCTTTGGTAGTCATATCGAAGCCGGTAGCTGAGTGCTTCAGGTTGTGCAGTCCGTTGTCGAACCACTGAGAGTAGAACCAGTTATCATTGTTCGTGAACGCGCGGAGCGCATCCAGTTTCGGACCGTTACCGTCAGTAATTACTTTTTCGTTTCCGTATGTCAGGCTGTAGATAGTACCTGTTTTGATGTCGAATTGAGCTGTGTAGCCATTGCCTTTAATGGTAATGATATCGCTCGCTTTAATCCTAATTATTTCCGGTTTGTCGCTTCCGGATGCTACAGTGTTGATGGCAGGACGTGCAGTAGCTTCCTTAACGAGTATCTGTTCTTCTGCCTGCGCAAAGTTCTTGTCAGCCCAAGGCATGCTGTCTTTCAGCAGGAACTGAATCTTCACGAAATATTCCGAATCGGCTTTCAGTTTACTGAACTGATAAGGAACCGTGATCTGCGTACGGGTACGCGGAGCCACTTCACCCATAGACAATATGCCCGATTGTGCTTCCTTACCGTTTTCGTAAAGTGACCATTTAACTTCATAGTCCGAAAGGTTTTTGAAGTAATACTTGTTGAATACTTCGAACTGTCCTTTTTCTACATCGATTGGTTGTACGCCGATGTGTTGGTACACTTTCTTCACTTCATAATATTGTGGTTTCGGTTCCAGGTCACCGAATACGATACCGTTCATAACGAACTGTCCGTCATTCGGAGTATCACCGAAGTCACCACCGTAAGCCAGATAGCGCTCTCCGGTTTTCTTATCGTAATTGTACATCGATTGGTCTACCCAGTCCCAGATAGCTCCACCACAGAAGAAGTTAGTCGACTCGATAGCTTCCCAATAGTCCACCAGGTTACCGCAGGCGTTACCCATAGAGTGAGCATATTCCGAAACATGGAACGGATATTTGATATCATAATTACCTTTCACGGCACCACGCATCCAGCCGATGGAAGGATACTGGTTGGAACCCATGTCGACGATGTCGTTGTTACGTTCGTACTGAACAGGGCGTGACAAGTCGAATGCTTTCAGTGCATCATAGGCTGCTACGAAGTTCTTTCCCGGTCCGGCTTCGTTACCCAATGACCAGATGACAATCGAAGGATTGTTTACGTTGGCATGAACCATTTCCATCACACGGGCTACGTGGGCGTTTTTCCATTCCACCGGATGAGACAGTGAAGCGGCTCCATAATAGTACTCGTGAGACTCGATGTTGGCTTCATCTTCCAGATAGAGTCCGTATTTGTTGCACAGATGGTACCAGTACGGATCGTCCGGATAGTGAGAGTTACGTACGTGATTGATGTTGGCACGTTTCATCAGCATTACCTCTTTCTCCATCATTTCGCGAGTGATGGCATGACCTACGGCAGGATTTGATTCGTGGCGGTTGACACCTTTCAGTTTCACGGTCTTGCCATTTACATAATAGTAACGGCCTGCCAGTCCGAATTCGTCTGCAGAAGCAGGGGTGTCTTTGATTTCCACTTTACGGAAACCTACAGTAGTTGAAACGGTTTCTATTGTTTTGCCTTTCTTGTCTTTCAATTCAGCAACGAGTGTATAGAGGTAAGGGAACTCAGCCGACCACTTGTTGGGTGACTGCACGTTCAATATCGCTTTTTCAGCCTCTGCGGTTTCGTTCGGGTTCACCAGGTCCACAGTAGCATTGGCAACCGCATTGGCAACGGGGGTATTTTCGTCCGAATACAGTTTGTTTGCATAAAGTGTATAAGCCATCTGGTATCCTTTGGCAGCTTTCTTGCCATAGTTACGGATGTCAGCGCTGATAGCCAATGAACCATTGGTGTATGTCTCGTCCAGATCGGGGATTACAACAAGGTCGCGTACCTGTACTTTCGGAGTAGAATAGAGGGCTACGGTACGGAAGATACCCGGCAGGCGGAACATATCCTGTGCTTCAAGGAATGAGCCGTCCGAGCTGCGGTATACTTCGGCAGCAACGGTGTTCTTTCCTTTTTGCAGGTAAGGAGTGATGTTGAAGTTGGCTGTGTTGCGTGAGTTCTTGGAGAAACCTACATACTGTCCATTGATCCAGAGGTAGAAGAAAGAGTCCACGCCGTCGAAGCTGATAAATACTTCACGACCGTCCCAGTCCTGCGGGATGTCGAAGTCGCGACGGAACGAACCCACTTCGTTACGGTCTTTATAAGTAGTCCAATTGGTCGGAGGGGTACGCATCACACCTCCGCGCCAGTCGTCTACTTTCACTTTGTGCATGAAAATTACAGGTTGGTTCACGTAGATGGGTACTCCGTATTTCAGGCTTCCGTCCTTCTGGATGCCATAAATATTCCAGCTTGAAGGAACAGGGATATTGTCCCATCCTGAAACATCGAAGGTTGTTTGATAAAAATCTTTAGGGCGGGAGTCCGGATCGGGTGCCCAATTGAATTTCCAGTCACCATTCAGTGACAACCAGTATTTACTGTTCTCAGGCAACACCTTTCGTGCGCTTTCCACATCCTGGAAGGAAAAGAACCAGGCGCGCGGTTGTTCTTTGTTGAGTGCTAAGTTTTCCGGTGATTCCCATTCGTTGCCCACCGGGGCTTTTTCCGAGGCATACTTAAATCCCTCTAAAGGTCTTTGACCGGCAAAGCAAAGCGTAACCATGCTGCATAGTATCAGACCTAACGTGATTTTCCGCATAATTGTTTTTCTTTTAATAGATTATTTACTGAAGTTTTTTCGTGTTATATTGATCCGTAATCCGGTATCTCTCTAATTTTGTTGCAATATTCGTAAAAACCAGTCACATAGCCAAATCATTTGACATTAATTGGGTATTTTCGGGAGATAAAAATAACTCGCCTCTCTCCGGTAGTAGAAAAAGAAAAGGGATTCGGTTGTCCGAATCCCTTTTTTTAGTCTTGAAGTAAACTCTTTACTTTCTGTAGTAAGCCAGATCGTCTTTATCGAATTTGCGAATAAAGTTGATATGTTTTTCTACTTCAGCCTCAGCATAACGTACGTATACCTGAGCCGATTCGGAGAACAGATCGCTCTTCGAAGCATCTTGAACCATCAGGTGACCCATGATGATGTGGGCAGCCATTTCTACCAGACGGCGTGCGCAGAAGTCGAGCAGTTCCTGGTCTTTTGCTTCTGTGATTTGAGTCACGCAGGCTGCATATTTGCTTGCCATACTTTTCAGGCGGTTCTGCAAGCCTTCCAGTTCTGGAGCTACCGGCATGTTCTCGTATTCTTGGATACGTGCCAGATAAGCACCCGTCGTTACGTAACGGATAGCAGCCACAACCTGCAACTGGGTGGTACCTTCGTAGATGGAAGTGATGCGTGAGTCACGATAGATGCGTTCGCAGGCGTAATCTTTCATAAAGCCCGAACCACCGTGAATCTGAATGCAATCGTAAGCGTTCTGGTTGGCAAATTCACTGCCCATGCCCTTGCCCAGCGGAGTAAAGGCGTCAGCCAGTTTGGCGAATGTTTTCTGTTCGGCACGTTCTTCCGGAGTCAGTTTGCGCTCCTTGGCAATGTCGTCCAGTGCTTTGTAAATGTCTACAAAACGAGCTGTCTCGTACAGCAGTGAACGGGAAGCATCCAGTTTAGCTTTCATCAAAGAAAGTATCTCGGCTACGGCAGGGAATTCGATGATTGCTTTGCCAAACTGTTTACGGTCTTTGGCATAAGCCAGGGCTTCATTGTAAGCTGCCTGTGACAAACCTACCGATTGTGCGGCAATACCCAGGCGGGCACCGTTCATCAACGCCATTACGTATTTGATAAGACCCAGTTTACGGTCACCGCAAAGTTCGGCTTTGGCATTTTTATATACCAGCTCGCAAGTAGGGGAGCCTTTGATACCCATTTTGTTCTCGATGCGGCGTACGTTAACTCCGCCATTGCGCTTGTCGTAGATGAACATAGACAGACCGCGTCCGTCGTGTGTTCCTTCTTCCGAACGTGCCAATACGAGATGAATATCGGCATCACCGTTTGTGATAAAGCGTTTCACGCCGTTCAGATACCAGCATTGGTCTTTTTCACTGTAAGTGGCTTTCAGCATGACAGATTGTAGGTCGGAACCTGCATCCGGTTCGGTCAGGTCCATTGACATGGTCTCACCTTGGCATACACGGGTGATGTAGCGCTGCTTCTGTTCTTCGTTGGCAAACTCGTAGATGGTTTCGGCACAGTCCTGTAGTCCCCAGAGGTTCTCGAAACCTGCATCACTGCGGCTCACGATATCGGCAGCCATGATGTATGGAGTGATTGGGAAGTTCAGACCTCCAAAGCGGCGGGGCATAGCCATACCCATCAGCCCGGCTTTACGGCAGGCATC
The DNA here is from genome assembly GCF_019633785.1 of Bacteroides sp. FSHCM14E1. NCBI lineage: Bacteria > Pseudomonadati > Bacteroidota > Bacteroidia > Bacteroidales > Bacteroidaceae > Bacteroides > Bacteroides sp. FSHCM14E1. The sequence goes on from NZ_JADKYL010000004.1 coordinate 87,101, forward strand.
CAGGTTCTGGGCAGTTCCGCTGGCATAAGTTACGCGGTTGTCGGCACAAACCGGACCTTCGTGATCGACGCCTTCTGCATTGGGAGCGATGATGTCACCACAGATTTCCCCTACAATTTCCAGTACTTTATCGTAGCTGTCCATTGCATCTTCGAAGTCTACCGGAGCATAGTCGAATTTATCTTTATCAGCATAGTTGCGCTCTTTCAGCTCAACAATTCTCTTCATTAACGGATGGTTCAAGTGATGCTTGAGTTCCGGAGTATCTAAATAAAAGTTAGCCATTTCTTACTTACTGTTTTGTTTATAATACTTAATCATCTTCGGTACAACTTCTTCGATTGTTCCGTTGATCACATAGTCTGCAATCGTATTGATCGGAGCTGACGGATCGTTGTTGATGGAGATGATGATACCGCTTTCCTGCATACCGGCAATGTGCTGAATTTGTCCGGAGATACCGCAGGCAATATAGAGTTTCGGACGTACTGTAACACCGGTCTGGCCGATCTGACGGTCGTGGTCAACGAAGCCTGCATCTACAGCGGCACGGCTGGCGCCTACTTCTGCGTTTAACACCTTTGCGAGATCGAACAGCAAGTTGAAGTTTTCTTTCGAACCTACACCGTAACCGCCGGCAATGATGATCGGAGAACCTTTCAGGTTGTTCTTGGCTTTTTCTACGTGGCGTTCGATGACTTTTACTACGTAATCGGTGTCGGCTACGTATTTCTTCACATCATGCTTAATGATTTCACCTTTGTAGTCGGCTGACAGAATGGCTTTTTTCATCACACCTTCGCGAACGGTTGCCATTTGGGGGCGGTGTTCGGGATTGACGATGGTAGCAACGATGTTACCTCCGAATGCCGGACGAATCTGGTAAAGCAGGTTTTTGTAAACCTTACCTTCTTTCTTATCCTCGTGATCACCGATTTCCAGTGAGGTACAGTCCGCTGTCAATCCGCTGGTCAGAGCTGACGATACACGCGGGCCGAGGTCACGACCGATCACGGTTGCACCCATCAGGCAGATTTGCGGCTGTTCTTCTTTGAACAGATTCACGAGGATTGAAGTGTGGGGAAGTGAAGTATAAGGATAGAGTCCTTCACCATCGAATACATGGAGTTTGTCTACTCCGTACGGGAGAATCTGTTTTTCAATATCTTTGAGACCGGTTCCGGCAACAACTGCTTCAAGCTGGCAGTTTAACTGATTGGCCAACGAGCGTCCTTTTGTCAGAAGTTCGAGGCTTACGTCTGCGACGATGCCGTCTTCTATTTCGCAATATACAAATAAGTTATTCATATCTTTTCTCTCCTCTTACCCTATAGTGTGGTTCTCCAACAGTTCAACAATCAGTTCTTCCACTTCACGGTCGCTGCCGCTGATGGTTTTACTCTCTTTCGCCTGGAACACGATGTTCTGGATAGCTTTTACCTTTGTCGGCGAACCGCTGAGGCCGCATTGTTTCAGATCACCGTTTACGTCTGCTACACTCCATTCCACCAGGTTCAGGTAGTCGCGGGTGTCGTAAAGGTCGGTATAGTCCAGGTTGCCCTGTTGCTTCTCGGTAACGGTTTTGGTGTGTTTGTACTTCTGAACCAGCTTTGCATTGCGCGGGCGGCAGGGAGCTGCACTTCCGTTGACAGTGATGACGATGGGCAGCGGGCCTTCTACGGTTTCCACACCACCGTCAATGTGACGCTTCACGGTAATGCTTCCGTCACCTACTTTCAGGATTTCTTCCGCATACGTAATCTGAGTCAGTCCTAACTTTTCTGCAACCTGCGGTCCTACCTGCGCCGTATCTCCATCGATAGCCTGACGACCACCGATGATGATGTCATATTCGCCTATTTTTTTGATGGCTGTTGCCAGAGCGTACGAAGTAGCCAGCGTATCAGCACCGGCAAAAGCACGGTCTGTCAGCAGATAACCATTGTCGGCACCACGGAAAAGTCCTTCACGAATAATGTCGGCTGCACGTCCCGGTCCCATGGTCAGGATGGTAACGGTAGAGCCTGGGTGGGCATCTTTCAGTCGGAGAGCCTGTTCAAGAGCGTTCAGGTCTTCGGGGTTGAAGATGGCAGGGAGTGCCGCACGGTTAATGGTTCCGTCGGCTTTCATGGCATCTTTCCCAACGTTGCGTGTGTCGGGAACTTGTTTTGCCAATACAACAATTTTCAAACTCATGTTATTAATTTTAGTATTAGTATTTCTACAAGTTAGCAGCCAGTAGTCAGTAGTAAGGTTCTTGCTATTCACTATCCGGTTAACTATCAGCCTGCAAATTTAAGCAAACGCTTGGTTCTGACAAGAAATCTGTCTGAAAAATGCACAAGTTTAAAGATTCTGAGCAACTTGTTTGGTTCTTACGATCATGAATACCGGGTTATCGTCGGCTTTCAGATCTTTTAATTCGGGGATGTTTTTCAGTTCCGGATCTTCTTCTGCCAACTCCAGTATGTCACTTGCTTCCCAATAATACAATAAAACATCATCTGCCACACGCATTGCCGGGTAGAAAGGGACTTTGCCATACATATCGTTCTGTATCATTCCGTCTTTTACACCGAATAGCTGTCCTTTCTGTTTGTCGTACATAGCCAGGCGGGGAGCTTCCGACTTGTCCGTTACGTTCCATGAAGTATAAGGGATGAACAGGTATCCGGGCGTTTCCAATATATCCGGACGGAGATAGTTGGAAGCCGTTGTTTCATAAACGTTCCAGTTGCCGTCGAGAACTTCGAAGCGTTTCTCTTTGGGCAATTTATATTTTCCAAGTTGTAGGATATAGCGGGGCAGGAGTGTATCCGGACGGACGGTAAATACTGTGTCATTATAGTATTCTTTCATGCAAACCTGATTCTGGAACTGGTATAAATATTTGTCGCATTTTCCCCATAAATAGAGGTTTAGTCCGCTGGGAATGGTGAAACGGTCGTATTGGGGAAATGAAGTCAGTGTATCGCCTTTAGAGTCGATTATTAATAATCTGAAAAGCCTGTTTCCCGTATTGTTGTAAATGTAGGACGCAAAAGTGCTGTCGTTCAGTGCCGAAAATTGCCAGGCAAATGGAAACTTACATTCATTCATGAACTCTCCGTTGCCGGAATATGCCAGTAGTTTTCCATGGTCCATCAGGAATACTTGTTTGGAAACATCGTCTGTTGATATAAAACGAATACCGGTATATTCTCCGGGGCCTTGTCCCATCCGGGCAACTGTCCGGACAAATTTACCTTCGTCCGTGAACTGAAAGACCTGTTTTTGCGTAGGGATGTATAAGTTATGTCCGCAGAGTGTAATGCTGTTTTTTATGATGGCCGGCAGTAAACATTGGTCGGTGGTTTCCAAAGGGATGATTTTCACTTCCCGGGCTATCTGGCTCAAGGTAACTGTTTGTTCCGTCCCGATTCCGGTTTCAAAAGGGAGAGTGACGGGAAATGTTGTTTCGGAAATTGGTTCTTGTGACGAAGAGGGTTTATTGGTACATCCCAAGAAGAGTAAACCGGAGGAAAGGAGTAAGCTGAAAAGGGTTGTGTTCGTTCTCATAGTCTATGCTTTTTAGTAAATGGCATAAAACTACGTAATATTCGTAACTTAAATCAAACCTGGTAGTTAAACTATGTTATCCTTCAGTGCTATCCTTCTTATAAGGAATATATAAAAAGGGAAAAAGGGTTGAATAATGGAGGTATGCCTCAGATTTATAATTACTTCTGACATACCTCCGGAGTACTGTTGTTATTGGATTCCTATTTCTGCAAATCCCATAGTTTCTCCTTCTGTTACCATTTTGGTAGGTTTCAGAGAAAGGTATCGTGCTTTCACCGGAGTGAAGTAGACAGACTGTAGAATCGGATTGTTTTTGATGTTTGAAAATTCCCCTTTAGCTACTATCTGGTTTACCGCATTTGCTTCGGTACCTACAGATAGTTCATAAGAGGAGATTAATCCTTTGTTATATTCGCTTTGATCCGGCAGATAATGGAAAGAGGTAATTGTGCGTTCTTCTCCCAGATCGATCACCAGTGCGTCCCCTTCAACAAAAGCAGTGGTGCTCTTGTCTTTATCCATACATTTCTTAGTCTCCTCTTCGGATACTCCTACGAGTGTAAATGGATAACTTTTTAATTCTTTGGCTTCTACGGTGAATGTGTCGGGTGTCTCACCTGCATAATAAGCCTCTATGTTGTTGATGCAAAGGCAGGCGCGTGCATCCGTGAAGCGTATGCGGAGTTTGTCGGTCGAAATGGTTTCAAAGCGCAACAAGCGTTTGTAGCCCACGGTCGTAGTCTCTTCATTCAGTTTCACCGGCAGCCATTTTCCATCTTTATCATATTCCACTACGAATGATTTGACACGTTGTCCCAACGGAATATATTCCTGGATCATCATACGGTTGACCTTCTCCGTTTTGGGGAAGTCGAACTCAATATCTGCGGCAGTCACATCGTCGTTGGTAGCCCAGTAAGTATCCCAACTTTCATCTGTTGCGGCTTTGGCTGAGAATTTTCCTCCACGTTCATCCGATACTTTCGGTTGGATACCTGCGAGCAGGTTGTGTGCCAATTGTTTCTGTACATTCTTGTGGAAGTTTACTGCGTTGGCCGAGTCGATCGGATGGATCAGCCCGTCGCGGTCAACCGGGAAGTTAAGCAAGAGGGTCGCGTTGTGTCCCACACTCCGGTAATAAAGGTCTGTTAATTGGTCTACGGTTTTTACTCGGTTGTCTTCTTCCGGATGATAGAACCACCCCGGACGGATAGAGACATCACATTCTGCCGGTACCCATTGGTTACCGTCAGCGTGTCCGTATTGCAGTTCGCGATATTTCGGATAGCCCGGATACACTTCGCCCGCACGCAGGAACGACCAGTTGGTAGCTCCGGCAAATCCGTTCTCGTTACCTACCCAACGGCAACCGGGACCTCCGTCGGAGAAAACAATGGCCTGTGGTTGGAGTTTATCCAGTATTTCATAGATACGTGGATAGTTGTAGTAAGTCTTGCGGTCGATGGTACGGCTGTCTTTGGCTCCGCCATACCATCCGTCACCGCCGTTGGCACCGTCAAACCAAACCTCGAATACTTCGCCATAATTGGTCATCAGCTCAGTCAGTTGTTTATGGAAATAATCTACATATTCCGGTGTACCGTAGTTAGCCTGGTGTCTGTCCCAGGGAGAGAGATAAACAGCGAATTTAATGCCGTATTTCTTACAGGCGGCTGCCAGTTCACCTACAATATCTCCTTTACCGTCCTTGTAAGGAGAGTTACGGATACAATATTCTGTCAGTTCGGTAGGCCACAAGCAAAAGCCATCATGGTGTTTGGCGGTAAGGATTACTCCTTTCATACCCGATTCTACAAAGGTTTTCACCCATTGTTCGCAGTCCAGCTTGGATGGGTTGAACGTTTTCGGGTCCGAATCTCCGTATCCCCATTCACGGTCGTTGAAAGTGTTCAGACCGAAGTGAACGAAAGCATATGTTTCCATTTTCTGCCATTCCACTTGTTTTTCTTCGGGAACAGGTAAGATAGCTTCGGGAGCTTTCACAGCAGGAGCACAAGCGCCAAGTAGGGTCAGGGCAGCTCCGGCATACAGTAGTTTGTTTATTTTCATGATATGTTAAAAGGGTTAATGATGCAAAGATAAAAAAATCCCCGGAAACTCGTTCCGGGGATTAACTAAAAAGCAATTATTACCATCCCGGATTTTGCGGGAGAAGGTTCTCGTTTCTCTGAAGTTCCCCGGTCGGTATCGGCCTCAGGTAAAGCCTGTCATTCCAGGTGCGGCTTTTGCCTGCTTCATAAGAGTAGTCGGCATTGGTATAGGCAGGATATACGACTGCGTACTTGCCTTCCTTATAAGGTTCACGTTTTCCGACGTATGTCTTCACATTATCACATATTTTTCCGGCTTTCCAACGGGCCAGGTCGTCCCAGCGGAATCCTTCACCAGCCAACTCAATGCGGCGTTCGCGGCGGATTTCCTGTAATAGCGGGCTAAGGCTGTATCCCCAGGCGGGCCAGTTCGGATCGGTGAAACCTACTTCCATAGTCAGGTGAGGCATACCTGCACGGTCGCGCAATACATTGATGGTCTTGTTCAAGTCCGCTTGTGTAATCGTACCCAGTTCGGCTTTAGCCTCTGCGTTGATCAACAAGGTTTCTGCATAACGATAGGCGATGCCGTCATAAGTATTGTTGTTTGCCTCAAAGGCTTTATCTGTCGGAATAAGGTATTTGATGGACTTATATCCGGTCAGGCAGTATTGCGAAATGAAATCTTCTTCCTTTTCAACATACGTACTGTCGTTGGTGGCCACAGTCACCCGTGTAGGGAAGTCCCAGGTCAGGATGGTCTGCTTCAGGCGTGGGTCGCGGTCGGTAGTTTCATTTTTCATATTGTCATCCCCTTTATATTGGTCGTTTCCTGTAATGGGTTTACCGTTGAGACACAGATAACTTTCTACAAAGTCTTTTGAAAAGCCGGTATTGGCTTCGGACAACGTACGGCTCATACCGTGTTTTCTTTTGCCATCCAGATAGATCACCGGTAAGATAGCCTCTTTCAGGTTTGTTTTGTCTTCCATTACAAATACGTCGTAATAGTCTTTTTCCGGATGTCCGGTGTTATAGATCTCGTATTTGCCGGTTGCCATGATTGCATCTGTTTCGTCGGCTGCCATTTTCAGCAGACGGTCTGCTTTGTCTGCCCATCCCAATTCGGTGTGATATTTATAATATGTACCTTCGTGCAGACAAGTCCTGGCTTTCAACTGGCGTGCTACATCTTTTCCGATGCGTCCGGTAGCCGGTTTCTCGGGTAACCATTGGATGGCAAAATCAAATTCTTCAATGATTTTATCCATCACTTCATACCGTTTCAGTTTCGGTCCGTAAAGAATATCCGTATCACCCGTGCCCAGGTCTTTATCCAGCCAGGGGATATCGCCGAACGTTCTCATCAATCCGGCATATTGCATCGCTTTGAAGAAGCGGACTTCTGCTACATATTGGTTGATTTCCGACTCCTTGCCGCTTACCGTCTGATAGTGGGTCAGGAAGTAGTTTACCAGCCGGATCGGCTGCCATCCGCCTTTGCTCCAGTTACACCAGCTTGCTGCCTCTGCGGGGGTGCTCAACTGATTCCAGAAGAACTGGGGGATGCTGTTAGGTACTTGATTATCGCTCTCACCGTCTGCTATTGAGGTTACACCTCCGGGGAGGTAACTATAGAATTGATTGGCATATGTTTCCAAATCTCCTGTGGTATTCCAGAAGGTTTTGTCATTGATTGCTTCCGGGGCTCTTTCCAGGAAACCGTCGTTACAGCCCGATAGGGCGAGTGTTGCCACTCCGATATAGAATAAATATTTGATTTTCATAAGATGCTTTGTATTAGAATGTGAGATTTAAACCAACAGATAATGATCTTTGCATCGGATATTTGTATGGGTTATCCAATTCCGGATCGAGTCCGTCGGGAGTGTCTGAAATAGTGAAAAGGTTTTCACCGGTAAAGTAGATACGTATCTTTTCGATCGAAGCTTTCTTGGTCAATACTTTAGGTAATGTATAACCAATGCTGAGCGATTTCAGACGACAGTAAGAAGCGTCAACCAGATAGCGTGTCTGAGCCTGATTGATGGCCGAACCACCATTGAAGCGAGCGCGTGGGAAGTAGGCTCCGGTGTTCTCTTCAGTCCAGTAATCGTTGTTGTAGGCTGAAGGTACCTGCCATTCGCTTCCGTAATGGCTGCGGAATGAAGTGCCCGGCAGATAGAGGTCACGTTTGCCCACACCCTGGAAGAAGATACCCAAGTCGAAGCCTTTCCAATCGGCTCCCAGATTGATGCCGTAATGATAACGCGGAGTGCTGTTACCGATAATTTTCATATCGCCCGGATTATCAACAGTGTTGTCACCCCAGTCAATAACGCCATCGTTGTTGCGGTCTACAAAACGGATGTCACCCGGCATCAGTTTGATACCTCCTGATACTTTATCCTGATTGGCGGCTCCGGCTATTTCTTGTTCGGACTGGAATAAGCCATAGGTTTCATAACCCCAGATTTCTCCTTGTTTCTGTCCCACATACCAGTTGCCCAGTTCTTTTGACTTATTATCGAACTTGGTAACTTCCGATTGATAGTCGGACAGATTGAATCCGACTGTGTAGTGGAACCCGCTTGCCAACTGGTCGTTCCAGCTGATCTCAAATTCCCAACCTTTCGTCAATGATTCGGCTGCATTTTCCTGAGGTTCGTTGGCACCCAGGATACCCGGCAGGATTTTACCTGCGGCAAGAATATCCGATGTACGTCTCTGATAATAGTCGAAAGCACCTTTCAACCGGTTGTTCAGGAAGTTGAAGTCAAGTCCCAGGTCCCATTGTGTTACGGTCTCCCAAGTGATGGACGAGCTGACAAGTCCACCCGGAACCACATACTGCGGTTGGTTGCTGCCCATAATCCAACTGGTCTGTCCGGTACTGTAATTAGAGAGATAAGCATACCATCCATTGTCGAGTGCCTGATTGCCTAAGCTACCATAAGAACCTCTGATTTTCAATTCGTCAAAGAAACTGTTTGTCCAGTTCTTGAACCAGCTTTCATTGGATAGCCTCCAGGCTGCCGAGAAAGAAGGATTGAACACGGCACGGTCGTGTTTGGGGAATTTGGAAGAGAGGTCGTAACGGCCGTTTACTTCAAGTAAATAACGGTCGTCATATCCATAGTTGAGGCGGAAGAAGCCGCTTCGGGTAGCCCAGGAGTTGTCATAGCTGCCTACCAAACGGTCGCCTGTGGCATAGCTCAATGAACCCAAGTCATTTGAGATCAGTTGTTCGCGTCCGGCATTGAATCCGGTGGTGTGCTTGCTTTCCTGATTGTAACCGATCATTCCCTTCAGGTAATGTTTGCCCAACGTCTTTTCATAATCGCCGAAAAAGTTGAAAGCATTGTAGGTATCGTTGGCTTGTGACTGGGACACAGAGTTCGGATTGGTCCATGCAAAAGTTTGCAGGAATTGTCCGTTGGCTCCATATTCGTCGAATGACTTCATGTGTACCTTATTATTCTCACTATAGTAATTGAACGTATAGTCCATGTTGATGCTCATACCTTTAATAGGAGTCAGCTTCATCGTGATCGTGTTCCAAAGGTCATTTTTGTTGGTTTGCCGGTTACCGCCGTCTTCAAGAATGGCAGGGAAGTTGGTAAAGTCGCCCTGTCCGGCCCAATTTCCGTCCGGGTGTTTCACCGGCATGATAGGACGCGTATCACCTCCCATAAAATTATCGCCATGCACGTTATCCTGATTCAATCCTCTCAGCTTGGTGCGGTTGAAGCTTGTTTTCATGGAGAGGTGCAACCATTCGTTTATGTCATAGTTGATGTTGTTCATCACATTGAACTTCTTGAACTGTTCGTTACCGAAACGAATTAGAGATCCCTGGTCGGTATATCCTAAAGAAGTGTAATAGGTAGCCTTCTTACCGCCGCCACTGATATTGACATTGTACTTCTGGACAGGATAATTCTTCTTATACATCTCTTTCATCCAGTTGGTGTTACCGGCATACGTGTATTTGGTGCCGTTTTTACTGATACTCGGATCTGAGTGGATAAATACCGGAGAGTTGTTTGCCGGATCTTTATAGTAAGCTTCAATGTGTTGCATCCATTCAGCATCGAAATAGTCTCGTCCCACTGTGTTTTGCTGTGCGGTGTTCATCCAGGTAGCATATTGCATGGAGTTCATATAGGTGGGGCGCGTAGTAGGTCCGTTGAAAGAAACCGAAGCATCGAATGATACTTGTGTCGGCTGGTCCTTGCGTCCTCCTTTGGTTGTGATCAATACAACGCCATAAGCCGCACGTGCACCATAGATAGATGCGGAGGCGGCATCCTTCAGTACGGAGACACTTTGCACGTCTTGCGGGTTAATGAGGTTCGGGTCCATTTCCACGCCATCGACCAATACCAGCGGTGAACTTCCACTCATGGCAGTGGTACCACGGATATTGAAACTTGAACCTTCGCCCGGACGACCACTGGTGGTTACGTTTAAGTTGGGGATAGCACCTTGCAAACCTTGTCCGAGATTGACAATCGGGCGGTCTTCCAGCACCTTACTGTCCACAGCTGATACGGCTCCGGTCAGGTTGGCTTTTTTCACGGTGGCATAACCAACGACTACCACCTCTTCCAATGCCTTGCTGTCTTCAGCAAGCTTCACTTGAATGGGCTTTCCGGTATAAGGAATTTCCTGTGTGACATATCCGATGTAAGATATTACAATAATATCTCCTTTTTTCACGCCATCCAACGAGAATTTACCTTCTAAATTTGTGATGACGCCGTTAGTCGTGCCTTTTATCATGACACTGGCACCAATAACCGGGCCCATCGCATCTTCAACCGTTCCTGTTACTTTTTCTTGAGTAACTTCAGGAACCAATGCTTCTGTGGCTTGCGTTGCATACGAATAAGCTGGGAAGCTTAGTGCACCGGCGAGCAAGAGCAGAGTAACTTGTCTAGTGATTTTTAACATAACAATTTTGTTTTAGATTAATAATAAAGGTTTTGTTCGGTTCTTTTACATTTCACTTTCTCCATTCATCTGCCTTTCCTTTTTCTTTAAAATAGGATTAGTTCTAACAGAACTTGGTGTACTGTAAGGCGTTTATTATCACAGGGTATGCGCATTTATGTACAGCTCTGCTTTTATTGTGAATAGTTTTGTAGACGGGAAATAAAAGATTGAAATGGCCTGTTGTTCTACTAAATGACCGATTATCTTGTTTGGTATTTAGTGTTTTATGACAAACTGAAGACTTTTTGCAATCCTCTCTGTCTACCCTGACATATATCGAAGTTTGTTTCTCTTGATTTGTTTCCGGAAGGAGCGTAGAGGGTGAGGAATATTGGGTTAGAATCACGGCTCTTTCATTTACCCCGCCTTCCTCTCATACAAAAAACACGTTTCGATCTTCCATCTTCCACCTTTGAGAATGCATGTCGTTGATTGTGAGATGTGTATATTGGTGGAAGATGCGGTTTTTATGCCATTTATCTTCCACCCCCATCTTCCATCTTCCACCCGCTATTTTAGGGGATATTTCAGCAGTAACGGTTTGGAAAACAAATGGATATGTCCAATTTCTTATCCGTTTATCTCTCTAAAAGCATTTCATTTCCCTTACTCTCTTTAGTGCAAATGGTCGGATCTTTATCTCAGCCCGGGCATGCGGGCTCATCGGCCCGGGTATGCGGGCTCATCGGCCCGGGTATGCGGGCTCATCGGCCCGGGTATGCGGGCTAATCAGCCCGGGTATGCGGGCTGGGATAAAGAGTTGTATGACAATGGTTAATCTACTACACTTCTCCGGTAATAGCCGGCCGGATTCTTTCTTAAAAAAGAAACAACGGAGCACTGCTTCCGCATCGCTGTGTGCGAATGGAAGGTTTTGTGGGGGGACAAGGGAGGAAGACGATTGTTAAATGAAAGAGCCGTGGGTTAGAATGAAAAAAACTTTTGTGATTATTATCTATTTTTAAAATAATCGCTATATTTGCATCATTATTAATCTAAAAAACAAAAAATATTCTGTTCTTTTTTAATACATTATAAAATGTATTTCTTTAAAACCGATTAATATGGTTATAGTTCTGTTAGGAATAATCTGTATTTTATTATTTTGTCTTTAGTTAATCTGTTGTGTAATAGGAGTATATGCGTTAGGTAGGGGGTGAATCGAATTCTGGTTCTGTATGTTGTAACAATCTGTCGGTTACAAGAAAGAAGGTGTGAATCTCGATGAAATATTCGAAATTTTTGTGATTGAATGTCCGATATTTGTTATGTTGGTTCTATTTGTGTGTTCTTTTTTCCTCTGGCGATCCTGTTTGAATTGCTAAATGTGTTCTGTTTACAGTGGGCGAAGTGTTTTTAATCTTGAAGGTGTGTCATAACTCTTTTTACCACGGAGTGCCACAGAGTATCACAGAGTATTTTGTTAATAATCAATAACTTTAAATCGCCTCCGTGTTACTCTGTGACCTCTGTGGTGAGTGCTGACACACACTCAGGTTGATAGATCACATTATTTCTTTGACAATGTGTTGCAGGGGATTAGTTTTATGCTATTTGTCGGTTCTTTCAAATTTGGCTAAATAACCTCCTCCCGATAATAATTTTATTTTTAGCGTTTTACCCGATTTTATTTTTCGATTGTTTATCACAATCTTTTTTCTGTTTTCTCCGTCATCGGATGCATAAGTCATGCGGTAGTTGCCTTTGGGCAAAAAGTCCAATTCGATTTCTTGGGTAACAGCCTTTTCTCCATTTAAGATGGAAAGATACCATATATCCCCTTTTCTCCTGGATAATGCGGCCAATTCGCCTATCCGGCTTTCTTTTAGAATTTTTGTCTGATCCCAGACGACTGGTACTTCTTCAATAAACATACGTCCCGGACATGTCAGCATATCTTCCATGTCGGCTGCAAAGATCAGCATGGGCGATGTGAACGTGTAGATACTCGCCAATTGATGCGTGAAAGTGACAGATGGAGGGCAGAATTGGCGGAAGTTCAATGGGGTATAGTCGGCAGGACCTGCCAGCCAGCGGGTAAAGGGTAACACCGTATTGTGATAAGGCCACGGTGGGCCTGGAGCCCAGTTATTTTCTCCACCTACGGACTCTAAACCGCGTACAGCCTCTTTGGCCAACAGGTTGGGATACGTATAGCTGTCGCCTGTAGGTTTATTCACCCCATGGAAAATAACCATCAGATGTGCTTTGGCGGCATCTTTCAATATATTCTCCATAAAATTGACTGTAAATAGATTCTCTGTGTGGAAGAAATCTATTTTTAATCCTTTTACACCGATTTCCGCACATCTTTTCATAAAATTGTTGCGTTCGTCCGCATCCAGCAAGCCGACATCGGATTTATTACCATATCTTGGAGAAGAAGGCCGCCATACCCAGATATCTACGTTTTTGCTGCGGGCATAATCGACTAACTCTTTGAGTAATTCCCATTTGGTACGTCCATTGGCATTTTTCTCTGTTTCCGGCCAAAGTTCCCAGCCATCATCCACCACAACAGATTCCAGACCTAACTCGGCTGCTCCGTCAACATATCTTTTGTGAGTCTCTACGCTCAGCCTGTTCTCTCCTTCCACTAACCAGGTGAAAACCGAACGTCCCGGTTTAATCCATTGGGTATTTTTTCCTTCGGGGAAAAGTGTACGCTCCGGCTGGTCTGATACTTGGGCTATGATACGATTATTAACCAATCCATCCAGATTCTCCGATAACATCAGGATACGCCAGGGAGTGATTATTTCCTTACTACCGTTGCGGGGAGAGACGATCCAAGGGGAGTTGCGTACTTCTTCATGCCAGTATTTACTGGCCGGAATACCTGTGATTATTCCTGTTTCCAGATGGCCTTTGTTGTCTACATAGCCTAATTGTACCCTGTTGTTTTTATGTCCAAACAATACTGCACCGTGAAAATTAAACAGATTGGCCTCGGTGATGGCAGCATAGGTACCGTTGGGAAGACGGAAAGTGGCGGGAGGGGCCAACAGCTCGTTTTCTATCTTGTCGGTGGTGCGATCCTGGTAAGCTTGTATCCATCCGTATTGAAAAGGGCCGCTGGCGTACCATACCCGGGTTCCCGCTGGAAATGTGAAAGACGTCTCTTCACCATATACACAACGGCTGCCTGTAGATGGAATGCGGTATCTTAAAGCTATTCCGTTATCAAATTCGCGGATGTCAAGGTGATAAATGTCCCCATCCTTTTTTTCTATTGTATACGTTTTGTACTCCGCATCTGTTTGTTCGACCGACTTTATTTCGACCGATTTACCCAGATCTATATTGTCAATGTTCATGCCCAAGGGCGATGAACTGATGGTTGGTTCGCCTTTATAGGTTACTTCGAAACAGAGTCGGCCGGTTGCCGTGCTGAGGTTTATCTTTGTCTGCTGGGCTCCGGCAAAACCGGGAAAGCAGAGGGAGAATAAGAAAATTGTTAGTTTACTTTTCATATATTAATTTTTATGTGTGGCTATTCAATGACATACCATGTGTATCCGCCGGCAGGAATTCTGACAGTCAGTTCTACTGAGTAATCCCGTTGTAAGGTATGGGTAGTGGGCGTTCCCTCCTGTTCTCTTATCTGTGCGGTTTTTGTCAGGCCGGTATAATATAAAGGTAACCGGATGCGGCGGATGATTTCTTTGTCTGTGGGATTGAAGAACATGGCTAACCCTTTTTCTTTTTCCGCAGGGTTGGCATGCATGATGCCATCCCAATCGCGCGCATCGGGTTTGCGTAGATGGATAATGTCGCTATTCAGTATGTTTCTGTATTTTTTATACCAGTTAATCACTTCCACGACTGCCTTCTTGGTTTCTTCCGTATCGTAAAGGCGGGGGCCGCGGTAGCAAGCTTGTATACCGGCACCGTAGTTTTGAAACATCAATGTCTTATACTCATACAAGTGTTCGCTCAACGGCTCTAATGTGGCAGCCGATCCGCCTCCTTGATATTCTACTAATGGGACAAAGCTCCAAAGTGAGGAAGGAATGCGTTCCCATGTACAGTCATAGTTCAACTGGCGGGTATGGATCAGCTGACGATCGCGTGGAAGCGACCAGTTGGCTTCGCGATAGCCGATACCTACTTTAGTAGAACCGTTCAGGAAGTAAAAGTCGGGTACATTGATGTATATTCCGTTCTCACACATCCAATGATAAAGCTCCGTAATCTTATAGAATTGGTTCCATTGTGAGTCCTCCAATCCTTTATGATGGGTATGGGCAGTGGAAGCACAAAAGTCTCCGGGATAAGAACCATCGTGCTCAAAACAACGCATGCCGGTTTTTTCAAAGAAAATTTTTATCTTACGGAAGTATTCGTAGCCCCAATCACTACTGAGGCAAGGAGAACTACCAAATCTCATGCCCCCACGTTTACCTGTCTTTGGATTGATAACGTCTGTCTCATCACTGATCCAGCGGCTGGCAAGTAGTGAGTAGCAACCCATTTCAATACCCTTGCTACGGGCGTAATCCACAAATGCTTTGTATTTTGCTATATTGGCATTAGAAATATCTTCTGCATTCAGTCCGGAGCCAAAGCTGAGGATAATCATTTCGTAACCTGTTTCGGCACATTGGTCGATGGCACGGTACACCACCTTCGGATCCGTGGAAGTGAGATGCATAAAGATTGGATTTTCTGTGCTCCACGGTGCTATCGTGCGGTATAGTTTCCGAGTGAATAAGCCTTTGCGCTCCCGGTCGTAGCTGTCGAACGGCATTTCGTATACACTGAAAGACTGGAATGTACCGTTGGGTTGCAAACGCTGGTCGGGACCTATCGGAGGAGAGACATCCAGCACGCAAGGGGTTTGTAACATATAGTTGCGCTGAGATGTATAGGCAGGATCGGTTACCCACTTTTCCGTAATATCCGTTTCTTTCTCAGTAAAACTTCCGCCGCAGGCGTAATCACTTTCTATGTGAATATTGGGTAAAAGGAATTTGGTGGGATCGCCCCCTCCGGGAGATTCCGGTTCGGAAAAGGCCAGGTATTCCACTTGAAAGGCATCGATATTGACAGGAAGAACAGAGTGGTTCACTAATTCAAAACGTTTGCGAATAACAGGAATCTTGTCATAAACGGAAACATGGAGCTTCACTGTGACATCCTTTAGTTCCTTATCGCCACGCAAAGTGAATATGATTTCGCAGCCTGTTGCCGCCTCCTTATTCAATGCCCAGCGGCTACGTGCCCATTTTATATCTTCTTTGATAGGGAGTATTTCAAAGTCTTCTATGAGGAAAGATTCGGGAATGGTGGTCATTTTTTCTATCCATTCTTCTTTTAAATAACCTCGTTCCGGTTGTCCGGTCAAGCCGCCTATCATCCATTTCTTGCCATCAATTTGTATACTCCCTTCACTGCTGACAGCGCGTAGCATACTCTCTCCTGTCATTCGGTTGATGAAGTTGGTCGTTGCCAGATTGGGGAATATCCGGAAAGTGCGTGACACCATCGGATTGGCCACAATGATACTCTTTTGATCTGCCGATGCGTAAATGCCCGCTTTTGACTTCTCGGAACTGATCAGCCAGTCAAAGTTGGTTTGACTGGAAACCGGTTCGGATAAAACAGGGAGTTTACTTATTTTTTTCGCCAACAGAGTGGAGATGGTCTTTGTCATTTCAGGACCTTTTCCGGCATATCCGGCATCGAGGGTGCATGGGCGATCGGATTGATATTCTATAGTTGGCGCAATCCATAAAGCGTTGTCGCCGCTTGCACCGTCATTGGTCGGTTCTACTGCCAATTCCAGAACCCGAACTCCCTTCAGGCTTACATCAATGGACTGGGGAGCCTCGTTACCACGCACAATGCCGCTATTGTAAAGTTCTTTGTTGTCGCCTTTCAAGACGAACCGAACTGATCCATTTTCTATTTTTCCACTTTTACCGGCCAGTCCTATGAACTGTTTGTCATCTCCTTCTTTGCGGAAATAGAGTTTCGTTCCATTAACTAACGGAAGGATGGTCAGGCTTTTGTCTGAGACCTCCACCTGAGAATCGGCAACTCCCACTTGGGCATGAAAGCGTGTGGCATTGCCGTGCAGATCTATTTTTAAGATACTTTGGGCATGGGTGCCTATCACGTCCTTAAAAGTCTGTCTTTGGATGGTGGCTGGTTCTCCGCTTACCGATTTCCCGGTTTGTACCTTTCCGTATTCTTGCCACAATTTAGATAAGTCCAGTTCGGACAGTTTGATGGTGTGCTGGGCTTGTCCACATAAGCATGTGAAAAGAGTACCCATAAGAAGTAATATTTTTTTATCCATATAATTTTAATGTGTTTTTATTGATTGTTACATCGTTTGTTACTATCCGTTCGGAACGGAGCGACAGGCAATCCTTCTTGATTGAATAAATTTCCGATAGTGGCATCATCGAAGCAATAGCGGACGGCTACCGGATGTTTTACTTTCGGTGAGTAAACCGTTATCTTGTTGCCTTTTATCTGCGCTTTGGCTTCTACGAAGCGCCCGTCTTCACCGGCTATGAGCAGTCCCCTGATTTCCTTCTCCGGACAGACCAACCCTTTGGAGGCATGTTTAAAAGTAAGTATGGCTTTTTTCTTGTCAACAACCATTTGTTCCAAGGTGGGGCTTTCGTATCCGTCTTTCAGTAAACCGTACTTTTTGCCCAGCGCCATGTTGGCTAATCGTACGCCTACTTCTTGTTTCTGAATCGGATGAATGGTTTTCGGATCGCCTTTGTCTGTGATAACGACGAGCGCCGTGTTGCGAACCTTGCGTGTTATCTCTTCTTGCGCTTCACGTATAAGCGCAGGTCCGTTATGGGTTGAACCGTAGTTGAATGGAGCTATTTGAACCATGTAAAAAGGAAATTCTTTGCCGAATCCACTTCTCCAGCTTTCAACCATTTTCTCTATCAACGTCGTGTATGAAGAGGGGTTGTCTCTGTTTGATTCACCCTGGTACCATATTGTTCCGGCTATGTCGTAAGGCATCAAGGGATGGATCATGCTGTTATAAAGCACACCGGGCTCTACCGGCCACCAGGGATATGTCTTGTCAATGATCGCGTCTTTTATTAGGGGGGTGCCCATGACTACCTCTCGTGGTGTCCATACTTCTGCCGGAGTTCCTCCCCAGGCTGAAACGATCAACCCTATCGGAACATTCAGCTTCTGTTGCAGGTGCTTACCGAAGAAATAGGCGACAGCACTTCGTTGTCGCATGACTTCCGGTGTACATTTTTCCCATTGCGCATAGCAGTCTTCCTGTAAGGTTCGGCTACCTTGCTTGTTCAGGCTGAAAAAACGAAGGTTGGGGTGTATGGCTGTCGCAATTTCCTCTTGTTGATTGGGGATGCCGTTATTGGGACACCATTCCATATTCGACTGCCCGCTGCATAGCCATACTTCTCCCAACATAACGTCTTTCAACTCGATTTTATTTCCTTTCATGTTGCTAGAAAATAGTTGTAGGGTATAAGGACCGCCATGTTGGGTGGTGGGTATTTGGGTTTTCCAATGCCCGCAGTCGTCAATAAGAGTCTCGATAGTGTCTTTTTGCGCCCAACTTCCTACTATTTTAACTTTTGTGCCGGCTTCTCCCCATCCCCAGATGGGGGCTGAACTTTGTTGCTGGAGTACGATATGATTCGAAAAGATGGCAGGCAAAGATAGCCGGGTAGAAGTTTGCCCTTTGATAATCAGGCTGCTGCATAGGACTAAAGATAAAAATGTAATTCTTCTGGAAACATTCATAATGCTATATTACTAAGGTGAATATATAAAGGTATTATTAAAGCAAACAGCTTTGCTTTAAATTCGTTTGTAAAGAAAGAGAATAGAATGATATAAATCAATGTACTTTTGTAAAAAAAAGATGGATGATTTTCTTTTTACCGGAGACTTTATTCTCCTTTTAGAAAGACAGAGATGTTTTTTCAAGGCATCTCTGTCTTTTGTCTACCGTTATCTTATTCTATATTATTCGTAAGGATTGAATGTCCCATTATCCCAGCCTTGTGTCTGCTGCAATTTAGAGTTTTGCTCCAGATGCTTGTTAGGAATGGCATAAAAATAGTAATTATCTTGAAAATCAATTTCATATTTCTGATCCAATACCACTATTGAGTCTTTAAAATAAGTGGTATAGTCTTTCTCTATATCTACTTTATCTTTTAGATTATCAAATTCTGTTGGAGATCCTTTTAGTTTGGGTAAAAGGCCATGGCGCTTGATTCCATTCATTTCGGAAGCAAACATGCGCCGACGGCGTAAGTCCCAATATCGTTTTCCTTCATAGGCAAATTCTATCTTGCGTTCCAGCATGATAGCGGCTATCATTTCATTGTGTGACATGTTTTCTTTTAATCCGTACATATTATTGTCTCCGGCTGTTATTCCGGCGCGTTTACGGATACGTTTCAATACACTATATGCTTCATCGTATTTCTGAGTTTCGGCAGCGCATTCGGCGTAATTCATCAGCACTTCGGCAAAGCGTATTTCCACCCAGTCCGTACTACTTCTTTCGGTATCATAAGGGGTGAAATTTACGTTGATGGCTTTCCGGCAGTAGAATCCGCTGGCAGAGGGGTTGAGGGTGGAACTGCCTTGGTAAGTCCATTGGATTCTGTCTTTTTTGCCACTAAGTTCCCATAGGCAGCCGTTGTAGGCTATCGTACTGGTAAACCGTGGATCACGATTTCTCCAGAAATGAAGCGGATCATAATCTGCTGATTCTGTGATAGGAACGCCTGTGATCATTGGGTAAGATTCTACCATTTCCTTAGTGGGTTGGTTGGCTCCCGAATAATTCTGAGCTTCCGATAACGGACGGGTTGCCGCATCCCAGTGATGTACGATGTCGGGTTCTTGATAGCGCGTCACGAACAAAACTTCCTTATTCATTTCATCGAACCAGATATTTTCATAGCTTTCATACAAATCATAACCGTTCGTTTCTATTTGTTCGGCAGCCTTCTTGTTATAGGCATAAGCTGTTTCCCAGCGTTCCGCTTTATTTTCCGGATTAAATTGCGGACTGGCATAATACAGCAAGATGCGACCTTTTAGTGCTATGGCTGTGGCTTTGCTGAAACGTCCTTCGTCATCGCCTGTCCATTTCCATGGCAAATCTTGAATGGCTTCATCCAAATCCTGAATGATCAAATTGATACACTCTGAGGTCTTGTTGCGGGTAACATACAAATCATCGGTCAGTGCCTGCGGTTCCATGATCATCGGCACGCCTCCATATTGGCGCACCATCTGGAAATACCGCCATGCCCTGAGCACTAAAGCCTGTGCCCTTAAGGAGGCTTTGGTTTCTGCATCCAGATCGCCGGTCTTAATGCTGTTCAGCATGATATTAATGTTACGAATGCTGCTGTAATTCCAAGTATCTATGGAATTGGTGGTAAGTTGTCCGTACAATATACCGGTCTCTCCATAAGCCTCGTCCGAATAACCTGCTACATCCTGATCCCATCCCGGCAGATTGTCACGATATAGCTTATTAAGATAGGCTGTGGCATATTGGGCATTATTCCATACGTCCTTTTCTGTGATGGCAGATAAGTCTTTCTTATTTAATACATCTATACAGCCAGAAAGAATGACTGTCAATACTAAGATTGCTATATATTTTGTTTTCATAATAATTTAATATTATATTAGAAACTAACATTAACACCGAATGAATAGGTTTTCATTAACGGGTAATTCATGATACTTGAATTTTCAGGGTCATAGTCTTTTATTTTATCTTGTAATAGGAACAAATTAGTTCCTATCAGGAAGAATCGCATTTGTGAGAGCCCCCATCTTGAAACCAATGGTTGCGGGAGTTGATAAGTGATGCTCACGTTCTTCAAGCGTAGGAAAGAAGTATCTTGAATCCAGAATGTTGATGCTTCTCCGGCTCCGTTTTCCCATCCGGCTGCGGGATATTTGGCATCCGTGTTCTCAGGAGTCCAGTAGTCTGCCCTGAATGCGTATGACGTTTCTTCCATTCCACCCCATTCTATACGTTTGTCATAGAAACGTTTTCCACCGGCTACACCCTGGAAGAACAGGTCGACGCTCAGTCCTTTCCATGATCCTCCTACGGAGAAACCGTAATTGATTGGAGATTTGGTGTGTTTGATTACCCATTCCTGATCATTACTATCGATCTTTCCATCCGGTTCATCAGAGTTGGCACCTCTGATATCTTTATAGTTCAACATTCCCAATTCGGGCTTTTTACCAAAGATGGTATATCCTTCGGGCAGGGCATCGAGTTCGGTTTGTGTACGGATAATGTCTGTAGCTACATAGCCCATTTGTCGGTCCGTATTGTATCCTAACTCTGATTTGTAAGGACGAATATTTTCAGCTTCGTCTTTGGTAATTAGTTCGTTGACTGCATATCCGAGGTTTCCGCTTATGTTGTAACTGAAATCGTCCCCTATCTTATCCTTATATGAGAGCTCTATTTCGAAGCCTTTGGTATCGATGGTGGCATAGTTTTCTTTGGGCATGGTGCCACCAAAAGTAGAAGGCAGGCTGGCCAGGCGTTCACCTAAAATGTCGTAGGTATGTTTGTAAAATCCACCGACACTTAATGACAGACGATTACGTAGAATTTGCATATCAAATCCATAATCTATATCCAATGATTTTTCCCATGTAATTTCTGTATTGGGGATTACACTGGCTGATACCCCGTTGCTCAACGAACCGAAGTAGGCGCCTGAGTTGAGGTTATAGCGTTGCATCCACTGCCAGCCGCCTACAGCATCGTTACCTAGCAAACCGACTGATCCGCGAAGTTTCAGGTAGTCTATAAACCCGATGTTGTTTTTAAAGAAATTTTCTTCTGAAATACGCCAGGCGACAGATGCGGAAGGGAAGAAGCCCCAGCGGTGTTTTGGATCGAAATTGACAGAACCGTCATAGCGGAAAGAGGCTTCCAGCAAGTATTTACTATCATAAGTATAGCCCAGCCGGCCTACATACGAAAGACGTCCGCCTTCTGAACCACTTCCGTTTAGTGTCGAATTCTTTGGATCGGAACTACCTGCGAATATTTGATCTACGGCAGAGGAGATGAAATAATTTCGTTGCCCGTCCAGCCAGTCGTTAGTACCTTCATACTGTTCGTATACAAACAATGCGTTGATATCGTGTTTGCCGAAGGTCTTGTTGTAGGTAACCATGGCGTTCAACTGATAACTGTTATCATTATTGTATTTCTCATACAGAAAGTCTCCATCATCTCTGGTTTTGACATAATCAATTTCATTGGTTGGGATATGATTGTGTGCGCCGGTTGTTTTAAATACGTACAAGTCGTAGGGGCGACTGAAACGTTTGATGAAAGTATGCCGCTCATACCGGTTGTATGACAGTTTCAGGCTTAAGCCTTTAATGAAAGGAATATCGTATTGGAGAGCTACATTTATCTCGTAGTTGGAATAACGCTTTTTATTATAACCGCTATTCCCGTTAATAACCTCCATGGGGTGCCATGCCAGGAATGTCCCGTTGGGTTTTCCATCGATATAGGGGGCAAAAAGACCACGGCGTAATAGTCCGTTATAGAGATTACCCATGTTGTCATTGTCGTTATCCCATTTCCAGTAAGGTTTGCGATCGTTTCGGGTGTCCATATTCAGGTGTAAAGAAGCCTTCAGTCCCTTTATAATATTGACATCGATATTGCTTCGGATGCTATATTTTTTGAAATTAAGATTGTCAAACGAACCTGTTTCATAATAATAGTTCCCTCCAATGAAGTATTGCACTCTGTCATTTCCTCCGTTTACATTCAAAGAGTGGCGGGTAACGATGGGAGATTTCCATGCTTCGTCAATCCAGTTGTAAGAATTGTCTTTAAAATATTGTAGTTCATCGTCAGTGTAATATTGCATGTCACCTTCGGGCACCCGGGCATGGCGCAAGGCATCGTTGGTATATAGCGCTTGTCGATACGTATCGAATACTTCAGGTATCTTAGTTGCATCTGAAATACCAACTGATCCGGTGTAGTTGATAGTCGGTTTTCCTATTTTACCTTTTTTAGTAGTTACCAGAATAACTCCATTGGCTGCGCGTGAGCCATAAATAGCAGCGGAAGCACCATCCTTTAGTACGGAAAGGTTCTCTACTTCGCTGGCATCCAATCCGTCGAATGCAAATTTATCGCGAACTACACCATCGATGACATAGAGTGGAGTCGTTTGATTCCACGTTCCATCGGCACGGATGGAAACAGACGAACCTCCGCCCGGTTTTCCGGCAGTTTGGGTGATATTGACCCCTGCCAACCGTCCGCTCAAAGCATTTGAGAGATTGGCGGCGGGAACATTTTCGATGGTTTTAGAATTAATGGAGGCTACCGATCCGGTCAGGTTAACCTTCTTTTGAGTTCCGTAACCTATTACGACTATTTCTTCCAGCTCCTGTGAATCTTCTTGCAGTGTAATTGTAATTGATTTCTTTCCATTCAAAGAAACCGTCTGGTTGACATAGCCTATATAGGAAATGGTTAGAGAAGCCTTGTGAGTTACTTCAAGATTAAATCGGCCGTTAATGTCGGTAACGGTTCCGTTAGCTTCTGTACCTTGCTCAAGCACGGTGGCACCAATAATAGCTTCTCCGTTTTTATCAAGAACGATGCCGGTTATCTTAATTTTATTTTGTTGTATTGTATGGATTCCATTTACTTTTTTTGAAAATATGATGTAATCATTTGTATGCTCATACTTCAAATCTGTATTTTTCAGCAGTTCTTTCAGCATGTCGCTCACTTTGGCCTTCTTGTGCGATAGCGTAATCATCGTTTTCACATCCAATTCATGGCTGGCGTATACCACCAGACACTTGGTTTGTTTTTCGATTTCAGAAAATAATGTCTCTATTGTTATAGAGTTAGAAGGCAGTTCGATTATTGCGTTTTGTGCTATTCCGCTCGAAGCATACAGTTGAAAAGCACAGGTGAACATCATAAACAGGGCTGTTTTCATAATATTTAATGTTCTGTTTTTCATTTTTAGGTACAAAAGATGTACTAACAAAGGTTTTATTTTCATATCTTTGTATTCAATTAAGTTAATGATTCTGTCTTTGAAAGAATTTCGGAATGCCTTGCTTAATCCCGGTCGGTAGGTGTTGGCGCACCTATCGACTTTTTAGGATTGCAATGGGTAGTGGTGTTTGTTTATGGACTCATAGTTTTTGATTTTTTAGTTTGACAATTAGTTAACGGTATAATATAATTTCATTCGTGTTTTCATTTTTCTTTATTTTGAACGGATGTATTTTCCGGATGATCTGCAATACTTCCATTACGCCATCGCGTTGTCGAAATTTTCCAGTGTATTCGTATTCCTGGATAGATGTGTCTTTGATGGTAATTTTTATATCGTAATATAATTCCAGCTTTTTCACTATATCTTTTAATTTCTGTTTCTCAAAAGTATAGAGACCTTCTTTCCAAAGGACAGGGTTTTGCGTGATAGGTTTCACAGAGAAGTGTCCTTGAGTTTCGGTCAGTTTCTGTTTAGGTTGCAATACCATTCCGCATTGTTCTTTGTGTGGGAGATAAACCCTCACGGAACCTTCGAGCAGGGATACTGTCAGATCTTCTTCCGGATAATTGAATACATTGAATTGTGTTCCCAATGCTTTTATGTCTACTTTCCCTGTGGATACTATGAAAGGTGTGGGGCTTTTGGCTACCTCAAAGAATGCTTCTCCAGTTAGCTTCACCCGACGCTCTTCACTGAATGCCGATGGATAAGTAAGGACCGAATTTGCGTTTACCCATACTTTACTGCCGTCCGGCAATGTGATATGTGCACGTTGCCCTGCCGGGACAGATAATTTCTGGGTGAGTGGATGGGGGGCATCTGCCTTGCCGGGTGAAAAGGTAGTCCACCACCATGTGACGCTTATACAGAGGACGACAATTGCGGCATAACGTAAAAAAGACAGCAACACTCTTCTTCCTTTTTCAGCTTGGCGCACTTGCAGGAAGTGCCTGAGGCTCTCTTCACCTATTATTTCCTGTTTCTCTTGCGGGTGTAGCTTCATCAGCGATTGCAGTTGCTGACAGTACATCATCTCCTTTTTCAATTCTTGGTTGGAAAAGGCTTCTTGCAGTAAAGTTCTCCTTTCTTCTTTGCTGAGTTCTCCTGCGTAATATTTTATAATTCGATTATCCATTTCGGGCTTGTCTATATTATGTAAACAATGGAAGTGAGAAAATCCGCTAAAATAAAAATAAAAAAAATTAAGATAGGACAAATAAAAAGAGAAATAGAGGTAGGTTATCTTTTAATTCTTCCCGTAACCTCTTGTAGGCAATGGCCATTTGAGACTCTACGGTATTGATGGAAATTTGTAGTTCTTCAGCGATTTGCTTTTGTTTTTTTCCTTCCAGTTTGTTCATGATGAAGATTTTCCGACATCGTTCAGGAAGTGTCTGAAAGGCATTGTCTAATAGTTCCTCTATGCAGGTTTCATCGGGGAAATGGGTGTTAAGTATTTCTAAAGAATCATATTTCATGCGCATAGCCATATTGAATTCATTTTGCATATCAAGTACAGCTTCTTGCTCGAGCATTCTTTTACGTAAATAGTTCAGACAGCTGTTTTTAATGGAAGTGAAAAGATAAGCTGTCAGGTTAGCGTATGCGTCCAGCAGGTCACGCCGTTCATATAAATGTAGAAATACATCTTGGACGATATTTTCCGCATCATCTTCGGAGTATACATATTCGTTTGCGAAGTGTTTGGCCCGTGAATACCACGTGGTATAAAATTTTTCAAAATCTATCATTTACCCGAATATTGAATTAGTATATGGCAATTTGCTTATATTGATAAGGACTGATGTTGCAAAGATAAAAAGAAATATGGAAATGCCAATTGTCTACAAACTTATTCCGAAAACAAAATAGAGTTGGTTTTCGTATGGATTAGCTATCAGTTTACCAAAAACAGATGGAGTGAATCCGGATGAAATATTCAATGTTTTGGTAGCCGAAAGTCCGACATTAACTACATTAAATTTGTCAGCGTATTCTCCTTCCCATGGGGTGAACCCGGCTTCGACAGCCAAGTCTACTCCCTTTACAGTGAATGGATAGCTGAGTTCGCAATAACTGGACCAGGCACGTCTTTCATTTTCCCGGTAATCGTTTCCGGCAAAGGTGGTATACCAGGCCAACGATAACGGGAAACTTTCACTAATGGTATAGACAGCTCCTGCTTCAAAGGTGTGACCTGTGGTGCGGGGAGTATAGTGGAAATAGTTGAATGGTTCGTCTTCACTTTGGTAAAAGTAGTTATTAAGGCACAGTTGGAGGTTTTTATATTCATACTCCAGCGTAAGGTCTATTTCATTATTCTCGTTTCTGAATTCTGTCGATCCCCATGCCGATAGGGTCCATCCTTTCCACTCTACACCGAGAGTAGGCTGTACGGAAGCATTTCCATTCTTCATTCCACGCCAGATGTAACTGCTTACCAGGTCGGCATTGATAAATACTTCTTGTGCCTGTATGGCAAAAGGGCAAAAGATGAAAGCTGCAAGTATGGCTAATTTCTTCATTAAAATGGCGGATTATTTTTTCGGGCTGCAAAGATAGGTAATTACTGGCAAAATTCGTGGCTGAGGGGCATCGATCTTTTCAGGGTAACGAATAAATGCACCGGCGGAGAAAAGGGAAGTTCATGATTTACCATGCTTTATCGTCAAAACGTCCCTCTTTGTCGAGTTCTTTTGTCGGGTATGGACAAAAGGGGGTATTTTTGTGGACTAATCTTCAGAAAGACTTTATCATAATGAAACAGATTAATAAGCAGCAATTACTGGAGCAGGTGGTTTATCTCGTCATCTGGCTGACTGTTATCTTCGTACCGTTGGTGGGCGACTATCTGTTTTCATCCATCAGTTCGATACATACCTTCAGTTGGCAGACCATACGGGTGGCATGGCTGTTGACGTTACCCTTTTTTCTGCTTTTTGTAGTGAACAACTATTTACTCGCCCCCTGATTGTTGCTTCGGAAGCGATATTGGCAGTATGCATTTTCGTTGATAGGAGTCATTGTTCTGCTTTTTTTCTTATATCCCTCCTTCAGCCGGCCGAGGCACAGGCAGTTCAACAACCCGATGCCCGTTCCTCCCGGTTATATTTATGAAGAACATTCGTCTCAACCACCCATGCCCAAGCGAGTGATGGATCCGCTCCGGCAGGGGCCTTATCCTTTGCCGGGCTATCTTTTTGGACGTTTCTCACTGGCTTTGCTGGTGGTGGGGTTGTGGCTATCAAGCTTCTATTCAAGTCCATGCGGGATGAAGAGGCACTGAAAGAGTTGGAACACCAGCATCTGCAATCGGAATTGCAATATCTGAAGTATCAGATCAATCCGCATTTTTTTATGAATACGCTCAACAACATTCATGCACTGGTCGATATGGATGTCGGGAAAGCCAAGAAGACCATTGTCGAACTCTCTAAACTGATGCGTTATGTGCTTTACGAAGCAAGTAATAAAACGATTTTGCTTTCGCGTGAGATACAGTTTCTCGATAACTATATTACCCTGATGAAGCTTCGTTATACCGATAAGGTTTGCATCATGTGCGACATGCCCGGCGAAATACCAAAAGTACAGATACCGCCTTTACTCTTTATCTCTTTTGTAGAGAATGCGTTTAAGCATGGAGTGAGTTATCAGAAAGAGTCGTTCATACGAGTTGCCATGACTGTAGAAGATGGGAAACTTGCGTTTCGCTGTTCCAACAGCAATTGGGGAAAATCCGGTGAACAGAATCATGGCATCGGATTGGAAAATGTCCGTAAGCGGTTGAGGCTTTTGTTCGGGCAGGACTATACCCTGTCTATCAACGAGCGCGAGGGTAGTTTTAACGTTTTATTAATCATTCCTCTGTTATGATAAAATGCATTGCTATTGATGACGAGCCGTTGGCGCTTGAACAATTGGTAGGTTATATTTCACGTGTCCCCTTCCTGCAACTAATTGCTTCCTGTCAGGATGCTTTCGGTGCCATGCAGGTGCTTTCTGAAGAAGAAGTCGACTTGATGTTCGTCGATATTCATATGCCGGACCTGAACGGACTCGATCTGGTGCGTTCATTGGTGGTGAAACCTCTGATTGTGTTTACTACCGCCTATCCGGAATATGCTGTTGAAGGTTTTAAAGTGGATGCGGTGGACTATCTGTTGAAGCCGTTCGAGTTTCAGGATCTCCTGAAGGCGGCGGACAAGGCACGCAGGCAGTTTGAGTATCATTTGCAGGATTACGGGGGAGGGGCGGAATCGGATTTGCTGGAACGGGACGGTTCGTTGTTTGTGAAGTCCGAATCCAGGATTATCCGTATCAATGTGGCGGATATTTGTTATATCGAAGGCATGAGTGAGTATGTGCGCATTTACACGAATATGGCGGATAAGCCGGTAGTCACTCTGCTGAGTATGAGAAGACTGGAAGAGCGTCTGCCGCAAGAAATGTTTATGAGGGTACATCGCTCCTATATCGTCAATCTCCGGAAAATAACGGAGGTCTCACGGTTGCGCATCATTTTTAATAAGAATATATACATACCTGTCGGCGATAATTATAAGGAGAGGTTTACAGAATATATCAACAAGATTTGTATCAGCAGTTAAGGTCGGGTTACAGGCCATAAGAACGGGCTGTAATCTACAAGTGGATTACACCTTGCAGACTACAGCCCGTGGCTCTGTAACTTGTAATTTCTTACTTGATTCCCAGTTTCTTTGCGATATCTTTAGGAAGCGCATCTTTGTGAACCAGAATATTCATAGTCTTGTAAGCAACGAAAGCTTTAGAAGCATACCAGGTACCTTTGTACTTGTTATTAGTGCCCCAAGAGTTTTTCACCATAAAGTATTCTTTTCCGTTCTGATCTTTGGCGATGCCGTAGATAATCATTCCGTGGTCATCGGTTGTTTCCCAGTTATCGAAAGCCGTCTGGCGCATTTCCTGAGTAACTTTAATTTCCGGCAGTGGCTTTGAAGTCAGTTCTTTGCGTTTGTCGGCGGCGGTCATTCCGGTCCAGCGGGCCATATCCGAACCTGTCAGTTCAGCACCTTTGGCTGCGTCCGGCATTACGGCGATACCGTCACGGGTAAATCCTTCTTCGCTGACGTCACTACCCCATGCGAACGTGTATCCGTTCTTTACAGCATTGTCCATTACAGCCATGAATTCGTCAAGCGGCAGGTTGTATGACAATCCGTTGCGCCAGTTGTCCTGAATTTCGATGGCAAACTGTGAATAGAAGGGGTGGTGTGTGTATGAAGTCAGAGATACATAGTCGTCCGGATTCAAACCCAGAGACTGTGCAAAAGTCATCGGAGTATATTCTTTACCTTTGTAAGTGAAGTTCTCCGGACATTGTCCGAGGTAAGTGTCATAGATGGCGCAAAGACCCTTTTTCCATACCGGAGTCAGTTTCTTCAGTTTGCCTTTGGCAATGGCGTTTACATAACCTTCCGCTGTTGCATCCAGTTCGTTGTGAACGGGCAGTGAGTCACCATACATGATACCCGGCATGGCTTCTTGCGGAACAAGTCCGTAGTTCTTCATACAGAACATGATGTCATAGAAGCTTCCTCCCGGAGAGAAGGAGCTGTCGCCATGATAGCGGACATAGTTAACGGCGCGGTCAACCATTGTGTGGTGTACAACGAACATTTCAGAAAGATCGTATTCGCCTTTTCCCGTACGGAGCAGTTCCGATTCGAGGAAGCCGAGGCTCGAGAAGCTCCAGCAAGTGCTTGAACGATTCTGGTTTTTGATGGATGTAATCGGGTTTTCTTTCACTGTCGTGAAAACGAAGCCTTCTTCTTTTGGTTTGTCTTTGCCCAATGCGCTCAGACTGATCAAGCCTAAAGCGGCCAGGAGGATTGTCTTTTTCATTATTATGTCGTTTTTATTAATATTTATGCGACAAAGATAGCTGAATATCCTTAAATATGGAAATGAACGCCTATCTTTGCTATCATATTTTAATGTTTCATTTATAAAAACTTAAACCGATGAAAAAGAATCTTTATTGGATGGCAGCAGCATTTATCACTTTAACTGCCGTAGGTTGTACAAATGCGAAGAAAGCCGATGTGTCTGCGGCGGGTAACGATACCACCCAAGTGGTAGATATGCACACTGCCGAAACCTCTCTCGATTACTATGGAGTTTACAAAGGTACGATTCCGGCTGCCGATTGTCCGGGCATAGAACTGACTCTGACCTTGAAAAAGGATCGCACTTATACATACCACTGGCTTTACATTGATCGCAAAGATGCCGAGTTTGATGAAACCGGCACATTCACGGTAAAAGACAATCTGCTGACACTTACTGAAAAAGGAGGCGAAGTCTCTTACTTTAAGGTGCAGGAGGGCAGCCTGGTGATGCTGAACAATGAGAAACAACCTGCTACCGGTGCTTTGACTGATGCTTACGTTCTGAAGCAGGAAGAAGTGTTCCGTGATTAGTCTATTGTATTTTCGCCCGGTATGTCCGTTCCGAGAAGGTAAAGTTGAAGAAGAGTGCCAGCCCTTGTTCCCGTTGCATACCGTTGGGCAGATGGAGTTGATCACTGTATTTCACTCCTAACGAGAGGACATTTCCGTTATAGAGAGTGAAGTTGCTTCCTGCACTGATGTAGTAGTTGGTTGCTTTCTTCTTCTGGATGACCATATATGAATTGTTGACGCCCGCTCCGAGTAACAGTTTCATCGGATTGCGGTAGATATTGCCTGCTGTGTAGGCCATACCTGCCGATAACCGGTGTTGGTTTTCGAAGCGGACGTTGCTTTTTGAAGACTTCATGCGGCTCCAATCCGTATATTTGTATTCGGCTGTCAGCATCCAGCGGAGGCTATTGTATGATAATCCCGCCCCGATAAACTGCGGGAGGCATTGGCGCACATAACGTTGGCTTTCATCAATCGACTCGCTGCCCGACGAACTGCTCACCGACAGGTTGTTGTCTTGTGCCAGATCTTGTGAGTACCCGTATACAAACCCTGCTACAATGGACTTATCCCTATTTAGAGAAAACTTGTATTGCACGCCGAAATCGACATAAAAAGCATGCTTGTAAGAACTCTCTTCCACACTGAGACTTCCCTGAGTCTCTGTTTGTTTGATGGTTCCGGTCACGTACGAAAGATTAGCACCGACAGAGAAACCTTTGAAAAGGCGGTAGGCGGTACTGATACCCATTTTAGATAGCCCCCCTTCTCCTTCAAAAAGTGATGATACGGTGGAATTTCCGGTTCCCGTGATGTCCTGATCCAGTGTGATAGCGTATCCCATACTGCTGACCGGTGCCATAAATACAGCCCCGTACCAATGGGGAGTGAGACGGCAACCGATGCTGAGGTTATTCAGGTTTCCCACTACCGAATGATTGCTTGTTCCGGTTTGGGTGTAGATTTTGTATGCCCCCATCAGTCCGGCGTCTATCAGAAAACGTTGTCCTTCGATGGCGGTAAGTGAGGCAGGATTGGCAGTATTCAGGAAGTTATAGCTTTGCAGGGCGATTCCCGCTCCGCCCAGTCCGGCGTACTGTCCGCCTTCTCCGGTTGAAAGTTCGCCCAGGCCGAACATGGATGTAGGGGAATTGGTTGTGTTCTGACTATATATTAATAAGGTGGAGTGACAAAGCGTAAGCAGTAGAATCAGCTGTCTTTTCATGGGTTATATGTTTTATAAAGTATGGTTAGTTTCACGGGGCTACTGTCCGGATGGCCGGCATCTCCGAATACGACTCCACTCAGGGTGGTGAAAAACAAATTGTCCGGAAGCATCAGCTGAAGGATTTTCCGGTTGTATCCCACCGTCCCCAGATTGCTTTGCAGGAAAGAGGTAATATCGAAAGAGTAATAGGTCTCTTCTCCCATCATTTCGTCCGTTACCAGGCTTCCGGTTTGTACCGAACTGCCTGAAATATCCGTCACGACATCTTCCGTTACATTGTTTTCGTCGGCTGTATATAGTGTCAGCGATTCGGGGAGAGGATACCGTTCGCCATACGTCTCTTTTACCGGATAAAGGCGGAGGAGCGCACTTTCGATAGTTACCAGTCTGCCTTCGGCGCGCAAGTCATTGAGGAATGGGAAGTCGATGTTGAGATACATTCCCGTCAGTCCTTGCAGGTAGGCCTGGTGGTCGGACTTTTCCGAAGGAAGCCCGTTATTGATTCCGCTTTGTAAGGAGGAGAGGGCTGTCCGGCTACGGTCACAACTGACTTGGTTGAACCTCAAGTCGCTGTTGGCCGGGAAACTGGCGGACAGTTCCGTTGCGTCTGTTTTCGTCTGGTGATAATAAAGTGTGATGCACAGGCTTGAATCATTCACCATGAAACCGTTGATACAACTTCCTCCCTCTTCGGGAATGAATGCAATGCCCTTGAAATAGTCGCGGAAGTATTCCTGTGACTCCATCTCGCGTGATCCGTTTTGGAAACGTTCGAACCACTTGAGTCCCCATTCGTCGGAGAGGCGGATTTCGTGTTCCCGGGTGGTTTCGCCCGGAGTGGGAGTGAAGGTGAACGAAGCTAAGGGAGTGGCATGGTAAGCCACTGTCGATTTGCTATACAGGTATCCTTCGTCCAGCGACAGATTTTCTGAGAGGCTGTGCAGTGAGATGCGTTGCGGATTCAGAGTATCTCCCAGATAATTGCCCGAAGAGTAGAACCGGATGGTAATGGAATCGAAACCATAATCGGCATCTTCGCTGAATGAAACTCCCGGTACGTCATATTCTGCATAGAAAGCGGTCTTTATTTTGCCCCAGACGGGATCGTCAATGGTTCCTATCTGGCAGACTGTGTCGCCCGATGTGGCAAGAGAATCACTCAGGATAGTGCTGATGCGGACCGTGCAAGTATCGGTCTGCACCGTCCGCAGGGAACTTTCCACCCATTTGCCTCCTACTGTCGACAGTTCGTCCCGGCAAGAGGCAAGGAGGGATATTAAAAGAGTGATGAATAAAAATGATAGGGTTTTCTGTTTCATTAATCGGATAATTTTGCCGCAAAAGAAGTCGATTTCTCTTCCCTGTTAAAAAACTATCGACTAACCGGAATGATTTATCGACTGCATTTTGGTTGGTAGAGAGAATGTGCCTGTTAGTCGATCCTTTTTTTCACCCTTACTGATGTCGTCTACATTTGCGGTCAGTAATTAACGATTAAAAAACAGAATAAAAGGATGACTGGAATAGAAAAAACTGTAGCGAGTAAGTCCGCGTCCGGAGTATTGGTGCTTTGTGCCATACTCTTTTGTTTGTGTGCCTGTACGGAAGATGCTTCCTATACGGCCGGAGTATGGTACCGGCGTTCGGACTTTGACGGGGTAGCACGGACCGATGCTGCCGGTTTCACCATTGGTAATAAAGGGTACATCTGCGGAGGCTATAACGGAAAAACGACCCGGCTCGCCGATACCTGGGAATATGATATCGACAATGACTGGTGGACTCAGCGTGCCGATATGCCCGGTACGGTCCGCAATGCTGCCACCGGCTTCTCGGTAGGTAGCAAAGGGTATGTCACTACCGGATACAATCCCGATCAGAAATACCTGTCCGATACGTGGGAGTATAATCCGGAAACGAATAGTTGGAGGCAGATGGACGACTTCAAGGGAGGAGCCCGCTATTATGCCCTTGGCTTCGGGATTGATAATTATGGTTATGTGGGAACCGGTTACAACGATAATTACCTGAAGGACTTTTATCGTTTCGACCCTACTGCCGCAGCCGGTTCACAATGGACTATCGTGAACGGTTTCGGAGGACAAAAGCGTCAGGGAGGTACGGCATTTGTCATCGACGGGAAAGCTTATGTCTGCGGAGGGCAGAACAATAATTCCGATGTATCGGACTTCTGGTGCTTCGACCCTTCCGCTGCTACACCTTGGACACAATTGAGAGACATCGCCAATACGAGTGATGATGATTACGATGATGACTATACATCTATTGTCCGTTCCTATGGAGTCAGTTTTGTGATCGATGGAAAAGCTTATCTGACTCTGGGTTCCACTGCCGGAGGAAGCTATTATTCGAATTATTGGATTTATGATCCGGCAACCGATCTTTGGGAAGGTGACGACCTGACGGCGTTTGAAGGAAGTACCCGTATCCATGCTGTTTGCTTCTCTACCGGGACCCGGGGTATTGTTGCGACGGGTGGCAGTGGTTCGAGTTCTTACTTTGACGATGCCTGGGAACTGAAACCTTATGAATATGAAGAGGAATAAGAAGCTACTTTGTATGATATGCGTTGCCTGCGCTGTTTCAGTCCTCTTTTTCTATGATCGGCATGAAGCTTGTACGTATCGTCTCAAAGTAATTGAAACAGAAAATGGGAACGGATATGGTTATCAGATTCTTTGTGGCGACCGGGTAGTGATCTGCCAACCATACATACCTTCCCTTCCGGAGCGGAAAGGGTTTGCTTTGGAAGAAGATGCCCGGAAAGTAGGCAACCTGGTATTGGAACGGATCAAGCAGGGAAATGATTTTACAATATCGGCTGCCGACCTGAAGGGGCAGGGAATTACCGGCGATTAGTGAACAGGTGTTTTAGGATACATTCGAAACTATGTTCCCGTTAGTTTAAAACCAAAGTCCTCTGGGTTTTTAACTAACGGGTTTTACCTCTTAAATCAACAAGCCTTTGGTTTTAAATCAATTTTGTGTGTTGTTATAATCTTGTTTTCCTGTTGGTTATCTTTCTCTTTTATTCTTTCTTATTCCTCTGTATCTTCGTTTTACTGATGACAAACAGGAACTTTGAAGCGGAAATAAGGAAAGTAAACAGAGTGTCCATATATTCTTTTCAGTGCCTTTTTATATGAATCAATATTTAAACCCGCTCTAAAACTATTTTTTCTTTTGGTTTGTTTTATCTTTGCATAGACACACTTCACACAAAAACATGCTTGTATGCAGAGAGCCAAAAAAAATTATCTTATTTATGTAATCATGTTGCTCCTTTTCGGGGCACTTATTTACATGGCTATCGAGGAAGGTGACCGTTTTTCACACCATGTGGTAGCATCATCAGCTGTTGCGGAGGAGACTCCTTTCGCTATGTTTTGTCAGTTTGTCACCGACAACCTGCATCATCCGTTAAGTATATTGTTGATACAGATAATCGCTGTCTTGTTGATGGTGAGGCTTTTTGGTTTTCTGTTTAAACATATCGGGCAGCCGGGGGTGATTGGTGAGATTGTGGCGGGAATTGTGTTGGGACCTTCCGTGTTGGGCTATTTCTTTCCGGATGTATTCCAGGCCCTGTTCCCTCCGGAGTCCCTTACGAATCTTGAATTATTGAGCCAGGTCGGTCTGGTACTTTTCATGTTTGTGATCGGAATGGAACTCGATTTCAGTGTACTTAAAAACAAGATCAACGAAACATTGGTCATCAGCCATGCAGGTATATTGGTTCCGTTCTTCCTCGGCATCGTTGCATCTTACTGGATTTATGAAGAATATGCCGCTGCCCAGACAAGTTTCCTGCCGTTTGCCCTTTTCATCGGTATCTCTATGAGTATTACCGCTTTCCCGGTATTGGCCCGCATCATTCAGGAACGGAATATGACGAAAACTCCTTTGGGAACTTTGGCCATAGCTTCGGCTGCTAATGATGATGTCACTGCCTGGTGTTTGCTGGCTGTAGTCATAGCCATTGCCAAGGCCGGAACATTTGCCAGCGCTCTTTATGCCATCGGGCTGACTGCCCTTTATATCATAATCATGTTTATGGTGGTACGGCCGTTTCTCAAGAAAGTAGGAGAGGTGTATGCCAATCAGGAGGTGATTAATAAAACATTTGTGGCCCTGATTCTGCTGATTTTGATTATTTCCTCTACGCTTACCGAGATTATCGGTATTCATGCCCTGTTCGGAGCCTTCATGGCAGGAGTCGTGATGCCTCCCAGCCTGGGATTCCGTAAAGTGATGATGGAAAAAGTGGAAGACATTGCTCTTGTCTTTTTCCTTCCGCTTTTCTTTGCCTTTACCGGGTTGCGTACGGAGATTGGATTGATTAACAGTCCGGCGCTTTGGGGAGTCTGCCTGTTGTTGATTACGGTTGCTGTGGCAGGAAAACTGGGTGGTTGCGCCGTTGCCGCCCGTTTGGTGGGAGAGTCGTGGAAAGACAGTTTTACTATCGGTACGCTGATGAATACACGGGGATTGATGGAGTTGGTTGCATTAAACATCGGATACGAAATGGGAGTGCTTCCACCTTCTATTTTTGTAATCCTGGTCATTATGGCTCTGGTGACTACCTTCATGACCACCCCGTTGCTGCATTTTGTTGAACAGATTTTTGCCCGTCGCGAAGAACGTTTATCGGCTAAGTTGAAGTTGGTCTTTTGTTTTGGACGCCCGGAGTCGGGACGCAGCCTGCTTTCCGTCTTTTTCTTATTATTTGGAAAAAAGATGAAAGCTGCCCATGTGGTCGCTGCCCATTTTACGGTGGGGACGGACTTAAACCCATTGAATGCAGAGCAATATGCCCGTGATAGTTTCTCGCTGGTGGACGAAAAAGCTTCCGAGTTGGGACTTAGTGTTGAAAACCGTTACCGGGTGACCGATAAATTGGTGCAGGATATGATCCGGTTGGCACGAAAAGAGCGTCCTGACATGTTTCTGCTGGGAGCAGGAAGTAAGTACAGACCGGATGCTGCCGGAGGCAGCGGAGTGTTATGGCTCTCTCTGTTTCGTGATAAGATAGATGATGTGATGGAACAGGTGAAATGTCCGGTAGCCGTTTTTGTCAACCGTGGTTATAGCGGAAACGTCCCCGTCTCTTTTGTGTTGGGTGGGGTGATCGATGCTTTTCTGCTTACTTATCTTGAGAGTATGCTGGAGGGGGGCGCACAGGTACATCTTTTCCTCTTCGATACGGATGATGAGGCTTTCCGGCAGTCTACAGAGCCGATACTGGCCAAATATTCCTCCCGGATACGAACGCAATCCTTTAATA
Source organism: Bacteroides sp. FSHCM14E1 (assembly GCF_019633785.1). Taxonomy (NCBI): domain Bacteria; kingdom Pseudomonadati; phylum Bacteroidota; class Bacteroidia; order Bacteroidales; family Bacteroidaceae; genus Bacteroides; species Bacteroides sp. FSHCM14E1. Next base: position 123,766 of record NZ_JADKYL010000004.1, read on the forward strand.
GCGCCGTTGATCTGGCTTCGGTAGCAAAGGACGGCTTGCTTGTGATGAGCCACCTGTCCTATACGAAGTTGTCCGAAGAGGAAGAAGTGTTCCGTGATTTTCCTTCCTTGTTAGTCATCCGGCGGCCTAAGAAAAACTAAGGTACTACTAATTTCTAACGATTAATTATTCTGAAAGATGACAATCGATAATCAAACCGGTCTGGTGCTTGAAGGCGGAGGTATGCGCGGAGTGTTTACCTGTGGGGTACTGGACTATCTAATGGACCATGATATTCGTTTTCCTTATACGATCGGGGTGTCTGCAGGGGCTTGTAACGGCCTTTCGTATATGTCCCGACAGCGTGGGCGTGCCAAGTACAGTAATATCGACCTGTTAGAAAAATATCATTATATCGGGCTGAAACATCTGCTTAAGAAACGGAATATTCTGGACTTCGATCTCCTCTTTACGGAGTTTCCCGAGCATATACTTCCATACGATTATCAGGCATACTTCAATTCTCCCGGGCGTTATGTGATGGTGACTACCAATTGCCTGACCGGAGAAGCCAATTATTTTGAGGAGAAAGAGGATAAAAACCGTGTGATCGACATTGTCCGTGCTTCCAGCAGCCTTCCTTTCGTTTGCCCCATAGCTTATGTAGACGGTATTCCCATGCTGGACGGAGGTATTGTCGACTCTATTCCTTTGCAACGTGCCATAGACGATGGATATCGGAACAATGTGGTTGTCCTTACCCGGAACCGCGGTTATCGGAAAGAGAATAAAGACATCCGCGTTCCCTCTTTTGTTTATCGTAAATATCCGAAGATACGTGAAGCGTTGAGCAGGCGTTGTGCTGTATACAACGAACAGTTGGAGATGGTTGAGCGTATGGAAGAAGAGGGAAATATAACTGTTATCCGGCCCCGGAAACCGGTTGTTGTCGATCGCATTGAACGTGACATTCATAAACTGACCGATCTGTATGAAGAAGGATACGAATGTGCGAAGCAGAAGTTTGAAGTTGGCTGATATCCCGGCAAAGAATGTGGATGTTTTAAGAAGCCGGGTCACAAGTGGTTGAAAATAAAGTTAAAAGTCTGATTGGTAAAGTAACAAGTAGGTTACAGCCATGTTCCTATATAACGTCACTATAAAAAGAATATATATGGATACCTTGAAAATGCTGGCTGTTGTAACGGGAACGGATATGTATGCTGATGGAAATCTGGAAACAGGGTTGTGGCTCAGTGAGTTGACCCACATCTATCATTGTGCGGAAGAAAAGGGATATGAAATAATCATAGCAAGCCCCAAAGGTGGCAACGTCCCTGTTGATCCGGAAAGTTTAAAGCCGATGGTTTTAGACAAACTTACGAAAGGGTATTGGGATGATCCTGAATTTAGGAATGAGTTGCGACATGCGAAGAGTTTGGACGAGGTTGCCGGAGAGCTGTTTGATTGTATCTATCTGGCGGGCGGACATGGTACGATGTATGATTTTCCTAATAATACCACTTTGCAGACGATTATTAAGGAGCATTATGAGCATACTAAAATAGTAGCCGCGATCTGCCATGGTGTAAGTGGGCTTTTGAATGTCAAATTGTCCAACGGAGAGTATCTTATAAAAGATAAAAGGCTCACAGGATTTTCCTGGTTTGAGGAAAGTGTTGCCAGGAGAAAGAAGGAGGTACCTTTTGATCTTGAAGCAGAGTTGAAAAAGAGAGGAGCCGATTACGAAAAAGCATTGATTCCGATGACCTCAAAAGTAGTGGTGGACCATAATCTGATAACGGGGCAAAACCCGTTCAGTTCAAAAGAAATGGCGGAGGTGGTAATGCAACAATTAAATGGGAAAAATAATTTGATCAGATAAAAATGAATTTAGAGGAAGTCTTAAATTATCGTCGTTCTGTACGGGTGTTTGATAGAGAGAAACAGTTGGATCCGGAAAAGGTGAAACATTGTCTGGAACTGGCAACGTTGGCACCCAACAGTTCAAATATGCAATTGTGGGAGTTTTATCAGGTCACACAACCAGAGTTGCTGGCAAAGATATCCAAAGCCTGTCTTGACCAGACTGCGACTTCAACAGCTTCAGAGATTGTCGTTTTTGTTACACGTCAGAATTTATATCGGAGCAGGGCCAGGTTTGTACTCGATTTTGAAAGAGGGAACGTCAGACGAAACAGTCCCCGGGAGCGTCAGGAAAAACGTATCAAGGACAGAGAACTCTATTATGGAAAGTTAATGCCGTTTCTTTATGCCCGCTTCTTTGGCATACTGGGTTTTTTGAGAGTTTTATTGACTAAAGCCATCGGCCTTTTCCGCCCTATTGTGCGTGAGGTTTCCGAGGGTGATATGCGTGTCGTCGTCCATAAATCTTGTGCGCTTGCCGCTCAGACATTTATGATTGCAATGGCCAACGAAGGGTATGATACTTGTCCCTTGGAGGGCTTTGACAGTAAACAAATGAAGAAACTGTTGAAATTGCCTCATGGTGCCGGGGTGAACATGGTGATTGCCTGTGGAATACGGGATGGAAATAAAGGAATCTGGGGTGAACGGGGCAGAGTACCGTTTAATGAAGTTTATCATAGAGTTTAATGTTGCTTGTATCCGTTTAGGCCATAATACAAAATGTAAGCTTCTCCGGCAATGACCAACAGCCATGTCCAAAGCCAGTTGCCACCCATCACATCGGCAAAGATTCCTTGCAGAAGAGGAATAATACCTCCTCCGATGACTCCCATTGTCAGCACTCCGGATGCCTTAGTGGTATATTTCCCCAGTTTGTCGGTTGCCAATGTAAAAATGGCCGGCCACATGATAGAGTGAAAAAGCCTATCAACGTCAAGATCCAGGGATTGGCCGTCAACATCGCAAGCACGAGTAGTATGATGGCCCCGATAGAGGCTGTCACCAATTGCTTTTCAGAAGGGATTCGCCTGATAAAGGAGCCTAAGAAGCGTCCCAATAGCAGAAATCCCCAATATAAAGCGGCCATATGCGTGGCATTTGAGGCGAACGATCCTCCGAGTTCGGATGCATACATATTGACATTGGCTCCGACGGCAACCTCGATGCCTACATAGAAGAAAATTCCCCATACCCCTAATTTGAGATTTCTGAATGACCATACGCTTTTATCGAGGTTTTCTCCCGGTGCTTGGAGTACATTGCCGATAGAAGGCATTTGTATTCTGCCGACAAAAAGGGTGACAATCAACATGATCAGAATCAATACGATCAGCGGGATAATAAATTGCTTCGTCACGATGTCATGCAAGGGTGTTCCGTGAAATATCAGATAACTGATTACCAACGGAGCGATAGCCATGCCGATCGAGTTGCTCGTTCCACCGATCATCTGCCGCTGCAAGGCCGTCGTTTTACCAATCTGGCAAACCGTGAGATATAGATTGAGCACTACTTGCAGGATCGTGGCGGCTACACCGATCACGAAAGAGCCGATCAGAAAAATGAAAAAGCCGACAGAGATAGGGTTGCCGATGATGGTGACCTGCATGGGTGTATATATATGGAAAAGCACGGCTGCTTCATAGATCGCCAGTCCGGCGATAAGTATCAGCAAGGCAAGAAAAGACGTTTTTCGGTATCCGTATTTTTCCAGCCATCGTGTCCCGAATCCTTCGGATAGGGGATAGGCAAGGAACCATGAGAAATTCAGCATCGTCACCAATGCATTGGTGATATTACCATCATGGGGCAGCATAGCTGTTTGTAACGGTATCTGAAACTGTTGATTGATGACGGTGAAAAGTCCTACAATAAAATACAATATCAGCATTACCGTAAATACGGTAAATACGTTCACGACCTTGGCTTGATTACGCTTTTGATTCATAAGAGATCATTTGGATTACATGCTTTGGAAACAATCTTTCGTCTTGAAAGTTGAGTAAAAACATATTATTTACCCATATTATAATGAAATTTGAAAGACTTCTTCATTCTGGCAGCGAACTAAATATGAAGTGCCCCCAAAAGTCAGACACAAAACTTTTGGGGGACACTTTAGTTGGACACACCTTCATAACGGGCAGACGCAATAGAGGTCGTTTTTATTCCTTTTTCAAAACACTTGCCGGATTCAGGTGCATTATTTTATAAATCTTGTATGCCGTAACCAAGAAGATCAAAAGGGCCATCGTGAAGAACAACAAGATTCCCCAATTCCAACTATATATGCTTTTCAAACTACTTTTTTGTGCGATCCCTATCAACACCAATCGTACTAACGGATAGATAATTACGAAGACAGATAGGTAAATAATCAGATAGATTTTGCCGAATAACAGGGCAATCACTTTCGGGGTAGCCCCGTTTATTTTTCGGATGGCTACTTCCTTTTGACGGTTTACCACATCCATGGAGATTCCGGAATAAATACTTAATATCAACAAGAGTATACTGACTATTGCCAACAACAGGGATGCTGTCTGCAAGAGTGCTGCAGTTCCCATAACGGACTGTTTGGAATCACCCGTATTACGAATATCAAGAGGCAATGTCTCAGGTACATAACGCCGGCAGATCTCTGTTATTTTTTCCAGGGCGACCGGAGTAATATCCGAATGGAGGGTTTTAAAGTAATAGGTGTAGGCTTGCGGATTAACTAAAAAGACAGAACCGACTGCCCTGTTCTGAGCATTTTCCTTGTTCAGTGCGCGGTAAGTTCCGGCAATCCGGTATTCTTTGCCATCCAACGTGACACTGCCTTCTATACTATCCCTCTGCAATTGTTCTTTAAACTGTTCGCTTATATAAACAAAACCTTGAGCATCCTTATCCACCAATTTTCCGGAAAACGGGATCTTGAAGAACTCAAAATAATGGGGCTCTGCTTGGATCATCAGCACATTTCCTCTCGGCTTTCCGTTTTTCATGTAGGTCATGTAGGTATAAACATCGGCATCGAAAGTATTGAAAGCGGATGTCCGATCGGTTATCTCGGACAAGGACTGGATATCCGAAAGAATGGCATCCATGTTTTTCTGCATGCGTATGGTATTGACCGATATTGAAATCACCCGGTTCTCTTCTTCCGTGCTCAAAGGATGGTACATTCCTTCAAACATCTCATTGAATAAAAGCGTTATGCCAAATACACCGCCTGTGAAAAGGATGGAGATCGCCAATTGCAAAGCAATCATGAAATTGCGGAACACATGCCGCTTCTGTCTCTGTACGACCGAATGGAGGACACTCAACCGGCGTAACCGATAGATAGGATAAAGAATGGCGAGCATGCAGATCAACAACAAAACGAGATACAAGCCTAATTGTGAACCATATAGATCTACCAAGGAGAATGAGATCATGTCTTCCGGACGGATGTATGTATATGCCAAAGAGAGGGTGATTTCCGTCACGGCCAATGACAGAAAGAAAGCGACAGATAGCATCCAGAAGATCTCGGCGAAAAGTAAGGCAAACAATCCTTTGATGTCCGAACCGATACATTTGCGAAGCACCAGTTCTCGTTGCCGGTTATAGAACATCTGGATAATGAACTTCAGAAAATTGATCAAACCAGACAATAAAATCAGAGAAGCTATAAACCGGGCGAGCAGAATACTTATCGTTCTTTGGACGCTGTCATTCTGTTCCGACTCCAGGGAAGCATATAAATAGATATCCTGGTCTCCATGCTTCCAGGTCAGGTTCTTTAACTGTTTATTCAGGCTTTCCGTCGTGGTTTGTCCGGTGAGACGTGATCTGATACTGAGTGGAGTACGGGACTTTGCGGACAGGGGAAAATAACAATCGATTGTTTTTCCACGATGATCTTTTTCTTCTGTCAAAGCAACATTGACAATTTTATACACCATAAGATCAGACGAGTCGTTAGCCTCTGTCTCCTGACGGATGACTTGACCTATCGGATCTTCTTGTCCAAATGCTTTCCGGGCAAACGATTCGGAGACGATCACCTCATTGGGAGCTGTTATCTCTTGATTGCCATACTTCAATTTGAACGAATTATAGGTGAAATAATTAGGTGATACATTTTTGAACGACACCAAAAACGGCAGTTCCTGTTGTTTTTTGTCGATGGCCGTAATTTCTTTTCCATTGCTATAAGAGGAAGAAGCCACAAGGGTATCTATGCCCGCTATTGGCAACTCTTTCAGATAATCAAAATCCTCCTTAAACAAATAGATATCGGCGGCTGTCTGGGAAGATGTTCCGAGCAACCGGATGCTGTATTCATTATCATCGGACAGTTCAATCTTACCGGATACGGCATCAATAAAATAATTCATCATGCAGAAGCAGGTGATGCCTATCGCCAAACAAATAGCCGAAATAAGACTATGAACTTTAAAGTTCATTAAATTGCGTAATGCTACTTTCAAGTAATGCTTAATCATGTTCTATTACTGTTTTTTCTTTATACTTGCAAGAATCATGCCATATAGCTAAATAGCTATTATATAATACAATATATTCTCGAACGCTTTCTTGTTATTGTGCGAACACGCACAAAGGCAGTTCACTATCGCACAATTACATCCGGCTGCCCCTCTCGGAACAAAAAAGTGAATATATGCGTTAAGAACTGATTCATAACGCATTAAACAGAGAAGTTCGGAAATAGGAACAATGGCAATAAAGCAAGGGAATGTGGAAAAAACGGCTGATACCCACCCACTCAAAACGGTGATATCCGTTCACTTTTTATCATTATCATCCATGTTGGGCAAAAATAGTTATTTTTTTCTCATGCTTTCACCTTTTAGCTCAAAACGTATGCCTGTATGTACGATTCTGTCCAAAATGGCATCTGCCGCTGTGGTATTTGTACCCAGTATATCATACTAGTGGGCTATTGGCTAATAATCAGAATATAAACTACTTTTTAAGGGACGACTAATTACAGTTGAGTTATTTGAGAATATGCAAAAGAAGGCAATCGGTTGAAAATTAATCTATTATATTCATTTTTTTGAGTTTTGGAGGTGAGTTACGATTTAGTAACGAAACTATGTTTTAGATTTATCGTCCTGTTTATAAATAACTTCCGCATAAAGAAGAGCGAAACAGGTAACGGATTTGCAACAAGCGAACTTCGGTGAAGCTCTTCATTTTTCGAGTAGTTCTTTAGCTCGAATGTAAAGGTACAAAAGTTTTTGGAGTAGCAAAACAAAAGTTGCTACTCCTCGCTTAAATCACCACTCTCCTCGATGGAATTGATTTCTTGGATGAGTAATGCCTGAAGTTCGTCTTTGGGCAGCAACAGTTGATACTCGGCTACCCCAATCGGCTTGTTTATATCTTGCAAAGCAATCTCTACATCCAAGTGGTCCTTGTCGGCGCAAAGAATGATACCGATTGACGGGTTCTCATTCTCTCCTTTTTCCAAGCGGTCAAGCAGCGAAAGGTAGAGATTCATCTTGCCTACATACTCTGCCTTGAAGGCCCCGAGCTTCAATTCAATCGCAACGAGCGACCTCAAACCTCTGTGAAAAAAGAGCATATCCACTGCATATTCCTTATTGTTATACTCCAGACGATATTGGTTTCCGATAAAAGAAAAACCTTTGCCCAACTCCAGTATAAACGACTTGATTTTAGATACTAATCGCTTCTCCAGTTCCAACTCCTTAACAGGCTCTGTTATTCCAAGGAATCCCAAGTTGTACGAACTTTTAAATACTTCATTCGCATAGTCGGCTTGTGCCATCGGCAGTACGGCATCAAAATTATTCGTTTTGATTTTCGTCTGACGGGATGCGTAGGTATTCATCTTTATCGCATTGAGCAACATATCTCTCGACCAACCTTTCTGCAAGCACTCTTCGGCGTAGAATAGGGTTTCATTAGCAGGCAATGCCTTGTCTAAAAGTAGCAAGTTGTGTCCCCACGGCAAAACTGCTACAGCTTGTAGCAGTTTTGTATCTTCTTGATAATAACGCTCATATAATCGCTTCATGTTCCAAAGGTTACGAGGTGATAACCCCATATCAGGAAACTGCTCTTTTAAGTCCACCGACAGCCGCTTCACCACGCCACTGCCATATCCGCTCTCCAAGTTTCTATCAAAGAGTAACTTCCCGATATTCCAATATACAGAATTGACGGTAGTGTTTACTTGCCGGGCAACGGTAGTACGAGCAGTCTGGATTTCAGAAACTGCCTGCTGCAATATTTGAGCGTACTCGCTATCGTTTATTATTATTTCTTTTGCCATATCATGAATCCTTCCAATGCCAATTATACTATTTCAACCTGGATTTTTATATTAAATGCATTAGCGATGCGCTCAATATCCCGTTTTTTCGTAAGCGTACTACTACATGTCATCAGATACCAACCGTTGCCTACCGGCTTTTGTGAACTTTTATACTTCTTATCAAGCGTATTAGAAATCAAAGGTACTTTGTTTAGCTTCATTCCTAAAGAACGAACACGGTCTGCACCTGCTTCTATCACAAATTTACGGAAAGTCTCGGCAGCTTGCGGCTCTTGAATCATGCGACCATCAGCAAATGTAATCTTCAATCGGGTAGCCGGTGCTATTTCGCCTTTCGGCCCGATCTTACCTATTTCCTTATGCTCCACCTGTGGATCAGGAAGAATCTCTTTGGCATCCGCTATATCTGCTGTGAAATTTCGTTTACGAGACAAGTGTACACTAATAGGTGAACCGGGTACATAATCCACAACAAGCACTAATTCGCGCTGCACTTGCTTTAAAGCCGGTGCAATCGTCTCGGTTACAATCGGAAGAATTTCCTTTTTGATGATGTTCTCTTCCAAATCACTCACTTGCTTTTCAAGATCTTCATTCAATGAAAGACCTTCTTTGCGCAATGTTTCCATTGCTTTGTATAGGTCACTTAGTCGGGACATAGATGCTTCTATTTTTTCTATTTTGGAGAATTATTATAAAGTTCTTCTTCTAATTTGCTAATACGTTCTTGCATAAGTTTATTTTTACTTTCCTCACTTGAACTACAATATATTTGGATATATCCGCACAAAAGAAAGCAAATCAAACTCGTAATAAAGGCTAAAGACCTTAACTTATAATCATCAAAAAGATACTTTTTTGAACAAGTAGTTGCATGAGAAAGCAATCCCCTGTATTCTATAAGAACATATACAATACCTTCAAAATTCACATCTTTCTGTCTTGTTTTGCACTCATCCAAAAGCCACTTATAATTCCCTGTATTATTGTCTCTTTCTTTTATCATTGAGATTGCAGAAAGTACACAAAGCTTTAATAGGTTAGATTTCAAAAAACTTCCAGTCATTTTTTGCTTATGAAAATTCCCCTCAGCAAAACAAAATTCAAGCATCATAAAATAGTTTATAAATGCAAAATAGTAATTGCTATCATCGAAAAAAGCTTTAGCCTGCCTATAATAACTAAATGGAATATGAGCTTCCGGCAACATTCTTCTAAAAATAACAAGATTTGACAGATTACTGTTTGCTACATATTTTTCAGCTTTTCGTTCCTGCTTATTCCGTTTCAATGATGTAATAGGAATTTGTCCTTTTTCATCATCTGTCTCGTATATCCAATTAACTTCCAACTCATCAACATGAATTTTTGAGACCTCAAAATTGAATGCACCCATAGCCTCTATATAATAAAGCCATTCTTCCATATCTTTATATATTTCATGTTTTGTGGCTTCTATATGTGTAATTCCGTCCTTTACATATAACTTAGGTGCATATTTCATATAATCCTTAATGGATTTTGTTATACTAATAAAACGTTTCTCATCTTTTTCATATAAGGCAAACTCATAAGGATATAGTTTTGCAATTATCTCGCCTTTAAGTAAGAATAACCCTTCTATTTCTGCACATATTTGTAGTCTCATTTTTTACCATATATTTAATGAAGTAGATTGTGACGTTGTGAGTTCTCTGTCCAGTGCAAATATTCCAACAAGGGAAACAGCTTCTTCCCCATTTTCTTATTAACATTGGTTATTATAATCAATTGAATAAAGAGTTTAATGGTATCTTCTGGGACTTCATGGCCGCAAGTATGTACTCTCTCATTATTCATTTCTGATAAAGTTTTTTTGTGCGAATCTCTGTCGGTTCGTATCCATATGTACTATAACGTCCATTTGAGCTTTTTTTGTATTTCCATGTATAAACAAAAGAATCTCCAAATGCGCTCTCTGTAAATTCTGAAATTATTCTTCTCACTCTATACCAAAGAAACAGACAGTAGATTGCGTAACCCAAACCAAAAACTCCAACAAAAACAATTGACCATATCCATAAAGGAAGTTGGATATCCCATGTTTCTGTTAGGGTTGAGGTAATACAGAAAGTAATCAAACCTCCTGTTATTCCAATAATAATATCTTTAAAATAGTTCATATAATAATTACTTTTATAATTCATATTCTTCATGTGTGATTGGGGTCTCAGGGTCAACGATGAGGACTTCATCGTAGGTAAGGCCGTAAAGCTGATAGACCATTTTATCTATCAATTTCTCCTGCGCAATTTTATCTACATTCAACTCTTCTTTGTGATTTAGTATGTTATCAACCATCTCAATAAATGAAGACTGACTTTTACTTAGAGCCTGTTTAAAAATAGCTGAAATCTTTCTCTAAAGAAGTTTCCGTATCAGTCGGATAGTTTTTTTCTTTGAAGTGACCAAACTTAAAAAAAAAATGTATCATACTGATTTAACGGAAACAGAGTGGCAATATATAACAAAAGTACTGAACCTGCAAGAAAGAAAGCGAAAATATGATTTACGAATCACGGCTTTTTCATTTAAGAAATCTTGTTCATCGCTTTTTGTTGTAGTAAAAACCCTTATATTTGCGCACAGCGATGCGGAAGCACCGCCTTATGTGTTTCTTCTTATCGTTCATTTTAATTTTTTTATAGGCGGAATTCAATAGTGATATGGTCTTCCGCCTTTGTTTTTGCGACAGCAAAAATGCGGTTTATTTATCTGATATGCAACTTTTTACATACAATTCTACTAAAGAAGAAACACTTTGACTGTCTTCGTGGCAGCATCATGACTCATTTGAGAAAATTTGTATCCTCAGTCCCTGAATACCGCAGAACAAGCAGGGGAAACTTCAAGCACAAACTTGAAGACATACTCATGCTTGTCCTATTGGGGAGGCTCAGCAAGTGTATTACCAGGGCTGAAATACTTCAATTTGGCAAACATCACTTAAAACGCCTGCAGGCCAAAGGGCTATTCCCGTATGGGCTACCCTCAGAAGCTACGCTTTGCCGTGTGTTCCAAAGCATAGACGATGAAAAGATGGCTGATCGAATGTCTGCTTTTGCAGACTTTTTCCGCAAGGAAATATCCACTTCGGCAACTGACATCATTTGTATTGATGGCAAGGCCATGCGGGGTACCTTGTACGAGAACGGACGTAACCCTGATATCGTCTCTGCATATTCACTCCGTTCGGGCTTTACTTTGGCTACTGATGTTTGCACGGAGAAAAGTAATGAAATCAAATCCGTGCCCCGGTTGTTGGACAAACTAGACGTGTCAGGATGTGTAGTCACAGCAGATGCCATGTCATTCCAGAAGGTAATAATAGACAGGATTAGAGATAAAGGATCAGACTTCGTGATCGAACTCAAGGCGAATCAAAGATCTTTGCGCTATGACTTTTTGAAGAAGCACTATCCTGATGGTGAATACCATGCGGTTTACGAATCCGGCTTCAGCGGCTTTTCAACTTACTACGCATTGCAAGAAGTGGGTATCGATTGTATAGTCATTCATGCCGCGGATGTTCCCACTACGCAATATGAGGAAACGATGAAAACCGACAAGGTGGACGCGGTCAAACTCGTAAAGTCGCTCAAGGCAGGTCTGCTTACCGGGATTTATATCCATAAACGTGATGACATTGATGCACGGGCTGTGGTACGGTTGAGAAAAACCATACAGAAACAGTTGGGAGGTTACAAATCCAGAGTAAAGCATTTGCTGCATAGCAACGGGTGGTTTTCCCCGAACGGTTTTCCAAACCTGGCAGCCATTGGTCGAAAGTTTTCATCAACTGGTTGAAGAAAGAAGTTACCCTGCTTTCCAGCACACGTAACTCTCTTGATCTGCTGATAGCACAGGTGGAAAACATTCGTCAAACCTTGTTGATGGCGACAAGAAAGGTGAGGGAGCTTAGCCGTAGTGAACGCTATAGGAATGACTACGAATTGTTGACTTCCATTCCTGGTATTGGTATCAGTGTGGGCATGGCTCTTCTGACTGAAATAGGTGACTTTAAACGCTTCCGGAACGAAAGAGAGTTTGCCTCCTATTTAGGACTTGTTCCTACAAGCCACAGCAGCGGTGATAAGGTGGCACATGGCGAAAAGACATTCCGGGGAAACAAGAAACTCGGCCCGCAGATTGTGGAAGCTTCATGGATAAGCATTTACAGGGACACTGGGCTTGGCTGTGCATATATCAGTTACAAAAAGAGAATGGAACCGCAGGAGGCGATTGTGAGAGTGGCAAGAAAGCTGTCGAACATAATCTTCTCTGTGCTTAAAACCGGCAAGAAATATGAGCCATACCAATGGAATGAAATATAAAAGCATACAGACTAATAGGCAACTTCATAAAACGACTCCTGTTCATAACTGATGAGCCATTTGGCTTTATCTTAGATAAGATTGTTGCGTTTTTACCTATCTTCTGAAGAAGTAAATTGAGGTGCGGTGTAATCCCGTGTCCTCTTATAGAAGTTTGTCTGATAGGTCTGTTGCTTTTTTAGTCAATATCGAATTCACGTTAAGGTAGTAGTCTATTTATTGGGTTGGGAGAAAAAATAATGGACAACTAAGATCGTTTATAGAATCTTTTCATAATTCTGGAATAAAATTCTTATCGCCTTATTATAAAGGCTTTGGGAGGAGTACCCAATTTTAAGGTAATGAGTTGGCAACTAACCAAGTGGTATACTTTTCAATTATTATAGTGGACTACTTTGGGGCTATTATTTACACTCATTATAGGATGAAAATCATGATCAATACAATAAATAAGACCCAATATAGTATAGTTACTTTATTGAACCAAATATTCCACTTTTTCTTCGCTTTTTCTTTTCCATCCTCTGTTCTTGTATCTTCTGTGACTATCTCCTTTTGAGGAAACACATGATTCAACATCAGCACAAAAATACCCAGACAGAAAGTTATACTAAATATAACCCTAAGATAATCAATGGGATTCTCTGAAGCGCCTAACGCACCGATAGAGGTAGTAGCTAATGCTAAAAAGGCGGCAAAAATGCCCAACGTTTGTACCATATTCCTCTTGGTTTCTTCTGCCTTTTCATTAAATTCTTTAAACAGTTCATCGAATTTCTTCTCTTGTAGTTTGTTTTTATTCTCATAATGACTGAAATACAAGGAATAGAAATGTGCAATATAGTTGTTTTTTAGGAATTTGAAGTTCTCAAATTTATTTTTAAGTTCTTCTTTCCCAACCGGTCTCAACCAAGTAGAAGCTATAAAAATAGTTTCTTTGTTAAGCTTGGAAGTAAATAAATCGGCCTTCAAGTTTTCTATTACATTTGATTGGACAACCTCCACATAATCACCTTCTTTTTCTATAATATCTTTAGTATGATACTCTTGCCTGGTTATGGATAAAAATCTATTATCAGATGTATCTTTCCACGTAAAATTAAAAAAGCAATCTTGATATAGAGAGGCAAAATTCATACAATAGGTATTATTTTCTATGCTTTTTAATAGTCGCGAGAAAATATCCAGCAATGCTTCTATTTCCATACGGAGAGTAAAGCCGAAGCTATTATAGTTGTTTTTATCACAAAGTGCATTCAAAGCATTCAACACAAAATCTGTATGCTTTATAATGAATGAACAAGAATAGACTTCAATGTCAGTTTTGAGCAGCATATTCAACTCACGTAGATATTCAAATTTTGCATCAAGAGAGGCATTCTTCAGTCCTTCAAGTCGTTTTATATATTTTCCGTATTTAACAAATTGCACTTTTGCATGTTGTGCAATTTTGCGGTTATAGGAAGATATATCCTTATAATCGATTGGTATGTCTTCTTTTTGTGCCTTGTAGGCCAAAGGTATCTGTTCAAAATGCTTTGCAATCTTTTCAGCCTCTTTGTGATAGATCACTTTACAAAAATGTCTTTCATACCCCCTTAACGTTGGCTCGTTATCCAAATATATTTTCTCTTTCTTTAATAGCTGATTATATACACGTGCCTCTTTAAGCAGGTCATTGGAAGCGGTGTCGCAATACTTGTTCAAAAGCATATTAACATCCAGCGTATCTCTTTTCGTAAAGGTATCACAATCCTTTTTTGAATACAGTTCGTCCACCCTGAAATTTATAGTATTATGCCCGCCTATAAATGTATAATCATCTAATAAATTGGATTTATCGCTATTGATAGTTTTATATATAAGAAAGTCGTTTTTAAAATCCACCAACTGCAACACGTGCAAAAAGTTGGTTCTTATGCTCTTATCGATCAAATTCAACGGCAATTTGGAATCATTGTCAAAAAAAGAATACACTTGTTTGATGATAGTCCGTAGGGTAAGCAATGCTTCAAGTTCTTTCTTCCCGATGATAAAATTATGGTCGATATAAGTCATTTCCAAAATGTATAGAAAGAGATATGGATAAATAGAACTTATCTCCAGCAGTATGGCCAAATCATCAGGTTCATAAGTCAGTTTACCAATCCCCATTTGATATTTGCTCATTTCATCTGCCGCTTCTTCCACTTTCATCAGATGGAGTGTTGCATTGTTTTTATAGTCTATTACATTATCTATTTTCCTATTAAATTTGAAATATAGATCGCATAAGTTTTCAATATTTCTCAAGTAATAATTAGCATCACTTCTCGCTATAAACATCAGGACAATCTTATCCTTGTGCATTTTATAATTATTCCTTATATGTTGTCTTAGTGGGTCAATTCTTTTATTACTGAGATAATCATCATAAAGATATTCAGCTTTTAAAACGGAAAGGGTGAATAATGTAAATATATTCAATGATTGATTGGCAAAGATAGGACAGGTA
This sequence comes from Bacteroides sp. FSHCM14E1, assembly GCF_019633785.1. NCBI lineage: Bacteria > Pseudomonadati > Bacteroidota > Bacteroidia > Bacteroidales > Bacteroidaceae > Bacteroides > Bacteroides sp. FSHCM14E1. The sequence continues at coordinate 138,842 of NZ_JADKYL010000004.1, forward strand.
TACTCAGTATCCATCCAGACAAAAAGGGTTGCCCACAAAGCATCTCCTTTTAATTTTTCACTATCTTCATCAATTAAAAGATAAAATTTAGTAATATTCTGTTCTAAATATTCTAACAAACTGTTTTCATCGTTTTTTCTTGAAAAGTGAAGTTCTTCCAGTTCTTTTTTAATCTCATCATCATCAGCTTTAATTGAAACTTCTGACAAATACAGAATATGCTCTTTAAAAGCCTTTTCAACCTGTGTTAGAAATTTTGATGTAAAATGTCCTTTGGGGTCTTTCCCTGCATTAAGAATAAGCTGGACTGGAGAGAAAATAGCATTTTTTGCCTCATTATTGTACAAGCTCTTTTCAATCTGATCAAAAGGCGTTCTGCAATTGTGTGTATCCATAGTATAAAACCCCTGCTTTAGGCAGGGGTCATAAAAAATTAAAACTTTACCCCTTTTATCTAGGAGTAATTATTCTATTCTCTTGTAGGGCTCTTATCTGTCTTATAGCTTTCTTGTTAGCCTTAGCATTATATTGAATCTCTCTACTAACAATTCTCCCCTCTCCTTGAATGCAATTAACAGGAGAAAATGCGACTTGATTATCATTACGACAGATGATAGCTCTTTTTGTCCCAGGTTTGACAATACTTACTGAGACGCTTCTTTTAACACTCATGTTACTGCATATAGATTTTGTGAAGCTAAAGGTATAAAAAAAATGGCTTATTATACTTATAGCGCCAAAAATAAATATTGATTTAAGCGTAATTAACATTATGGCTTCTCATATCTATAAAAGCAGTTGTCTGAATAGGGGCTTGGATAGCCATTGAAAGCAGCATCCGTATCTATACTTACCGATTGATATTAAGTAAGTAATATCCCGAAATTTGTATTAAAAAGCGGCAAAAATGGAATCATCTTTTTTATTTACTTATATTTTTATCGGGCAGCAATAATTTTTTATAAACAGATGATATTCGATACTGTTTTCTTGATGCGTTGCTCTTTGAGAACGATATCGGTATATAATCAAATTCATCAACTGTCTCAAAAACAAGTTGACCTATCTGATTCTTCAATTTATTATTTGAAGCTATCGTAAACTTATTTTGTATTAGGATTATCAGCCGGAAGCATTAAAGATATTTAAGTTCAGGCTATATTCAGGTACGTTGTTTATTATGAGATTCAAGTAGTTTTAAATATATATAAATGTTTTAATCAACGTTTGGATATATGAATTAACAATATATGCCTTATAGTCCATTAAATTCAAACGACAGACTTTCATGCGCAACGACTTGAATTTATCCTTGCTGCCATAGTCGATCGGTTTATGAAATCTTGCAAATGGCGGGAATGTCACTTACCGGCAAAATGCACCTCATGGGGGGCATACAAAAAAAGGTTTTTCTTCAAACTTGGTGGTAAGTTTTCCTCTGTTCTTTTTTATCTAATTTCAGGTTTCGGAAGTAAAACTCGTTGTTTATAGTTGACAAAGAAGTAAGTATCCTGGTTTTCGCCCGAAAAGACCATCCGTGGGATGGAGAAGTGAATCCGGAATCTAACCATCTGAAAAACAGTATCCTTGAAGCGTGAAGTTTCTCTCCTCAAAAGCTTTGTTTTAACACAGAGTTAAAGCTTGTTCTTTAGATGTGAATAACAAGTTCTTTAAATGCAAAAGACTTGTTATTGGCGCATAAGAATAAGACAATCTGAAAAAGGCGTTAACAATGTTAATTGAAGAAAAATATAAGTATGAGGATACCGGTTCAAGCGGTGTAAATCCGCTTTCTAAACTTGAGTTATCCAATTCGGTTGGTGTCTGTTTTATTATCTCCGGAAGTGAATCTAAGGCCATATCTCCGGGAATTGCAGATTCTTTTTGTGATAACATCTTATATATTAGCGGCTTGTAAGATGTTCGTTTGATATGTATATAATGGTATACATTATTATATATGAAATAATTATACCCTTATTTTCTTTTATGTTGAGGACTCTTTTCACAGTTCTATATTACGTGGATATTTTCTTATTTTATTATTATATAGGTATGAAGAAGCTGTTTAGGCTTTTTCTTTTTACTTGGATTCCATTAAAACTCAGACTTATACAAAAAACTCTAATTTTTTTTCTCTTAACTCTTGCTTAGTATAATTATAATATCTACATTTGCTTCGAACAATTAAATATACCCAATTATTAAAGGGTTCTTTAAAAAGTATGTTAACCATTGGCAATTGGCAAATATAGCCAATTTTGATAGAATAGAGAAGAATTAAGGTATTACACACATATTGAATTATTTATATTATTAACACTAAAAATTGAGATTATGAAAAAGAAACTCATGATGGTTGCAGTGCTTTTGGGTGCGTTGTCACTGGGAGCTTGCGTAGACAACGACGAATCGGCATCGGTAACAGCGGTGCGTAACGCGAAAGCAGAACAACTGAAAGGTGCTGCTGCATTGGCTAATGCACAGGCAGAGGCTGAAACGATTAGAGCAAATGCAGAAGCTAAATTGAAGGAAGCGGAAGCTGCTTATCAAGATGCGAAAACTGAAGCTGATAAAGCAAAATGGGCAGCTAAATTAACTGTAATCCAAGCTGAGGCAGCTCGTGATATAGCAAAGGCTCAAAGAGATCAGAAAGATGCGGAAATGGCTATTATTACTAATCAGGATCAGTGGATTAACAATACTCTTTGGAATAATTATTCTAATGCAAGTAGTCTGTTAATTAACTTGAATTCAGAGTTAATCAACGCTACTGCTGATGAAATCGCTTTAAAAGCAGGTGTAGTTTCTGCTCAGAAAGCTGCTGAAAAGATTGCTGTAGTGAAGAATCAAATTATAGCACAACAGACGGAGAGAAAAGAGCAATTGTCGAAATTATCTTCGATTGCTTCTGACCGTGCTGCATTAGAAAAAAAATTCCAGACACTTAGAGTTGAATATACTGAACTTACAGCTGCAAAAGGAAAAACGGCAGATGCTAAAAAAGCTGCTCAGGCTAAATTTGACGAAGCACAGGCTAAAATTTGTTATGATAACTACGGAAATACTGATAAATTATCTTCTGATTTAGCTAAAGCAGGAGCGGAGTTAACAGATGTTGAGGTTGAATATAATAACCAAACTCACAGATTCTCAGTGACTACTTCTAATTCTGTAGAAGTTGGCGAGAACAGTAATAATGCTCAGTATGTTCGTTTTTATGAATTGGGTCTGAAGAGCCAAACTACATCTGCAACTCTTGCTTTCCAAAATAAAATAAAATATATTAAAGAGAATTTCGTAGGTGTACCTTCAAATACAGATAAGGGTATACAGGCTTCAGGTGCATATCGTAATATAGAATCTTTGGCTGCACAGAAAAAACAATTAGAGGCTGATAAGGCAGCAGCTACTACTGATGCTGAAAAAGCTGATATTCAAGCTGAAATTGATGCATTGCAACCTGACATTGAAAGAGCTGACGAGGCTTTAGAGGCTGCAAAAAAATATTTGGCTGAAGTTGAAGCTGAATTTAAAGCATTCCAGGATGCAGTAGCATTGTTTGCTAATGCAGATGCGAAAGCCGCATACGACAAAGATATCGCTGATGCAAAAACTTTGGCTGAGGCTTTGGTTGCAGCAAGTGACGCTGATGATGCAGCGCAGTTGCCGTTAAATGCCATGAGTACAACTCTACAGGATGTACAGACTCTTTTGAGCTCAACAGCTAATATTGATGAACTGATTGCTGATTGTGATGTTCAGATTGCTAACGCAAAAGAAGATATTGCTAAGGCGAATAGTACTAAAACTATTTATGTTTGGGACAATCAAGCTTACTGGTTAAATGGAAAATGGTATCCAGGTTATGTTGTTGACCAAAATAATATGGGAGAAGATACAGCTGAGGCTTTGCATGCTTATATGGTAGATCGTATTGAAGCTTTGAATGCTCAGATTGAAAGTCAGGGACAGATTGTGGAGAAATATAAAAAGCAACTGGATGATGCCATTGCTGCTTTGTAATATTCTTCATATTCAGTAACGGCAAATAAACAACAAATCAAAAAAAGTATCGTATGAAAATAAAAAGACTTTTAGTGTTGGCCGTTCTACCCATGATGTGTCTTGCAGCTAATGCGCAGAACTGTAGTAAAGACAATACTCCTAAAAAGGGTGACTTTACGGTAGCAGCTACTGTTGGATACAATAGTTACACAAATGTCACAGCCCCTTCGGGGCTGCTGACCGACTATGAAGTCAGAGCGCTCTCAACCAACTGGGCAGACAAAAAACTGATGGTTGGTTTCGAAGGGGGCTGGTTCTTCAAAGATCAGTGGAAACTAAATTTGGGTGGCGGTGTCAGCTTCACGAATAACCCCGGTTATCCGGCTGTTCCCGGCACGATAGACGATTTGAATAAGGATAACTCGGCAGACGAGAATATGGGAGAAATCCCTAATTACCGTGCCGTAGCCAGTGCTCAGTCGTTCGCCTATAATGTGTCGGCAGGTGTTGATCGTTATTTCAACATCAAGCGTGTTCCTAACCTGATGTGGTATACAGGTGTTCGCGTAGGTTTTGCTTACGGCGAAAATGAAATGAAGTATGATGAAGAGACCTCTATGGGCAAATCGGTTGCCGAGAGCTGGAATCTTCGTGGCGCCCTGACTATCGGTGTCGATTACTTTGTTCTTCCTGCCCTTTACATCGGTGCGCAGATCGATCCGTTTGCTTATACGTACAACAAGACTACGTATAATCCGCAAGCCGGTCTTGGCGATCTGTCGGCAGACAGCCATAACTACAGTGTTTTGGCGGCTCCGACGTTTAAGATCGGATTTAAGTTTTGACCTCTATCTCCATCCGGCCGATAGGTTATCGGTCGGGTGGGTGATTTTATAAATAAGTCCATTTATTTATACCTCCCCGGTGTCCGTGACGGCTGTCGGGGATTTTTACGTGATTGGCATTTGGGACGACTGAATGGTATTTAGAATATGAAGAAGAGTAATGTATACATAGGTGAAGTGATAAAACAGGTCATGGCCGAAAGGCAGGTGACAAAAGCCGAACTTGCCCGCAGATTGGGGGTGAGGCCACAGAGTGTGGACTATCTGCTGACACGAAAGAGCATTGATACAGATACGCTGTATAGTTTGTCATTGGCACTGGATTATGATTTTGCTGTTCTATATTCCATAAAAAAAGGAGTTGCTCTCCCTGTTGATGAAGAGGAGACGTTTAAAATGGGAAATGCAAAGATCACTTTAGAGATCGAGTTGCGACAGGATGAAATGTTGAAACTGAACCTGAAGCAGAAGATCGCAGATCTGCTGGAAGGAAAAGGAAAGTGATTTTGCGTATCTGATATCTTCTTTTATCTGTTCTTTCTATAAATCAATTGAAGGAAGAATGGTATCATCTCATATTTATTGCTGTAAACTGACTTTTTTCTGTTTTTGTAAACGATTGATAATTAATATGTAATGTGCCGGTGAATCAAAAGTAGCAGCCTTTGAAACAAATCTTTTAGTTGAGAAACGGGATTCCGCGTTCCTTTGCGGCATCAAAACAATCTCAATCAACTAAAAAATTTAAGTACCATGATGAAGAACAAAAAAAGGGCTGTTTGGTTGCTGGCTTGCTTCCTGATGGCCGGCTTCACAACCGCACAAGAAAAGAAAGAATCTTCCCGGACACCTTCCGGATCGAAAGAAGAAAGCAATCGCAACGTTATGCTGAACGCTTCGAGCGCCAATGGTCCCCGCGAAATCTCTATCGGCCTGCCTGGTGGAGACGTAAACGTACTCGAAAACGGACTTCCTGTAGTCTATACCTCTAATCCGCATAACGTAAATACCCACTGGCGTGGAGACAGCAGTCTTGGACACGTCGGACTGCTAAAAATCTCCGAAACCGCTATTACTACCGGAAATATCGGCTATGCCGTAAACTCTTTTACTCAGTTGGGGACTGAGAAATTCCGTGGAATCGTCAATTACAGCACCAACCACTTTGGCAAGCAGCAGTTCGATGCCAATATCAGCGGTGGTATGGGGAAAGGCTGGTTTTACAGTGGAAGTGTCTACCAGAACTTTGACCCGGGCAGTTTCAAACTGCGCTTTACTTCCAATCAGGACCGCACTCAAATTTATAAAGCAGCCTTGACCAAGAATTATAGCGAAGGGCGCGGACAGCTGTCGGCCATCTATCACTACAGCAACAGCCGTTGGCCGAGTAATGAAACGACTTCCGCTCCTTTCATCTATGTTGGAGACGGCAGCGTGAAAGAAATACCGGGATTCAGCCTCGGAACAAGTTCTTACCTGCCTGCCACGGGAGAAATGGTTTATCGTGATATGCGTACGGGGGAGCTGAAAAAGACCAATCTTTATGATGCCACTCTGAATAAAGGAAACCAGTTGACTTTGCTCAATACCTATACTTGGGACAACGGTCTGAACTGGAAGGTTAACCTGAAGTATGATCATGCCTTGGGTTCGTATGTCTATCAGACCCCGATGGCCATGGAACAGAAGGATGCCTCCGCCGGCTATTTTCTGAAAGGAACGGACGGTACGTTGAAACCGTATGAAGGGTATGTGCAAAGTCGCATGTCTTGCTTTAACCGGGGGACGATTGACGAGTTCTTCGCCACTTCCGAACTTTCACGCCAATATCGCAATATGACCTGGAGGCTCGGTGTGAACGAATGGCACTACAAAGTGGATTATGCTTCGAACACAACCATGTACGACCATACGGTAGAAGAGTATCCCGAGCGTCTGGTGCGTGAGGGGAATACGGACGGCGTGTACTACGATTTCAATAAAAATGCTTCGGAATACTACAAAGGGCACGAAAACAAGTTAGCTGTTTATGCCACCCACGACTGGGATATTTCTCCCCAATGGAATGTATATTATGGCGCACGTCTGGAATGGCAGCATCTGGAAGGAGAGAATGCGGCTGTGTATGACGCAGAAGGAAATGCCGTAGGCCGTTTCGCAGATTATTATCTGGGCGCCGTATCCGATAAAGGAGTCAGGATTACACCCCGCCCTTTCGATTACGACTGGATGAACATGGCATTCACTGCCGCCGCTACCTATAAACTGACCCGGGAGTTCGGTTTCACCGCCGACTTCACTTACAACACACAGCGTCCCGGTTTGTCGAACTTTTCACCTGCCACTATGCCCAATACCGATAAAATATCCGTTCCCCTGGGACGTGCCGGGGTCTATTATAACACGGACTGGATTAGCCTGACTTCTCTGTTCTCCTACATCTCGAAAACAAACAATAACTCGACGCTCAATCTGATTAACCCGAATGACCGGACCGAGATTCTTGCCGCTCCGTTGAGTTATGACATCAAGACTATCGGCTGGACGACGGATGCAGTGATCAAACCGTTCAAAGGCTTCAACTTCCATTTCCTGTTTACCTACCAAAGCCCGACTTACAAGAAATATGAAACGAGTGTGACTTTCAAGGACGGTACGATAGGTGAAATCAATGCCACGGGAAATATTGTGACGGAGATTCCGAAAGTGCTTGTCGAACTCGATCCCAGCTACAACATTACGAACGACCTCAGAGTCTGGGCCAGCTTCCGCTATTTCAGCAAGACGTACGCTAACATTAAAAATGCTTACTACTTCAACGGGCGTTGGGAAACTTTCGGTGGTGTCAACTGGACGGTGAACAAACATCTTGCATTGAGTGCCACAGTCGTTAATTTCCTCAATCAGACCGGAGCCAAAGGAAGTATTGCCGGTGCCGAACTGGTGGACAAAAAAGACGCGGCATCCTATAACGGTCATTGGATGGCAGGCAGCTATATTCGTCCGTTTACCGTGGAATTTGCTGCCAGCATTCGTTTCTGACGCGGTTTGGTATCAATCGTTATACTATTTGAAACAAAAATAATAGCCGGTGGCAGATAACTCCGCTATCTTTGCCATCGTAAACACAGCTATTGCATTACTAATAAAAAACATCCTGTTATCATGAAAACAACTTTTATGAATGTAAGTAGAAGAGTGATCGGCACTTTGGCTGTTTTACTCGGAATTTCGTCTTGCCAGAGCTCACAATCTGAAATGACATTTGAACAAGAAGGCGACAGCCTTACCGTAATTCATATTACAAATCCTACCCGATATTTACTTTTGCCCATCGAAGAACAGACTCCCGAAGCGCAGGTTTGCATTGCGTCAGATTCGGTTCCGGTAGAGATGGACGTGCGCCTGTCGAGGGCGAAGGTGGACTATTTCGTCCCTTACGCCTTACCTGAAGGAGAGAAAAAAGTAGCTGTGCGCATCCGCCACTTACCGAAAGATGCCTTGTGCTGGAAAGAGCTCAAACTCTCGGATACGTTTGATACCGCCAATACGGACAAATACCGTCCTGTCTATCATCATACTCCGCTTTACGGATGGATGAATGATGCCAACGGGCTGGTATACAAGGATGGCGAATATCATCTGTTCTATCAGTATAACCCTTACGGCTCTATGTGGGGCAACATGCACTGGGGGCATTCGGTAAGTAAGGATCTGGTACACTGGGAACATCTGGAACCGGCGCTTGCCCGCGATACGTTGGGGCATATCTTCTCCGGAAGTTCGGTGGTGGACGATGCCAATACAGCCGGTTACGGCGCAGGTACCATCGTTTCTTTCTATACCTCGGCCAGTGACAAGAACGGACAGATACAGTGTATGGCTTACAGCACCGATAATGGTCGTACGTTTACCAAATATGAAAAGAACCCCATCCTGACTCCGTTTGACGGATTGAAGGACTTCCGCGATCCGAAAGTGTTCTGGTATGCTCCGGATCAGAAGTGGGTGATGGTGGTATCGGCCGATAAAGAGATGCGTTTCTATTCGTCACCGAACTTGAAGGACTGGACGTATATGAGCGGTTGGGGCGAAGGCTACGGTGTTCAGCCCAGTCAGTTCGAGTGTCCCGATATGGTGGAACTTCCGGTGGACGGTGATCCGAATCATAAGAAATGGGCGTTGATAGTCAACGTGAATCCGGGATGCTACTTCGGTGGAAGTGCCACTCAGTACTTTATCGGTGATTTTGACGGCGAGAAATTTGTTTGCGACAATAAGCCGGAAACTGTGAAGTGGCTCGACTGGGGAAAAGATCACTATGCGACTGTCTGCTTCTCGAATACGGGTGACCGTACGATTGCCGTGCCTTGGATGAGCAACTGGCAGTATGCCAATATTGTGCCTACCCGCCAGTTCCGTAGTGCCAATGCGTTGCCTCGCGAACTGAGCCTTTATACTCAGGATGGAGATATCTATATGGCTGCCGCTCCGGTGGAAGAGACGAAGTCGCTGCGTAAGGAGTCGCGGGAGATTCCGGCCTTTGAGGTGGCGGACGCCTATCATGTGGATTCACTGCTGGCCGATAACCGGGGAGCTTACGAGATAGAGCTGGAATTGGCTGCCGGTTCGGCGGAAATCATGGGACTGAAACTGTTCAATGAGAAAGGGGAGAATGTAGATATCTATATCAGCCTTCCGGAGAAGAAACTGGTGATGGACCGCACTAAGAGCGGCATTGTAGATTTCGGAAAGGACAGCGCCCCTCATGCCATCGAGGCACACGACCGCCGGAAGCAGAACTCCATCAACTATGTGGACGATTTTGCCTTGGGTACCTGGGCTCCGGTGAAGAAGGCCGACAGCTATAAACTGGATATCTTTGTTGATAAATGTTCGGTGGAAATCTTTCTGAACGGTGGAAAGATTGCCATGACAAACCTGATATTCCCCACAACTCCCTATAACCAGATGAGTTTCTACAGCCGTGGGGGAGCTTTCAAGGTCAGCCAGTGCAAGGTGTACAGGCTGTAGCTTAAATCTGCTTTTTTTAAATTAACATATCATGGAAAATACCAAAAACAACTCTTACATGAAACTTATCCCGGTGATGCTCTGCTTCTTCGCCATGGGATTCGTAGACTTGGTGGGCATTGCCTCCAACTATGTGAAAGCAGATTTAGGACTGACGGATTCACAGGCAAATATCTTTCCGTCGCTCGTGTTCTTCTGGTTTCTGATCTTCTCGGTGCCTACGGGAATGCTGATGAACCGCATCGGGCGTAAAAAGACCGTGTTGCTTAGTCTGCTGATCACCTTTGCATCGTTGCTGCTGCCTGTCTTTGGCGACAGCTATCTGCTGATGTTGGTCTCTTTCTCGTTGCTCGGAATCGGCAACGCACTGATGCAGACATCACTCAATCCGCTGCTTTCCAACATCGTGAGCGGTGAACGCCTGGCAAGCACCCTTACTTTCGGGCAGTTCGTAAAGGCCATTGCCTCTTTCCTTGCCCCTTACATCGCTATGTGGGGAGCTACGCAGGCTATCCCTACCTTCGATCTGGGCTGGCGGGTACTGTTCCCCATCTACATGGTGGTGGCAATCGCTGCCATCCTGATGCTCAATGCCACGCAGATCACCGAGGAGCCTGAAGAGGGTAAGCCCTCTACTTTCGGGCAGTGTCTGGCTTTGCTGGGCAAACCTTTCATCCTGCTCTCGTTTCTGGGCATTATGTGCCATGTCGGGATCGACGTCGGCACCAATACCACAGCGCCGAAGATTTTGATGGAACGTCTGGGCATGACTCTGGCAGATGCCGGATTTGCAACCAGTCTCTACTTCATCTTCCGTACGGCAGGTTGTTTTCTGGGGGCATTTGTTTTGCAGAAGATGGCAGCCAAAACCTTCTTCGCCATCAGCGTGTTGTGTATGCTGGCGGCTATGACAGGGTTGTTTATTTTCCAGGATCAGACGATGATTTACGTTTGTATCGCCCTGATCGGGTTTGGAAATTCCAATGTATTTCCTATCATCTTCTCGCAGGCATTACTTTATATGCCGGGCAAGAAGAACGAGGTTTCCGGACTGATGATTATGGGACTTTTCGGAGGAACCATCTTCCCGCTGGCAATGGGAGTGGCTTCGGATGCAGTGGGACAGAGCGGAGCCGTGGCCGTGATGACGGTCGGGGTACTCTATCTGATGTTCTATACATTGAGAATCAGAAAGTAATTTATTTAATAACCATAATGAAGCGGTAACCTTGAGGGTGTGTTATAATTCACCACAGAGTTCCACAGAGAGAACTTAATCTGTTGATAGCTAATGGATATTTATCTGTGTAATCTATGGTGAATACGAGTTCCGACACACCTTCCTGAGGTGAGGCTTCCCAATTCATGCCATGAACAATATAATCGTAGGAATGGGCGAAGCACTTTGGGATGTGCTGCCCGAAGGAAAGAAAATCGGGGGAGCCCCGGCTAATTTTGCTTATCATGTGTCTCAGTTTGGCTTTGACAGCCGTGTGGTCAGTGCGGTGGGAAACGACGAGCTGGGGGATGAAATTCTGGAAGTATTCCGGGAAAAACAGTTGAAGCACCAGCTTGAGCGGGTCAATTATCCGACAGGAACCGTGCAGGTGACTCTTGACGGTGAAGGAGTGCCGTGTTATGATATTAAGGAAGGCGTAGCATGGGACAATATCCCCTTCACGGACGATTTGAAGCGTTTGGCACTGAACACGCGGGCCGTATGTTTCGGTTCGCTGGCACAGCGCAACGAGGTGAGCCGCGCCACCATCAACCGCTTCCTCGACACCATGCCCGACATGGATGGACAGTTGAAAATATTCGATATCAATCTCCGCCAGAGTTTCTATACCAGGGAAGTGTTGCGCGAATCTTTCCTGAAGTGTAACGTGCTGAAGATTAACGATGAGGAGCTGGTTACCATCAGCCGTATGTTCGGCTATCCGGGCATCGACCTTCAGGATAAATGCTGGATTCTGTTGGCCAAGTACAACCTGAAGATGCTGATCCTGACATGCGGTACGAACGGTAGTTATGTATTTACCCCCGGTGCGGTCTCTTTCCAGGAAACCCCGAAAGTGCCGGTTGCCGATACCGTGGGGGCAGGTGACTCGTTCACGGCAGCTTTCTGCTCATCTGTTCTGAAAGGAAAGAGTATACCCGAGGCACACAAACTGGCAGTGGAAGTGTCGGCTTACGTGTGTACACAGAGCGGTGCGATGCCCGTACTACCGGATGCTCTGAGAAATCGTTTAGATGATTAATGTGTTGGTTTATATAGGGTTATTGATTGGTTGATAGAGTCGTGGGGATGTGTCATAACTCTTTTCACCACAGAGTATCACGGAGTATCACAGAGTCTTTTTAATAACCAACGATTTAAAATCATCTCTGTGTTACTCTGTGTCCTCTGTGGTGAGTTTTGACACACATCCGTCTTGGTTTTAAACCGGCCGGATGGAAGATTTCGGAGGGAAATTGTTATATTTGCCTCCGGAACCTTTTATGTAATAACCAACCATGAAACGTGTACTTTTCTTACTTGGGCTGGTTTTGTCGGGACTGCTTGTCTCGTGTAGCCATGATGCTTCCCGGTACGTCATCGGCGTGTCGCAATGCAGTGATGATACCTGGCGGCATAAGATGAATGACGAGATACAGCGCGAAGCCTTATTTTACGGAGGCGTAGAGGTAGAGACGCGTACGGCGAATGACGACAGCCGGCGACAGATAGAAGATATACGTCACTTCATCCGGCAGAAGGTAGACTTGCTTATTGTGGCTGCCAACGAGGGAATGGCTCTCACTCCCGTTGTGGAGGAAGCTTTCGATAGAGGTATTCCGGTGATTATGGTGGATCGCAGGATACTTTCCGATAAATATACCGCATACATCGGAGCCGACAATTACGAGTTAGGCAAAGCCGTCGGCAATTACATAGCCCATCGCCTGAAGGGGCGCGGAAAAGTAGTCGAACTGAGCGGACTTGTCGGTTCCACTCCTGCCATCGAACGTCACCAAGGCTTTATGAGTGCCATCAGCCAGTATCCGGGCATCACCTTGCTTGCCCGGGAGGATGCGGGTTGGTTGAGGCAGCCTGCCGAAATAAAGATGGATTCTCTCTTGCAGTGTTTTCCGGAGATTGATGCCGTGTATGGGATGAACGACCGTATGGCCGCCGGTGCTTATCAGGCCGCCAGACGTCTGGGACGTGAGGAGGAGATGCTGTTTGTAGGTATCGATGCTCTGCCCGGCAAGGGTAACGGAGTGGAACTGGTACTGGACAGCGTGCTGGATGCTACCTTCATTTATCCCACCGAAGGAGACAAGGTGGTTCAGCTGGCGATGGATATTCTACAAAAGAAACCTTTTAAACGGGAGACAAAACTGAAGACAGCAGTAGTTGACGCGGTAAATGCGCACGTGATGGAATTGCAGACAGCCCATATCAGCGAGTTGGATGGAAAAATCGAGACGCTCAACAGCCGGGTAGGGACGTATCTTTCGCGGGTGGCCACGCAGCAGGTGGTGCTGTATGGGGGCTTTGTCATCCTGTTGTTGATCGTCGGATTGTTGATTGTCGTGTACAAATCTCTCCGTTCCAAGAATCGCCTGTACCGGGAACTTTCCCGCCAGAAGGAGCAACTGGAAGAGCAGAGAGACCAACTGATAGAACTTTCCCATCAACTGGAGGAAGCCACACATGCCAAACTGGTTTTCTTTACCAACATTTCACATGACTTCCGCACCCCTCTCACTCTGGTTGCCGATCCGGTGGAGCAGTTGTTGGCCGACCCGTCATTGGAGGGTGACCGGCGCAGGATGTTGTTGCTGGTGCAGCGCAACGTACAGATCCTGTTGCGTCTGGTCAATCAGATACTCGATTTTCGCAAATACGAGACGGGAAAGATGGAGTTTACCCCGGTCCCGCTCAACCTGTTGCAGTGCTTCGGAGAGTGGAACGATTCGTTTCAGGCAGCCGCCCGGCGGAAGCATATCCATTTTTCGTTCGACAGCATGCCCGGTGCCGATTACCACACTCTGGCGGATGCTGAGAAGATGGAGCGTATCTACTTCAATCTGTTGGGCAATGCGTTCAAGTTTACCCCCGAGAATGGTAAAGTCACTGTCCGGCTTTCGGCTTTGCAGAAAGAGGGCACTCCTTTCTTCCGTTTTACAGTCGCCAATACCGGGAGTCTGATTTCGGCAGAACATATCCGCAGCATCTTCGACCGTTTCTATAAGATCGACAGGCATCATACCGGTTCCGGTATCGGGCTGGCACTGGTAAAAGCGTTTGTCGAGATACATGGCGGAATCATCGAAGTGGAGAGCGACGAACGGCAGGGAACTGTCTTTACCGTCGATTTGCCGGTGCGGACATGCGAAGCGGGGACCGGCGTGGCATCTGCTCCGGTGGAGGCATCTGCTCCGGACCGGGTGGATAACCTGCTCCGGGAGGATGAAGCGGAGAACTTCAATGATCCGTCCAAACCTTCTGTACTTGTGATCGACGACAATGCTGACATCCGTGCTTATGTGCACACATTACTCAATTCGGAGTACTCCGTCATCGAAGCTGCGGACGGGACCGAAGGAATCCGTAAAGCGATGAAGTATGTTCCCGATGTCATCATCTCCGATGTGATGATGCCGGGGATTGATGGTATCGAATGTTGTCGGCGGTTGAAGGGGGAGTTGCAGACCTGCCACATTCCCGTGATCCTGCTGACAGCTTGTTCGCTTGACGAGCAGCGTATTCAGGGATATGCCGGTGGAGCCGATTCTTATATTTCCAAGCCTTTCAGTTCGCAGTTGCTGCTGACCCGTATCCGCAATCTGATTGAGTCGCGACGGCGCATGAAGCAGTTCTTTGGCGACCGGCAGACATTGGCCAAAGAGGATATCTGCGATATGGATAAAGATTTTGTCGAACGGTTCAAGTCTCTGATTGAAGCAAAGATGGGTGATTCGGAACTGAATGTGGAAGATTTGGGCAAGGAGATGGGGCTGAGCCGTGTTCAGCTCTACCGGAAGATCAAGTCGCTCACCAATTTTGCGCCGAACGAACTGCTTCGCATGGCACGGCTTAAGAAAGCGGCTTCGCTGCTGGCCTCTTCGGACATGACGATAGCAGAGGTTGGATATGAAGTGGGTTTTACGTCACCTTCCTACTTTACGAAATGCTACAAAGAACAGTTCGGTGAAAGCCCGACGGAGTTTTTAAAAAGAAGCGGATTATAAAAGAACCTGCTGCATAAAAGCGATACACCCATGAAAGATTATAAAGAAAATAAATCTAATTTGTCCGAAACTTTTTGCAATGAAGTATACAGTGTCGTGCGTGAAATTCCTGCCGGTAGCGTTCTTACTTATGGTGATATTGCCGCTTTGCTCGGGATGCCGCAATATTCACGTATGGTGGGGCGTGCATTGAAGCAGGTACCTGCCGGTTTAAGCCTTCCTTGTCATCGGGTAGTCAATGCCATAGGGCGATTGGTGCCCGGATGGGATGAACAGCGGCAACTGCTGTCCGATGAAGGTGTTTCATTCCGAAAAAACGGTTGTGTCGACCTTAAACTTCACAGGTGGAAGAGCGACAGTATTTGAGTGGGGTGATGCCGGCTTTCTTGTGGCAGTTTATGTACATGCGGCGTGTTCATCGAAAATAATGTGATGAACTATTTGAACGCTCGGCTTGTTTATTTAATTGTCCGTACACACATCTTTGGGTAATACCTGTGTATGGATGTGAATTTGACTTTCGGGATATAGTAACTATCTGTTGACAGGAATCCTGTCTGTAATAACCGGGTTAAGAAATCATATTTGACCGGGGGAACAACACAACCGTTGTTTTCCGGTATCAACTTTTTTACTATAAAGAAGTGTTTGTTTTCGTGTGTGTAGGCCGCCCGGTCCGTTTTTTAATAATCTAAACCCTATTATGTATGAGTAAAATAACGATTAAAGACTTGTATCTCATTTTTGGCAACGACAAGCAGCATGCTTTGCGTATGTTGAAAGAAGGAAAGAGCAAGAGTGAGATCTTAAAGGAAACCGGATGCACGGTTGCCGTAAAAGATGCAAACCTCTCTGTCCGGGAGGGAGAGATATTCGTGATTATGGGACTTTCGGGGAGTGGGAAATCCACTTTGCTGCGTTGTATCAACCGATTGATAAAACCTACTTCCGGTGAGGTAATCATCAATGGAAGAGACATTTCGAATGTTACCGATAAAGAGCTGCTCCGTATCCGGAGAAAAGAACTGGCTATGGTGTTCCAGCATTTCGGACTGTTGCCCCATCGTTCGGTGTTGCATAACATAGCTTTCGGGCTGGAGCTGCAAGGAGTGAAAAAACAGGAACGTGAGCACAGGGCGATGGAAAGTATGCAGTTGGTGGGTTTGAAAGGTTACGAGAATCAGATGGTCGGCGAACTGTCCGGCGGGATGCAGCAACGTGTCGGGCTGGCCCGTGCTCTGGCCAACGATCCTGAAGTGCTGCTGATGGATGAAGCTTTTTCTGCCCTCGATCCTTTGATCCGTATACAAATGCAGGATGAATTGCTGACTTTACAGTCTAAAATGAAAAAGACCATTGTGTTTATTACTCACGATTTGAATGAAGCCATCAAGCTGGGTGACCGGATTGCCATCATGAAGGATGGGGAAGTGGTGCAGGTAGGTACTTCGGAGGAGATTCTGACAGAGCCGGCGAATGCTTATGTGGAACGCTTCGTGGAGAGTGTGGATCGTAGCAAGATCATTACCGCCGCTTCGGTGATGGTTGATAAACCCCTCGTGGCCCGGTTGAAGAAAGAAGGGCCGGAAGTTCTGATCCGTAAAATGTTCGAACATAATCTGACCGTGTTGCCTGTGGTCGATGCAAACAATGTGTTGGTGGGAGAGGTGCGTTTAAAGGATTTGCTCCGGTTGCGTAAAGAGCAGGTGAAGTCAATAGAGTCGGTCGTTCGCGAAGAAGTGCATTCGGTGCTGGGAGATACGATATTGGAAGACATCCTGCCATTGATGACCAAAACCAATTCTCCTATCTGGGTGGTGAACGAAGGCCGTGAATTTCAGGGAGTCGTCCCCTTGTCATCGCTCATTTTCGAAGTGACCGGAAAGAACAAACAGGAAATCAATGAAATTATTCAAAATGCAATAGAATTATGATCAACATAGGACAATATATTGAGGAGCTCATCAACTGGATGATGATACACTTCTCCGCTTTTTTCGATGCGCTGAATCTGGGCATCGGCAGTTTTATCAATGGGTTTCAGCATATCTTGTTTGGTATCCCCTTTTATCTGACCATTGCTGCAATGGTGTTGCTGGCATGGATGAAAGCCGGGCGCGGGGTGGCGGTTTTCACCCTTTTAGGGTTGCTGCTTATCTACGGTATGGGCTTTTGGGAGGCCACCATGCAGACATTGGCACTGGTGCTGTCATCTACCTGTCTCGCCCTTATCGTGGGGGTGCCCATCGGGGTGTGGACGGCAAACAGTAACCGTGCGGAGAAAGTGATACACCCCATACTGGACCTGATGCAGACCATGCCTGCCTTTGTCTACCTGATACCTGCCGTCCTGTTTTTCGGGCTGGGGGTGGTGCCGGGAGTGTTTGCCACCATCATCTTTGCAATGCCTCCGGTGATTCGGCTGACGGGACTTGGCATTCGCCAGGTACCGAAGAACGTGGTAGAGGCTTCGCGTTCGTTCGGGGCCACCCGGTGGCAGCTGCTTTATAAAGTGCAGTTGCCTCTGGCCTTGCCCACTATCCTGACCGGAGTGAACCAGACGATTATGATGTCTCTTTCCATGGTTGTCATTGCAGCTATGATTGCGGCAGGCGGCTTGGGTGAAATCGTTCTGAAGGGTATTACCCAGATGAAAATCGGTTTGGGCTTTGAAGGAGGTATAGCGGTTGTGATACTGGCAATTATTTTGGACCGGATTACCCAAGGGATGGTTCGTCGTAAGAACAAAAAATAGAAAGGAGAAAGAATCGATATGCGGAAATATAGGATAATAGGAAGTTTGTTGTTGTTACTGGCCGTGATGTGTACGGCCTGTAACCCGGATACCGGGAAAAAGAAGATAAGCATCGCCTATGCCAACTGGCTGGAGGGCATTGCCATGAGTCATCTGGCCAAAGTGGTGCTGGAAGAGCAGGGGTATGAGGTAGAACTGCTCAATGCGGATGTGGCCCCCATCTTTGCGTCGGTTTCGCGTCGGAAAGCGGATGTGTTTATGGATGCCTGGCTGCCTGTGACGATGAAAGACTACATGGATCAGTATGGCGATCAGATCGAGTTTATCGGTGAGGTATATGACAGTGCAAGGGTCGGGCTGGTAGTGCCTCAGTACGTCAGTATCGACTCAATCGGAGAACTTGCTTCCCATAAAGGGCAATTCTCTTCCGAGATTGTCGGGATCGATGCCGGAGCGGGCATTATGAAAACTACGGATAAGGCTATTGCGGACTATGGGCTCGATGGATATAAGTTGCTTACTTCCAGTAGCTCTACCATGTTGGCTTCCTTGCAGAAAGCCATGGATAAAGAATCGTGGATCGTCATCACCGGATGGACACCGCATTGGATGTTCGATCGCTATCCCCTGAAGTTCCTGCATGACCCGAAAGGTACTTATGGGAATGTGGAATCTATCTATGTCGTCGGATGGAAAGGATTTACGGAGAAAGATCCTTTTGCGGCAAAGTTTTTCAGCAATATTAAATTCACTACAGAAGAGATCAGTTCGTTGATGAAAGCATTGAAAGATGCACGGATGGACGAAGAAGACCTTGTCCGAAAATGGCGTGACGAACACCGGGAACTGATAGAAAGCTGGATTCCTGAATCATAAGCGGTATATGTGTGTCCGGGAATCCAACTTCTGAGTTCTGTCTATCGGGTAACGGCGGTGCGTTGGTAGGCAAGCCGTTCCGTACCGTTCTTCACATAAATGATGCCACAATAGGTGAAACCGTTCTTCAAGAGAATGTTTTGGAGAACTTTATTGTCACGGTGAGTGTCTACACGCAGGTTCGGACAGTGGGACGAACACCATTCCAGGCATAAGTCCATCAATCCCTTTACCCGTCCGCCGGATGCGATGCGATGGATTACCCCGTAAGGAGCATTGTTGAGCCAAGCGCCGTCTTTGATAACTTTATAGTTGGGGTCCTCTCCCCGGATGAAGGTAAAGCAACCTTCCAACTCCCCGTTTTCATTTACAAATACATAACTGTCCCCGTTTTCGATGTCCTGCCGGATATCATCAGGGGAGGGGTATCCGTTGATCCACTGGTTAGCATTGCCATTGGCAGCCATAAAGCGGCGGGCACGTTCGTAGAATGGCATCACTTGGTCGAGTTCTTCAAGTCGGGTTGGTCGTATGGTTATGTTCATAATTATTCCGTTTGGGGGTCACCACAGATTACACGGATTAACACAGATTGATAATTTATCTCGTCAATATATCGAATTAAGAGTTCTGTGTTAATCCGTGTAATCTGTGGTGAAACCTATTCATTTCTATTTGACAAAAAAGGGGAAAAGAACCTATTTTAGTCCCTTCCCCCTTTGAGAGTTATATTATCTGATCAAAGATCATTCAGCAACACCCCAAGCCTGGTTGGCCAGACGCTTGTAGTTGTTGTAACGCCACTTAGCGTTGTCCTCGGCAGCCTGGAACAGTTCTTCTGCTTCTGCAGGATACTGTTTCATAACCGATGCGTAACGAACTTCGCCTTTCAGGAAGCCTTTGAAGTCATCCCAGTTCGGTTCTTTGCTATCCAGCGTGAACGGATTCTTGCCTTCAGCCTCCAGAGCCGGGTTGTAACGCCACAAGTGCCAGTAACCGCACTTAACAGCCTTGTCTTCTTCTTCCTGGCTCTTACCCATACCGGCTTTCAGACCGTGGTTGATACACGGAGCGTAAGCGATGATGAGTGACGGTCCGGGATATGCTTCAGCTTCGCGGATAGCTTTCAGAGTCTGAGCCTGGTCAGCACCCATAGCGATCTGTGCAACATATACATAACCGTATGTAGTAGCCATCAGACCGAGGTCTTTCTTACGTACGCGTTTACCGGAAGCGGCAAATTTAGCGATGGCGCCCACCGGAGTGGCTTTAGAAGACTGACCACCTGTGTTAGAGTAAACCTCTGTATCCAGAACCAGAATGTTAACGTCCTTACCCGAAGCGATAACGTGGTCGAGACCACCGTAACCGATATCGTAAGAAGCACCGTCACCACCGATGATCCACTGGCTGCGTTTAACCAAGTATTGAGTCAGACCTTTCAGCTCTTTGCTGATCGGGCAACCTGCCGCAATACCTTGTTCGATGATTGCTTCGATCTGCGGAGCCAGTTCTTTGGTCTTGTCTGCATCGTACATGTTTTCGATCCATGCTTTCAATACTTCCTTAGCTTCAGCCGGAGCATTGTCGGCTGCCAGGATTTCGTTGAATAACTTCACGATACGTGCACGCATCTTTTCGTTAGCCAGTTCCATACCCAAACCAAATTCGCAGAAGTCTTCGAACAGTGAGTTAGCCCAAGCCGGACCGTGTCCTTTTGCGTTTGTTGTATATGGAGTTGAAGGTACTGAACCTGAGTAGATAGAAGAACATCCGGTAGCGTTGGCAACCATTTCGCGATCACCGTACAACTGAGAAATCAGTTTCACATACGGAGTTTCACCGCAACCTGAGCAAGCTCCCGAGAATTCGAACAATGGAGTAGCGAACTGAGAGTTCTTCACGTTAGCCTTGATGTCTACCAAGTGTTGTTTGCTCTTCACGTTGTCTGCACAGTAAGTCCAGTTATCAGCCTGAGCCAACTGGCTTTCAAGGTGTTTCATAGTCAGAGCCTTGCCACCCTTCTTCGGGTTGCCCGGACAGATGTCGGCACAGTTACCGCAACCCAGACAGTCGAGAACGTCAACCTGGATACGGAATGTCATGCCGTCGAATGCTTTGCCTACAGCTTTCAGTTGTTCGAAGCTTGCACCTTTCTGCTCTTCTGCGTCGAGTACAAACGGACGGATAGAAGCGTGAGGACAAACGTAAGCACACTTGTTACACTGGATACAGTTTTCTGCGTTCCATTCCGGTACGAAAGCAGCTACACCGCGTTTTTCGTATTTCGAAGTACCCTGATACCAGGTTCCGTCTTCGATGCCCTTGAATGCAGATACAGGCAGCAGGTCTCCGTCCTGAGCGTTGATCGGACGAACCACTTCGTTGATGAATGCCGGGTCGTTGTTTTCAACTTTAGCATCATCCGGCAGGTTAGCCCAAGCCGGGTCAACAGCCAAAGTCTTGTATTCGCCACCGCGGTCAACAGCTGCGTAGTTCTTGTTCACAACGTCTTCACCCTTCTTACCATAAGATTTCACGATGAATTTCTTCATCTGTTCTACAGCCTGGTCTACGGGGATCACGCCTGTGATACGGAAGAAAGCAGACTGGAGGATGGTGTTGGTGCGGTTGCCCAAACCGATTTCCTGTGCAATCTGGGTTGCGTTGATATAATATACAGAGATGTTGTTCTGTGCAAAGTATTTCTTCACTTTGTTAGGCAGGTTCTTTGCCAGTTCTTCGCCTTCCCAGATGGTGTTCAGCAAGAACGAACCGTTCTTACGCAAACCACGGGTTACGTCATACATATGCAGGTAAGCCTGAACGTGGCAAGCCACAAAGTTCGGAGTGTTTACCAGATAAGTAGAACGGATAGGGTCGTCACCGAAGCGCAGGTGAGAGCAAGTGAAACCTCCTGACTTCTTAGAGTCATAAGAGAAGTAGGCCTGACAGTGTTTATCAGTGTTGTCACCGATAATCTTCACTGAGTTTTTGTTGGCACCTACCGTACCGTCAGCACCCAAACCGTAGAATTTAGCTTCGAACATGCTGTCGCCGCCCAAAGCGATTTCTGCTTCCTGAGGAAGAGATGTGAAAGTTACGTCGTCTACGATACCGATAGTAAAGTGGTTTTTCGGCATCGGCATAGCCAGATTCTTGAATACGGCGATGATCTGGGCAGGAGTAGTGTCTTTAGAACCCAGACCGTAACGACCACCTACGATAACCGGAGCATTTTCTGTGCCATAGAAGCAGTCTTTAACATCCAGATACAGAGGTTCGCCGTTAGCACCCGGTTCTTTTGTACGATCGAGTACTGCGATTGTTTTGGCAGTCTTAGGTACGGCAGCCATGAAATGTTTGGCAGAGAACGGACGGTACAGGTGAACTGCAACCAAACCTACTTTCTCGCCCTGGCTGGTCAGGTAGTCGATAGCTTCGCGGGCAGCTTCGGTTACAGAACCCATGGCGATGATTACGCGTTCTGCATCTTCGGCTCCGTAGTAGTCGAACAAACCGTATTTGCGTCCTGTGATCTTGGAAATCTCGTTCATGTATTCCTCAACGATGGCAGGAACAGCGTCATAGTAGTTGTTGCATGATTCGCGGTGCTGGAAGAAGTGGTCAGGGTTTTCGGCCATACCACGGGCAACCGGATTCATCGGGTTCAGCGCACGGGCACGGAATTCAGCAAGAGCTTCCTGGTCAACCAGCGGAGCGAGGTCCTCGTTTTCCAGCATTTCGATCTTCTGGATTTCGTGTGAAGTACGGAAACCGTCGAAGAAGTTCATGAAAGGAACGCGGGCTTTGATTGTGGCAAGGTGTGCAACACCGGCCAAGTCCATCACTTCCTGTACAGAGCCTTCAGCCAACATGGCGAAACCTGTCTGGCGTGCAGACATTACGTCCTGATGGTCACCGAAGATACACAGTGCGTGAGAAGCCAGTGTACGGGCCGATACGTGGAATACGCAAGGCAGGAACTCACCGGCAATCTTATACATGTTCGGGATCATCAAAAGAAGACCCTGAGAAGCAGTGTAAGTAGTAGTCAGTGCACCGGCCTGAAGAGAACCGTGAACAGCACCTGCCGCACCACCTTCAGATTGCATTTCCTGTACCAATACTGTTTCGCCGAAGAGGTTCTTACGTCCTGCGGCAGCCCATTCGTCTACGTATTCAGCCATCGTAGAAGAAGGAGTGATGGGGTAAATGGCAGCTACTTCTGAAAACATATACGAGATATGTGCAGCAGCCTGATTACCATCACATGTGATGAATTTCTTCTGTTTAGTCATAACTAAAAATAATATTTAAGTAAGTAATTTATTTGTTTATTTCAAAAACGGTATGGAAAGCGGATACTTCCATGTATGTTTATTCCATCCTTTGATTCCCCCGATGATGGGGAACAAAATGGACAGTGCGAACATTATACAACCAATTATAATCAAAATTCCCCCGATAGCAATTGAGGGACTTTCAAAGAACTTCTCAAAATACATAGGATAGAGATTAACATCATATCCTTCCGCTGTCATGGTATATTCTCTGATGAAGTTCATATTAGCATTCATGTTGAATCGCATACAGATATTGAACACTATGAAATACAGAATGCCACTGATGTACCAGTTCAGTATGTATTTTCCCTGTCTGTTAATTTTGGCTGATATGCTTTTGGCATTCATCCAAAAAAGAATTGGAGCGAGCCATCCAATCAAAGGAACCAGTATCAGGAAATTCATCAGTACCAGACACCAATGCTCTTCTACCCCAAGAGGAAGGGATAGCCTGGACGGGGCTTTTTCTCCGTCAGAAAACTTCAGTTTTTCGCGGTCGATCCCTACGGTCAGTGTATCCGATTGGCGTATCTGGTTTAATTCTTCTAATTTCTTGTTGTCCATATCCGGTATGGTTTTAGTTGTCAGAAACTGAGCTTTTCAAAAACGGTATGGAAAGCGGATACTTCCATGTTTTTCCGTTCAGTCCTTTGATTCCCCCGATGATGGGGAACACAAAAAAAACAGCTGATAAAAGGATAATAGGTAATGCCCTTAGCGTAAAGAAAGAACCGCTTAACAGTCCTAAAGGGGAACTCAACGAGCCGATAAGGGCTCCAAAAAGGTTTCCCGCAAGGGTAATTCCTACTATTATCATGTAAATGGCCCAACTGATCAGCCAGTTGATGATGTATCTTCCTTGTATGGCGATGGCTTCCGATTTATCTCTGCCGATGATCCATGCGACGATAGAAACAATCCATCCCCATGTCGGTATCAGGAGCAGAAGGTTTATCAAACCCAGATAGCTGCTGTCCGAAATGCCAAATGTATCTTTACGGGATTCACCATTCAGTATCTTTTGTTTTTCCTGTTCAAACTCCTCGTCGGTCAATGCGCCTGATTGGCGCAACCGGTTTAATTCTTCCAATTTCTTGTAATCCATAATCTGTCCTTGTTTTAGTTGCCAGAAGCTGAGACTTTAAAAAACGGTATGGAAAGCGGATACTTCCATGTTTTTCCGTTCAGCCCTTTGATGCCTCCGATGATAGGGAACAGCAGACACAGGAAACAGCCTACTCCGAGTATCAGGAGAAGCAGGATTCCGGCTCCTCCGCCGAATATGCTCAAGAGGACCGCCAATGGAGAACTCTGGTCGTTTTCATAATTCATATCGCTTATGGATACTATGCCGCTGAACATGAATATGATGAAGAGTACCGTCAGCACGATGCCGTACAGAAACCAGCTGATGTACCAGTTCAGGATGTATTTGCCTTGGCGGTTGACGGGTGCGGAACTTTCTTTGCCCATGATCCAAAGCACAATGGGGGCAATCCAGCCTACATACGGTATGAACATGGCGAAGTTCATCAGTGCCAGATAAGTATTTTCTGTCAGTCCCATGGGGAGTACGGTTGTGGGTTTGCCCGCATCTTCTTCATCCAATATCTTTTTCTTTTCTTTTTCAAATTCTTCATCGTTCAACGCTCCGCTGTCGTGGAGGCGTTTCAGTTGTTCAAGCTTTTCGTAATCCATAATGACTGAGATTAGATGTTAATATAAAAAACCGAACATCCAGAGAGGTATCTGGTTGCCACGGCCAATTTCGGCCTTATGCAAAGCATACGTCACTCCGGGGTTGTTCTTGATCTTCACCCCTTCGCAGCATATCTTGAAAGGCATCACTTCGTCTACCATGAACGAGGTGTTTTTGTCACCTTTATGCACTTTATGGTCTTTCCACATCGTGTTTACAAAGAAAGTGTCCAGCACATCTTGTTCTTCCACCTTTACAGGGTAGATGGAATACATCAGATTGGGGTTGTGCAGCATAATCTTCGATGGTTTCTTGGGGAATTCTTCCCCTTTGGGATAGACCAGGTTGATCAGTCGTGCGTCGGCCAGATATTTGATGTAATTCATCACCGTGGCGCGTGATGTTTGTATGTCGCTTGCCAATTGGCTTACGTTTGGGGCCTTCGGCCCGTCTACAGCCAACAAATATAATAATTTTTTTATCTTTGAGAGATATTTCAGCTCAATTTGTTTAATAAGCAGGATATCTACTTCTACCATCATGTTCATGGTTTTGAGCAGATTCTCCGAGAAATTGCGTTTCTCAAGGAAGAAGGGGTAGAAACCGTGGTGGAGGTAGTCTTGAAAATAATCCAACGGGCGGACTTTTGAAAGTACTCCCTTGGCTATCTGTTCGTGGCTGCTTAATATCTCTTCGAGTGTATAATGGCGGAATTTCATGCCTGTTTGCAGGTTCAGAAATTCGCGGAACGAAAAGCCCCGGAGGTTGTAGCTCTTCACAATGTCGCGCAACTCCAGATTCTCTTCTTTGAGGCGCATGACGGATGAACCGGTGAATACGATTTTCAGATTGGGGAAACGGTCGTAGCACATACGCAATTCGCGGCTCCAGTCGGGATGCTTGAATACTTGGTCGATCAGCAATACCTTTCCGCCCCGTTTTTGGAATTCATTGGCGAAGTCGACGATACTGTGTCCGGAGAAATAGAAATTGTTCATGTTGATAAAGAGGCATGAACGGTCGGTTCCGAATTTCTCTTTGGCGTATTGAAGCAGGAAAGTGGTTTTTCCCACGCCACGTGTTCCTTTGATACCAATCAGTCGGTCACTCCAGTTTATTTCGTCCATCAAGTCGCGGCGGACCGGGGCATTGGTGTGCTCAACAAGGTAGGCATGTGTGCGGTAGAATGTTTCCATCTCTTTTCTTGGGTTTTTCGGGGGGCAAATATAAGCCTTTTTTTAGAAATTGCAAAGTAGAGATAGCAAAATTGTAGTTTCGTTTAGCAAGTTTATCTTTTGCTTCATTTTGTCAAAACGGTATTCCTAATAGGTGGTAGAGGCGTTATTTCGGGTCAACGGCAAGCTGCTTCTGAAAAAACGCAGCCAGTTCAATCGGGCAATTATGCTTTTGCTTGTCTACTTCAGTGTTTGCTTGCAAATATAAATATAGTTTTTCATTTTCGGTAGTTTATGCCGGTATTTCTTTGAAAAAGGGTTTCTTTTGTTAGTTTGAAATACTTCGCCGGGAGAGAGGAAATAGAGTCGGGGAAGGGGAGAAGAGCCTTTGTTGATGGGCTGTCAATCGTCACTCCGGGAGATGTGAAGGCTTTGCTCCGGAGAAGTGAAGTCTTTTCCCGGGGGAAGTGAAGTCTTTGCCTGGCGGAAAGTGACGGTTTGCCCCGCAGAAAATGACTTGTTTCTCGGTTTTATATGCGTTTTTGTGCATATATTTGCAGGAAATTTCCCGGTTTTAATGTTAGTTGCTTCTTGGAGAACAAAGGGTTTGTAAGTGAAAAACCGGAAATGGCAACAAAAGGACAGGTGACGATACGTTTAAGGAATTAAATGATAGTTTCTATCCTCGGGCATGGATGTATCTTAGGGTGAAAAAACACGTAACTGTTCGTTGCTGTCACTCGTACAAGTCTCTGCATCCGGATGAATTCTGTTTAATTAATTGATGCTAATGTCGAATCTGCTTTACTTGTTTAATCCCGATCAGGATCTGGCTCTTGCCAGTGGCGAAGTCAATTATATGCCGCCTGCCTCCGCCCGCCGGATGGCGGAAGAGTTGGCGTTGCTTCCCGTATGGTTTACGGACGGGCCGTGCGGTGTGCTTGCTCCGTCTGCCTATAATCAGTCTTTTCTGGAAGAGATGCTCGACTTATTTCCGCTTCCCGCATCTTTGAGAACCCAGGCCGAAGATTTTTCGGAAGTACGTTCGGTGGTTCCCTGGGGATGGAATCCGGCACTCCGGAAACGTCTGCTTTCATTGGGAGTACCCGATGCTGCGGTACCTTCGGTGGAGGATATAGGGCGGTTGCGCAATCTGTCCCATCGTTTGCAAGCCGTGAAGTTGTTGTCCGGTCTGCAAGTGGATGAAGCGTTTTGTGGAGAGTCTTGTTACCTAACCGCTTTGTCCGATTGCCGAGCATTTGTAGAGAGTCTGGAACGCTGTCTGCTCAAAGCCCCCTTGTCCGGAAGCGGTAAAGGGCTGAACTGGTGCAAGGGAGTGTTCACTCCTCTGATAGAGCGTTGGTGTGCCCGGGTTATAGAGCAGCAGGGAGGAGTTGTCGGTGAACCTGTATATAATAAGGTAGAAGATTTTGCCATGGAGTTTTATTCGGACGGAAAGGGGCGGATTACTTTTGCCGGATACTCTTTGTTCCGTACCAACGCTGGTGGAGCTTACGAAGGAAACCGGTTGCTGTCCGATGTGGAGATTGAACGAAGATTGTCGGCTTATGTGCCTGTGGCGGCTTTACGTCGGCTTCGGGAAGAGCTGCAAAGACGATTGTCCGTCTCTTTAGGAACGGAGTATGCCGGTTATCTGGGAGTAGATATGATGATTTGCCGGTTCGCTCTCCTTCCGGTGTTTCGCATCCATCCTTGTGTGGAAATCAATTTGCGCATGAATATGGGGCTTGTGTCCCGCCTGATATACGACCGTTATGTACAATCCGGGGCTTCGGGGGTGTTTCGTGTCTCTTATTATCCATCCGACGGGCAGGCATTGCAGGAACACAATGCGATGAAGGCCGGGCATCCGTTGCATACGGAAGAAGGCCGGGTGGTGAAGGGGTATCTGCCATTGGTCCCCGTCCTGAAGACGAGCCGTTACCGGGCATATATCCTTGTGGAGGACTGAGACGGAGTTTATAAGGATTGCTTTTTGCAGGAAAAGAAAATGGAGAAGCGGCTTCCTACACCTGCTGTCGACTGTAATGACAGTCTTCCCTGAAGTTTTTCTACTATAACTTTGCAGATGGAGAGTCCCAGTCCTGTTCCTTGCGCGAATTCGTTCTGTTTGTAGAAGCGGTTGAATATCATTTTCTGTTCGGACTGCGGAATGCCTATTCCGCTATCTTCAACATAAATTTCAACTTCTTCATTCTGCGAAAGGTACTTCCAACCCAGTTTTATATAGCCTTCCTGAGTGAATTTTACAGCGTTGTTTAAGAGGTTGGTGATAACCTGAATCAATCGGTCTTTATCAAGATGTACGATAATGTCTTCGCCACTCTCTTCCAGTATGAAATTGATATTTTGAGAAATTAGAACCTTATGGGTCTGGTAAGTATCGTTGATAAGAGTAGCCAGCGGATAATCGTCGTATTTGAATGACATGTAGCCGGATTCAATCCGGGATATTTCCAATATATCATTGACAAGTTTCAGTAGCAGTTCGTTGTTGCGGTGGATGGTTTCTACATACAGGTCTTTTTCTTCTTGCGAGATGTCTGTATCATCAGGAGAAGCAAGCAGGGTGGAAAATCCGACGATAGCGTTTAATGGTGTACGTATTTCATGGCTCATGTTGGCTAGGAAAGACTCTTTGAGCTCTGCTTTCTCCGCCATCTTACGTGCTTCTATCAGTTCTTGTTCCCGTTTTTTATAATCTTCTATGTTCAATAAAAGTCCCGTGGTCTTCTGCCCTCCCAAAGCGCTTTCCATGGTACTGCATCGAAGTTCCCACCATTGATACCCCTTCCCGTTGAAATCACATTTCAGCTTTATGAAGTGTTTGCTGCTGATGGCGTTCTTTGCCAAAAGGAATTGTGCTGCGGACAGATATTCGGCATCTACAAAAGAGAGGAACTCCTGAATCGTCAATGGGCGGGGAGTTATGTCTAAGTTTTTCCAGAATGCATTTTCAAATACCATCATGTTGTTTTTTAACCGCCACGCATAAGTGTCGCTTCCTTCCACTGCCAGTGCCAATGATTCTTTTTCATCTTCCAATTCATAGAGGATGGAACGCTTCTTTTGGGTTTCACGCCAATACAAGTAGGTGATGCCTGACAGTAGGCCGAGAATAAAAAAGATACTACCCAATAAACCGGACCACCAAAGGACGGGATGCAAGGCTTTAAAGGGAATATTGATGATGGTATATTCATTGGGGATGTCTGCAATGGTCATACCCTCTTTTTGCATGACATTCCAGTCGATAAAATATCCTTTGGAGCTTTCTTGGATAGACATGTCAGTGATGTTTTTCCCTCTAAGGATCTGCACTGCTGCATGGACAGATTCTTGTGCCTGAATGTGGCTCGGAGTCATGTATCCGCCCAGAAAATTATATCCGCAGTCAAAAAGCTCATTGATGGCTGTAAAGCGCATCTGGGTAGAAAAAGATGCCATCGTGAGCGTCGTATAGTCTAATTTGGTTTGTAGATAAGGCATTTTGCTGTATTTACCGATAGCCCATAAAAAGTCTGCACCGTTTGTTGGGTCTTCAGTTTGTTCCTCGGATATTTTGCGTGCAGATAGGGCGGTAAATACTATGTTACCTTTGTGAGTTTCTTTCCATGATGCCTGTTTGTCCAGATGCCAGTCTAAGTTGGATATGATATCAGTTGACTCTAATTGACAGTTGATGTGGTTTCTGATTTTCCGGTCTAAAAAAGTATAATCCAATATCGTGTAAATATTAGTTATACCGGTTAGCCTTTTTATCATTTTCAGGTTTTTGCTAAAATCTATCTTGTCTTCAAATCCGGTCACATTATCATACTGCTTTATCAGTTCCCAATTGGGATAGTTGACTCCGGAAAACACGATGGGTATTTCTTTTAATATGGGATTGTGGCTTTTCAGTAACGAATAAGTGGCTTGATCATCATTCACAAGAATGATTTCGGGTTTCCATTTGGCAATAGAATCCATGAAAAGGTTGATTCGTTTTATTTCTTGTGGTTCGTTATAGCGTTCACAATTTAGATAAAAGAAAGAGAGTTTCACCGGTATACGGGCTTTTGAGAACTCCTTTTTTATCAGTTTATTGTATTCTGCGTATCCTTGATAATCGTTTTCATAAGAGTGGATTACCAATATCCGTCGTTCTTCTTCGAAAGAGCATGCTGTGAGTAAAAATATGGTGATATAGCAACTTATAAATAATAGGATGAACCGCATACTTTTAATTCAATGTTTTGATGGTTTGTTTGTTTGATTCGTTGTTTGTTTTGCAAAGATAGTGTATTAAATTGTATCATTAAAAAAAATGTCATTTTCCTCCTTGTGTCGCCTCACTTTCATTCCCGCAGCGGTCCACTGCCGTGACGGCAAAATACTTCCGGGCCATCCACGGACGGATGGGAGCATAGGTGTAGTGCGTGTCCCGCAGGTTTTGTACAAGAATGTTTTCCGGGTTCGTAATGTCCACCGGATAGGTGTCCGAAGCGTAAATTATGTACATCGGTGCATTCTGTCTGTCATTATCCGTGGCAGCTTTCCAGCTGAGCCGGGTATATCCGTCGCCGGTGGAAACTACATTTAGTTCCGACGGTGCGGTAGGAGCCGCGTTGTCGATCCACGGCATGGGCGGTTGCAGTGCCGGATATTGATAGAACTGCTCCCGGAGGATGTCGTATACTTCCTGGGTATTGTCCATCAGGTACTTTACCCGATAATGCGCTTCGCCTGCCAAGTGGTTGGCGCGGATGAAATGTATCTGGCGTTCCACTTCTTCGGAGGTCCAGTTACCCTCGTCGGGATGAAGGAAGTAGATTCCCAGTCCGGGCACGATGTGGCGTCCGTTGCTTTGCTCCTGCCAGTCGAGCGCAAAGGGGTAGAAGCCGTTGCCGCGGAAATACATCATCGGGTAGATCTGGTCTTGAATGCCCTCGCCCAGCCATCCCTGAGGATCCTGGTAGACGGTGAAAAAAGCATTCCAGCCTTTGGAGGAGTATCGT
This sequence comes from Bacteroides sp. FSHCM14E1, assembly GCF_019633785.1. Classification (NCBI taxonomy): domain Bacteria; kingdom Pseudomonadati; phylum Bacteroidota; class Bacteroidia; order Bacteroidales; family Bacteroidaceae; genus Bacteroides; species Bacteroides sp. FSHCM14E1. Next base: position 169,842 of record NZ_JADKYL010000004.1, read on the forward strand.
GACGTGTCGCGGTATTTCCCTACCGGACAGGTGCTCACCTTCACCCAGGGCTTCATGGCTTTCACTCCGTTATAGATGTAACGCACAATGTCCGTCAGGTTGTCACGGCGCCATTGTGCCAGCGAACGTCCTTTACCATAGCGGCGGAAGTCGTAACTGTCCGGGAAGCGGGGCGCGTTTTCGGGATAGCGGAGGTAGTCGAAGTGAACTCCGTCCACGTCGTAGCGGCTGACCACTTCACGTACCAACTTCATCAGATACTCTTTGGTGGCGGGATGTCCGGGGTTGAGGAAATATTCGTTTTTATAAGGCACGCAGATGTCCCGCTGGCGTTTGGTTACCGATTGTTTGCCGAGTGAGGCTACGTGTCTCTTGCCTCCAAGTGGGATGGTCACCATCCAGGCATGACACTCCATACCTCGTTTGTGGCACTCCTCGATGGCGAAGGTCAAAGGGTCGTATCCGGGATCGCCGCCGACCTTGCCGGTCAGTATGGAGTTAAAAGGTTCAATGTCCGAACGGTAGAGTACATCTCCACGGGTACGTGTCTGGAAAAGGACTGTATTGAAGTTGGCTTCTTTCAGGCGGTCGAGGATGTCGATCAGCTCCTCCTTCTGCCGCCGGATGCCTGCGGGAGTGGTTGCTTTGGTGCGTGGCCAGTCCAGTCCGTAGACGGCAGTGATCCAGGCAGCCCGTACCTCGTGTTTCGGGGAGGCCTGCGCATGGAGCGGAAGTAAGGAGAGGAGAAAAAGAAAGAGGAGGGATGTTCCTCTTCCGGCTCTCTTTTTCACTGAGAAAGAGTCGTTATGGCTTTTATAGATGGTGTTCATAAATATAATGGTTTTGATGTTCACCACAGATTACACGGATTAACACAGATTGATAATTTATTTCATTGAGAATCCGGTTAAAGAATCCGTATCAATCCGTATCAATTCGTATTAATCTGTGTTAATCCGTGTAATCTGTGGTGAAACGTCTTCTAAACTGCCTTCCGTGGCGAACAGAAGTCCGCAAAGTTAGCAAAACCCTTTGTAAAGTTGTGTAGTTTCCACAGATTATGTTACATTTGCGCTGATTAACAATTCAACACGCCATGATTACATTTACAATTTGCCTGCTGGCATTGGTTGCAGGTTACTTCATTTACGGACGATTGGTGGAGCGTGTCTTTGGCCCCGACGACCGAAAGACCCCGGCACTGACACATGCCGACGGAGTGGATTATATCCCTCTCCCCACCTGGAAGATTTTTATGATTCAATTTCTGAATATAGCCGGTCTCGGCCCCATCTTCGGAGCTATTATGGGCGCAAAGTTCGGTACGGCTTCTTACCTGTGGATTGTGCTGGGAAGCATCTTTGCCGGTGCCACGCACGACTACTTTGCCGGTATGCTTTCACTTCGCAACGGGGGTGAGAGCTTACCCGAAATTGTCGGCCGCTACCTGGGGCTGACCACCAAGCAGGTGATGCGCGGTTTCACCGTCATCCTGATGATTCTGGTAGGTGCCGTCTTTGTGGCAGGTCCGGCCGGACTGCTGGCAAAGCTCACTCCCGACAGCCTCGATACCACCTTCTGGATCATTGTCGTATTCATCTATTATATTCTCGCCACATTGCTGCCGGTCGATAAAATCATCGGAAAGATATATCCCCTGTTTGCCGTAGCTTTGCTGTTTATGGCAGTGGGCATCCTTGTGATGCTCTATGTCCATCATCCGGCGCTCCCCGAGTTGTGGGACGGATTGCAGAATACCCATCCGGATGCAGCCGCATTGCCTATCTTTCCAATCATGTTTGTCAGTATCGCCTGTGGGGCCATCTCCGGATTTCATGCTACACAAAGCCCGCTGATGGCCCGTTGCATGACTTCCGAGCGTCATGGCCGTCCCGTATTCTACGGTGCCATGATTACCGAGGGAATCGTCGCCTTGATCTGGGCTGCTGCCGCCACTTATTTTTATCGTGAGCATGGTATGGAGGAAAACAACGCTTCTGTCATTGTGGATGCCATCACGAAAGGGTGGCTCGGCGCAGTGGGTGGCGTGCTTGCCATTCTGGGGGTGATTGCTGCTCCTATTACGTCGGGCGACACCGCGTTTCGTTCGGCACGTCTGATTGTTGCCGATTTCCTGAAACTGGAACAAAAAAGCATTCGCTGCCGTTTGTATATTTGTGTCCCGATGTTTGTTGCCGCCATCGGGCTGCTGCTTTATAGTTTGCGTGATAAGGACGGATTCGACATGATCTGGCGCTACTTTGCCTGGGCCAACCAGACCTTGTCGGTATTTACCCTCTGGGCCATTACGGTCTATCTGGCGTGTGCCCGTAAGATGTATGGATTGACGCTGGTTCCGGCCCTGTTCATGACAGCTGTCTGCTCCACTTATATTTGCATTGCTCCCGAAGGATTGGGATTGTCACACACCGTTTCGTATGCGATAGGAGGTATTTGCACGCTGGGGGCGGCCGTTTGGTTTGCTGTTTGGAAAAATAGATTTAACTCGAATCAGGAGTTAAAGAAGTTATTACATAATTAACACTCGTATGAAGAAAGTAAAGAAATCAACCTGGGTTACTGTCGCCCTACTGATCTACGTGTCTGTGACAGCAGCTTATCTGCTGCCTCGCAATAATGAAGTAAGCGATACAGAGAAGTATCTCACCCTGGCTGCTTCGTATGTCATTGTTCTCGTTCTTTGGCTGGTGCTGAGGAAAAAGGAACAGATGCAGCAACGCCGCCGGGAGGAAGAACATATGAACAACCTGAAAAAATAGAAATGTTATGAAGAAATTAATGTGGATGGTATGTCTGCTTGTTGTTTCAGTGACGGCACAGGCACAGTTTGAGAAAGGAAAGTGGATTGTGAATCCCTCGGTGACGGGGCTGGGACTCTCTTACAGCAAGTCGGAGAAAACACAGTTCGGATTGCAGGCGCAAGGCGGAGCCTTTCTGGTGGACAATGTGGCGTTGATGGTTACAGCCGGTGCCAACTGGAGCAAACCTGAGGATAAATACACGCTGGGTGTCGGAGGAAGATATTACTTTGATAAGTGTGGCATTTATTTAGGTGCCGGATTGAAGATGAACCGCTATAACTGGAAGGTGGGAGACACCACCGACTTTGCGCTTGGTGCAGAGGCCGGTTATGCTTTTTTCCTGACACGGACAGTGACCATAGAGCCGGCTGTTTACTATGATTTGAGTTTTAAAGACAGCGATTGGTCGAAGTTCGGACTGAAAGTCGGCTTCGGCTTCTACTTCTGATTTTTCCTTTAAAAGGAACTCACCACAGAGGGCACAGAGTAACACAGGGTGAATTTTAAGTCATTGATTATCCATATTGATAATCTGTGTATTCTGTGGTGAAAAGACTTTTGACAGCCCCTTTGTGGTGAGTTCCCGATAAAATTGATTAGAGAACCCTTACTTGTTTTACAAGTGGTTCAGTTTCTCCTGCAGGAATTGTCCCGTATAACTTGCCGCACAGGCAGCCACCTCTTCCGGTGTCCCGACTGCCACAATATTACCGCCTTTGTCTCCGCCCTCCGGTCCGAGGTCTATCACGTAATCGGCACATTTTATGACATCCATGTTGTGCTCGATGATCACGATGGAGTGTCCGCGACGGATCAGCGCATCGAATGCGTCGAGCAGCTTGCGTATATCGTGGAAGTGCAGTCCGGTGGTCGGTTCGTCGAAGATGAACAAAGTCGGGTCCGCTTTCTCCTGACTCAGGTAATAAGCCAGTTTCACGCGTTGGTTCTCTCCTCCCGAGAGGGTGGACGATGATTGTCCCAGCTTGATATATCCCAAACCGACATCCTGCAGGGGGATCAGCTTCTTTACGATCTTCTTTTGCCCGTGTTCCGTGAAGAACTCGATGGCTTGGTTGACCGTCATCTCCAGTACGTCATAAATGTTTTTATCCTGGAACTTCACTTCCAGCGTATCGGCTTTGAAGCGTTTGCCGTGGCACGATTCACACTCCAGCACCAGGTCGGCCATGAACTGCATCTCTACTGTGATGGTTCCGTCGCCTTTGCACTCTTCGCAGCGTCCGCCCTCGTTGTTAAAGCTGAAATAGCCTGCCGTATAGCCCATCTGCTTGGCCAGTGGCTGATCTGCCCAGAGCTTACGGATTTCGTCGTATGCTTTGATGTAGGTTACCGGGTTCGAACGGGAGGACTTACCGATGGGGTTCTGATCGACAAACTCCACGTTGCGCAGGTTGCGCAGGTCGCCTCCGATGGATGCAAACTCACCCGGGCGTTCAGTGCATTCATCCAGTTCACGCTTCAGCGCCCGGTAGAAGATGTCACGTACCAGTGTGCTCTTTCCCGATCCGCTGACTCCTGTTACGACGGTCATCACATTGAGCGGGAAGCGTACGTCTACTCCTTTCAGGTTGTTTTCGCGGGCACCTTTTATCTCGATATAGTTGTTCCACGGGCGGCGGTGTTCCGGTACGGGAATGTTTTCCTCGCCCAGCAGGTATTTCACAGTGTAACTGTTGCTGCCTTTCTGTAAATCTTTCATATCCCCCTGATAGACTACCTGTCCGCCCAGCCGGCCGGCATTCGGGCCGATGTCGATGATGTAGTCCGCTGCACGTATGATCTCTTCGTCATGTTCCACCACCACTACCGTATTGCCCAACTGTTGGAGTTGGCGGAGTACGTGGATCAAGCGGTCCGTATCCCGGCTGTGAAGCCCGATACTGGGTTCGTCGAGGATGTAGAGACTGCCCACCAGACTGCTTCCCAGCGAAGTGGCCAGGTTGATGCGCTGGCTTTCACCGCCCGAGAGCGAATTACTGAGCCGGTTCAGGGTGAGATACCCCAATCCCACATCGATCAGGAAACGGATGCGGCTGTTGATCTCTGTCAGGATGCGGCGTGCTACGGCTTGGTCGTGTTCGTTCAGTTCAAGCGAATCGAAGAACTTCTGCAGTTCGGTGATGGGCAGGTCCACCAGTTCCGAGATGTTTTTTCCACCTACGCGCACGTATCCCGCTTCGGGTTTCAGGCGGGTACCGTGGCATTTCGGACAAAGCGTCTTTCCACGATAGCGTGCCAGCATCACACGATATTGAATCTTGTACTGGTTCTCTTCAAGCATCTTGAAAAAGTCGTTGATGCCGTGGAAATATTGGTTTCCTTCCCACAACACCCGGCGCTGTTCATCGGTCAGCTCGTAGTAAGGGGTGAAAATAGGGAAGTTGAATTTTTCTGCATTGTGAATCAGTTCTTCGCGCCATTCACCCATCTTCTCGCCCCGCCAGCAGACGATGGCTCCGTCGTAGACCGACAACGAACGGTTGGGCACTACCAGATGTTCGTCGATGCCGATCACCTTGCCGAATCCTTCGCATACCGGACAGGCACCGATCGGTGAGTTGAACGAAAACATCTGGTCGTTCGGTTCTTCAAATATGATACCGTCGGCCTCGAACTTGGTGCTGAAGGTGTGAAGCCGGGTTGATCCATCTGGTTGATAAAAGCGAAGCATACACATGCCATTGCCTTCGTACATGGCTGTTTCGGCCGAGTCGGTCAGGCGGCTGACGGCATCCTTGGTTGTTGCCACCGTCATTCGGTCGACGAGAAGGTAGACTACGTCGTCTTTGCCGGCAGCGTATTCGTCGATACGCACCATCTCACCGTTCACTTCAAGACGGTTGAAACCTTGTTTCTGGTCGATCTCCAATTGCTGTTCAAGTGTGCGTCCGTCGTGCAGAAAAATCTGCGTCAACACCGTGTAGCGGGTTCCTTCGGGATATGAGAGCATGCAGTTTACAATGTCCTCGATGGAGTGTTTTTTCACTTCTTCACCGCTGACAGGGCTGTAGGTTTTGCCCACACGGGCATAAAGCAGGCGCAGGTACTCGTAGATTTCGGTCGAAGTACCCACCGTGGAGCGCGGGTTGCGGCTGTTTACCTTCTGTTCGATGGCGATGGCAGGCGGAATCCCTTTGATAAAGTCACATTCCGGTTTGCTCATTCGGCCCAGGAACTGGCGGGCATAACTGCTGAGGCTTTCTACATAGCGGCGCTGTCCCTCGGCATAGAGGGTGTCGAAAGCAAGCGATGATTTTCCGGAACCGGAAAGGCCGGTTATCACCACCAGTTTATTGCGGGGAATGTTTACGTCAATATTCTTCAGGTTGTTGACTCTGGCCCCCTTTATGGAGATGTATTTACTGTCAGTCATAAGCGTTTTCGTTACTTGGACTGCAAAGATAACGAGTCGGAAACGTTTAACCTAACAGAGAAAGGAACTTTTATCTTAAAAACACCTTGCGAATAGTGAATTGCTCGCTTAGCCGTTGCAAATGAGGAGCAAAATTGTATCTTTGCACCACATTTTTATGAAACCGATTATGAACCTGAGAAAATTGATTCTTCTTTTAGCTCTCTTCCTTGCAACAGGAGTGGGGGCACAAATCCAACAACAAAGCCCTTATCCGAAGAGAGAATTCCGCGGAGCGTGGATACAGGCAGTGAATGGTCAGTTCCGTGGCATACCTACCGAGAAGCTGAAACAGACACTCATTGATCAGCTCAACTCTTTGCAGGGAGCAGGTATCAATGCAATCATATTTCAGGTGCGCCCCGAAGCGGATGCTTTGTATGCTTCGCAATTGGAGCCGTGGAGCCGTTTCCTGACCGGTGTGCAGGGACAGGCACCTTCGCCTTATTGGGACCCGATGCAGTTTATGATTGACGAATGCCATAAACGGGGAATGGAGTTCCATGCGTGGATCAACCCTTATCGGGTAAAGACATCGCTCAAGAGTGAACTGGCAGCCAATCACCTGTACAATATCCATCCTGAATGGTTTGTCACCTACAATAATCAATTGTATTTTGATCCGGCATTGCCCGAGAGCCGCCGTCACATCTGTATGGTGGTGGCAGACATTGTTTCGCGTTACGATGTGGATGCCATCCATATGGACGACTACTTTTATCCTTATCCGGCAAAGGGTGTCGACTTCCCCGATGATGCGAGCTTTGCCCGTTACGGCGGAGGATTCACCAACCGTGCCGACTGGCGCCGAAGCAACGTGAACATACTGATCCAGAAGATTCATGAAACCATCCGTGGCTTGAAACCCTGGGTGAAGTTCGGTATCAGTCCGTTCGGTATTTACCGTAACGAGAAGAACGATCCGTTGGGTAGTAAAACAAATGGTTTGCAGAATTACGATGACCTGTATGCCGATGTATTGCTCTGGGCGCGTAATGGCTGGGTGGATTATAACATCCCGCAGATATACTGGCAGATAGGTCACCCCGCTGCCGATTATGAAACCCTGGTGAAGTGGTGGGCAAAGAATACGGAGAACCGTCCTTTGTTCATCGGCCAATCCGTAATGAATACGGTTCAGAATGCCGATCCGAAAAATCCGTCCATTAATCAGTTGCCTCGCAAGATGGCTCTGGAAAGAGCTTATCAGACTATCGGCGGAAGTTGCCAATGGCCGGCAAGCGCTGTGGTGGAAAATGCCGGGAAGTATCGGGACGCACTTGTGCAAGAGTATCATAAGTATCCTGCTCTGGTTCCTGTCTTTGATTTTATGGACGATAAGGCTCCGGGCAAGGTGCGTAAAGTGAAAAAAGTGTGGACGGAAGATGGCTATATGCTTTTCTGGACTGCTCCGAAAGCAAAAGACGAGATGGACCGTGCCGTGCAATATGTGGTTTACCGTTTTGATGGAAAAGAGAAAGTGAACATTGATGACGCTTCGCATATCGTTGCCATTACCCGAAACAATTTCTATAAACTTCCCTACGATGACGGAAAGACCAAATACCGTTATGTTGTGACAGCACTCGACCGCTTGCACAATGAATCGAAATCGGTAAGTAAGAAGGTGAAATTATAAAGTAGTTCACCACAGAGTAACACAGAGCTTTTTTTAGACATAAGAACAAAAGAACAGGCTATTCTTTATTTGTTCTTATGTTCTTTTGTCTGAAAACTCTGTGGTTCATCAATGTGTCATCCTGTGGTTCATCAATCCTCTCCTAATATAATATCAGTCCTGCTATTCCGCAGGCAATAATCATCAGAATCGGGTTGGCATTGTACTTTTTCGTTCCGATAAAGGCCACTAAGAAGATGATAATGCTGATTACAAATGTATAAGTATCCCCTGTCGGTGAACCGAAATTCTCCGTATTCATCAAGACCAGTGCTGCCGACGCCAGCAGTCCTACTACGGCAGGTCGGAGTCCGCTGAAAACAGCTTCTACGGCAGGATGTTTTTGGTATTTCAGAAAAAACTTACTGATGGTGAGCATCAGGATAAAAGAGGGGAGCACTACTGCAAACGTGGCGATGACAGATCCCCAGACACTGCCCGTAGCCGTAAAACCCACATAAGTGGCGGCATTGATACCAATAGGTCCGGGAGTGGATTGACTGATGGCTACAATGTCGGTAAACTCCTGAGTGCTAACCCAGTCATAGCGTGTCACGACTTCACCCTGAATCATTGAGAGCATGGCATATCCGCCTCCGAAGCCAAATAGTCCGATCTTGAAGAATGTATAAAAGAGTTGCAGGTAGATCATAATGTTTAAATGTCAAAGTGGATGATTAGCGATGTGACTGTTTCCATTTTCCCCAGCAAAAGCCACCTACGCCTGCCGCGATAATAATCCAGATAGGAGAGAAGCCCAGTAACCAGATAAGCAGGGCAGAAACAACCGGAATCCAGATTGTATACCGGTTGACTTTGGCAGATTTCGCCATACTGAAAGTGGGTGCCGCAATCAGTGCGACCACTGCCGGGCGGATACCCTTGAAGATACGTTCTACGATGGGGTTATCTTTGAAGTTATGGAAAAACATGGCAATGGCCAGTATGATGATAAACGACGGGAGCACCGTTCCAAGGGCAGTTACAAGGCTTCCGCGTATACCGCGCAGTTTATATCCGATAAAGATGGAAATGTTTACCGCCAGGATGCCCGGTGCCGACTGGGATATGGCAAGCAGATCAACGAAGTCATCCTTGGAAATCCAGTTCCGTTTGGTTACGATTTCGTTTTCTATCAGAGGTACCATGGCATAGCCACCTCCGATAGTAAAGGCACCAATCTTGAAAAAGATGCCGAACGCTTCAAGATAAATATTCATTTGATATGTTACTCTTATTCTCTTTTTTCTTACTCTTGTGGGTCTTCTTCCTTATCCTCTTTGCCGCCCTCTTTAGAGTACTTGCTGGGACTCACATTGAAATGTTTCTTAAATACTTCACGGAAATACTTGACGTCACTGAATCCCGTCATCTCGGATATTTCGGTGATGGAGTGTTGTCCGGTCTTTAATAATGTTGCAGCCCGTTTCAGGCGGATCAGTCTGATATAATCTCCGGGAGCCTGATCGGTCAATGCCTTTAGCTTATTATAGAAGCTCGTGCGGCTCATATTCAAAAGGTTGCAGAGTACATCTACATTGAAGGCGGGATTGTCTATGTTTTCTTCGACACTCTTCTTGACCGTAGCAATGAATTTCCAGTCGAGATCTGTTGCACAATTAGGAGAGGCCTCTTCCTCTTCGCTGACTTCAAGGTTGGCATATTTGCTTTTCAGCAGTGCGCGGTTTGTCAGCAAGTTGGCAATGGTTGCTTTCAGAATGCCGATGTTGAACGGCTTGACTATGTATTCGTCTGCTCCTATTTTCAGTCCTTCCAGGATATTCTTCTCATCATTCAGCGCCGTAAGCAGGATGATGGGAATGTGTGACGTTTCAATGTCATTTTTTATGGCGGCGCAAAGTTCGTCTCCCCGCATTTCCGGCATCATGATATCCGAAATGATCAATTCCGGCATATACTCTTTTACGATAGTCAGTGCCTCTTTGCCATTGGAACAAGTTTGGATGGTGTAATTATCCGATAACGTGTGGGTGAGGTAATTACGCAATTCATCATTGTCTTCAACGATCAGTAAACGTTGCAGGTTCTGGTCATGCTGCTTTTTCGCCTTTTCGTAAATATCGGCGGGAGAAACAGGAGGTACTTGCTCCGTGCTGAGTTCGCGTGCGCGGGTAGCCAGATGTGCTTTATGGAAATGCTTGTTATCCTTCGGGAAAGTCACTTTGATAGACGAACCCTGATGTTCTACACTGTTAAGGTTGATTTTTCCTTTGTGCAGATGAACCAGTTTCCATACAAGCATCAGCCCGATGCCGCTTCCGGTCACTTTGGAGTTGATTGCGTTGCTTCCCCGGAAATGTATCTTGAATAGCTTCTTTTGTTCATTGGCAGGGATTCCGATACCAGTATCATTCACCTCAACGCTCCACGTATCGTTCGTTTCGGAAGCGTAAATGTGTACGCTGCCGTTTTCGGGAGTATATTTCAAGGCATTCGAGATGATGTTTTTCAGGATTGAATCCATCTTTTCTTTGTCGATCCATACATTCAGGTAACGGAAATTGCTTTCATAAGTGAAGTTGATGTGTTTCACGGTAGCGTATGGACGGAACGCATTGAAGGTCTCCGTCAGGTAAGTATTCAGTTCATATTCCGAAATATAAAGTTCCGACGAGTATACGTCTGCCCGTTCAAAGTTGATAAGATTAGTGGTGAGGCGCAACAGTGCATTCACGTTTCGTAAAGCCGTGTTCATGTTGCTGATACCGTCTTTGGTCAATGCTTCCCGTTCGCGTATCTCTTCGAGCGGAGCTTTGATCAGTGTCAGCGGAGTACGGATGTCATGTGCCGTATTGATAAAGAAGTGGATCTTTTCATCCGATATTTTCCTTTGTTTCCGGAGGATGATCATACGTAGGGCAATGATGGCTATCACCGCCAGTACGACGGCATAAATCAGCATAGCCCAAAAACTGAGCCAGATGGGTTGGGCAATACTGATTTCCATGGTACGCTCTTCAAGTACGACGCGTTTGTCTTCATTGGATACCGCACGGATGTGGAGGGTGTACTCACCCGGGCTCAAGTTCGTAAAGCGAATGATGTTTTCATTTCCGGGACGGCTCCATTGGTCGTAGAACCCCTCCAGTTTCCACGAGTATAAAATGTTCGACGGATAGTCGTAGTTGATAGACGATACTTTGAGTGAGAATATATTCTGGCTATAGCTCAGTTTCAACTCCTTGGTGTCATCAATATCCATATTTAGCGGAGAACTTTCTTCGCCGGGATAAACAGTCTGGTAGAAAATCTTCAGATCGCTGAGTACCATTTTGGAATAATACTTTCTGGGTATCTTCATCGTTCGGTTAAATTCGATGGCACCGTCGGAACTGCCGAATATAAAGTTGCCGTTTTTACGCAACGTGCCTGCTCCGGCATTGAAATGACTGGCCATCAATCCCTGATCCTTGGTCCAGTTATGGAACAGCTTCTCTGCCGGATAATAACTGGTCAGCCCGTTTTCGGTACTCATGACGATGTCTTCATCCGCATCCGAGAGGATTGCGTATATATTGTTGGAAATCAATGCACAGTTATCTTTGTGGTAATGAGTGAAGCTTCTCTTTTCCGGATCGTATATCAATAGCCCCGAACCACTTGTCCCGATATATAAAAGTCCATTCTTTGCTTGGTACAGCGAATAAATATACATAGACTCTACCGGCAGGTCGATGCGTTGATACTTACCGGATTCTTTCTCGAGTAAATAAAGCCCGGTTGCCGTACCTATCCACATTTGTTTGCTGTCTTTTTCGATAATGGAGGTGATGGAGTTGAGTCTTGGGTACAGGCGGAGAGTTCTGTTTTTAAAGTTGATGCGCTTCAAGTTGTAATAACCTCCCGACCATATATCGCCATTGGCTGTTTTCATGATAGAACGGATATATTTGTCCGGCTGGATATTGATTCCATACAGTGAAGACGGAGTAACATACTCCACAGACAGGGTCCGTTTGTTTATCTGGTAAATCCCCGAACTATAGCCGGCAGCCCAGATGATCCCCGGTTCTACCTCACATACAGTAAGGAAGATATGATTCTTATTACGTTCGTCCTTTTCGAAGGAACTCATGAACGAATGCCATGTTCCGTTGGCGGAGTTGTAGTAACTGATTCCATTGTTGGTACCATACCATAAATCTCCGTCACTATCTTCAATGATTGAGTTTACTTGGTCATTGATTAGTGATTGTTTGTTGCCAATGGAATGCTTTATCCAGTTATAGCCCGAATAGCGGTTGTTGCGTACCGTGATGCCGATTGGATAGTTTGCAAGCCAGATGCGCTGTTCGTCATCCACATAAAAGTCGGGGATGTTGTTGCCGTTCATTTCGTTGTGTTGGTTGTAGTCGGCTACGATGTATGGAGTGGTCTGATAAGAGTTTACATTTATCTTATATACTCCTGCACCGTCTGTTGCAACAAGCAGTTCCTTATTGTTCAGTGGCTTTATGCGTGTGATGCTGACGTCTGTCAGGCTCATTCGGGGTTGGGTACTTCGTTTGGTGTTCATGTCATAGACATATATGCCGCGTTCGAAAGTACCGATGAATAATTTGCGTGAAGGGCGGTGGAAATAAAGTTCGTTGATCTGTATCGGGAGATTGTCCAGTTTGTCACACGGAAGCAGATGCAATGCCCGATTTTTTAGTTCGGCGTGATGAATGCCTTGTTCCGTACCGATAAAGAAATGTGTTTCGTCTATTTGTTCGATATCAGTGATATCTTCTTCAATTTCATTTCTGATCTGCAGGGTTTGCTGCGTATGGGTGTTGTATAGATAAAGATATTCATCGTTGCACAGCCAGATGTTGTTATTCTTGTCGATGAAGCTGTAGCTGATGGGAGCGGGGCGGTCTTTGACCACGTCTTCCGGTAGCTTGTAGACAAGTGTGAATTCATCCCGTAACGGGTCGTAACGGAACACCTTTCCTTTCTTTCCTATTTCCCATAAGGTATTTTCGTGGTCCAGATATAGCCAATTCAGGTTAAGCAGTGAATTCAGTTCTTCACCGTTATCCATCAATTTATATCGTTTGAACTCTTTGCCATCATATCTGTCCACACCTTCATGGGTAAGGAACCACATATATCCCTTTTTATCTTTTTGGATGTAATATACCCTCCGGTTGCTTAACCCATCCTCTACACCGATATATTTGTAGGTTTGTGCAGAGACCATAAGAGGCAATAAGAGCAGAAGAAAAAGAATTTTTTTCATACAAGCTGGAATCCTTTAATGATTATTCTTTCGGGGGGCGAATGATTTTACAAAATTAATAAAAAGAGTGGAGAAGTGCAAACTTTACGAAAGGATTTGTTACGGACGCTGAATGACGAAAAAGGGCGGACCTCACTTTGAGACCCGCCCTTCTTTATTGTTGCATATCCTGTTATTTAGTCTTTTCTTCGATCCACTTACGTGCATTTACGAAAGCTTCAATCCATGGAGTTACCTGATCGCTGTGTACGCGGTCGGCAGGATAATTGGCGTTTTGCCATGGGAAGATGGCACGCTCCAGGTGAGGCATCATTGCCAGATGGCGGCCGTCTGTGCTGGCCAAGGCAGCTATCGAATAATCGGAACCGTTCGGGTTGCCCGGATATTCGTCGTAGGAGTATTTGGCTACTACGTTGTATTGGTCTTCATCGTATGGCAGAGAGAATTTTCCTTCTCCATGTGCTACCCAGATACCCAGTTTGCTGCCGCTCAGTGAGCCGAACATAACGCTGCGGTTGGTAGGGATAGTGACTCCGATGAAGGTCGATTCGAACTTATGTGATTCATTGTGCAGCATTTTTCCTTTCTTCTCGTGTTCCGGATTTACCAATCCCAGTTCCATCATCAACTGACAACCGTTGCAAATGCCCAATGAAAGTGTGTCTTCACGTGCGTAGAACTTATCGAGCGCCTCTTTTGCTCTTGGATTGAACAAGAAACCTCCGGCCCATCCCTTGGCAGAACCCAATACATCTGAGTTAGAGAACCCTCCGCAGTAAACGATCATATTTACATCTTCCAGTGTTTCGCGTCCGCTGATAAGGTCGGTCATGGTGACATCCTTCACGTCGAAACCTGCCAGATAGAGCGAGTATGCCATTTCACGTTCGCCATTCGTACCTTTTTCACGGATGATGGCGGCACGTATACCGCTCGGAGTACGACGTTCCGGAGTGATGCCGTATTGAGACAGTTTGCCTTTGAAGCCCGGCATGAATGCGAATTCAAGCGGTTGCATCTTGTAGTTCTCAAAACGTTTCTTGGCGCATCCGTTCATTGACTGTTTGCGGTCGAGCAGGTAAGAAGAAGAATACCACACATCACGCATATAGTCTATACCGAATTGGTAAGTAGCACCGTCCTTGTTTACCAGAATATGACGTTCGTCCGTCGGTTTACCCAACTTGATGAAGCCTACGCCGGCATCTTCGAGGATTTTCTTCACTTCGTCTTTGTGCTTGTCGCTGATCTGGATAACGATACCCGGGTTTTCGGCAAACAGAATCTTCACGATATCCGTTTCCTTCATCTTGTCAAGTTCGATTTCCAGGCCACCTTCTACGTTGGCAAAGCACATTTCAAGCAGCGTAGTGATCAGACCACCTGCCGAAATGTCGTGTCCGGCAAGAATCAGTCCTTTGTTCACCAACTCCTGTACTGCCAGGAAAGCGTCGCGGAAGTATTCGGCATCCTGTACACAAGGCACTTCGTCACCTACCTTACCCAATGACTGCGCAAATGCCGAGCCACCCAGTTTCAGGCTGTCGAAACTGAAGTCGATATGGTAGAGTGTAGTTTTGGCATTGTTGACAAGGACGGGAGAAACCACTTTCTTCACGTCCGAAACCTCACCGCCGGCTGATACGATTACCGTTCCCGGAGAAACTACTTTCTCTCCATTCGGATACTTCTGAGTCATAGACAAAGAATCCTTTCCGGTCGGAACATTGATCTGCAATGCACAGCAGAAATCGCTCAGTGCTTTAACGGCTGTATACAAACGGGCGTCTTCCCCTTCCTGAGAGCGGCAAGGCCACATCCAGTTGGCGGAAAGTGATACGCTGTCCAAACCTTCGGCCAGCGGAGCCCATACCAGATTGGTCAGCGCTTCGGATACGGAAAGGATGGAACCTGCTGCCGGATCGGCCAGTGCGGCCTGCGGAGCATGTCCGATAGAAGTAGCGATACCTTTCTCGCCACGATAGTCGAGTGCAACGACACCACAGTCGCTCAAAGGCAACTGGATTTCTCCCTGGCACTGCTGGCGGGCTACTTTACCCGTAACCGAACGGTCCACCTTATTAGTCAGCCAGTCTTTACAAGCCACGGCTTCCAGCTGCAACACCCGGGTCAGATATTCGTGAAGTTTGGATGTTTCATATTCCGGCATTGTATAGTGACGTTCTACGGTCTTGTCTATCATGTAAGTTTTGGGAGAAGAACCGAACATCTGGTCTACGGCCAGGTCGAACGGACGGACGCCGTCGGCTTGCTGGAAAGCAAAACGATGATCTCCGGTCGTTTCACCTACCACGTACATCGGAGCGCGTTCACGTTCGGCAATTTGGCGTACGTGTTCGATGGCCTCTTCTTTAATAAGGAGTCCCATGCGTTCCTGGCTTTCGTTTGCTATAATTTCTTTGGCCGACAACGTTTTGTCACCGATAGGCAGCTTACTCATGTCAATAAGCCCGCCGCACTCTTCCACCAGTTCGGAGAGGCAGTTTACGTGTCCGGCCGAACCGTGGTCATGGATAGATACTACCGGGTTTTCGTCCTCTTCGCAAAGGGCACGAACCACATTGTTGGCGCGTTTCTGCATTTCCGCATTGGCGCGCTGTACGGCATTCAGTTCGATACCGCTGCTGTAACGGCCTGTATCTACCGACGAAACCGAACCGCCGCCCAATCCGATACGGTAATTGTCACCGCCGATCACTACTACTTTGTTTCCGGCTTCCGGCTGTCCTTTCAGGCAGTCGCGTTGTGTGCCGTAACCTACGCCTCCGGCAAGCATGATTACTTTGTCGTAACCATAAGTTTCATTGTTTTCCGTATGTTCAAAAGTCAGTACCGAACCGCAGATCAATGGTTGGCCGAACTTGTTGCCAAAATCACTCGCTCCGTTGGAAGCTTTGATCAGGATCTGTTCCGGAGTCTGGTATAACCATTTGCGTACCGGCAGGATTTCTTCCCATTCGCGTCCTTCTTCCGTGCGTGGATAAGAAGTCATGTAGACGGCTGTTCCGGCAATCGGCCATGAACCTTTACCTCCGCCCATACGGTCGCGAATCTCTCCTCCTGTACCTGTCGATGCACCGTTGAAAGGTTCTACTGTGGTGGGGAAGTTATGGGTTTCCGCTTTCAGCGAAATGACGCTTTTGATATCTTTTATCCGGAAGAAATCGGGTTTGGAGTGGTCTGCCGGGGCAAACTGTTCAATTACCGGACCTTCGGCAAAAGCCACGTTGTCTTTGTAAGCTGAGATGATTTTGTTCGGATTCTCCTGAGTAGTCTTTTTAATCATCTGGAAGAGGGACGATTCCTGCTCTACGCCGTCGATGATAAATGTTCCGCCAAAGATTTTGTGACGGCAGTGTTCCGAGTTGATTTGTGCGAATCCGAAAACTTCCGAGTCAGTCAGGCGGCGTCCAAGATCCGATTCTACCTTTTTCAGGTAGTCCATTTCTTCTTTTGACAGGGCGAGACCTTCTTTTTCATTGTAGGCTTCCAGATCGTCTATATAGATAATGGCTTCCGGTTGGCGGTTGGTCGTGAATACGTTTTGGTCGAGACCTTTGTACATGCGTTGCAGCATTGGGTCATAGTCGGCATTTTCATCTTTTACAGGGAAATACTCCTCGATACGGCTGATACCTTCGAGTCCCATGTTCTGGGTGATTTCTACTGCGTTGGTACTCCATGGAGTAATCATCTCACGTCGTGGCCCAACAAAGCAGCCTTGCAGGTTTTCTTCACTTTCCGGCACGGCTTCACCAAAAAGCCAGCAGAGTTTGTTGTTGTCGTTCGCGTTAAGTTCATGGTTGCTCTCTACGGCAATCACGCTCTTGGAAGGGGTTCTGAAAAAAAGAATCATGTGTGTATATACGATTTTGTTTTCTTTGCGTGCAAAGATAAGCAAATTCGTTGGTGGTGAGAAAGAAATGCAATAAAAAAACTTCAGCCTGCCGTGGAATGAGACAACGGGCAGGCTGAAGGCAAAAACTAATCTGATTTGTGATTCTGAAAGTTGCCGGCTTGAGGGCGAATTCTGCCAACAACTTTCGCGCAATCCTTAGAAAACCGATACTAATTTTTACTATTGAGATGAAGGATTAGTGTTTTTGGGGATCGATGTATAAACTACTAATTTGGGGGTAATTATACCATTTAGATTCTTCTACATTATTTTCCAACTCATATCCTCCGGTCACCAACCAGCTCTTAAATTTCGGATAAACTTTCAGTAAATCTTGTTTCTCTATTGCCCATCCCATTTCAACAGGTGCTTTCAGTGCCCATACAAAACCGTCTTTATTGCAATAATAGTTCTTTCCAGCCTCTTTCCGGTCAGTTTCATAACCTTTATATAATTCAGTAGGCTTGAATCCGACGAAGTGTATTTCACGTCCGTTCTCGGTGTTTTGGAGGAAATAGTCAAAGTCGTATGCGGTAGAGAAATTGTTGAATATGAAATTAGAATCATCTAACGTCACTTTCAATTTGAATGAAAAAATGATAGTCGGTGTTTCCGCACTGGAGGAGATCAATTTACCTGCTTGTGTGTTGTAGAATTGGGTTCCGTCTGAGCCTTTTAGGTTATCAAGTCCTGTCAAGGCAAATATGGGACTTGAAGCATTTGCGAGAAACTCTACACCAATACCTTTAGTAGCCGATTCAATTTTAAAATCTGTGATCTTATCTTTGGTTATTGTGGGGGAATCAATGAGATCTCCATTCATGTCCGTTGCTTTACCCGGCAACTGGATGCAGAAACGATAAGGCAGACTTCCTCCCATTGCACGTAGCTTCAGGCTGATGGTAATATCCAAATAGTCATTTTTTCTGTCAGAGGATCCGCTCCAAGTCGTTTGTGCCCGATAGTTTATCACGAAGTCGTTGAAATCATAGTCTCCCAATTCAGGCCACATGTCTTCAAACATAAGTGTACCATATTTATTTTTAGCGGGTTTATATATAGTGGAAGTAGGCCAGCCACCTTCTGATACTCCTCTATCCGGAAACAAGCAGTCGGCTTCCCAACGGTTCGCTAAACTTCGTGTGAGGTTTTTTGACTTGATGCTTATCTTTTGAGTTTCGTATCCCCCGTTGGTTACCGGATATTTGATCCAGATGGCATTATTGGCGCTCGGCACTTCCAAAGAAGTGTTCTTGTCTCCTTCCGGGATCGCAAGGTCTGCTATCTGTTCGGAACATGCTTCGTCCAGATAGATGGAAGCGGAAACGGCATGCGGCGCATTGGTCGCAAGGGTGACGGTGCGTGTTGTAGACCAGTCGAAACCATCCGGTATAACCAGGTCAGTGGTATTTCCGGTGGGTGGTACCGAAAGGTCTTTGTCGTCGTCTACACAAGATGTCAAAAGACACATTAGTCCTGCTAATGTGTACATTGCGGTTTTCATTCTTTTCATAATTTTATTGTATATTCATGTAAGTTTGCTGTGTGTTCTGTTTGAATCCTGATACAAACTTATTGTATATATTGTCAAATCACGCAAAGAATGTGGCAAAAGTGGTTGAAATGTTCAACTTTTAAGGGTCTGATAGTCTATTCGTGCGAAGAGAATCAATAAAGAAAAACTTCAGCCTGCCACAGTCAAGGGGGGAATGACCGGACAGGCTGAAAAATAAATCAAACAAATACCTATTTGAATAATAGGATTAGGGTATGAAATGTTTGATGGCTTATTTTATTGCTTGAGATGAATCGAGATATTTGAACCAGTTTTCGTTGAAGTCCGGACTGTCCGGTGAGAGATTCGGATTAGTGATCCAGCTTCTGAACTTGCCGTAAACCTCCATGATATCTTTCTTTTCGCGTGGATGTGCAAGCTTAACAGGCACTTTGATACCCCACACGAAATTGTCGGTACTGCAATATTTGATGTCACTGCGCATATTGTTTCCGGCTTCACCGGCGTATGAATCGCTGTAGTAAGCAGTCGGTTCGTAACCTCTCAGGTGAATTTCACGTCCTCCGTTCTTTTCTTTCTGGAGGAAGAAGTTCTGATTTTCTGAGATTGCCGCCGCCCATAATGCCTTTGTTCTTTCTAAGCTGTTGAAACAGTTGATCTTTAATCTGTATTTAATCGTTACCAGGTCATTGGCTGCTATCTGATGGTCAGCTTCGGTATTATAGAATGTTCCGTCGTTATTCTGTTTCCGTAATTGATCGGTGCCGGTGAATATGAAGATAGCAGGAGCGTCTTCTCCGGGATTCTGAAGTTCCATCTTAACAAGGTCGTTCCCGTTTATTTCGATCACCTCGTCGATATATTTGGCAGATGTTTGGTCCAATTGCAGTCCCAGGCGATAAGGCAGATAGCCTCCCATTGCACGGAAAGTGATTTCAAATTCAATTCCGTCTGCCTCATAAGAATCTTTGCTTCCGTTGCCGCCGTCAAAGAAGATCGCTTGCGTGTGATACCAGATAACGAAATCATTGAAATCATAATCTCCCATTTCGGGCTAGTTATCTTCCATCATCAGGGTTGCCGTTTCTCCTTTTGCGGGATACCATTGATATCTGTATGCACCCTCTCCTCCGTTTGTGTCAAATCCACTCACGTTTTCCGGCAGTTTGACCAAGGTCTCTGCACGTGTAGAAGCCGTATTGAGGGGGATGTTCATCATTTCTTTCCCTTTGCTTGTAGCATACTGTACGTATAATGCCCGGTCTGCCTTGGCTACATCCAGCCGGATGTTTTTGGCAACTTCGGATACAGGCAGTTCTGTCAGTAAACTTGCGTCGGTGCATGATTCGTCGGTATAAATCGCCACTCGTGTTGCCACGGGCGAAGTAATGGAGAGATTGACACTCCTTGTAGTGGTCCAGTCCGCATCATCCGGTATGACCAGGTCTGTCGTTTTTTCCGGTTCTTTGGGTTGTGAGAGGTCTTTGTCATCCTCAACACATGCTGTTAAAGCAAGTGTTGCTCCCAGTAGGGTGTACATCATCCAATGCGTTGTTTTCATTATTTTTGTGATTAGGATTATTTACTTGTTCGTTTGTGACTGCAATATACAATGAAAAGTTGTATATTATGTTACTTTGTGTCTTGTTTTTATATAAAATGTTGATTTTCTATGTGTATATGTGGTTGGAATAGTCAACTTTTGGCAGAATAGAGGCTGCGTATATACGAAACAGAGGCTCTATTCACTCGGAATAGAGCCTCTGTCTGTATAAAATAGAGCTTTCGTTTATTCGCTGATAACCTTTCTGTATTCTGCCACTGCCATTTTCTCTGCCAGGTAAGCATTAATCAGGCTGGTATGTGCCTGTGTCCACGAAAGTTGTGCCGAGAGTACGTCGACCATATTTGCTTTTCCTTCGTTGTAGGAGAAGGTGATCAGGTCCAGGTTTTCTTCTGCCAGCTCTTTATTTTCTTTGGCTGTCTTCACCTGCTCTTCCGTTTCCTGCAGCTTGGTCAGTGCGGCAGCCAGTTCCTGGTTGATCTGGTCTACTACGTAGCTTTGCTGCAACTTCTGTATACCCGTGTAGGCTTTCTGTTGCCGGTTGGTCTTGAACCTGGCTCCCCAGCGTAGCACGGGGATATTTACGCTCATGCCTACGATGGGGGTAAACTTCACGTCATATCCCATGTTGGGAGAAGCGGTGGTCCATCCGCCGGTGACGTACATGCTTACTTGCGGATTGTACTGGCTCAGGGCTGCCTTGCGTTGCGCCTCGCTTTTCTGGATGTTGACTTCTGTGCTGGCAAAGTCGGCACGGCGTTGCAGTACGTCGTCCAGTGGGAGCAAGGTGACAGGCGGACACACGACACCGATGGAGCAAAGGCTGTCTACGGGAGCGTTGGGTTCTTCTCCCATCAGGATATTGAGTTTCTGTAGAGCCAGTGTATAATTCTGGCGTGCGCTGATGTATTGAAGTTCGGCTTCCTTACGGCGTGTCGAAATCATCAGCAGGTCGGTGCGGCTGATAGCGCCGTCTTTAAAACGGTCTTGGATGATTTCATATTGTTTTTCTACGATTTCCTGATATTGTGCCGAAGCATTGAGCATGGCACGGGCTGAAGAGGCGTTCCAATAAAAGGCGTCACTCTGATAGTGAATCTGGTCGCGTGTCAGCTCTTCGCTCAGCTGATCGAGTTTTTCGTCAGCTTGGGCTATACGGTTTTGGGCTTGCAGGGCGCCGCCTGTATAGAGTGGCTGCGACACGACGAATACCCCTTGATAAGTGTGGTTGCGGTATTGTCCGGCCGGTCCGTCCCAGGAGTCCATCTCTTTCAGGTTCAGTGTTCCCTCGGCGGAGATGTCCACTTTGGGCAGGAATCCTGTAAAGGCTATTTTCCGTGCGTCCGTGCTTGCCATTGATTTCAGATGCTGCTGTTTCAGCACCTGGCTGTAAGCTTCCACACGGTCACGATATGCCTCACGGCTCAGATGCGGGGCTTGTGCCTGCACTTGTGTACAAAGTCCCAATGCAAACAGAAGTATAAGTTTATTCTTCATCATATACTTTTAAATTTTAGTTCATTTCTTTATCCCTTAATCCTGTGGATGGCGCAATAAGCTACCGGAAGCACAAACAGTGTCAGTGCCGAAGCCACAAGCAGTCCGCCCATGATGGTAGCCGCCATTCCGCCGAACATGGCGTCGAACAGCAACGGAAGCATACCTAAGATCGTTGTACCCGAAGCCATGGCCACCGGTACGATACGGCTGACGGTTGCCTTTATCACGGCTTCGCGCGGATCGAGTCCCGATCGACTTTCGATGTCGATCTGGTCCACCAGTACAATGGCATTTTTGATGTTCATACCGATCAGTCCCAGCAAACCGAGGATGGCGAAGAAGTCGAACGACTTGCCTAACAGCAGCAATCCCAGTACGATACCGATAAATATCAGCGGCAGCATCAGCAAGATTACCGTCGGCTTACGGTAGGTTTTAAACAGCAGCAGCAGGGTGGTGAACATCAGGAAGAAGGTCAGCGGCAGGTTTTTTGCCAGAGCTTCGTTCGATTCCACCTGGCTTTCCTGTTCGCCGAAGTATTTCAGGGTGTATCCTTCCGGAACCTTGATCTCTTTTTGCACCTGCGACCATATCTGGTTGAAGGCCGCGATGGCATTCACTCCCCTCCGGGGATCGCATTGCGCCATCATCACCATCTGGCGGTTGTAGTCCTTCACATTTGAGAAGCGATAGCGGAAGTCGAACTCCGACACTACCTGCTCCAGGCTGGTGGTTTCCGGCCCGTTGCCGAATACCGGTAATGTACGCAGGTCGTTGATGCGGAAGGAATCCGTCACACTGTTGCCTTTCAGCAGAATCGGCAGCACCTGGTCTCCTTCGCGGAATTCACCGAGAGTCATGCCGTTTGTCCCGATCTGGATGCTTTGAGCCATGCCTTGGCGGGAGACTCCCAGGGGTTGTGCCCGTTCCGGGCTGTAGATCGGTTTCCAGATGGGTATTTTATTTCCCCACGAGTTACGTATATTAATAAGGTCAGGGTTCCGGTGCATGATCTCCAGTGCCCGGTTGGTCAGTGCCACCAGCGTGTCCACATTGGGCCCGATGAAACCGATTTCGATGGCTGCATCCACAGCCGGCGACAGTTTGAAGAGGCTCGTACGGGTGATGGCGTTCGGAAAGTTGGCTTTCATGTAACCGTCGAACTGTTCTTCATACTCTTTGGTATACTTGCTGTCGTTCAGTTCCACCAATACATTGGCAAAGTTCGGCTTCGGCCCTACGGAGGTAGACGCCAGGTAGTAACGCAGCGGAGTGCTTCCGAAGGTGATCGATACTTTTTTCACTTCCGGCAGTTTTTGCAGATGGGCTTCCACTTTCTTCATCTCCCGGGCCACGTCGTTCACCCCATATCCGTCCGGATAAAACACGTCGGCGCGGAAGTAGGGCTTGTCCAGTGACGGGAAGAAGTTTTGCGGCATCATTCCCATCACCACCAGTGAGACGATGAAGAGCACGATCATCGACCCTAACGTCACAATTTTGCGCCGGATCAGGACGCTCAGTATCTTTTCGAATTTGTGGTAGAACGGTTTGTCGTACGGATCTTTGCCTGCATTTTTGGCCTTGGCTTTCAGGATAAAGTTTCCGAATACGGTGGTTTGTGTCAGTGCCAGCACCCAGCTCAATCCCAGTGAGATGGCCAGTACGACGAAAAGCGGCTTCACGATTTCCGCCACGGACGAAGGTGCCAGATAAAGCGGCAGGAACGAGCAGATGGCGATGAACGTGGCTCCCAGCAATCCCCATTGTGGTCCGGTGGCTCCGTCGATCAATGCTTTCCGGCGGTCCACTCCGCGGGCGATGGCTATCTGCGCATTGTCCGTCACCACGATGGCGTTGTCCACCAGCATACCCATGGCGATGATAAATCCCGCCAGTGACGTACGGTTGAGTCCTACACCCATGAAGGACATGATAAGCAGCGTACCTCCGATGGAGAAGACCAGTGAAGAGCCGATCAATACTCCGGCACGCATCCCCATCACCAGCATGATGATGACAATTACGATCAGGATCGACTCAATCAGGTTGATGATAAATCCGTTGTTCGCCTCTTTGGCTATGACGTTTTCAAGATAAAGGCTTTCCAGGTCCAGTCCCACAGGCATCAGTGGGAGGAGTTCGGCCAGTTTCTGGTCTACCATCTCACCCGTCAGCACCACGTCGCGTTGCGGGTCGGTAGATACGCCGATACCGATGGCACGTTTGCCATTGACACGCATGATGGTGCCCGGCGGGTCCATGTATCCTTTCTCTATGACGGCGATGTCACCCAGTTTTACCTGTCCGGCGCGGGTGGTGATTACCTGGTTCCGGATGTCGTCCACCGTGGTATACATACCGTTGGCTACTATGCGCAACTGTTGTTCGCCGGCGCTGATTTCTCCGGTGTTGATAATCTGGTTCTGCGATTGCAGCAGGCTTGCCAGCTGTTTGGGATCGATACCCATGCCTGCCAGCTTGTTCACCGAGACGAATATATTCACCACCTCGGTCTGTGTGCCGAACAGTGCGACTTTCATCACCCCGTCGGCAGTGACCACCTGTGTCTTGATGCGTTCGGCCCAGTCCCTCATTTCTTCGTAGCTGAATCCGTCGTCGGCTGTCAGTCCGTAGTAGATACCGAATACGTCACCGAAGTCGTCCGATACTGTGGGTACCGAAGCTCCGCTTGGCAATTGGGGTTGTATGTTGAGCACTTTGCGCCGCAGTTCGTCCCATTTTTGGGGGATGGAGGAAGCCGGTAGCGAGGGGAGCAGTTCGAACGTGATTTTGGAAATGCCGTACATGGATTCGGACTTGATCTTGTATACTCCGCTCATGCTCTGTATCTCACGGGAGATGGGCTCGGTGATCAGCCGTTCCACTTCGGCGGGCTCGGCACCGGGATAGCGCGTCATGATGACGGCCGATTTGATGACAAAAGGAGCATCTTCCTTCTTGCCCAGGCTGCTGAAAGAGGAGATACCTCCGATCAGCAATACAGCCAGAAAGAAGTAGATGACTTTGGTATTGTCTAATGAATATTTGGCTAAATTCATGATTGTATATGGTTTTGAGTGCACCACAGATTACACGGATTTTCACAGATTAATGATTTATATTATTGATAATAAGATTAAAAAATCTGTGTTAATCCGTGTAATCTGTGGTGAAATTAATTATTGCGTTGAGTGGGCACTCTTATTTCAGTTCCTTCACCGTTTCGCCTTCCACCAGTTGTGTTACGCCGGCTATTATTACCGTTTCCCCTGCTTTCAGTCCTTTCGAGATAAAGGCCTGTGCGTCTCCCGTCGGAGAGTAAACGGTTACTTCACGGCGGTTTACCTGATTCCCGTTCAGTACCCACACGTAGGTTTTGTTTCCTTCGCTTTCACCGAATATGGCACTCAGGGGCACTACCGTCATGGTTTCTTCCAGGAACGGACCTACATCGGCCGAGAAGCGGATGCTGCACGTGAAACCCGGTTTCACCTCATACAGGGCATGGTCGAAAGCGGGATCGTCGATGGTGATCGTCACCGGGATACCCGTACCGTCCGTCGAGATGTCGAGATATTCCTCCAGTTTGGCATTGAAGATGTGTCCGCGGTATGTATCGAACTCCACGCGGAAATGTTGGTCTTTGGAACGGAGCAGATAAAGGTAAGCATCGGGGATGGTGAACTTGATGCGCAGTTTCTTGGTGTTGACCAGCTGCACAATGCCTTCGCCCGAGTTCACGCGCTGATAGTTCTCCACTAACCTTTTCTCGATAGACCCGTCGAAAGGGGCGGTCAGTTTGGTGTCGCGCATATTGTTGCTCGAAAGTTCGTAAGCCGATTTCTTTTGTTGGAAAGTCGATACGCTGATTTCATATTCTTGTACCGAGATAGCCTGCCGTGCCAATAATCGTTTGTTACGTTCCACTTGGGCAGCGGCGGTTTCGTAAGCCGATTTGTCTGCTGCATACTGTAAGGCCAGGTCGCGCGGATCGATGGCCGCAATCAGTTGTCCTTTTTTGACCCGCTGGCCTTCTACCACCGGCAGGTTGATGATCTGTCCGCTCACGCGGAAGGCCAGTTTCACATAATCTACAGCTTCTACAATGCCCGAAAAGTCCTTTCTGATTTCCGACCGGGACTCTACCCTGGCCGTCTTTACGGGGCGTACTGTTGCCGCATTGTCTTCTTTCTTTTGTCCGCAAGCCGTTAATAGAATAAGTGCTGCGAGGATACATCCATAGTTTTTTCTCATATTTCCCATTGATTAAGAGTCTGTTTAGTCTCATTTTGAGGGGGCAAAGATATGAAACTGAAAAACTATAAACAGTTTTCCGGTTTGATAATTTAATATTATTAACAACCTGAGGCGGGTGTGGCGAGGCTTGGCGACGATGAACGAGAACTCACCACGGAGGACACAGAGGACACAGAGTTTTAATCTCTTGTTTATAGGATTATTTTAAGAGAAAATCTTCTCTGTGTCCTCTGTGTCCTCTGTGGTGAGCCCTCGTTCATCGTTGAAAACCGTTTTATTTCTGCCTCGGTACAGTCAAATCTTTACCCTTTTTCAGGTTATAAACAACTTCGGAGATACGGATGTTCAACTCACATCCTTCTAAAAGAGAGATTTTTATCGCCTGTTTTTCGACTTTCATCTGCAGGGTGCATCCACGGAAATTTACTTTGAATGTATAGCTGTCCCACGCTTGGGGGATGATGGGGTTGAAGTCGAGCTGTCCGTCCAGTATTTTCATTCCCGCAAATCCGCGTACGATGACCTGCCAACTTCCCGCCATGCTTGTGATGTGCAACCCTTGGTGTACCTCATTATTATAGTCGTCCAGATCCAGGCGCGTGGCATGCAGGAAGAGGCGGTAGGCTTCTTCCGTGTCGCCTATCCAGGCAGCCAGAATGGCGTGGACAAAAGGTGACAGGGATGATTCGTGTACGGTACGGGGTTCGTAGAACCGGAAGTTCCGGAGAATCGTTTCACGGTCAAAGTTTTCGTAATACAGGAACAGTCCTAACAGCACGTCGCTCTGCTTGATGTAGCACGAACGCAGGATACGGTCCCATGACCACCATTGGTTGATCGGCCGTTCGTTTGCCGGGATATCGTCCACCGTGGTCAGCTCCTTGTCCGGATAGCCGTCATCCTGTATGAAGATGCCCTGTTGTTCGTCCCGGGGGAGATACATTCCATCGATGATCTTCTGCCAGCGCGAAGTCTCTTCGGCATAATTGAAGCGGGTGACACGGCGCACCCGTGCATACTCTTCCGGAAATTCGTGGGCCACCATCTCGATGCTGTCTATGGTGCTTTGCAGGCATTGCACGCAGGAGAAGTTGGTGTACCAGTTGTTGTTGACGTTGTTTTCGTATTCGTTAGGCCCCGTCACTCCCAACAGTACAAATTTTTGCCGTTCCTGCGAGTAGGATACCCGCTGGCTCCAGAACCGGCAGATGGCAATCATCACCTCCAGTCCGTAGCGGGCAATGTACTCTTTGTTGCCTGTCACCCTGGCATACTGCATGATGGCATATACTATGATGTTGTTGCGGTGTATCTCTTCGAAAGTGATTTCCCACTCGTTGTGGCATTCTTCTCCGTGGATGGTCACCATCGGATAGAGTGCCGCCCCGTCGGTAAATCCCAGTTTACGTGCGTTTTCGATGGCTTTGGGCAACTGGTTATAGCGGTAGAGCAACAGTTTGCGGCACACTTCTCTCGGGGTGGACAGCAGGAAGTAGGGCACACAGCACAATTCTGTGTTCCATTGCGTGTTGCCGCCGTATTTTTCTCCCGTGAATCCCTTCGGACCGATGTTCAGCCGCTCGTCGTCTCCCTGATAGCTCTGGTTCAGCTGGAAGATGTTGAACCGTATGCCCTGCTGTGCTTCCGGGTCTCCTTTGATCTCCACGTCCGTCTCCTCCCAGATTTTTGCCCACCGTTCCTTATGGGCTGCCGTCAGCGATTCCCATCCCTGCTCCCTGGCTGCTTTGGCTTCGTTCACAGCGCGCTCTACCAACTCCTGACGGTCACATTGCAGCGACGACACGATGGCGGTGTACTTGATAAGAGTCACCTTCTCGCCGGGCTTCACGTCTGCTCCGGCGCTGAATCCTGTCAGTTTTTCTTTTTCTATCTTGATGGGGCTGACGCTTATCTGTTTGCTGTTCCTGAAAAAACGGTACGTCAGTGCGCAGCAGATTTGTGAATCTTCCCGCCGGGTTTGCGCCCAGAGGTAAGCGTAGTCGTTGGTGGTTTCGGCGCGCAGGATGTTCCACATCTTTTCGTCGAAATTGGCGCTTTCGTGCTTTACGTCGCCGTTCAGATAGGGTACCAGCGAGATTTTGCCTTCATAGTTCACCGATGTCACACTGTATTTTATCAGACACAGGTTCTGGTTGTCCATGCTGTTGATGTGCTCTACGTGCACTTCCAGCGTGTTGCCTTTGGGCGAAGTCACCCTGAAGTCACGGTACGAGATTCCCGCCTTCATGTCCAGCCTGCGTTCATAGCTCTCCACATCCCAGTGTGCCAGATCCAGTTCCTCGTCGATCAGGCGCACGTAGATGCCGCTCCAGTCCGGAGTGTTCGGTATGCGTGAGAAGAATCGCGGGTAACCGTTTTTCCACCATCCCACACGGGTGCGGTCCAGAAAAGTGATTCCTGCTACGTATGATCCCTGCAGGGAGTCGCTGCTGTAGGACTCTTCAAAATTGCCTCGCTGTCCGAAACGTCCGTTACCGAGGCTGAATATACTTTCCGAAGCGCGAAGGTTGTCGGCGTGAAAACCTTCTTCTATGATGTTCCATTCGTCTACCTTGAGGAATTTTTTCATGGTCATTGGGATTGTGTTTTTTAGATCGGCACCTAAGATACAAAAAAAACTTCTGATGCACAATCATTGTGCATCAAAAGTCTTTTTTTTACCGTGGAGGGACACAGGGTCCCGCAGGGTATTCATGTCGATAATCGATCGTCTAAGGATTCATTGCGTTGACTCCCAATGCTCCGAGTATGGCAGTAGCCACGGCTATCACCACTTTCAGCACTTTGTGCCAGATTGTTTTTTTCATTGCTTCGTGTGTTTTAAAATATTCATTTTTATGCCGTCGGATCATCTACAATATCTCCGTCGCCGGAGGGCGTTTCACTCTTGATGTAGAACGACACATTGTTCTCTCCTCCGCGGGTGGTAGCCGTGCTGTCGTTTGCCAGTCGCAGACTGTTGTCCACGGCAAAGCGGATATGCACACGCCTGATACCCTTTACGGTACACTCTTTTTCCGTTTCCGTTCCGGCGGAAGTCAGCGTGATGTAGAACGTACCGAGCCCGTCCACCTTCACTTTGTTTCCCTCCACCAGCGACTTTTTCAGTTGCCGGACGAATGCCTGCATGACGTGTGTCACGTCTTCCGCGCTCAGGGATCCGGTGATTTCTATCTCTTTGGCGATGGAGGCGATGGTAGCTGTTTTGGAGCTGCCCGGCTCTTGTTTCAGATAATACTTTTGGGGCGACGATTTGTCGCTCAGATCTTTGTAGCGCTGATAGCGCATCACAGGTACTGCCATAATAAAATGTTTTTTGGATTCATAAAATGTTTTCTTTCTGTAATACATCAAGGCCTTTCTGATTACGATGTAAAGGTAGTACTTATGCTTTATCCCACAGGCTGTCCGGGGCAAGATGCGGGCATTGGCGGCTCTTTGGTTCCGTAAGTGCCTTTTTGAAGATAAAAACGGACAAGAAGCCTTGCCCGTCCACTGCTTTTTTAGTATCTTAGTACTCTGAATCAATAAGTGTCACAAAGCAAAAATGAATCCGGTTCACCACAGAGTACACGGAGGACACAGAGTTTTAAATTCTTGTTTATTAAGATATTTAAGAGAAAAATATTCTCTGTGTCCTCTGCGTCCTCTGTGGTGAACCCAACTCAAAAAACAGTATGGAAAAGAAACCAGAAACCACAGAGAAAAAGTTCCGGATAAAGAGTTATGGCAAGTCCGAACTGGCCTCGCTCTATATGCCCGAAATCAGTCCTAAGAGTGCCGCAAGCGAATTGCGCAAATGGATCGGCAAGTCTCCCGGTCTGACGGAGGCCCTTTCCGCTACCGGGCTGCGTACTAAAGACAAGCGCTATACGCCCGCCCAGGTGGAACTGATCGTAGAGGCGATCGGCGAACCGGGATGACGATGGCGGGGCGGCCTTTCACGGCAGGAAATCGAGTGTTTTTTCGGTCTCCGCATTTCCGCCCATTCCGAACCAGTGTTTGGAGTCGAACTGTGTGTTCCGTATCCGGTCGCCGGTGCGTTCCGCCGTGGCGTCCTCTTCGCAGGGTGAGTACCGCCCGTTGACCGGGTTGAACACAAAGCTGCACTCGCCGATATTCCCTAAGTGGCGGAATTTCACTTTTTTCACGTGTACCCGTGTCACCCCTGCCTGCCGGTCGCGCTCTATCACCAGTCCGAAGTCACATTTATTGACGAATGCCGCCGATCCGTTGATGTCCTGCAGCGTGGGTACGGGCAGGCGTTTCGTCAGCGGGTCTGTCTGCATCTTGCGTGGATGCGCCACGAGGATGACGAGGCATTGGTGCCTTTGGGCGAAGTTTGCCAGCAGGTCGAGGAATGCCGAGATATATTGCGTTTCCGTCTGTCCGCCCGGGATGCGGTGTTCCAGCCGGTTGAAAGGGTCCAGTACCAGTATGCGGATGCCCCGCCTCCTCACCAGTTGGCGTGCCCGTTCCAGTATCGATTCTACGGTGAAATCTTCTTTGGGCAGGATGCTCGAAATGTTTTCCGCCAGATAGCGTTGCGCTTTCTCGTAGAGCATTTCGGTCATCAGTCCCTTGCGGAAACGCTGTCCGGTCAGTTTTTCGGTCAGTTTGGCCAGGTGATAGGGGAGGGGTTGGTTTTCGGGGCTGAAATAAGCTGTCCGCCATTGGTGGTTGAGGCAGAGGCGCAGCACCAATTCGTCCGTGAACTCCGATTTTCCGTCGCCCGGGTGTCCCGTGATGACGCAGAGCCTTCCGGTCTCGAAGGTGCAGAGGTCGTCCAGGTTCTTCAGTCCCGTTTCCGCTCCCCGTGACAGTCCGTTTTCAAAAAGTATGCGCATCTCTTCGTCCACATCGGCCGCTGTATATACGCCTTCCAACGGCATCTCCGGGGCGTCGGCAAGCGCCTGCGACAATGCTTCCGGACCTGCCTTTACCAACAGCTCGTTGGCGTCTTTGCACCCTTCGCCGTAGCTGACCACCCTGCAACGTTCGCGTCCCAGGCGGCGGAGCAACTCCTGTTTCAGTTCTTCCCCTTTCGGGTCGGCATCGCCGGCTATGTAGATCACCCGCTTATCTTCGAAATGGCTGTCCACAAAGCGGTCCATCCACTTCAGGTTACGGTTGGCACCTCCGGGCACCGATATCACGTCAGTGCGCCCTGCCGTGACAAAGGCGGCTGCATCCAATTCTCCTTCGGTGATGATACATTCCGGGGTGCCTTTGATGCCGTCGATGTTGTAGGGAATCAGTTCCGCTCCGGTGAGCATTTTGAAGTGTTTATGGAGCGTGGCACGGAACTTGATGTTTACCAGCCGTCCCTCTTCCAGATAGTTGAAGCAGAGACAGGGTTCTTCAAGTCCGCTTTGGGGCATGTATTGCACCGACGAGGTGATGTGCAGTTGTTCCGCCGCGTGTGCACTGATGTGGCGTTCGTCCGCCAGCCATTTCAGTTGCACCGGAGTGAGAGGGGTTTCGTTGGCAGGTTTTTGGGGACGTTGGGGGACAGCGGTGCCGTCCGGGGCTGTTGTCCGGGGGCTTGTCCGGTTTCTTTCGGCGGGGAAGTCCACCAGCGGATCTCCTGTCTTTCGTCCGCCATGCTTTCCGCTTCCGTCGTCTGCCACTCCGCTCCATCCGCAGTAATGGCATTTGTAGAGTCCTGAGTCCAGGTCCACCGAAAGGGACTTGTCACTTTTGTTGCTTCTCTGCCCGATACATCGGGGACATTTGGTCTTGATGTGGCCTGCTGTGCGGCCGTAGGCATCAAATTCGATGCCGAGTTCACGAAAATTAAATGATTTCATGGTCGATTTCCATTTGTTTTTAGGCGTTTGCTCTAAACTTGCCGGAAACGGAAATCTGGGTAATGGTTTTGATTTCACCACAGAGGACACAGAGGGCACAGAGAGATTAATTGGCTGCGCTCTGTAGTAAGTTTTCAGACAAAAGAACAGAAGAACAAACAAATAAAGGATAATTTGCTCTTTTGTTCTTTTGTCTAAAAAAACTCTGTGTCCTCTGTGTCCTCTGTGGTGAGTATCCTTAAGATAGCTTTTCTATTTCTTCAATGGGCAGACCCGTTATTTGGTGAATGGTTTCGGGCGGGAGGTTCAGTGATTTCATCTTTCGGGCGTTTTCTCTTTTCTCTTCGATCCGTCCTTTCTCAAATCCTTCCTGTCTGCCTTCTGCCAGCCCTTCTTGTCTGCCTTCCGCCAGCCCTTCCTGTCTGCCTTCTTGTCTGCCTTCTTGTCTGCCTTCCAGTGCGGCTGTACTCAGCACGTCATTTTGTATCATGACAGCATTGATATGCTCGTCATACGCCAATCGTTCTTTTTTATCCATGTTGTAATAAATCAGTTTCCGGCGTGCCTCTTCCAGTCCGGGTGCTTTTGTATCCGGGCGGATGATACCGGTTTTGAGATATTCAATCCATTCTTCGAGGGGAGTGACGGCTACTTTATTGAATTCGTTCACCCGGATCAGGAAGTATTCGGGGAAGATTTCGGCAGGCAGTTTCCGTATGATGGCGTTCTTCTCTTTAGTGGTCACTTCAAGGAAGTCGCCTGTATGTACCCCCACGAAAGTGTTCTGCCCGTGATACAGGTAGTCGTTTCCCCGTCCGATGTCGAAATAGAGTATGCTGACGGAGTACACCTTCTTCACCTCCGAGTAGAGTTCTCCCAGTTCGATATGCTCTGTGATGGCCTTTGCCACTCCGAAGAGGATTCGCTCCAGATAATAGATTTCTCGGGTGTTCTGCACCTCTACGATGATGATTTCGTCTTTGCTGTTCCGGGCCTTGATGTCCACGCGGTTGAATTTCTCGTTTTCGCGCTGTTGGTTTCCTTCACTTTCCAGTATCTCTACGATGCGTATCGGTTCGTTCAGCAGCACTGTGAGGAAACCCTCCAGCACGCCGAAGTTGGCTTTATTGCGCAACAGCCGTTTCACCGCCCAGTCAAATCGGATATATCTGTCTGTATAATCCATTATCGTACCTCCTCTTTGTATTCATATCCCGCAAATATAGCTTTTAAAAGGGATGATTCCAAATTAGAGCCTGTTTAATTTACCACAAAGTCTCACACAGAGATTAATTGGCTGCGCCCTGTCTGTTTTCAGACAAAAGAACACATAAAGAATCTTTTGTTCTTTTGTTCATCTGTCTAAAAAACTCTGTGATACTTTGTGGTGAGTTTTCAGACAAAAGAACAAAAGAACAGATGAACACATAAAGAATAATTTGTTCTTTTGTTTATCTGTCTAAAAAAACTCCGTGTCCTCTGTGTCCTCTGTGGTGAATGTCCGTTTCCGATAAGTCAAAGAGCGATATTGGTTTTCTTTATGTTTCCTGCCGGCAGAGACCGTTCTCCCTGCCACCATTAGTCTCCGGTGGTGCCGTCATTCCGTCCACTTCCCCGACTCGGAGCTCCACACGGCGTTCTCCGACGGGCGGGGCGGTGCTTCGTCCGGGATGTGCTCTCCGCAATAAGAGCGGGCTCCTGTCAGCGGGTCGTGCTGCTCAAAGCGGTAAGCGTCTGCTCGGCGTTCCGTTGCTTCCAGGCGGTTCAGCACAGTGTCCAGCGCCTGCCGGGTGGCAGAGCCGCGACGGATGAAGTTGCTGAAGTAACTTTTGGCATCGGCTATGGAGAAGAGGGTTTGCTCTTTGCCATACGTCACGATATGTTGCTTGAAGAATGTCCGGATGTGTGGCAGCAGCTCCATGAAGCGGAAGCCCATGCCTGAGTGCATGGCCTGCACCTCCAGCCACGACTGTTCGCCGAAAGCACTCTCCACGTATGTTTCCCATCTTTGCGGCGAGGGCTGTCGGGGCGGTTCCGTTATTGGGACGGAAGGAGGCTCGGGGGCAGCCCTGATTATCTCTTCTTCTTCTTTTTCTTTTAATATATTCTTTTTCTTACACCGTGTTGCGGTGAAACGCCCGTTGGCAGCACGTTTCACGGTGACTTTCACCCCACCCGCGGTGGTGGCTCCGGCAACCGCAGTCCCGGTTGCAGCGGATTCTTGACGGTCCGTCCCGGTTGAAATGCGGTTCCGGACGGGGGTATCCGGTTCGGTGTTCATCTCTTCGTCGAGATAGATGCTTGAGAAGCTGCGCCCGCTTTCGTCTTCCGCGTAGAGGCGGAACAGGCGGAAGTCGCACACTATCTTTTGCAGCTTTTCCAGGGATACATTCCAGCGGCGTGCCAGTGCAGGCAGTGAAGCAAAGGCGCAGCGATACCCCTCGTGTTGTCGTAACTCGGCCAGCAGGACGGTATAGATGCCTATGCCTTCTATGCCGTTCTGTTCGCATAGGGCGATCACCCGGTCGTCGGACATCATGCTGACGCGATAGCGGAAAAATAATTCGTATTTCATAATAGTGCAAGTTAAATGATTTGATTCTGTGCAGAGTGCTTTCTTTCAAACCTATTCTGCAGCAGCAAAGGTAGGGCTTCGGGTGCGTATTTCCATATAATCCTCCGGAGGCGTTCTACGCCTTCTGGAGTGTTTCTTCATTGTTTTTCTCTTTCATCTCGTTCCAGAGCTTAAATAGCTCTCTTTCAATGTATTCCTCCGATACGGACTGTTGAGGACGGTAGATGCTCCGGAAGTCATAGGCACGGCATAGCTGGTGTGTCAGATGGGGGATGAACGGCTTGTCCGGATCGAAGGTATCGAGGCTGACCGCATTCCGGAGAGCAAACGTAAGTAACTGATTTCTTTCTCTTTGTATGACAATGCGATCCTCTTTCGTAGAGTAAATCTTGTTACATACTTCCAGAATCTCTTCCGGGTCTTCAAACACTAATTTCAGGCTTCCTTCGTTGATTTCAGCCTCACATTTAAAAAAAATTCTTTCTTCATAATTTTATTATTATTTACAATAAGTAAGGCTGCAAAATTAAGGTATATTAGTGAAAAACGAACAGATTAAGAGGAATGATAACATTGCTTAACAATTTTGAAAACTTCATATACATTATTATATATCATTGATTATAAGTGTAGTATTGAAGTATTTGTGTTTCAAAAAACGTACGTCTTTTGGCACAAAAGTAATGTCTTCTTTTTGTTTATCCAAATAATTTATAAATAATATTTTTTGAAAAATATATTTTATTCTGTCAAAAGCCGTGTTGGTGGGTGTTTTCGCTTGTTTGGAACTTCTGCTCAATGGCCGATGGACTTGAAAAGCTGATACAGAGAGATACAGGCGAAAAGACGAAAAACAGTGTTTCAAAAGACGTACGTTTTTTGAAACACAAACGAAACGGTATGAATTATAGTTTTGAGACTAAGTGGATTGAATATCAAGATGTTAAATCCGATTTTCGATTCTGTGAATACACTTGTCCTGCACAAAACTGCATGGAAGAGAACTCAGGTGAACAGTTCCTCCTGCTTTTTTTGCAGCGGGGAGTGGCAGTGGTATCTTTTCCGGATAGCGGCATGGAGACGGAAATCAGATCCAAACAAATGGTATTCATTCCTTCGTATACCCGTTGGTTGGTTTCTGCCCAAGAGTGCTGTTATTTTCTTTGTGTCAGTTTCCGGCATTTGCGTCATGCTCCTTTCCGTCCTTTTTTACAAGCACTTGAAATGGTGGCCGATCAGATAACCTATCGGTTTGGAGTTTTGCGTATGTGCCCTGCAGTGTGTGAACTGGTGACCGATTTACGCCGGCAACTTTGCACCGGCAGTTCCGATTGGCCCTTTGACCCTTTCGATATGTTTCTCGCAGTGTATGTGCACTATCCTTTCGAAGACTTGGCACGTTTTCATTATCCCTATCTGAAAAATCTGAAAAACGAGTGAATATGAACCGGATACTTATCTCTATTCTTATGTTGGCAATCGGGGTGTTACCCTTTCGGGCCCAGCAACGGTTGGCGTTGAAGGTGAACTTGCTGCATGCGGCTACCACCACGCCTAACCTCGGAGTGGAGTATGCCTTTTCGCCTCGTATGAGTGCGGAGATCTGGGGCGCCTACAATCTGATTGATTTCCGGGGAGACTTCAGTTTGAGGCATTATCTGGCTGAAGTGGAGACGCGTTATTGGTTCGATCGTCCGTTTAGCCGACACTTTGTGGGGGCACATGCTTTGGCGGGGCGGTTCGATGTGGGCGGCATCCCTTTTATACATGCGCTGAAAAACCATCATTATCGGGGTACTGTCTATGGAGGCGGGCTCACTTATGGATATTATCACCGACTGGCGGGACGTTGGGGGATAGAGGCGTCGCTCGGTGTGGGATATGCCCTTCTGAAGTACGATCGTTATCGTTGCCGGGGATGCGCTGTGATGGAAGCGCGTTTTAAGCGACATTATTGGGGACCTACCCGTGCGGCGGTTTCCCTGGTTTATCGTCTGGGATGCCCGCCTGCCGCTACGGCTCCGTCCGATGCACGTACTGCCTACGAAATATCGCTCCGCGACCGGCGCGAAGCGGATAGTCTCCGCCTGGTGCTGAGTCGGATAGAAGAACAGAACGAACGTTATCGCCGGGCATTGGACAGCCTGCACGCCGGACGCGATACACTCACGGCATCGGGCAACCTGCGGTTAGAGTCGGG
This sequence comes from Bacteroides sp. FSHCM14E1, assembly GCF_019633785.1. Classification (NCBI taxonomy): domain Bacteria; kingdom Pseudomonadati; phylum Bacteroidota; class Bacteroidia; order Bacteroidales; family Bacteroidaceae; genus Bacteroides; species Bacteroides sp. FSHCM14E1. Next base: position 206,385 of record NZ_JADKYL010000004.1, read on the forward strand.
GCGGGGCGTGATGTATATCCAATACCCGGTCAATGTGACCCGGGTGTTGCCTGCTTTCTCCACTAACCGGAGGGAGCTGGCGCGCATCGACAGTCTGCTGCGTCCTCTGCTGGCGGATACTACAGTGACGGTGCGCTCCATCCGGCTCACCGGCTATGCTTCGCCCGAGGGACGTTATGATCATAACGTGAATTTGGCTAACCGCCGCATTGTGGGTGTGATGGAATATCTGAGCGAGGTATATGATTTGCCTAATCATTCGGTATTCAATCTGAAAGCGGTTGCCGAGGATTGGGAAGGGCTTGAAGAGATGGTGATCCGCCGAAATCCGTCGTGGGCGGCGGATGCCTTGCGTATCATCCGTGAAGTGCCTCTTTTTGACGGACGTGAGCTGCGGCTGATGGAGATAGGACACGGTGATCCTTACCGGACGATGTTGAAGGATTGGTTCCCCGGACTGAGGCGCACTGAGTTTGTGGTGGAATGGGAAAGAAAAAAAAGTGAGCAACCTTGAAAACAACGACAGACATATTTGCAACTTTAAGCGCTTCTCCTTCCGCTTTCCTGCGGCGGAAGGAGGTGTGGAGGCATTGGAAGTGGCCGGCTTTTGTATACCTCCTCTTCTTGGCTTCATGTACCCTGGAGTATGAAATGCGGACATGTCCCTACAATGTGCTGATACATTATGTGACTTCCGACGGGCGCGGCTTTGCTACGGGAGATTATCCGGTGGAGGACTTCCGCCAGTTTGTTTATACCGAGGACAGTGTGCTGGTGGGAGAGTTTCCGGGTGATTCGTGCGAGGCGGGGGTGGGCATGCTTACACTGCCGCCCGGCACCTACCGGCTGGTGGTGTGGGGCAATGCGCCCGGCGGAAGTTGCCGTATGGAGGAGATAAATCCGCACGGTAGCCGTATGGAGGACGGCAGGCTGCATGCCTTGTCCTATGGTGGCAAAGAGGCTTCGGCGGAGTATGCCAACGTAGGCAGGCTTTATTATGGAACCGCTACATTCAAGGTATCCAAATATGGAGTGAACGAGTTGACCGTGGGGCTGATGCATGCCCACGCCCGGCTTAACCTGACAGTGGAGTGGAAAGACGACATCCCTGCGGAGGTACGTTCGGCCCGGTCGCCGGTGATGCGCCTGCGCGGATTGCATACCGCCTACCACTTCTGCGGCGGCGAAACCTGGGGAGATTATACCTTCCCGAAGCAGGATACCGGTGTACCTCTGTCGGCCTATCGGGCTGCTGCCGTCATCGAGTCCGGTTTTCAGGTCAAGGCATCCTTTGTCACCCTCCGCCTCACCGACAGGAGCCGTCTCGTACTGGAGCTCACCGAACAAGGAGAAGGGTTGATGAAAGAGATAGACCTCAGCCGCTATTTCGATGTAATGGGCATCGGGCTGAGCCGGAACATTTGTCAGGAGTTCGATCTCACGGTACGGATCGGCAAAGACCAGACGCTGATTATGCAGACCCACCCCTCCGGATGGCAGGAGGGAGGAAGCATAGGGGCCAATTAGACGGAATGGAAATGAAAAACTAAAATAGAAATGAATACAACTCACCACAGAGGACACAGAGGGCACAGAGTTTTAATCTCTTGTTTATATGGATGTTTAAGAGAAATATATCCTCTGTGTCCTCTGTGGTGAATAATACTCAAAACCAGATGAAAATGAATACGAAACGATCTTTACTAACATCCCTCTGCTGTTTTCTGCTTGCCGCCTGTACGGTAGAGGTGGAGCAGGGGGGAGCGTCCGGGAGCGGACAGATAACGTTGCGCCCCGGAGAGATGGAAGCCAGTATCCGGCTCTCCGGCCTGGGTGGAGGTGGCGGAGTGCCCGTCAGCCGGGCGGCTACGGATGCGGTGGTGCTGCCGGGCGAAAACGAGGTGAAAGAATTGCTGGTGTATTGCTTTGTCAATATCCAGCGGGACGGGACGGTATTCTCCGAAGAGGAGCCGACAATGCTGGATTCTTTTGAGGCATCGACCCTGGAGCGTGTCTACCACTATAAGGAGGGAGCGGCGGACAATGACCTGTTGCTGACCTCCGACGGGGATGGCTACCGGGTCACGTTTGGCGTGCCCAGGGACGAATACTGCCGTTACTTCAAGCTGGTGGCGAATGGGGGCGGTGTGCCTGCCGATGTGGTGGCGGTCTCCATTAAGGACAGCGGCACGGGCGCGCTTGCCGACCGCAGCGCGGCCACCCGTTTCGTGAGTGTGGGTTGCCCGCAGTTCTTCCCGGCCGGAGGGCGGGGTGGGACCCCGCTTAGCCTGACCCCCATCGCCTGCCCCCTCTGCATGATGGGAACCGGATACTGGCGGCAGGAACTGACGGGAGGAAGCTATCAGGAGAAAAACTGTTTTACCGCCGAAAAGCTGGCGCAAGGCGTCCGGGTGGATCTCGCCCGGCAGGCGGCGCGCTTTGACATTGACAATCCCGCCGCCTCCGGTTTCGAGCTCCGCTCGGTCAAGGTCAGCGATATCGGCGAGTGGAAATTCAACGAGGAAGGGAGAGAACAGATTTCCACCCGCGGATACTATCCTGATCTCCCTGTGGAGAACGCCGAATTTCTCCCGGCGGTGTTCTATCTGCCCCAGCTTCAATATTGGGGCGGAACAGGCAATGACGGCGGCACGCTCAGGATCGAACTGGCGGGCGTGCTCTACGGGGTGGAGACGACGCTGGTCATTACCGACGGCCGAAGTTGGTTCAAGCCCAACACCCGCTACCTGATAACCATTAAGAATTCCGCCGGAAACGCGGTGGCGTCTCTCCGTGCCGTGCCCTGGCTTGATGATGGGAGCGGCATCGAGGGCGATGTTTTCGGGAAACTGAACGCCGGGGTGACGGTGGCGCTGAATGCCGATATGCCCGAGGCCGGCAGCATAGCGGAAATAGATGCCGACAACCGGGTGATCCATTTTTCCCGGCTTTCGGGCAGCCGCGGAAGGGCAGCGACAGACCTTTTGCCCCTGATCACCTTTACCGGAGCTGCCGGAGACGCGAACCCTATCGGCGTGATCATGCCGGCGGATGCCCCCCTGTTTTCGATGGGAACGGCAAGTACCGCTACAGGCACCTACGTCGTGCCGTTGAGGCTGGCCAAGTCGGATGCCGCTTCGGGAAAGCAGTTGATGGAAAGTTTCCGGGCTCCCGAAACCTATAAGATCAGCCTCGTGACTCACCGTACGGACGCCGCTACCGGGGCGAAAACCCAGCAGGTGGACGAATATACCCTGAAGGTGGACTATCTGCTGCCATCCCTGCTGAATACTGTTTTGGGCGATGCTGCGGGGGCTGCGCAATACTTTCCGCCTGTCACCATCACTCCGCCCGACGACACGTGGCGGGTGGACGAGGTGAATCATAAAATCACTCTTCCCGTCTTTCCCTATTCGGGAAGCATGCCTTTCGTGCTGGAAGATGCGGGATTCGCGTCCGGCTGGACAGAACAGGCCGGATGGCTGGAGTGGCAGAGGAAGATAATGATGGGTGGGGGTCAGAGTCAGAACTTCCTCCTGATGTCCGACAATTTCCACAGCTCCGTGCCCCGCACCGGGAGCCTGACACTCCGGTGCTGGAACAGTGCTACCAACCGGTTGGAGACTACCGTCTATACCCTGGAGCAGGAGGCGGGAGGGGGAGATGTGACGAAACTTACCTCTGCCGGTTATGAAGTGGATTGTTCCCAGACGGCGAATAGCGGAACGGTCACCGGTATCTCCTGCTCCGGAAATACGCTGAGCATTGCCGATAATGGAGGGGTGGCTAATCCTGATGGGTATTGCGTAAGTATCCGCAGCAAAGACCGGTACCCCATCCTGGTGGAGATTGTGCAGGGGGCCGCGTGGATGAAGTTGGTACCTTGTTCGCGAAGGATGGGCGGAACGTCTGGTGGCGATGCTAATGATGCCGATGCCGGTCACTACATGATGGGACTGTATATAGATGCCAACAGCGCGTCCTCAGCCCGCACCGGACGGATCAACATCAGCTACCACGACGGGAGCGGCGGACTGAAAACCGAAACGCTCACCGTCAGCCAGGGGAAGAACAGCGGGGCCGTCGGTACTTGGAGCGGCTTTTCTTAATGATAATAGAAATGAATCAGGTTCACCACAGAGGACACAGAGAATATATTTCTCTTAAATATCCTAATAAACAAGAGATTAAAACTCTGTGTTCTCTGTGTCCTCTGTGGTGAACATCAAAAACATACATATTATGAAACAAACTACGATGGCTCTTTTGGCAGGTATCTGCCTGCTGCTGTCCGGGTGCACTGCCGATGGCATACCCGGATCGGAAATCAACGGGGATGTCCGCCTGCGTCCCGGAGAGCAGGCGGTGATGTTCAGCCTCGACGGAATTAGCTCCGGCGAAGGCGTGCCTGTCAGCCGTACGGAGGCGGATGCGGGAGAGACGATCGCCGGAGAGAACGAGATACAGACGTTGCGGATATACAGTTTTGTCAATACTTCGGGCAGCGAGTCCGATGCTTCGTCGCTCACTTTGGAGCGGATTTACAGTTATGAGCAGGGCGGAGCCGCCAATGACTTTACGCTCAGCCCCCAGGCGGGTGGCTATAGGTTTGGTATCGGGGTGCCCGAGGATGCCTACGAGCGACGCTTCCTGATGTTGGCGAACACATCCGCGCTGGCGGGCGTCACCGCGGTGGCTGCTACGGAGGGCGACCGTTCAGCGGCTACCCCATTGAGCGGGGTCCTGACACAGCAGACCACCACCGCCGGGACGTCCGCCGCGCTGGCGGCTCCTTTCCCGATGTCGAGCAACGTGCCCAAACCGGTGCTGATGAACGACGGAACCTATCGGTATGATGACGGGGCAACCTTCACCACGGCCGACCTTGCCCGGGGGCTGAAGGTGAAACTCAGGCGGCGGGTGGCACGCATCGACATCAGTAACCCGTTTGTCAGCCAGTTTGTCCTGAGCGGGCTGAGCTATACCCGGCAGGACAAGGCAGACTTGTTCGACGGAGCAGCGGGAGGTACGTCAACCACTGTCGCCATTGAGTTGCCACTGACGGATGCCGAATGGCTGCCCGCGGCGGTATACAGTTTTCCGGGAGCCTTCACTCTCACCTTGAAGGGGACTTATCTGGGCGCGGAGACCACCGTGTCCATCCCTGCCGCTGTGCTGGAGGCAAATTCCCGTTACGTGGTGCGCGTCAAAAGTGCCGAAAACAATGTGGCCGCCACCCTTGAGGTGTTGCCTTGGGACGAGGGGGCGGATATCGATGCCGAGGTGACGGCAACGACCTACAATACCGCAGTGGCCTCTGTTACGGGGCAGTTGACAACTTCGGGTGGCTACTCCGCTTCCTGCTTCGGACTGATAGAGTTGCAGAAGCGGATAGTCCGTGTGGCGCAAAATTCGTATACCTGCGTTGCCGCGAGTGGAGGATTGGAAACCGCGAGGGCGCTGCCCGATGCCGATTTGGCTGCGGAAGAGTGGGTGGTGAAGGAGTTCGTGTCTGCGGGTTCCGGCGGTACGTACCAGATCAAAAGTTATCCCTTCGTCCGCTTTACCGGCGCGTCGGGCAATTCCGCTCCGATAGGTGTCATCCTGTCGGCACCGTTACAGGGTCGCGTCAAGGTGGTGCACAGTCAAAAGACCGATGATAATACCGCTGAAGTGAGGCTTTACCTGATACCCACCGAGGAAGAGATGACAGACGTGATAGAAACGGGAAGCGGCTTTTTGAATACTGTCTTTATGCGGCAGAGAACAGTTCCTTCGGCTCCTGCCACCGTCACCTTGGTGGTGCAGGATGGTGTTACCGGTGCTTTGCGCTACGAAGACTGGAGGGTGGTGGAAGACTGTTTCGACTATGAGTTGGCTGGAATGGGCAAGATATGTACGTCCATACCCGGGGAGTGGCCCGCGGACGTAAGATTGCGCAACACCTCTTCGTGGCTATCCCGGCCTTGGACACTGGACGAAGCCACTCCCATCCTGCTCTCCCCGTATGTGGGAGAGGTCAGCCTGTGCCTCGATCCCGAAAAGGCCCAGAGTGGTGGAGTGCTGACAAGAGCGGCGATAGAAGTGGATTTGAGCTCCCGGACAGACGGATCGGCGTATATCGAAGCGCAAGGCGAGCCATGGGCGGCGGTCTGCATGGAGGATGTGCTGGACATCAGCGGGCAGAGCCAGAGCGTCCTCGCAGGACGCGCCCGGATACCTTCGCAGCGGATACTGACCACGGTGCAGGACAACATGACCGGTGCCGAACGCCGGGCTACGCTTGTGGTGCGTCGTAATACGTATTCCGGATCCTCCGACAGTGGCGGCGGAGGTGGAGTTTTAAACTCTCGCGCGGCAACCGTTGCCGACCCGACCGTGCTGGATGGCACGCAATTGGAAGAGCGGCGCTACACGTTGGTGCAACCCCCGGTGTCTGCCGCGGTGTACGCGCAGATGGCGTCGTCGGCCGGGCTCCGGTTGGGAAACGGCTATCCGGTGGACGAACTCTATATGGATGGAAATACCATCTACGTAGGCAAGAAAAATACGAAGAGGGCCATACTCAATCCCTGCTGCGTGGTCAGCGAAGGCAGGAAGCCGGTGCGGATCATCATCCCCGTGGGATGTAACTGGTTGTACGAGAGCCTTGTGTATGGAAGCCAGAGCAGTCAGGGCATTTTAACGAGGGGACGGATTGAGAGAGATGATCCCCCTTCCGGCTTTGTCCGCCAGTTGCGGCTGCTTCCCAACGAGATGAATGGGGATCGCAGTGTTAGCTTCAGTGTGCAGACTTATGAAGGAGGAGCAATCCGGACATCGACTTATACGCTGGTGCAACGCCCCACATACCAGGCGGATTCTTCGGGAGGCGAAAGCGCGCTTTCTCGGTAACGGAATAGAAATGAATCAGGTTCACCACAGAGGACACAGAGGGCACAGAGCTTTAATCTCTTGTTTATATGGATGTTTAAGAGAAAGATATTCTCTGTGCCCTCTGTGGTGAATAATACTCAAAACAATTATGAAACAGACTATACCTATTATTTTTCTCACCGCTTTGCTCACCCTGGGCGGTTCCGCCTGTTCCGACGTATCGGAGCAGGATGGTTTCCCCCCGGTCTCCCCGGCGGACGGTGAGCGGATCGTGAATCTTTCGCTTACCGGGCTGGCAGGTGGAGGAGCCGTGCCTACCCGTGCGGGTAACGAAAGCCTGACACTGGAGGGAGAGTGTGAGGTGAGGTTGCTCACCGTCTATTGCTTTGTGAGCTGGGACGGAACTACGGAGCAGACAGATGTGACGAACTTCAAGCACGAACGGACGTACCACTATGAGGCGGGCGGAACAGACAATGACTTCCTGTTGCTGCCCGATGCCGACGGATATCATGCCGGTATCGGGGTGCCTGAAGGGGACGCGCACCAACGGGCCTTCCTGGTGTGTGCCAACCGCGGGATAGCCAACCCGCCTGGGGATTGGGCAAACCTGACTTATGGCACTGCAATCAGCACCTTCAAGTGGATACCCGATCGGGAATCGGGCGGGACGGCGTATCTGCCTCCGGCATGTCCGCTGCTGCCCATGAGCGCGAAAGTGACCCACCGGGTGATCAGTTCCGACGGGGTGATAAGCGATGATCCCGTTTTCAGCCCACAGCAACTCGATCGGGGGCTCTCGGTGCGGCTGGTGCGCGGGGTGAGTCGCATCGATATTGTGAATCCCGACATTACGGGATACCGGGTGGAGGGGATACAGGTGAAAGCTGCGGCGGAAATGGCTCTTTTCGCTGAACCGGCGGGCGCTGCTGCAACGGAATATAAGGCCGTTCCGCTATCCGTCACTGCCGCACAGACTGCCGGAGCCTGTTACCTTTTTCCGCTCAAAGCAGATATGGAGGTGGAGATCGGCCTCACCGGGAAGTTGATGAACAACGAACTGCCGCTGACGGCACGGGGCATCATGAAGCCCAATACCCGTTACTTGCTGCGGGTGCGGAACGACGATGCCAACCTGGGGGTAAGCCTCGAGGTGGCGGACTGGGACGAAGGGAACGGAATAGATACCGGCGACCTTTCGGACAGGCTCAACGCCGGATGTACAGTGGAGGTGGCACCGTCGGCAACGGGTGTGACGGTGGCAGGTACCACTATCACACTGAGGGACGGTATTCTGAGGGAAGCGAATCCTGCCATTGTCACCCTGACCGGAGCCTCGGGAGATACGAAACCGATCGGGATTCAAATTCCCGAGGGATGTGACTGGCTGGTGGCCGGGACGGGACAGGTAACCGGCAACCCTTCATCGGAAACGTTTCAGACTACTTTAGAGATGAAGCAACCTGCCGTAACCCGTACGGTTAGAGCCGGAATAGGCGGAGGTTCTTTTGTTACCGTCGGCAACGATTATCCGTTGCGTGTGCCTGTCAGCTTTGTGTACGAAAAAGACGGGAAGACCTGCTTTGTGGAGTATACGGTCTGTCTGGAACCGGCAGCGGCGTCCAGTCCTGCGTTGGCTTCGGTGGAGATCCGGGGAGTGGGGTTGATGAAAGATCTGTGTCGTGTCGATCCGGACGCGCGGGTCATCCGTTTTCCGGCGTTTGGAGGTGCTGCGTTCCGGGTGATCGGGCACGAGGTGGTTACGAGAGCGGTAGTCGGGGGCGGCGGTTCTTATCTGGAATTTTTTGCCCGGGAAGATTATGACTGGGTGAAGAAGGTATCGGTGCCATCACCCGGTGCGGTTAGCTTATACTTCCGGGTGGATGAAAACAGGACCGGACACCCTCGTGAAGCCACCTTCCGGATGCGCTATCGGGATGCGAACAACGGTGACGCACCGGTGGAGGCCGATTGGCTTGTGGTGCAGGAAGCCGATCCGGACCCGGCACAGATGGCCGATGACGTGGAGGTGAGACTCCCGCTGCGCGAAGCCGGCGAACTCCGGATGGAGGGAAGTGAAATCCGGGTTGCCATGCGTGATCCGATTCGTGTGGGAGATGATGGATTCAATGAGGTAAAATTCTATGAAGCGTACATCCGGACCCTTCGGGAGAGTGGGCCTGCCGCAGCCGGAAAGCAATTAAAGGCCATTGTGAACAGGATTGAGTTGACTGTCACCGAGGGTGGGGTGAATGATAATCCCTTCTGCGTAGGCTTGCTCTATCCGGCGTTGTCCGCACCGGTGAAGGTGACTGTCGATGCGTCCTGGCTGCATGCCGGTTACGAAGTGACCGCTCCTTGCATCAGCCTGAAGGCGGATTTGTATGTGCCTGTGACGGTAGAGGAGATAGGCAACCTGCCTCCCCGCACGGCGACGGTCAGCGTGGAGCTGCGCAATGGTGAAACACGCAAGCTGACTGTGAGGCAAGAACCCCACGGCGTAAAATGATTCTTTTACAACAGATAGTATTAACACACTAAAAAACGAACGTGTATGAAAAGAAGTTCTTTGTTTAAATGGATGGCTTTCACCTTTTTATTGGGATTGGCATCTTGCAGCAACGAAGAGTTGCAGAATGAAAACCGGCCGGATGTCCCGCTGAAGAGTGGCGAACAGTTGGTAAGTATGAAAATCAATGGGTTAGGAGGGACTGTGGTCACCCGTGCGGCAGGCGACAACATCATCGCTTTGCCCGGTGAAGTGAAAATCGAAAAGCTGGACCTGTACAGTTTTGTGGACCTGGACAACCAGAGTTCAAGTGCGGCGATTACCGGGACCAGTGCGGATAACTTGAAGGGATATACCCTGGAACGTATCTACCGGTATAAAGCTTTGGGCGACGAAAACGACCTGGTGCTCACCCCCGTGGGCGACGGATACCGGGTTTCGTATGGCGTGCCTAAGGGCGACGAGCGCACCCGCAGATTTGTGCTGGTGGTGAACGACATAGATCGTACCTCCACAGCGCTGACGGCTCTCGCCGTCGCCACCGCCGGCGCGGGGAGTAACCGCAGCTCTGCGGCGGTCTTTTCCGACTTGGATAATTTGAAAATCCTTGAAACCGCACTCAGCGCAAGTGGCAATAACATCACTGCTGACAAGGGGTTGCCTATGACTGCTATCATCGGGCGTAATGAATACGATGGCTCAGGGGCGCAGAATTTCAATACATTGTATACCAATCAGGACGTTGCCGGAGGCACGGCTCTCAATGCCACGCTGGTGCGCCGTGTGGCTCGTATCGACATCAAGAACCCTGTAGGTACAGGCTTCACGGTGAAAAAGGTAACACTCTCGGGAGCGAAGAACTCTACGATGTTCGGCAATGTGCCGCAGGCAACCACCTCCGGGGACTACGATATTGTAGCTTTGGCGGCGGCAGACGTGGTGAACGCGGAACTGATTCCTGCCGCACTGTATGCTTTGCCGATAGCGGCGGAGACTGCTAATGATTATATCCCAAGTGTCAAAATTACAGGCAGCATAGGCGGTAGCGGTGATATCGAGGTGGAAGCCCAGTTCGGTAGCAGCATGACCGGTACTTTCAAAGGTATGGATGTCAATACCCGCTACATTGTCAACCTCAACAACAGTGCCGGTAATGTCACTGCCGACATCACCATTGCCGAATGGAACTACGGAGAATCTGTAGAAACGGAGGACGTGATGGGGAAATTGAATGCGAATGCCCAGTTGACAGCGGAAACTGCTAATGCGACTTTGGATGCCGGTGCAAAGACGCTGACCATCAAGTATCCTGCTTCAAGTTTCTCAGCAGTGAAGATCGCCGCTATCGAAGGCACGAACAATAGCGATATCAATCCGATCGGTATCGTATTGCCGGAAGATTGTGATTGGCTGGAAGTTGAGTTAGGGAGTGCCGGAGCTTCGGGAATGAGCAATATCTCTTACAACCTGAAAGTCACGAAAGCGAACAATACCGGACGTCCGCGTACGGCAAAACTGTCCCTCGTGACGTACAATACTACTGATAGCAAGCAGAAAGTTGATGAATATATCGTTTACCAGGATTATCTGGACATTACGAAGTATACGGAAGAATTCACTGGCTTTGGTCCGCTGATGGCAAACATGTTTTTAAAGCAGGGTGAGGACGTTTACAAATGTTCGCCTTTTGGTCTGGACGTAGCGTTCGTGTTTGGATTGGAACAAGGGGGAGTCCTGACAGCAGTGGATGTGGTGATTCCTGAAGATTGCGACTGGATACAGAAATCTAATATTCTATTAGGCTCCCAAAGCATACATGCCCTTTCCATGACCGATAATATCGGTAAAGAAGAGCGCCGTGCCACGCTGACGCTGAGACGCTGGAATGCGTCCGCCAACATGGGCAGCGGAGCAATGGAGACCAAGGACATGACCATTATCCAGAGTGGCACGGTAGACAAGGCGACGCTTTGCCAAAGCGCCGAGATACAACTGAATGCCGATCTGGCAGCGGCTGGCTGCATCAAGATGGACGGAAACACGATTATTATAGCGGGAGAGATTCCTGATAATCTTGGGCTTTCTGAAGAGCAAAAAAAATATATGTTTACCATCAGCGGCACTCCTTCTACCGATAAAAATGAGATACGTCCGGTGCTTGTCTCATTTGGAGAGGCAGATAACCGATGGGTAGAGTCGGAAGGAAAAGTCAGTATGGTAACAGCTAACGGTTCGTATGATGTAAAGGCACGTTTCCCTCAGAATTTCGGAAATGCCCGCGAAATGAACTTTACCGTGACTACGTATGCCAATGGGGCACCGGTGGTGAAAACTTACCGTCTGATCCAGAAAGCATCGGGTACTGTCCATGTGAATTAATGGTATTCATGCAGACCGATAATTGACTTCCCTGTCGGGAGACACGGACAGTATTTGTTTTGTTTGTATAATTCCTCCGGACAAGTGAGTCCGGAGGAATTACTTTTTAGGGATTTTTTTTGATTACCAAGTATTTATCGCACTGCCTCTCCGGCTTACCCTTCGTGATGCACCACCGTCTCTTTGATGAAATAGACGCAAACGGCTCCCACGATCAGCAGTACGCCCGCCAATACCAGCATGTTCACCTGATGTCCGCCGACAAGGTGGAGGATGCCTCCGCCGACGAGTGCCGCTACAATTTGCGGAACGCAGATTGTCCCGTTAAACAATCCCAGGTAAGCACCCATGTTCTTGCCCGAAACAGAATTGGTCAGGATGGTGAACGGCAGGGCGAGCATGGCTGCCCAGGCACAGCCGATCAGCAGGTAGGAGGCAAACAACAGGTATTCGTTGTGGAAGAAGAGGGTGGATATAAATCCGGCGCCACCCAGCACGAGGCTCAGTGCGTAGGCCTGCTTGCGTGCCTTGAACAGGGGGAGCACCACTGCCCAGATGACCGAGCCGATGGCCTGTACGGCAAACAGCACGCCTACCCAGTTGCCCGCTTCCTGATAGCCTGCGCTCTGCACGTCGGTGGTGCCCCATACGGTGGCTGCGATGGCACCGTTGGTATACGTCCACATGTACATGAAGGCCGCCCAGCAGAAGAACTGTACCAGACCTACCGTCCAGAATACTCTCGGGGCATGCTTCAGCAGAGAGATGAAGTCGGTTTTCTCTTTCTTTTCGTCGGCTGTGATACCGTGGAATTCTTCAAACTCTTTCGGGGGCATCTCTTTCACTTTTACCGTGGTGTAGATGACGCACAGGATCAGGATGGCGGCACCGATGTAGAACGAGTAAATCACCGAATCGGGTACCGTCCCCTTGCCCGCCGTATTGCTGATGCCGATAAACGTGAAGATGAACGGGAACAGATAACCTACCAGGCTGCCGGCATTGCATAGGAAGCTCTGGATGGAGTAGGCCAGTCCCTTCTGTTTCTCGTTTACCATGTCGCCCACCAGCATTTTGAAAGGCTGCATGGCCATGTTGATCGAAGTATCGAGGAACATTAGCGACACCAGTCCGAAGGTCATCGCCGTGCCCACTGCCATGCCGAAACTGCCTGCATTGGGCAGCAGGCACATCACGAGCACCGCGATCAGCGAACCTACAAAAAGGTAAGGGATGCGCCGCCCGAAGCGTGTCCAGGTTTTGTCGCTTGCCGAACCGATGATGGGCTGTACGATGATTCCCGCTAACGGAGGGAGTATCCAGAAATAGCTCAGACTGTGCGGATCGGCGCCTAATGTAGCAAATATGCGGCTGATGTTGGCGCTTTGCAGTGCGTATGCAATCTGTACGCCGAAAAAACCAAAGCTGATGTTCCACAGCTTCCAAAAACTTAAGTCAGGTTTTACTTTCATGATATTTATGATAAATGATTTCGTTAGAAATGGATTCACCACGGAGGACACAGAGGGCACAGAGAAGATTTTCTCTTAAAATAATCCGACAAACAAGAGATTAAAACTCTGCATCCTCTGTGTCCTCCGTGTCCTCTGTGGTGAACCCGGTTTATTTCGTTGTTCCTCGTACCACCAGGTTGGTCCGCACGATTTTGTTGCTGCTTTTTCCTTCATCGTTTCCCTCCAGTTTTTCTATCAGCAGCTTGATGGCACTTTTGCCTACCTCCTCGCCGTGCTGCTCTACCGTGGTCAGTTTCGGGTCTGTGCTTTGGGCAATGGCTCCGTCTGTGAACCCGCAGATGGACACTTCGTCCGGCACTTTCCGTCCCACCAGTTTGCAGGAATAGAGGATGCCCGATGCTGTTTCGTCGTTGATGGCAAAGAAACCGTCCGGACGGTCGGGGCCTTCCAGCAGGGCGGGAGTAATGGCAATTGCTTTCTCGCGGGTATCACACAGCTTGATCATGCTCTGGTCTACCGGAATCCGGTACTTCTTCATGGCATCCAGATAACCGTTCCGCCGGTTCTTGGAGATTTCGAGGTGAGGGGCGGCGCTGTAAAAAAAGATGCGTTTGCATCCGGTCTGTATCATATACTCCACCGCCGCAAACGAGCCCGCGTAATCGTCCACCACCACCCGTTCGGTATTGATTCCGGTACAGATACGGTCGTAAAACACGATGGGGATATTATTGTCCAGCAACTCCTGGTAATGGTCGTATTGGGAGGTGTCTTTGGCCAGGGAAGTGATGACCCCGCAAACCCGTGCCGCGAGAAAAGAGTGGACGATTTTCACTTCCCGTTCATACTCTTCGTTGCTCTGTGCCACCAGGATGTTGTATCCGGCTTTTGCCGCCGTCTCCTCGATGCCGCTCAGCACACACGAAAAAAAGTGGTGCACGAGTTGTGGAATGATGACCCCGATGGTGTTGGAACGGCTCGTGCGCAGGTTCAGTGCCAATACATTAGGCTTATAATTATGTTCGCGCGCGTACTTATGTATAGCGTCCCTTGTTTCCTGGCTGATGTCGGGATTGTCCTTCAAGGCCCTCGATACGGTGGAGGGGGAGACTCCCAGTTCGCGGGCGATGTCTTTGATCGTGATTTGCGGTTTATTCATGGTTGATTGGTTTTATTCACCACAGATTACACAGATTTTCACAGATAAATGATTTATTTCATTGAGAATTAGATTAAAAGAATCTGCGTTAATCTGTGTAATCTGTGGTGAACTTGATTCGTTTTTCACCCAAAGGTAAATGATTTTATATAAAAACAAAACCAATGTATTTACGGATTTGTTTAATATGATACAAAAATAGTGTAAAGGAGGCTAAAAAGTTCGGTGACAATGTGCTATAACCCCGCTTTTACGGTGCAATCGTTTGCGTAGTTGCGGGAGCGGATTTGTCGGACATTAAATAAGTGGCTGTCGCTTAATATACTATTTTTGCTACGTAATCAAGAACGGGAATGGAGTCGTTCATTCTCTATGTAAAGTTTAGAAATCATATTAATATTTATATTGTTAACTTTAATTTTTAAATGCATGAAGCAAGTTAATCTTAGAATCTGTCGTATGATTCTGCCCCTGTTGTTTGGGCTATTCTTGTCATTGAGCGCTTATGCACAGCAAGTCTCTGTCAAGGGACATGTGAAAGATTCAACGGGTGAACCCGTAATCGGCGCGAATGTGGTTGTGAAGGATAATTCTTCTATCGGTACGATTACCGATCTGAACGGAAACTTTGTTCTGAGTGTTCCTCAACATTCTACCCTCGTGATTTCTTTCATCGGTTACAAGCCGGTTGAAGTGAAAGCTGCTCCCAGTGTGACGGTGACCCTCCAAGATGATGCGGTGATGCTTCAGGAAGCGGTGGTGATCGGTTATGGTTCCGTGAAGAAGAATGACGTGACCGGCTCGGTGATGGCAATCGATGCGGACAAGATGGTAAAAGGTATGGCTACTTCGGCTTCCGACCTGTTGGTGGGTAAGGCCGCAGGTGTCAGCGTGATTACCGACGGCGGCGCTCCGGGAGCCGGGGCTACGATCCGTGTGCGCGGAGGTTCGTCCATGTCGGCCAGCAACGACCCGCTGATCGTTATTGACGGGGTGCCTGTCGATAACACCGAAATCAAAGGTATGGGCAATCCGCTCTCTACCGTCCACCCCAATGACATCGAGACGTTTACGATTCTGAAAGATGCCTCTGCTACTGCTATTTACGGTTCGCGTGCCTCCAATGGTGTTATCATCATTACCACCAAGAAGGGACAGTCGGGACGCGTGAAGGTGGACTACAGCGGCACGTTTTCTATCAGTACGAAGTCGAATACGGTCGATGTGATGAAGGCAGACGATTTCCGTAATTTCGTGATCGAGAAGTTTGGCGAGAATAGTCTTCAGGCCAACGCTTTGGGCAAAACCTCTACCGACTGGCAGGATGAAATATTCCGCACGGCTTTCAGCACCGACCATAATGTAAGTGTATCCGGAGCCGTTCCGCATATGCCTTATCGTGTGTCTGTGGCGTATACAAACGAAAACGGTATCCTGAAGACTTCGAACATGCAACGTCTGACAGGTGCCATTAACCTGAACCCCAACTTCTTCGACAAGAAGCTCAACATCCAGCTGAATGTGAAGGGAGTGTACAACAAGAACCGTTTTGCCGACCGTGCAGCTATCGGTCTGGCTACCCAGTATGACCCCACACAGCCTGTCTATATGGAAGGCAACCCTTATGGAAACGGATACTTTATGTATATGAAGCAGGAGGGAGACAAGATTTCTCCGATTGATATCGGTCTGGCCAACCCTGTTGCCATGCTTGAAGAGAAAGATGATAAATCGACCGTTTACCGCAGTATCGGCAACGCGCAGATCGATTATAAATTCCACTTCTTGCCCGAACTGCGCGCTAACCTGAATTTAGGTTATGACGTATCGAAGAGTAAGGGTGACGTGATTATCGCCGACAATTCACCGCTGACTTACTGTACGGGTAACTTCAAAAGCGGTTTTGGCGAAAACAGCCATTATACACAGTTGAAACGCAACACCTTGCTCGATTTCTACCTGAACTATACCAATACGTTCGGAGTCAACTACATCGACGTCATGGCAGGTTACTCCTGGCAGCATTTCTATAATTCGACTACCAACTCTTATCCCTACTCGGCCGCTTATGTAGAGAAGACCGGGGAAGAATTCTATAAGAAGGGGGATGACTATGCGAGCGAAAGCTACCTGGTTTCTTTCTTCGGACGTCTCAACTATACATTGTTGAACCGTTATCTGGTGACATTCACCTTGCGTAACGACGGTTCTTCACGTTTCAGCCCGGACAACCGCTGGGGATTGTTCCCGTCCGTAGCACTGGCGTGGAAACTGAACGAGGAGTCATTCCTGAAGAATGTGAACGCTATCTCGGACCTGAAGCTGCGTTTGGGCTATGGTGTGACCGGACAGCAGAACCTGGGTAACGGAGACTATCCGTATATGGCCCGCTATATGTACTCCAAGGCAGGTGCCAACTATTATTTCGGTGACACCGAATACTCTCTGATTGCCCCGCAACCTTACGACCAGAACCTGAAGTGGGAAGAAACCACTACCTGGAACGTAGGTATCGATTATGGTTTCCTGAATGGACGCATCACGGGTACAATCGACTATTACTTCCGTAAAACGAAGGACTTGCTGAACACCGTTACAGCTCCTGCCGGAACCAACTTCAGCAATCAACTGCTGACCAATGTAGGTACATTGGAGAACAAGGGTTTTGAATTCAGCATCAATGCCCATGCCGTTTCAACCAAAGACTGGAACTGGAACATCGGCTACAACATCTCTTACAATAAGAACAAGATCACCAAGATGACCTTCAACGACGACCCCAACTATGCCGGTGTCATCCATGGCGGTATCGACGGTGGTACAGGATACAACGCCCTGATCCACCGGGTAGGCGAGGCATTCAACTCCTTCTACGTGTTCGAGCAGATTTACGGTCCCGACGGTAAACCTATCGAAGGTGCTTATGTAGACCAGAATGGCGATAACCAGATTAACGACGCCGACCTGATCTGCTTCAAGAAAGCTGCTCCCGACGTGTTCATGGGGCTGACCTCACAACTTTCTTATAAAAACTGGGACTTTTCATTTGCTTTGCGCGGCAGCTTTGGTAACTATGTTTACAACAACGTACAGTCCAACCGTGAAGCATACGAAGGCGCCAATATGTATGACCAGACCGGATTCCTGAAGAACCGTCTGACCTCTGCCCGCAGCACCGACTTCAAGAACGCTCAATACCGTTCGAGCTATTACGTTCAGAATGCTTCGTTCGTGCGTATGGACAACATCTCTTTAGGGTATACGTTCAACAAGCTCTTCAATGATAAACAGAGTGCACGCGTATATGCTACGGTACAGAATCCGTTTGTCATCACTAAGTACAAGGGACTGGATCCGGAAATCAGTGGTGAAGGAATCGATAACAACATCTATCCTCGCCCCCGTGTATTCATGATCGGCCTTAATCTCAATTTTTAAATCTGTAAAACATGAAAACAATAAAATTTAAATATCTTCTTCCCTGTGCATTGCTGGGAATGATGTTAGGAGTAGCGTCTTGTGTGAACGACCTCGATACGGTTCCACTGGACAAAGACGAATTGGTTTCCGATGTTGTTTTCGGGAACGAGCCTTTAGCCTATGAACAGAGCCTCGCTAAGATTTATGCGGGTATGGCCATCGGTGGTAACAGCGGAGGTGACTCCGATCAGGATGTGGTAGGTATCGACGGCGGTAGCCAGGCTTCCTTCCTCCGTGTATTGTGGAATATGCAGGATCTGCCTTCGGACATCGCACACTGTGCATGGAACGACCCCGGTATCCCTGAATTCAACCACATCTCTTGGGGTGCATCCAGTCCGTGGATCAAGGGTTCATATTACCGCCTGTTCTATCAGATCAACGTAGCCAACGCCTATCTGCGCGAGACGACCGAAGATAAACTGGATGCCCGCGGTTGCGACGCTTCACTGAAAGCCTCGATCAAGACATGGCGTGCCGAAGCCCGTTTCCTGCGTGCACTGAGCTATGAGTATGCGCTCGACCTGTATCGCAATGTACCGTTTGTAGACGAAAACAGCCCGATCGGAAGCATTCCGCCGAAGCAGATCATGGCTGCCGACCTGTTCAACTGGATTGAGAAAGAGCTGACTGAGTGTGTGGAAGATATGTCGGAACCGACAGTGGGATACAGCCAGGACTACGGACATGCCAACAAGGCTGCCGCATGGGCACTCTTGTCACGCTTGTACCTCAATGCGGAGACTTACGTCGGCCTGAACAAATACACCGAATGTATCACGTATGCAAAGAAGGTGATCGAAGTGGGCTATCAGTTGGAACCTGTTTATGTGGATATGTTCAAGGCAGACAATCACTTGTCTAACGAAATGATCTTCCCTGTACGCTATGAAGGCGACCAGACGATGACCTGGGGTGGTATGACCGCCTTCTTATGTTGGGGGGCTACGGCAACTCAGGATGAAGTCAACGCCAAAGGAGCATGGCAGGGTGTGAGGGCAAAATCTTCACTCTACAACCTGTTCCTTAAAGAGAGCGGCAGCGATGCGGATACCCGTAAGGCAATGCTTCGTACCGATCTGACAACCAGTATTGAAATTATTGACGAAAATACATTCCAGAATAATGGTATTCCTGTTACCAAATATTTCAATGTGAACAAGGACGGAACGCTGCCTCCTTCTAAGGAAGCTTACGTTGACTTCCCGCTCTTCCGTCTGGGTGAGATCTACCTGACGTATGCGGAAGCTGTGCTCAGAGGCGGTCAGGGTGGCGACAGAGCTACTGCTCTCCGTTATGTGAACGATCTGCGTAAGAGAGCATACAGTGATAAAACGCTGGCTCCTATCTCCGATTCCGATTTGACATTGAACTTCATCATTGACGAGCGGGGACGTGAATTCTTCTTCGAAGGACAACGCCGTACGGACCTGGTACGTTTCGGACTGTTTACTACTGCCGGTTATGTATGGCCCTGGAAGGGCGGTGCTGCTAAAGGTAAGGCTGTAGAGAACTTCTACAACGTGTTCCCGATTCCGTCAGACGATATCGGTTCTAACACCAATCTTAAGCAGAATGAAGGATACTAAAATCGAATGACCATTAAAAACAACGAATAAGATTATGAAAAAAATATATTTCTATACACTGTTGTTAGGGCTCCTGGCTTTTACGGCTTGCGAAGACGAGAAGTCGCCCGTCATGGAGTTGCAGAAAGCCTCTGCTTTTGAGCCTTTCTCTCAAAGCGACTTTACTTTCAACGATGAAAATGCTGCGGCGGAGTTCCCCGAGATTAAATGGACGCCGGCGGACTATGGAGTGAAGGCAGTGGTGAACTATGACGTTACGCTGACGAATGACGCGAATGCGAAAACCGTTTTATTAGGTGAAACCGGGGCTACCGTCCTGAAGTTTACCAATGCACAGATGAACGCTATGATGGCCAAAGTGGGCGCTTATCCGGGACAGACTTATAACTTTACGATTACGCTGACTTCTAAGGCGTATGACTTGACAGCTGATCCGGCTTCGAACTCGATTACTTTCAAGGCTACTCCTTTTGATCCGAATGCGGTTGACTGGAAATTTGCTTATGTAGCCGTGGGTTATCCCGACTGGGACTATATGAATGCTTACCTCCTGGGCGACCCGGATGGCGACGGGGTATATCAGGGATATGCCAACTTTGACGCGGACGGCGCTTCGTATGCCATTGTGGACGGAAGTGATCTTACCAAGGTTCTGGCAAAGGACCTGACGGTTGCGAAAAAAGGATTTTACGGAATCAAAGTAGATGCCGAAGGTAAGGTAGAACAGACCGAACCCCTTGTATGGGGAGTGGTGGGAGACGCTACTTCCGGTGGTTGGGATAAGGACACGCAAATGGATTATGATGCCACTACCCGCTTATGGACGGTGACTACTCCGTTGCTTGACAAAGAGTTTAAATTCAGGTCGAACAATAGCTGGGATTCCGATAACTACGGAGCAGTGCCCGGTAAGGAGTCTGAGCTTGAAGGCGAACTGGTGGCAGGGCCTACTAACTTCAAGGTGCTGAAAGCCAGCCCGTACGTGATTACCCTGAATCTGACAAATGCCGGTAAATATTCTTATAGCATGGTGGAAACCACCGTTGAACTGTCCAGTGCGGAAATGGCGCTGCCGGGAAGCTATCAGGGATGGGACGCCGAGAAAGACGATTGCTACAAAGTAGTGTCTGCCGCCCGCGACTTTATCTATACCGGGACACACTATTTCGATGCCGATACCAAATTCAAGTTCTGGGATGCCGGAGTATGGATCGGTATAGTAGGCTCTATCAATTGGGATGGAGATAAGAACGTAGGGACATTTATTCTGAAACCCAGCGATGGCGATAACATCAAGATTGAAACAGCCGGTTACTATCGGGTAGGTGCCGATATGAAGAAGCTGACAGCCTCGTTGACCAAGACCGGATGGGAAGTGATCGGTGACGCTACGCCCGGCGGATGGGATAAAGGAACCTTGATGAATTATGATCCGGCAACCAAACTCTGGTCGGTGGATGTTGTTCTGGTGGCCGGTGAGATAAAGTTCAGATGGGATGGTGCATGGACTGTCAATCTGGGCGGCACTCTGGGAGCACTGACTCAAGATGGTGACAATATGAAGGTGACAGCCGGAACTTATACCATTGTGCTGAATCCGGATGCCAAAACGGCTACCATGACTAAGAAATAATCCTGTATTTTTTACCACAGGTAATTTTCTCACCACAGAGAACACAGGGTAACACAGAGTATTCATGTCGATAATCAGTGACATAAAAATCGACTCTGTGTTACGCTGTACCCTCTGTGGTGAATTTTTATATATCCCTCTCTTCTTTTTATATACAATAATACCTTTTAATCTATGAAATATTTATCTTTTCCGTTTCTGCTTCTCCTGCTTCCGCTGATTGGTTTCGGTTGTTCGTCGGATGAAGAAGAAACCGATTCTCTGATCCTTTCGTCTGATAGTGAAACTTATTTTGAGCAAGGCATTGACTTTCCCGCTGTTTCGGGAACACGGACTTTGTCGTTTTCGGCAGGGCGTCCGTGGCGGATCTCGCTGACCGGTGCGGATATACGTACGGCGGCAGACTGGTGTACGGTGACCCCGTCTTCGGGTGGGGCGGGCGACGCTTCCGTCACTGTCAGTACACAGGAAAACACCGGTTATGACAGCCGGAGCGTGAAACTGACCTTGGTGACAGGAGGAATTGAAAAGAGCTTTACCGTTTCACAAAAGCAGAAAGATGCGCTGACACTGACGGCCTCCCGCTTCGAAATAGGCAAAGAAGGAGGAAATGTGCAGGTGGAAGTAAAAGCCAATATCGCATTTGAGGTCGAAATCCCGGAAGCGGGCCGCAGTTGGATTTCTCAGGTCAATACCCGCGGGTTGGTGTCTGCCAACCTGACTTTTGCGGTGGCTCCCAATCAGGGGCCGGCTGGGCGTGAAGGAGAGATTGTGATCAGGAGCGGCAGCCTTTCGGAAAAGCTCCGGATCACACAGGAGGGGAGCTGTGACGACGGGCTGAGTTTCCGGCCCGGGGCTCCGGATGCCGATCTCCCACTGACCCTGTACTTTAAAGCAACGAAGGATTCTCCGCTTTATGACTATACGGGTGATGTTTATGTACATGCGGGAGTGGTGTCGGAAGGGAGCTGGATGCATGTGCCTGCGGACTGGAATACCAATGTGGACAAGTGCAAAATGAACCGGGTGGCAGATAATATCTGGAGCATTACGCTGGAGCCTTCGATACGCCAATGGTTCGATTCGGGCGAGACTCCGGTCCGGCAGCTGGGCATCGTCATCCGCAGTGCCGACGGCAGCAAAAAGGGACTGGACGGGGACTCGTTTGTCACTGTTACCGATCGTTTGTACAAACCTTTTGAGCCGGCGGCTGTCAAATATGCCTCCATGCCCGGCGGTTTGCAGGAAGGCATCAATCCGGTGGACCCGTCGACTGTCACACTGGTGCTGTATGATAAAGACAAAAAGGGAGGACATAAGGACTTTGCACATGTCGTGGGCGACTTTAATGACTGGAAGCTGAGCAATGAAAGCAACAGCCAGATGAACCGGGATGACGCTGCGGGGTGCTGGTGGATTACGCTGACCGGACTTCAGCCCGCCCGTGAATATGCTTTTCAGTATTATGTAGGTACGAGGGAAGGGGAGACCCTTCGTCTGGCCGATGCTTACAGCCGTAAGATACTCGATCCGGATAATGATAAATACATTTCCTCTTCTACCTATCCCGATGCGAAAGAGTATCCTTCGGGGGCTGTCGGCATTGCTTCTGTGTTCAAGATACGGGAGGATGCTTATGACTGGAAGGTCAAAAACTTCCGGATACCCGATAAAGAGAACCTGATGATCTACGAACTGTTGTTGCGCGACTTCACTGCTACAGGCGACCTGAACGGGGCGATGGAGAAGATAGGGTATCTGAAAAGTCTGGGCTTCAATGCCGTCGAACTGATGCCGGTGCAGGAGTTCGACGGAAACGACAGTTGGGGATACAATCCTTGTTTCTATTTCGCTCTGGACAAGGCTTACGGTACGGACCGCATGTATAAGGCTTTCATCGATAAATGCCACGAAGCGGGTATGGCTGTCCTTTTTGATGTTGTCTACAACCATGCCAGTGGTTCGCATCCTTTTGCCCGTTTGTATTGGGATACCAAAAACAACCGTACGGCAGCCGATAACCCCTGGTTTAATGTGAAAGAGCCCCATCCTTACGGTGTCTTCCACGATTTCAACCATGAATCGCCCTTGGTGCGTGCATTTGTAAAACGGAATCTGAAGTTCCTGCTGGAAGAGTATCACATCGATGGTTTCCGTTTCGACATGACGAAAGGGTTCACGCAGAACAGCAGTACGGAGGCCACCGCCGGAAAATATGATGCTTCGCGTATTGCCATCCTGAAAGATTATAACGGGGCAATTCGTGAAGTGAATCCGCAGGCTGTCGTCATCCTTGAGCATTTCTGTGACGAAAAAGAGGAGAGCGAGTTGGCGGAAGAAGGCATGCAGCTTTGGCGCAACCTGAACAATGCTTATTGCCAGTCGGCAATGGGCTATCAGTCGGACAGTGATTTTACTCCGTTGGTCACTTTCGGAACTACCATGCCCTACGGAGGATGGGTTGGTTTTATGGAAAGCCATGACGAAGAACGGACAGCCTTCAAGCAGATTGCTTACAGCGGGGAGCCTTTAAAATCGGATCTGAATGCCCGTATGAAACAGCTTGCCACGAATGCTTCATTCTTTTTCACGGCACCCGGGCCTAAGATGGTCTGGCAGTTTGGTGAAATGGGATATGATGTATCGATTGAAGAGGGAGGGCGGACCGGTAAGAAACCCCTGCATTGGGAATATCTGGATAATGGAGCCCGGAAAGAATTGTGTGATACGTACGCAAAGCTGTTGAAACTGCGGCGGGAACATGCTGAACTCTTTGATCCCGGAGCCACCTTCTCCTGGCTGGTGAAGACGGCCAACTGGACCGGAGGACGTTTTCTCACCCTCGAGGCAGCCAACGGCAAGAAGTTGGTGGTGGTGGGCAATTTCACCGCTAAGCCGATAGAGGCAATCACTACCTTCCCGGCAACGGGAGTCTGGACGGAGTATCTGAATGGTACGAAACTCCATGTGACCTCGATGCAGACCGGCCTGACGATACCTGCCCATGGATGTCGCGTCTATACTAACTTCTGATTATAAAAAGGGAGATGTGTCATAACTCTTTTCACCACGGAGTAACACGGAGTATCACAGAGTCTTTTATTAATAATCAATAACTTAAAATCGCCTCTGTGTTACTCTGTGTCCTCTGTGGTGAGTTTTGACACAGCCTCATACACAGCAAAGGGTGTAGCCATCCGACCGCTGTGGCTACACCCTTTGAAATATTGGTGACTGGGCTTTACAGCAGGCTGATCTTCGACAGCATCTTCTCTGTCCAGTTCATCTCTTCACCGATCCATCCGGATTCTTCCGAACCGAGCGCGTTCTGCTGTTGGTATTGCATCAGCAGATCCCTGTATTCCTTCAGCTTATCGGCAGCCTTTACCTGTTTGTTCATGCGCATCAGCAGCAGGATCTCCTGTTTGTTGATGTCCAGGTTGCGGGCGGTAGCGATCTCTTTGGCTTTCTCCAGCAGTTTCAGGCAGGATTCATTGCTTTCGGGAGTGTTTTCCTGTGCCATGCGTGCTTTCACCAGAATTACGTAATCGTGGTCCGAAGCCACCTTGTTGTCTATGTTCTTGCATACAAGCTGTTCGGCCATTTTGTAGCGTTTGTCTCCCTGGTACATGGCTGCGTTGAACGTCACGATATCCGATGTCGCTTTCTGATAAGCATGGCTGTGGATGCTTTCTTTTTCTCCCAGTTTGGCAAGTCGTTCTTTCAGTCGTGCATAGCTGTCATATCGTGTCAGGTTGTTGTAACGGTGCGTTGAACCATAGAAATCTTTTATTTTTGCGATAGCCGAGGATAATGCATCGGGGTTCAATCCTTTGAACGCCAGATAGTCTCTTGCAATCCGGTCGGCCTGTATCTCTTGTTTGCTGTTGTAATCCATTCCCAGGCGGTTTACTGTCCGTACGTTGACCAATGCCGCAATGGTTCCGATGCTGGCGGCCAGTTCAATGGCGCCCACCCGTTCGTCGTATCCGTACATCCAGTTGGTGTCATCGGCCGCCATGGCTACCGTACCGAGCACGTCTGCCCAGAAAGCGGCACGTTTGGCACGGGTTTCGGCACGTGACACGTTGTTCACCTGATGATCGAGGATGAAGTGAACCATTTCGTTGGCAATGACGGCTTCCAGCTCCTCTTCGGAGTCGAGTGTGCACAGTAAACCGGTACTTACCAGCATAGCGCCGTTGGGCAACATATAAGCATCCGGTTCGGGCGACTGGATGATGCGTACATTCAGGCGTTCCGGACGTTTGGAATCCACCTCTCCCGGATTGACTTTGGCAAAAATGGCTTGTACGTAATCCTCGATGTAAGCGTCTTTATAACTGATTTCGTTTAATTTGTCCAGATAGTCCAGGCACTCCTCGTCCAGCTCTTGCCGCATGTCATAGCGGTATCCTTTCCGGTCGTAGTAATCGTACATGCCTTGGGACAGGTAAATCCCCTGCCAGTATTCAAGGACCGTTTCCGGTTTCAACCGGATGATTTTGTTGGCTTCTTCCTCTCCGATAGGATATTGCAGTCCGTCGATTTCCACTCCGTAAGTGATGCCCACCGCATCGTTGGGCGAAATTCTCATCTTTCTCACTCCGCGTATGACGACCGGAGTCCCTTTTGAGTAGTTTTGATATTTCTCCGTCAATTCGCCTTTCAGCGCGATAGGACCGCTGAGATTATCCCCTTTTCCACTTCTGGCATACAGGATGCACGATGTCAGAACAAGCACAAACAGAATAGCAAGTCGTTTCATAGTCGTATCTTTTTTAGTAAATTTATTATTTAGATGTTACGAAGATACAAAAGAAGTTTCCTCTGTCACAGCTTTTTTCCCTATTGTGCAATAGGATTTTCCCTATAAAGAATATGCCTCTTTGTATTTATATATAAATAATATAGTCTATATTTGTAGTTTTTAAAATTGAAAGGGAAAACAAACGTCAGCAAGGGTCTTAATGAAACGTTCCAGAATTCTATACATCGCCGTTATCGGCTTTCTTCTGATTTTAACAGCCGGTTGGGTGTATTCTGCACAAAGTCGGCGGACGGAACAGATGGAGAAGAATATACAATTGGTTTATTCGTTCGGTCCAAATGATATAGGATATGGTAAGTTCCGGCAAAATCTGGAAGAGGAACTGAAAGCAAAAGGGATTACTCCACGGATTACAGAATTTTATTTAAATTGTGAGTTTTACAACGAGCAGGAAGAAGTAGAACGCATGCGCGGTTATCTGGATTCTGTTGGTGACGAAAGTGTGGATATGCTGCTGGTTGTAGGAGATCAGGCTGCTTATTCAGTTTTGAAGTCGGCACACCCTTTGCTGCGGAAGCGTCCTGTTGTGCTGAGTAACATTCATTTTCCCAACGAAGAGCAGTTGAGGCAATACGAGGATGCACCGGTATATTTACTTTCCGATAGACCCGATTTCAAAACGAACATCGAATTCATGAAGCGGCTGTTTGACCGTAACAATATCACTGTGGTATATAACCTGGATTTAACATTTTTGGGAAAATGTTCTATGAAGAGGTTACTGGAGGAGGAGGATAAAAAGAATATTGTTATATGGGGGAGACAGAAAGGTATTTTTGATTCGAACATCTATCAGACTCTTTATGGTCTGGCTCAGAAAGAAAATCTGGCCATAATGGACCGTTTTTCCCGAAATGAGGATACCAAGGATTTTACGATAAAGATGTTTCCTTTCCGTTATATGGCAGGGTTGTCTCTGCTTGTGATTACCGGCATGCCCGAAGAACGGCAACATGATACGGCTTTTTTGCTGGATAAATGGGATGTTTCGACCATGCCTGTTTCCCGCGTGCTGAATATTCCTTCATTCAGTTGCATCCGTGAGGGGTTTAACGAAAATATCGGCATTGTAGGTGGATATATGGCTACCGATGCAATATCGGCAGGGGCCGTAGCTTTGCTGGCAGAAGAATTTTGGGTGGGGAATGGAGTTAAAGGGCCTAAACGCCGCGAGCTTGCCAAGGAATATATCTTGGACTGGCCCCCTTTTTCTGCTTTTAAAGTTTTTGATGTAGCCAATGTACCGGAGAATGTAAAAATACTCAATCGGCCTTTTTACGATAAATATCGTCGTGAAATATATGTCTCCGGAGCTGTCTTTGTCTGTTTGTTTATTGTCTTGTTTATTGCCCTGCTGCGCATCCGCCGCAAAGTCCGTTGTGAACATGAAGATATACAGGCTTTGAAGAGCGCACACGAGCATCTGTCTCTTTCCACCTCGGGAGGAAATATCTCTTTGTGGTATATACGCAGGGGAGAGCTGAACCTGGACGAGAACTTTATACAGCTCACCGGTATCAAGTGCCGGCGCTATGCTTTCAGGCAATTCTTAAAGTATCTGCATCCCGATGACATGCAGTGTATTGAGAAATTATTCAGGGAGACGAAAGAGTTGCAGGTGATGGCTCTGCAGCGGCTGCGGTTCTGCTTTGAGGAGGCGAAAGGGTACGAGTGGTTTGAATGCCGTTGCGACAGCCTGAAGGATAATCAGGGAGAATTGGTGATAGCAGGTGTCATACAGAATGTACAGGAACTGGTACGAAGGGAGGACGAACTGATCAAGGCGAAAGAGATTGCGGAAAACGCTGAACTGAAGCAGTCGTTCCTGGCTAATATGAGCCATGAAATACGTACACCGCTAAATGCCATCGTCGGCTTCACCAACATCCTGGTAGACGAGACGGCCGGGGAGCTTGACGAGGAGGAGAAGAAGGATATGATCGGAATTGTGAATCATAACAGTGAGTTGTTGCTCAAGCTGATCAGTGATGTGCTGGATATTTCGCGACTGGACTCCAATAATCAGGAATTTGTCATAGAACGGTATGACCTGGCGAAGATTGTTTCTGAAATTTATCGTACCCATCAGGTGATCATCCATCCTCCTGTAGAGTTCCGGTTGAAGATGGACGATAGCTGGACTGTGTATGTGGCAGTGGATAAGCTCCGCCTGATACAGGTCATTTCCAACTTCCTCAGCAATGCGAACAAGTTTACTGCGGAGGGTAGCATTACGCTGGGATGCGAAGTGGATCCCGGGCGGGCCGAAGTAGGCATTTATGTGGAAGATACCGGCAAAGGGATCGACACCGGACACCTGAACGCCATTTTCGACCGTTTTTATAAAGCGGATGAATTTGCGCAGGGCACCGGATTGGGATTGTCTATCTGCAAGGTGATTGCCACACGGCTGTCCGGACGTGTCGAAGTGCAGTCTCAGGTTGGAAAAGGCAGTCGTTTTACTCTGGTGCTTCCGTTAATAAGGAATTCGGAAGGATGATTTCCATAGTCTCTTCTTCCATATAGGCAAAAAAATAAGCTGCCTCCGCAAAGGAGGCAGCTTATTTTTATCAATCGGAAGTCCGTTTGATTATTTCTTACGGTTACCGTAACGGCTCATGAACTTGTCAACACGTCCGGCTGTATCTACCAATGTAGATTTACCTGTGTAGAACGGGTGAGAAGTGCTTGAGATTTCGACTTTCAGCAACGGATAAGTTTCACCTTCGAATTCGATGGTCTCTTTAGTTGCCACAGTTGATTTAGACAAAAACATATCACCGTTTGACATATCTTTGAATACTACCGGACGGTATGATTCAGGATGAAGACCTTTTTTCATTTCAATATTTGTTTTTTAAATTATTATATCGTTTACTATTTGGTAAGAATAGTGTAATGGTCATTTTTCAGAGCGCAAAGATAATGCTTTTTTGTTTCTTAGGAAAAAAGTTTCGGAAAAAAAGTCGTATTCTCGCTTTTTTTTAAGACTTTTGCAGGGTTGACGGAGAAAATCCGTTGGTTTAAAGTCAAGGTCCCGCTGGTTTGAAATCCCAAAAGGACATTAAATAGTTAAGAAATGAACTAAATTCACCACAGGGCAACACAGAGTTTTATAGAGATTTTTTCTTCTTTCCAATATCCTGATAACAAGAACTTAAGGCTCTGTGTTGCTCTGTGGTGAATCAAACTTAAAACAAAATTATGAAGAAACTGATTATTGCATTCGGCTTTTTAGTGTTGCTGTCTGTCGGTGTCCGTGCGCAGGAGCACAAAGACGGGCTGTACAGCGTTGCCTTTTACAATCTTGAAAACCTGTTTGATACCATTCATGATGCCGGAAAAAACGATTATGAATATCTGCCGGATGCTGCTAAGGGATGGAACTCGGAGAAGTATCACTCCAAACTGAACAAGCTGTCCAAAGTGCTGGGTGAACTATCGCGCGATAAAGTGCCTGCCGGACCTGCCGCCATTGGGGTGGCCGAGGTTGAAAACCGGAATGTACTTGAAGACCTGATTCGCCAACCGGAAATGGCTGCGGGAGGTTATCGCTACATACATTACGAAGGACCCGATAAACGGGGAATCGACTGTGCGTTGCTGTATGATCCCAAACAGTTTACTCCCCGTACGACGGCATTGGTTCTTTCCACTCCGTTCGAAGGAGATACGATTCACAAGACCCGTGGATTCCTGATCGTCGGTGGTGAACTGGCAGGCGATAAGGTATGTATGATTGTAAACCATTGGCCATCCCGTGGGGCGGAAGAGCCTGTGCGTATGCATGCCGCCATGCAGGTGAAGGCATTGAAGGATTCGTTAATGCGTTCGGACAAAGACCTGAAACTGATTATTATGGGTGATCTTAACGACGACCCGATGGATCAGAGCCTTGCCGTGCTGGGAGCTAAGAAACACGTCGAAGATATGACGGAGGATGACCTCTATAATCCTTGGTGGGTGACGCTGGAAGATAAAGGAGTCGGCACTTTGCTGTATCGCGGCAAATGGAATCTGTTCGATCAGATTATTATTTCACCCAGTCTGCTTCAGGCTGCAAAAGGACTGAAATATGATCATAACGAAGTCTTTCTGCGTGAATACCTGTTCCAGCAGGAGGGCAGATACAAGGGTTCACCGTTGCGCACCTACGGCGGTAAGGTATGGTTGGACGGTTACAGTGACCACTTGCCTACCATAATATATATGAGGAAACAATAAAACCCTTTATTTGCCACGTAGACATTACAAACGGCTCTTAAAGGATGGGAAATAAATTGAAATAGGATTGAATTGCACCCGTCGGGCGGATATTTCCGTCCGACGGTTTCTCTATTCAAAGGATTATTCTTACTTTTGCGTAGAATTTTTGATTCACTAACAATAAACTTTTAAACAAAATGGTTAATTACAAAGATTTAGGTCTGGTAAACACTAGAGATATGTTTGCTAAGGCTATCAAGGGTGGATATGCAATCCCTGCATTCAACTTCAACAATATGGAACAGATGCAGGCTATCATCAAGGCTGCTGTAGAAACTAAGTCTCCGGTTATTTTGCAGGTATCAAAAGGTGCTCGTCAGTATGCTAACGCTACACTGTTGCGTTACATGGCTCAGGGTGCTGTAGAATATGCAAAAGAATTGGGCTGCAAAAACCCTGAAATCGTTTTGCACCTCGACCACGGAGATACTTTCGAAACTTGCAAAAGCTGTATCGACTCAGGCTTCTCTTCTGTAATGATCGACGGTTCTCACCTTCCTTATGATGAAAACGTTGCTCTGACTAAGAAAGTTGTTGACTACGCTCACCAGTTCGATGTAACTGTAGAAGGTGAACTCGGCGTATTGGCCGGTGTAGAAGATGAAGTTTCTTCAGACCACCACACATATACTGAACCGGATGAAGTAGTTGATTTCGTAACTAAAACAGGTTGCGATTCATTGGCTATCTCTATCGGTACTTCTCACGGTGCTTATAAATTTACTCCGGAACAGTGCCACATCGATCCGAAAACCGGCCGTATGGTTCCTCCTCCGTTGGCATTCAACGTATTGGATGGCGTAATGAAAGAACTTCCGGGATTCCCTATCGTTCTTCACGGATCATCTTCAGTTCCTGAAGAAGAAGTTGCAACCATTAACCAATTTGGTGGTGCGCTGAAAGCTGCTATCGGTATTCCTGAAGACGAGTTGCGTAAAGCTGCTGCTTCTGCTGTTTGCAAAATCAACATCGACTCAGACTCTCGTTTGGCTATGACTGCTGCTATCCGTAAGGTATTTGCAGAAAAACCGGCTGAGTTCGACCCACGTAAATACCTGGGACCGGCTCGCGACAACATGGAAAAACTCTACAAGCACAAAATCATCAATGTGCTGGGTTCAGACAATAAGTTGGCTGAATAAAAAAACATGATGTTGTTCATGTTTATTTAATTTACATTTTTGGAAGGCCACTCAAGCGATTGAGTGGCTTTTTTTAGGCCGGTCCGAAAATCCGGTTGCCATCCGGTTCGGGTTTTGATTCACTACGAAGGGGTACAGAAGGCACAGAGTTTTCATCTTTTGTTTATGAAAGATTCCGGAGAGAAATTCTCTTCTGTGAGACGTTATTCTCCTCTGTGGTGAATAATCAAATCCACCGGGTTTTCGGGACTGGCTTATCAAAGTTTTACATGCCGGGATAAATGGTTTTACGTACCGGGGTAAATGGTTTTACATGCCGGGATAAAAGCCTTTACATACCGGAGATAATGTCTTTACATACCGGGATAAATGGATTTACATTGAAAGAAAAATATTGGTAAATATAATCTGTTGATTATCAAATTTATCAGGACGGTTGTCAAACTACATATTTGCCGGATGAATCTTTATTATTTCCTCGTTCATTATACCATATCGTCTCCCGTCTTTACGACAGCCACTTTCAATGTCTTATGGAAAGGGATAAAAGCTGCAACGACTGCAACCACCAGTGCCAGTATCAGCACATAACCGATCAGTGTTTTCAGTGCCAGTAACAGAGATTGCTGTTGCAAAGTGGAGTACAGGCTGTTGGTTGCCAACTGGCCGGCTTCGCTGAATTCGTGCCCCTGTGCCAGAGCGCTGTTCAGTGCCTGGTTATATTTCTGTTCGGCTATTGGATTGGTCAGCGTCATATTTTCCGAAAGAACATTCATGCCTTTCACCTGAAGATAATAGAGCATGTTATTGAAAAACGAGGCCGACAGGACCGGTGCCAGTGCCGACCGGAAGGAAATCAGGAAGAAAGCGTTGGACAGTGTCAGGCGCGGGTCTAAATCTTCGACGACAAAAACGCCGAATGCGATAAACAGGACCATCATGCCCACTCCCCGGAATAAGATAGGAAGGTAGAGCATTTCGTAAGTGCCATACGGGGTTATGCCAAAGTAGAGAATTGCCAGATAAATGACGTAACAGAACATGCCGCCTGAAATCAGAAAGCGAAACCGCCACCGTTGCCATCGGAACCACCAGAAACAAATAATCGCTCCCACGACATAGCCGGGCAACAGCCACAGGCTGAGTGAATTGGCATGAATGCTGTCTACCCGGATAATACTGTTCATGTAGTTGGTCACCAGTGAACTGGTGGCTGTCAGAAACATGGCGAGTACCATGAAGCCGTATCCGATGATGGATTTATGCAGAGTAAGTGGTTTCAGACTGACGAAAGGCTTCGGCTGTGTCCGTTGCCGGTAGATGAAAAGAGCTATCAGGAGAGGGATGATGAATACGTATACTCTTATTTTAGGGGATGCGAACCAGTCGAGTGTTTTGCCATAAGTGAAGGTATAGAGTGTCAGCAGATAGGCAGAGGCAATGATGAACATGCTCTTTCCGTCCATCTCCTTGAACGGGATGTGGACGGGACGTTGTGCGTAACGAAAAAAACACAATACAAACAGAATGGCAACCAGTAGGAGGATGGTGACGAAATAGTACATGTGCTGCCATTGATAATGATAGGCCAATTGTGCCGTGATAGCCATTGACAACTGTCCTCCGGAGAAGACAATGGGATAGAAGTAGGCGTAAAATTCACTTCGTATGTTTTTGGGACTGAAGAGTGGACGGATCAGGATGATGAACTCAAGCATGACGAAACCTTTGAGGAATCCCATGAAGAAACAGCATCCCATGATGACGTCCATGCTGCCTGTCTGTGCACAGATCAGGCTGAAGAAAACCTGTAGCAATAAGTCTGTGAGCAACAAGGTCTTCGAAGTGGCTATAGCACGTATTTTCGGTACGATGGGGTAGGCTACAGCCATCCCCACCGAAGCTGAATAATAGGCCATCGTGATATCTTCGCTCATCACTCCCAGCGTGTTCGACACTTCGATCATACTGCCTGTGTAAGCTCCGTTGAGCAGGGTGATGGGAAAAATGACGATGAACATCGTTACGATGCCCAACCATTGGGGCACCCAGGGGCGGGTAGGGAGGTTGAGCTTTACCATAGGCTTATGGGCGGACCGCCTCCGTTTCTACCATCATTCCGGCACGGAGGCATTCCATCTCTTTGGGTGAGGCATCGTTGAGGTCAATGCGGACAGGAATGCGCTGCTGTACTTTGACAAAGTTCCCGGCCGAATTGTCGGTAGGCACCAGGGAGTATTTTGACCCGGTAGCTTCGGAAATGGCCGTGACGGTTCCATGAAAAGTCCGGCCGCTGAAAGCATCTACTTTAATGCGAACCTTTTGTCCGATGTAGATGTGGGCTATCTGAGTCTCTTTATAGTTGGCAGTTACCCATTTATCATTGCCTCGTACCAGGTACGAGAGAGTCTGTCCCCCTTGTACGAACTGTCCCGGTTCAAGGGTGCGCCGTCCCATGTATCCGTCATAAGGTGCGGTGACGATGGTATATGACAGGTTCAGTTTAGCCATATCCACTTCGGCCTCTTTACGGAGGATATTGGCTTCGGCACTGGTACTGCGTTTACTGGTTTCAGAGTACTGCGATTGGGCGGCTTCTTTCTGGCGCAGGAGGGCATTGTAACGTGCCCGGGTCTCTTCAAAATTTGCTTTTGACAGTTCGTAATCCTGTTGGCTGATGGCCTGTTTTTTCAGGAGCCGGGTGTATCGGTTCAGTTCGGCTTCCTGCTGTGAAAGCCGTGCTTGGGTTTCGGCTATGTTGGCGTCCTGTACGGCAATGTTCACCCCTGAGGTCCGGATGCCGGAGTTCAAAACCTCTCTGGAGCCTAAGGCATCCATCAAAGCGGCTTCCGCATCTTTGAGTCGGATCCGGTATTCACGGTCATCCAGAATCAGGAGCGTGTCGCCGGCATGTACATACTGGTGCTCGGTGAAACGTACTTCTTTGATATATCCCGGTATCCGGATGTTGAGCGGAGCGATGTATTGGTCTACTACGGCATCATTGGTTATTTCGTAGCGGGCATATTTCCAGAAATAGTTTACTGTCCACGAGATACCTGCCAGTGCTAATAATATGCATACCGTGTTGAGAAAGATGTTTCTGTACTTCAGCTTTCTTAATTCTTTTTGTTTCGCTTGATGGGTGGACATGGCCTGAGTTGATTTTAGATTTCGTTGAGAACTTCGTACAGTCTTTTTAAATCTTCGGTACATTCGTTTATCCGGCTGACCTCCATCTCTATTCCCGTTTGGGTATAGATATCGTTGATCAGCGGTTTCACTGTAAGGGCAAGTTCCTCGCCCTGTACTGTAAGAAAAATCAGCCGGTTTCTCCGGTCGGATGAATCTTCTTTCCGTATCACCCAATTCTTTTTCTCCAGGTTATTGATCAGGTTAGTCAGGCAAGCTTTGTCTTTTGCCGTTTTCTCTGCCAGAGACTGCTGGCTGATGCCTTGTTCGTTCCACAGGCAATTCATTACTTGCAGCATTTCGAAGGTCATATCTACGTTGTGCCGTTTGAGCACCCGTTGAAGGGTTTGACGGAAAGCCATCCGGGTTCGCAGGATTTGTAGAATAAGCTCGCGTGCCGATTCGTTGTTTGTCATCGTTGTATTCTTTTGGTCGGTGCAAAGGTAGCAATATTCTTCGATAATAGTCAAATGTTTGACTATTATTATTCGTGACAAAATTCACCACGGAGTAACACGGAGTAATACAGAGGTGATTTAAGTTGCTGATTATTATTGCAAACACTCTGTGCTACTCTGTGTTACTCCGTGGTAAAAAGACTTTTGACACCCCGAGCCTGCTTTGGGGTGAACGGGGCTAAAGCTCTATGACCATTGACTGGCGTGGAGCCATTGTCAGTTCCTCGTTCAGCATTATCATTTTTCCGCTAATGACGTCTTTGCCTTGAGTTTTATCTTTCAGTACTTCAGCGTAATATTTCAGAGGGAGTTTCACCTCCTTATCCGTACCGTTCAACAGGACAAATACTGTTTTTCCGTTATATTCGCGTGCATAGGCATATACACCGTGCTGAACCATGAACTGTTTCATGCTGCCTTTGGCAATCACATCGTTGCCTTTGCGCCAGTTCAGCAGATTGCGGTAGAAATTATAGCTTTCGTTCTGTAGTTTGGTACGTCCCTCCGGAGTAAGAGCGTTTTCTTTATCATTGGCCCATCCGCCGGGGAAATCTTTTCTGACATAACCGTCGCTTTTGCTCTTTACTCCGTTCATCATGACTTCGGTTCCGTAATAAAGCTGCGGAATGCGCCGGGTGGTCAGCAAAAGGGTAGAGGCCTGTTTCAGCATGTCGAGATTTTCACCTTCACCCAGAAAGCGGTCGGTATCGTGATTCTCTATGAAAGCCAGCACGGATGCGGGATCGGGATACAGATAATCGTATACAAAGTTGTTGTATACCCGATCCAGACCTTTGAACCAGGTGTCGGTCTCTTCGTTCTTGGCTGTGTTGATTTTGTCGAAGAAACTGAAGTCCATCACAGTTTTCAGGTTACTGTTGCGTGGGGCGGAGAGTTTGGAATCTTTTTGCCACCAGGCTGTGTAGGCAGGTTCGGTTACCCAGGTTTCGCCTACCGTGTTATAGTTGGGATATTCTTCATTCAGTTCCTTCATCCAGTTGCTCATGGCATCGTAGTCGGCATACGGGTAAGTATCCATCCGGATGCCGTCGATATCGGCATATTCAATCCACCACAAACTGTTTTGCAGGAGATATTTGTATACGTGAGGGTTCTTCTGGTTCAAGTCGGGCATGGCTTCCACAAACCAGCCGTCATTCATCTGGTCGAAGTCATACTGTGAGGCGTACGGATCTACGTGAGGAGTCAGTTTGTAAGATGTCTGTACGAAGTTGTCTTTAAAATCGGAGTGGTTGAACCAGTCCTTCGAAGGCATATCCTTGATCCAGGGGTGTTCTACTCCGCAATGGTTGAAGATCATATCCATTACGACTTTAATGCCCCGGTTGTGAGCTTTGTCTATCAGCGAACGATATTCTTCGTTGGTACCGAAACGTGGGTCTACTTTGTAATAATCGGTCGTGGCATAGCCGTGGTACGAACCGCCTTTCATATTGTTCTCAAGTACCGGGGTGAACCAGAGTGCGGTCACTCCCAGGTCGGTAAAGTAGTCCAGGTTTTGTTCAATACCGGCGAGGTCACCGCCGTGGCGGGCGTTCGGGTCATTGCGGTCTACTTTATATTCTGCCATGCCTTCTATCTGGTCGTTGTCCGGGTTTCCATTGGCAAAGCGATCCGGCATTAACAGATATAGGGCATCCGATGCGTCAAAGCCTTTGTGGTCGGCTCCTGCTTTGCTACGTGCTCTCAATTCGTAATCCTTAACCAGCTTTTTCTTTCCGAGAGTGAATGTAATAGGCATTTTCCCCGGTTTAACATCTTTATCGAGATGAAGATAGACAAGCAGATAATTGTTGCTTTCCAGCTTCACGACGCTGCTGAGTGATACTCCGGGATAGTTTACTGATACGGATGCCTGGCCGATGCCTTCGCCGTATACCATTAACTGGAGTTCCGGATTGTTCATGCCGGTGAACCAGAAGGGCGGATCGATTTTTGATACGTTCATGGCTGCATAAGTACTTAATGAAAGTAAGAGAGAACCTAAGAAGAACAATAATTTTTTCATGATATTAGCTCGTTATTATTTAGATGCTGCTAATATAGGATAAATCATCGGATTGGTTCCTGTTTTCTTCCTTACTGTCCGCCATCTATTTATGCAAACGTTTTCATAGGAGATGCTTAAACCTGAATCGGGCATTTGTAATGTGCACAAAAGCCACTTTGGATACCTACTTTTCTCCTTTGAAGAATTTTTCCTTTCGGATACTTTCCAGTTTATTGGCGGCACTTTTATAATAGTCTATGCGAGGTGCGGGCTCCTCCTCTTCGACGTCGCTATCTTGTTGCAGCTCTATTGCCTTCTGTTGGGACTTTGTTCGTAAAAAAGCTTGCAAGTAGCGCTCTGTGGCTTTTGTATCTTTGATTTTATCGGATAGAAAGGCCATGTTATAAAGCAATATATGCCTGTCGGGGGCATACTTATATTGTTCTTTGATTGCTTTTATCTGCTCGCGGGTCTGTTTGGCCTCTTTATAACAATCCGCAAGTCCGAAATAGAGACGTTCCATTATACTGTCGGTGGGGATAGTCTGGTCGATGGCCTGATTCAGATACTCAATCCCATCTTGTTTCCACAAAGTCTTGGAGCAGGAGCGTCCCAAGTAGTAGAGCAGGTTGGCGCTGGGGGACTGGCGGGATTTTGCTTTAAGCAGCCAATCGCGTGCTTTAAAGTATTCTTTCGTGGCATAATAGCTGACTCCCAGATAATAACATGTCAGCAGGGTACTGTCTCCCTGGCTTGTCAGATCTTGATAACGTTTGATTGCCATGGGGTAGTTTTTGTGCAGACAATAAGCCAAGGCGTTCTGTCGGTTTACCTCTACATTGGTACTATCCATTTGGCGATATCCTTCTGTCAGGGAGATTGCCCCTTCATAATCCTGCATCGTATTGAGTATGCTGCCCAATCTGGCAACAGACAGATAGTCGGAAGGATATTTTCTGATGATGGAAATGTAACATAACATGCTTTCTATCGGCATGTTAAGTCCTTCCATACTTTCTGCCATTAATCGTAATACGGTAGCGGAACTGTCTTTCTTGGCCAATGTGACGCTTTCGTGCAGTGCATCTCCATATCGCTGCTGGTTGTATAGTAGACGGGTGTATTGCAGGTGTGCGTAAGTATGTTCCGGATTTAACTTCAAAACTTTCCGATAGTATTCCAAGGCCTCGTTGTACTTGCTCAGTTGCCTGCAACATTCAGCGGCTTCTATCAATGCCTGCTGGTTTTCGGGTAATTCGGAAATGATATGTTGTAAAGTGGACAAGGCTTCGGCAGTGTGTCCCAATCCCTTTAAAGCCTTGGCTTTTTGTAACAATAATTGCGATGAAGCAGTTTCTCCATCGATCAGTCTGATGGCCGTTTTGTAGTCATAGTTTGCCATTGCTTCCTGGATAGAAGTTACGTTCTGAGCGGACAATGCTACATTGAAGCCCAGACAGAGGAGGATCAGGAGGTATTTCATATGAGTAAATATAGGTTCTGTTATTTCGGGCTTTGTTCCGGTATTCCCTCGTTGAAGAATTTTTCTTTCTGTAAGTCCTTCAGCCACTTATCGGCAGCGTTGTAGTAGTTTTCAAGTCCCAGAACGAGTTCTCCTGTTTCGGCGGTGGCTTCCTCCTTTTTGGCATCTTTGTTCCGGGTCTTTAAGAAGGCCTGCAAATAACGTTCGGCTGATTTGTGGTCTTTTAGCTGATATGAATAATTCCAGGCGATGTCATAAAGTAGTTTATGGTTCGTCTTATCATATTTATACAGCTCTTTGAGGGCCTGGATTTGTTTGGGTGTGTCTCTTGCCAGTTTACAGCAATCGACCAAGCCTTTGTAAAGACGGATCATGGTACTGTCTTTGGGGATGGTAAGTTCGATGGCTTTCTCCAGATGTTCTATGCCTTCCTTTTTCCAGGAAGTCTTGGCGCAACATCGTCCCAGATAATAGAGCAGGTTCGGATCTTCTTCCATATCTTTGTACAGTTTGCTGAAGCATGCGTGTGCTTCATAATAATATTCATCGGCATAATAGCTGATTCCCAGATAGTATAATGTTTGTGTACTGCTGTCTCCCTGCTGGCATAGATTTTCGTAACGCTTGATGGCCATCGGGTATTGTTGGGCACGACAATAGGCAAGTGCGTTTTGCTGGTTTACGATCAGGTTGGTTGAATCCCGTTCTCTGTAGCGTTCGGTTGCTTTGATCGCGTATTCGGGATATCCTGCCGCTATGTTCAGATTTCCCAGTTTGGCCGCTGCTAAATAGTCGTCCGGGTATTTGTCCTGAATGATTTCATAACAGCCGATGGCAGGCAGTATTTGTTGCATTCCTTCAAGGCTCTGTGCCTGTAGGTGGAGTACCACGGCCGAACTGTCTGTTTCGGACATCATTGAGCTCTCTCCAAAAGCTTCGGCATAATTTTTCGTATTGCAAAGCAAGTTGATAAATTGCAAGCGGGCATACTTGTTCTTGGGATTCAAGGTGATGGTTTTCCGGTAATAGTCCAATGCATCGTTATATTTAGCCATTGCTTTGCAACATTCCGCGGCTTCGATGTGTGCCTGTTGGTTGGTAGAATCTGCCGTAATTACTTGGCGGATGACACGGAGAGCCTCGGCGTTGTTGCCGATTCCTTTCAGGGCTTTGGCTTGCTGCATCAATAGCGGGATGGTAGGCTTCTCTTTGTTGATCAGTTCAATGGCAGTCTCGTAATCATAGTTTGCCATTGCTTCCTGAATCTTGTTTTGATTCGTGTTCTGTGCCGTTAGTATGGGGCTAAGACACAAGCAAAAGATAAAGATGAGTGGTTTCATAGCTTTTGTTTTCATAGGACGTATGTTTTATTGCCTGCAAGTTAGTAAAAATATCGTTTCTACGAAGGGTTCGTAACGTCTTTTAGATAGATTAACGTAAAATGCAAGGCGCCTCTCTTTTCGCAAAGAGAGACGCCCCGGTTCTATTTTATGAAAAAGCTTTTAAACTACATAAGGAATCCGAGCAGGATACCGGCAGCTACGGCTGAACCGATTACTCCCGCCACGTTCGGACCCATAGCGTGCATCAGCAGATAGTTGGTCGGATCGTATTCCAAACCGACCACTTGTGAGATGCGCGCCGAGTCGGGTACGGCAGATACACCTGCATTACCGATCAGCGGATTGATCTTGTTGCCTTTCTTCAGGAAGAGATTGAAGAACTTCACAAACAAGACACCCGAGGTAGTGGCAATGATGAAAGAGAATGCACCGAGGATGAAGATCAGGATAGAATCCCAGGTGAGGAATTGTGAGGCTTGGGTAGAAGCTCCCACAGTCAGTCCCAACAGGATAGTGATGACATCGATCAACGGACCGCTGGCAGTATTTGCCAAGCGACGGGTTACACCGCTTTCTTTCAATAAATTACCAAAGAACAGCATACCCAGCAAAGGCAGACCCGACGGAACCAGGAAGCAAGTGAGCAACAGACCCACGATGGGGAAAATCACTTTTTCGGTATGCGATACGATTCTTGGTGGTTTCATGCGGATCAGGCGTTCGTGTTTAGTGGTCAGCGCACGCATGATGGGCGGTTGTATCACCGGTACCAGTGCCATGTAAGAATAGGCTGATACGGCGATGGCACCCATCAGGTTCGGAGCCAGTTTAGACGAAAGGAAGATCGCCGTCGGTCCGTCGGCACCACCGATGATACCGATAGCACCGGCTTGGTTAGGCTCAAATCCGATGAGGAGGGCAATGATGTAAGCGCCGAAGATACCGAACTGTGCGGCAGCTCCGATCAGCATCAGTTTGGGGTTGGAGATCAGTGCCGAGAAGTCCGTCATGGCCCCGATGCCTAAGAAAATAAGCGGCGGATACCAACCGGAGGTTACACCTTGATAAAGGATGTTCAGTACCGAACCTTCTTCGTAAATACCCACTTTTAATCCGGCTTCCATATTGAATGGAATATTACCGATCAGAATACCGAAGCCAATGGGGATCAGCAGCATCGGTTCAAATTCTTTGGCTACGGCAAGGTAGATAAAGAAAAGACCGATTAGCAACATGAAAAGATGTCCGGGTGTCGCGTTTGCGAAACCAGTGTATCCCCAGAAGTCAACAAGGTTATTCCCTAAGAATGATACGAAATCTCCCATAATTATTCAATGATTACGAGGTCTGTACCTTCAAGTACAGAATCTCCTTTATTAACTTTAATTTCTGCTACTTTTCCATCTTTATTGGCATTGATGTTGTTTTCCATCTTCATAGCCTCAAGGATGATGATAGTCTGGCCTTTCTTGACAGTGTCTCCTGCTTTCACCTTGATGTCGAGGATGACACCCGGCAGCGGAGATTTCACGCCGTCTCTCTTGGAAGCTGTCGGCTGTTTGGTCACTACCGGAGCTCCCGATTCGGTTTTCGGAGCGGCTGCCGGACGGGTAACCGGTTTCGGAGCAGCTTTGACGGGAGTATCCAACTCTACTTTGTAAGAGGTTCCGTTTACTTCAACATTGGCTATGTTATCTTCTACATCGTTCACTGTAACGTTGTAAAGGTTGCCGTTGATTTTATATTTATATTGTTTCATTGCTTCATTTTATTAGGGTTAGTAATTATCTTCTCGGAGTCTGACGCAGTGTGTAGATCTTCGAACTCCACGGTGAGTAGGTGCGTTTCACTTTGTTGATAGTCAGAATCATGTCTTCAACGTCGTGAGCGTCATTCAGGTATTCGTGCAAAGCCATGGCGATAGCGGCGGTCTCTTCACCTGTGTGGCTACCCAGGTTCTTCTCCTTCGCTTCCGTCTTGTCGGTGATACCGGTGGCTTTCATTGCGTTTTTCTTACCCAGTCTGACAGCGATATTACCTACCGCCTTGAATGAAAGATACAAAAGTACCAAACCAATGAATACGACTGACATGGCAATGATGGCCATACCAATACCGATAGAGTCGTGCTTTTTGAAGTTCTCGATCTTCGGGTTTTTGTCGATAGTCATATTGTTGGTGCTTGGAGTGACATAGCTATGTTCTCCACCACCTTTTACTACCCAGTTAGCACTTCCGTCTTTTTCACGGGCGTATGAACGGTCGGCAAGCTGACCGGCAGGGATGGTTACCTCGTCAATCAAAGTTTTACCGTTGGAATCATACAGAGCAATGTAGTTCTCTTTGTCCGGATCGAGCGTAAAGTTTACATGAAACGTACCCCGGTTAGGCATCCCGTCT
The DNA here is from genome assembly GCF_019633785.1 of Bacteroides sp. FSHCM14E1. Classification (NCBI taxonomy): domain Bacteria; kingdom Pseudomonadati; phylum Bacteroidota; class Bacteroidia; order Bacteroidales; family Bacteroidaceae; genus Bacteroides; species Bacteroides sp. FSHCM14E1. Next base: position 248,611 of record NZ_JADKYL010000004.1, read on the forward strand.
GCCCAGAACAAAGCATGTTGGCGTGGCTTGATTAACGTCAGCACGTCGCCTTTGGGAATAGGATATTTGGTCGGATTGTTTTTATCGTTCGTCAGAAAGCAACCTTCCAGATTTACCGAAGCGAAAGAGGTATTGAATATCTCTATCCACGCATTGTGCAGTCCGTAATCATCCTGATAGTTCTGGTCGTTGATGACCAAAACTTCATTGATTTTCAGACTGGTGGCACTTTGCGCCCTGAGCCCCATGCAAACCATTGCCAGCAGAGCGATAAATATCCCGATTCTTTTCTTATTCATAACAATCGATTTTTATTTGTTACAATGGAATATTACCGTGCTTTTTAGCAGGGTTGGTTAATTTCTTAGTTTGCAGCTGTTGCAAAGCGCGGATCACGCGGAAACGAGTGTTTCTCGGTTCGATAACGTCGTCGATGTAGCCGTATTTGGCCGCATTGTACGGGTTTGCGAAGAGTTTGGTATACTCGGCTTCCTTGTCTGCCAGGAATTGAGCAGGGTTTTCCTGATCTTTGGCTTCCTTGGCATACAATACCGCTACTGCACCGGCACCACCCATTACGGCGATTTCGGCTGTCGGCCATGCATAGTTCATGTCACCGCGAAGTTGCTTGCAACTCATTACGATGTGTGAACCGCCGTAAGACTTACGCAGGGTTACGGTCACTTTAGGTACAGTGGCTTCGCCGTAAGCATACAGCAATTTGGCTCCGTGCAGGATCACACCATTGTACTCCTGACCTGTGCCCGGAAGGAATCCCGGAACGTCTACCAATGTTACCAGCGGGATGTTGAATGCGTCGCAGAAACGAACGAAACGGGCGCCTTTGCGTGATGCGTTGCTGTCGAGCACGCCTGCCAGATATTTAGGTTGGTTGGCAACCACACCTACCGACTGTCCGTTCATGCGGGCAAAACCGATGATAAGATTTTTGGCGTAGTCTTTCTGTACTTCCAGAAATTCACCGTTGTCGATGATGGCACCGATCACTTCGTACATATCGTACGGTTTGTTCGGGCTGTCGGGGATAATTTCGTTCAACAGGTCATCCATACGGTCGATCGGGTCGGTACAGTTCACCAATGGGGCTTCTTCCAGATTGTTTTGCGGGATAAAGCTGAGAAGTTTGCGGATGATCGCCAGACCTTCTTCTCCGGTTTCGGCTGTGAAGTGGGTTACACCCGACTTGCTGGCATGTACGCTTGCACCTCCCAGGTCTTCCTGAGATACGTCTTCACCTGTTACTGTTTTTACTACAGCAGGTCCGGTGAGGAACATGTAAGATGTACCTTCGGTCATCAGCGTGAAGTCTGTCAGGGCAGGAGAGTAAACCGCACCTCCGGCACACGGACCGAAAATACCCGAAATCTGTGGAATAACACCCGATGCCATGATATTACGCTGGAAAATTTCAGCATAACCGGACAGAGCGTTGATACCTTCCTGAATACGTGCGCCACCCGAGTCGTTGATACCGATAACAGGAGCACCCATCTTCATGGCCATGTCCATTACTTTACAGATCTTCTGTGCCATGGTTTCCGACAGTGAACCACCGAATACGGTGAAATCTTGTGCGAAAACATATACTAATCTACCTTCTATTGTTCCATAACCGGTTACTACACCGTCGCCGAGGAAATGTTTCTTTTCTTGTCCGAAGTTAGTACATCTGTGTTGAACAAACATATCCAGTTCTTCGAAACTACCTTCGTCAAGCAACTGTGCAATACGCTCGCGGGCCGTATATTTGCCTTTGGCGTGTTGTTTTTCAATAGCCTTTTCGCCACCACCTAAACGAGCCTGAGCGCGAAGTTCAATAAGCTCTTTTACTTTTTCAAGCTGGTTACTCATGAGTTTTTCTTAATTTAAAGGGTTATAATATTTACGATTAGACGATTTGCGATGTACGGTTGAAAATTGATAACCAAAGGTGTTTTCAATCATACATTCTGTGCTTGTCAAGTCGTATCTCTTTTTTAGTGTTCACAGAGTTCGGTCAGTACGCCCAAAGTTGATTTCGGGTGAAGGAAAGCGATATTTAAGCCTTCGGCTCCTTTGCGCGGGGCTTTGTCGATCAGGCGGATTTCCTTGCTTTCGGCTTCTGCCAGAGCGTTAGCCACACCGTCTTCAACGGCAAATGCAACGTGATGAACACCTGCGCCTTTGTTTTCGATGAATTTGGCGATGGTACTTTCCGGACATGTCGGTTCCAGTAATTCGATTTTGGTATCACCTACCTTCAGGAAGGCTGTTCTTACTTTTTGATCTTCTACAGTTTCGATGTTGTAGCATTTCAAACCTAATACGTTTTCATAATACGGAAGGGCTTCCTCGATACTTTTTACGGCAATGCCCAAGTGTTCAATGTGTGAAATCTTCATAACTATATTTTTTAATTTTGGTTTTAATCGTCTTTTTGGAATGGTATAAAACAGCACAAAGAAAATCAATTCTTGTTTAATAAAGAAATTTTTCTGCAATTAATTATGGTGAAAATAGATTTAAAACCCAAGGGGCGTTACTTTAAAAGGTAGGCATTGTTGGTTTCAAGCCAATTCTTCTTTGGTTTTAAACCCAGAGGATGCTTGATTTTTAGACATATATTTTGATCAGCAGATTGTTCAGCCACTGCCAGCGGAAGCGGAACCAGCGCCGGGTACTGCTTTGTTTGCCGCCGAAGCGGAGTACGAAGTCGCGGTAACCGTGTTTCTTGAAGGGGAGTCCGGCATCCATGAATTCCATGTGACGGAACCCGTTTTGATGTGCGTCTTGTAAAGCTTTCCATACAGCCAGTATACCCGGGTATTGCAGAGCATAGGTTTTCCGCATACCTCCCGAGAACCACAGGTAGGCATCGTTGCCTGAATAGATACAGGCAGATCCTCCGATGATTTTTCCTTTGTAGCGGACAATGAAAATTTTACCTTGCTTGCTGTGGATCAGCCGTGTGTCCATGTGCTGGAAAAAGATGATATTGGGAAAGTGTTTACGGATGCGGGACGAGTAGAGATGTCGCAGCATGTTCGAGAATTCGCGGATTTCTTCTATCGTGTGTGCTTCGTCTACCGATGCGCCATTTTTCAGCCCTTTCTTGATTTGGCGGATACGGGAAGGGCTGAAACGCTGTTCCGCACTTTCGGTGCCGTGTAGTGAATTGCGTACCCGCAGCCAGTTGACAGGGAAGTATTTGTTCGACCGGAAGTATTTGTAACCGAACATGGCATTTTCAAGATTGCGAAATTCTATCAGGAACGAACTCCGCAATACTTCTGTGGTGAGATGCTCCAGCATTTCACCGAATATTTTTTCCTTATCGGCTTCTGCTGTCAGATATTCGCCGGTGCCATAAACTTCACATCGCTTGATAAGGGAAGGAGGAAACATGCGTATGCTTTTGCGGATGGCGGCAAGCAGCCGGGCAATTGGTTTTCCATCTTCCGAAGCCATGATCAGGAGCGGAGTGTAGCCCGGAGTTTCTTCATAAATCTGAAATAACTCCTTTGAATGAAATGTATTGGTTCCGGGAAAATCCGGAATTTCACTCCCTCGGTAATATGTAGTCAGTTTTAATGGCATATCGGGACAAATTTACATTTTTTATTTCTCTTTACAACATTTGCGGGGCTTATTTTGTTGACCTGTTATTTTGTGATTATCTTTGTAGATATACTACAATAAAATCCGTTTCGATTATGTTAGAAGAAATTCTTGAATTCAACAAAAAGTTCGTTGAGAACAAGGGATACGAAAAGTATATTACTAACAAGTACCCCGATAAGAAGATCGCCATCCTTTCATGCATGGATACCCGTCTGACTGAGTTGCTGCCTGCTGCTTTGGGAATCCACAACGGAGACGTGAAGATTATAAAGAATGCCGGTGCCGTCATTTCCCATCCTTTCGGCAGTGTCATCCGTAGCTTGCTGGTAGCCATCATCGAACTGGGGGTGGAAGAAATTATGGTCATTGCCCATTCGGATTGCGGTGCTTGCCACATGAACAGTGATGAAATGATTGCCCACATGAAAGAGCGGGGAATCAAATCTGAAACGATCGACATGATACGCTACTGCGGTGTTGACTTCAGTTCGTGGCTGGGAGGTTTCGACGATCCGGTTGAGTCTGTCAGGGGGACGGTCCGTTCTATCGAGAACCATCCGCTGATCCCGAAAGACGTCCGGGTGCATGGCTTTATCATCGATTCACTGACCGGTGAATTGACGAGAGTGGAATAAATTGCCTATCTTTGCAGGGAAATCATTACCGGTTATGCAGATTCATACAGATCGGACTTTTTATTATGATTCTGTATAAGTCTGCGGTAAATGTTCGTTTATTAAAAACAATGCATTTATAGTATATGGAAAATTTCAGTGAACTGATAAAGAAACGCCGCAGTATGCGGAAATTTACAGGAGAAGAACTTTCTCAGGAGGAGGTAGTCGCTTTGCTGAAAGCGGCTCTGATGGCTCCCACTTCTAAACGTAGCAATAGTTGGCAGTTTATCGCGGTCGATGATAAAAAGCTGCTTGGCGAACTCTCGCACTGTAAAGAGCAGGCTTCTGCTTTCATAGCCGATGCCGCGCTGGCAATTGTGGTTACTGCCGATCCTTTGGCAAGCGATGTTTGGATTGAAGATGCTTCCATTGCTTCCATCATGATTCAGCTTCAGGCCGAAGACTTGGGATTGGGCAGTTGCTGGGTGCAGGTACGCGAGCGTTATACTGCTGCCGGAATGCCTTCCGATGAGTTTGTGCGTGGTGTGCTCGACATTCCTTTGCAATTACAGGTGTTGTCCATTATTGCGATCGGGCACAAAGGCATGGAGCGCAAGCCCTTCAATGAAGATAATCTGCAATGGGAGAAAATCCATATTAATAAGTTTGGAGGCAAGTAGCGGTGAGTGCGGTAAAAGCAAACAATAAAGATACATATAAAGCCACGGCAGTCACCCTTATTGTGATAGGGATGCTCTATCTGATAGACAAACTGATACACTTTTCTGCATTGGGTATACCCTGGGTGATGAATAAAGATAATCTTTTGCTCTACACTGCGGTTATTTTCCTGTTTATCAAGCGGGACAAATCCGTCGGCCTGGTGCTGCTCGGATTGTGGCTGGTGCTGAATATCGGCTTGATTGTCTCACTGCTTGGTTCGATGTCCGGTTACCTGCTGCCCTTGGCTTTATTGATAATCGGAGGTATATTGTATTTGATTTCAACACGATGAAAAGAAGTATAGAAGATACACCGATTGTGTTTATCGGTGCCGGGAATCTTGCCACAAATCTGGCAAAGGTTCTTTATCGGAAAGGATTCCGTATCGTACAGGTATATAGCCGTACGGAAGAGTCGGCCCGTGAGCTGGCGCAGAAAGTAGAAGCTGAGTATACGACGAGCCTTGAAGAGGTGAATCCATATGCAAAGTTGTATATCATTTCGCTCAAAGATTCCGCCTTTGCCGAACTTCTTCCCGCTATCGTAGCCGGTAAACGGAAAGAGGCATTGATGGTGCATACGGCAGGCAGCATTCCGATGAGTATTTGGGAAGGACATGCGTCACATTATGGGGTGTTCTATCCCATGCAGACTTTCAGTAAGCAACGGGAAGTCGATTTTAAGGAGATTCCTTTCTTTATAGAAGCTTCGTCGACCGAAGATGCCGCATTTCTGAAAGCTATTGCGTCTACCTTGTCGAACCGTGTATATGATGCCGATTCGGAACAACGCAAGAGCCTTCATCTGGCTGCTGTGTTCACATGCAATTTCACTAATCACATGTATGCCCTTGCCGCCGAACTGCTTAAGAAATATAACTTGCCGTTCGACGTGATGTTGCCGCTAATTGATGAAACGGCTCGTAAAGTGCACGAATTGGAACCTAAAGCAGCACAGACGGGACCTGCGATCCGTTATGACGAGAACGTCATCGGCAATCATTTGCGGATGCTTGCCGATGATCCCGGGATGCAACAATTATATGAATTACTTAGCCGAAGTATCCACGAAAGACATTAACCCCAAATATAAATAAGAATGAGTACTATCAATTACGACCTCACCCGGATTAAAGCACTTGCTTTTGATGTAGACGGAGTGTTGAGTGCAGATGTGATTCCACTCCATCCGTCGGGTGAACCGATGCGTACGGTAAATATAAAAGACGGCTATGCGATCCAGCTGGCTGTGAAAAAAGGTCTTCATATTGCCATTATCACAGGTGGACGGACCGATGCGGTGCGGAAGCGCTTTGCCGGATTGGGGGTATCCGATCTCTATTTAGGCTCTGCCATAAAGATACACGATTATCGTGATTTCCGTGACAAGCATGGACTCGCGGACGAGGAGATACTCTACATGGGCGATGACGTTCCCGATATGGAAGTGATGCGTGAGTGCGGATTGCCCTGTTGTCCCAAAGATGCCGCTCCCGAGGTGAAAGCCGTTGCCCGCTACATTTCATATGCCGACGGCGGATACGGTTGCGGACGTGATGTGGTGGAGCAAGTACTTAAAGCGCAAGGCAAATGGTTGTCGGATGATGCTTTCGGGTGGTGATTTTTAGTATATAACTCTTTAATTTATTAGTATGCTTGCTAACTTGAATCGTTATAAAATCGTATTGGCATCTAATTCTCCACGGCGGAAAGAGTTGATGACCGGCTTGGGGGTAGATTATGTGGTAAAAACATTGCCTGATGTCGATGAGTCTTATCCCGACTCTCTGCAAGGCGAAGAGATTCCGCTGTTCATAGCCCGTGAGAAAGCGGCCGCTTATCAGTCTGTGATGCACCCGGAGGAACTTTTGATAACTGCCGATACCATAGTCTGGCACGAAGGTAAGGCACTTGGGAAACCTTCCGGACGTGAAGATGCCATAGAGATGTTGCGAAATCTTTCCGGTAAGTCCCATCAGGTGATCACTGGGGTATGCCTCACCACCTGTGAGTGGCAAAAGAGTTTCGCTGCTGTGACAGATGTCCGTTTCGCAACACTTGATGAAGACGAAATTATTTATTATGTCGATCACTATCAGCCAATGGACAAAGCCGGTTCGTATGGCGTGCAGGAGTGGATCGGTTTTGTCGGGGTTGAGTCCATTTCCGGCAGTTACTTCAATGTAATGGGGCTTCCTATCCAGAGGCTATACCGGGAGTTGAAACAACTGTAGGAGGCTGTTTCTGACGCTAACTTCATATCGCTTGATTTCGTATGGCATTTTCCTCGTTCATCGGAAGGAGGAGAATGCCATACGTGTTTATTGCTTTGGAGGGATCAGGATGGTAACTTGAGTTGTGTAACGGTCATTATCCTGAGAGTTGATTATTTGTTTTCTGTATTCTCTTTCTCCATTTCGATGTTGATAATCGTGTTGTCCCATTTGTTCATCTTTTGCGTGCCCAGGTCGACTAAGAAGCCGGGCCAGAATAAAATATTCCACAGGCAGGCATTGTTGAAAGTAGATTCCAGGACAAAGGGAGTGGTTTGGTATCCTTCCTTTTTGGCCAATAACTGTTTGTCTTCTCTTTTCTTTTTGATCTGGACGGTAACACTGTTGTCTTCTTTGATTTCCGCTATTTTCTGCTTGGTCGATGCTTCGTAGATTTTAGTTCCATTCATTCCCGTAAAAGTGATGTCTTGTTTGGAACTGCTGAATAGTGTACAGCAAGATGAACATGAAATGCAGATGGATACTAATAATAAAATCTTTTTCATAAATTAAGTTTTTGATGTTATATAATTATTTTCTCTGATATATTTATCTGTTTTGTGTAAAAGACGTTTTGGGGTTGTTTTCATTGCCGGCAGGTGCCGAATCTTGATAAATAACTTTCAGCAGGCGTGCCCCCAGCAGAGGACGATAATGACCGGGATCATAGTAATGATGTATATCGGCTGTATATTCATTAGTTCCCGTGAAATCCCATACGGCAGAAGCACCCAGTATCTCTTTCATTCTTTTGATGTCTTCCCGGTTCGTTTTTTTCTGAAAATAATCCGGGCCGATGATGAATTTCAGGTTTGTATGATGCTTATCACAAATTTTTTTAATGGCACGAAGTACTTGAATCTGGCTGACAGACACAGCCGGCAGTTCTTCTTTGCCTGCATCCGTTCGTTTTTTGAATTCTTTTTCATGACGGGTCCAGTACAATTCGCCATCCTGTCCGATCTCTTTTTCTCTGGGATTGATAAAGTTGTTCGTGTAAGGTTCCCGAATGGGATCTCCCGGGTTTATGACCCCTTTCATATAAGGAGCATACTTATGTCCGATCAGGTAGCCTATGTAAGGAATCGTTTTGTCAGGATAGAGGAATTCCTGCAAAAATCTCAGATGGAATCCCAACTGGCTGATACCGGCTGCCTCAGCCGAAAACAGATGGTCGTTGCCCGACAGGGGCTTACTTCTGTCCAGTGCTTTTTTATCCAAAACGACTAATACATTTTTCAGAGGGGCACCTACGGAATCGAGTGCTTGAAGCTTCTGGCGCACACCGCCCAGGCTTTCCCAGTTGTCATAAAAGCGCACGGCATGATCGTCCTTATCCAGATACTTCTCCCATTCTCCTGTCAGGAATGCCATGGTACAGGAGTTGCCGAGTATAAACGAGTTATAGGCTATCGAATCACGATTCTGAAGATAATTCTGCCATCCCACATGCGCTTCGTTGAGCAGCACGGGAGAGTTATCGAATCGTTTGTAGGAGTGCAGCACCATATAAGGGTCGAAAATGAAATAGATGGCCACTATCGGGAAAAGCGGTAATGCCAATAACAGGAGTTTCAGGCAGAAACGTGTTTTGGGAGAGATTTTCGGTGAATGTAGCATGGGTGTAATTGGTTTCGGTTAAAATTGTAAATAGATAAAAGTTTCCGTATCGAACTTACCTAACATCAGCAGGGCGAATACCAGCAGATAGTAAACACTCCACCGTAGCCATGCGGGCTGGCGTTCGAGTGTTTCCATCAGGTTATATTTAGATGCATAATATTCATAGATCAATACCAGTAACAGGGCCGAACCTGCTACAATGCAATTGTGGTCGCGTATGCCGATGTTCATTTCCTTCCAGGAAGAATGTACTTCGAACGAGATGTTCCGTAAAAAATACCAGGCATCGCTCAATGATTGTACACGGAAGAAAATAAGTGACAGCGCAAACAACAGATAGGTACGGATTATCAACAGGCTGTCGGATGCATATTTCCCGATATATTGGGGCAACTTATTGCGAAAAGCAGAGGTTTTCATTTCCCAGCAGATCAATATGCCCTGAATCAGTCCGTATATGGCGAAGGTTAATCCGGAGCCATGCCATAATCCCAATGCCAGAAAGGTGATGATAAGGCTGAAGTAGACTCCCCACTGTCCCCAGTTACGGGTACCGGCGGTTAACGGCACATAGAGATAATCGCGTACCCAAAAAGAGAGTGACATGTGCCAACGGCGCCAGAAATCGGCGGTGGAACGTGCGGCAAACGGGCGGTTGAAGTTTGGCGATAGCTTGATGCCGAACAGGTAGGCTCCTCCGATGGCAATGTCCGTATAGCCGGAGAAATCGGCATACAGTTCGATAGGATAGAGCAGGCAGGTCATCAGTAGTTGGACACCCGAAAGGTCATGGATCGAATGAAACATGATATCCGTCTGCGGGGCTATCTGATTGGCTATAAGCAGTTTCTTTATCAGTCCCAGCAAAATATATTTCAGTCCGGTCACTGCGTTCGAGTAGATGAACGGGCGAGGATCTTTCAGCTGTGGCAACAAGTCTCCACCCCGTTCGATGGGACCGGAGAGGAATTTCATGAAGAAAAGCATATAGATCAGGAAATCTACCCAGTTTTTTTCGGCACGTTGCTCCTGCCAGTACACATCTGTCAGATAACCGATGGCCTGGAATGTGTAGAATGACATTCCAAGTGGAAAGATGATGTCATCTATCACTGTGCCATGGAGTAGGAGCCATCCGCCTATCAGACCGATGATTCCTGCGATATAGATTACTTTGGTCTTTTTCCCGGATTTCGCCCTGTTTTCCATCCATTGTGCCCAGAAGAAGGTGAACAGTGCCACCACTACTGCTGTCAACAGGAATGGCAGATAATACCATCCGATGAAGATGCAACTGGCTGCCAGTAGTATGAAGTTGCGGGCACGTCCTTTGACTGCATAGTAGAGAAAGAAACAGAGAGTAATCAGAGCCAGGAAACTAAAGGAGAGAAACTGCATGATTTATTCCATTTTGGTTAATAAGGCACTGCATAGGTCGCCGACATTCTTGAATTTAATTACTTCCCGAAAGTTGAAACGTACTCCGAAACGTTTCTCGATTTGGGCTATAATTTGCATATGGGTCAGTGAGTCCCAGCCATCTACGTCTTGAGAGGTGGATGATTCGCTGATACAGACGTTGTCCTTCTTTAAAATATCACGGAAAATGCTTTGTAGTTGTTTTAATACTTCTTCTCGGTTCATATTTATATTGTTTTTAGAGTTCCTTCTCTCTTATCAGTTCAACAATTTTTTTTCGGTCTGTTTTATTGCTATTGGTTACCGGAAACTGAGGGATACAATGAATTTGTTTCGGCAACATGTATTGTGGCAGCTTTTCTTTCAGATATTCTATCAATGTGTTTTGGTCACATTCGGTCGTTTCGACTGCCAGATGCAGTTCGTTGCAAATTCCGTCACAGATTAACGGAAGGGCAGCCACGTTGCAAGGAGTCTTGAAAAACGACTGGGCAGTGTATTCTATTTCGCTTAGTTCTATTCTGAAGCCCTGTATTTTCACTTGATAGTCCTTACGGCCGCAATAAATGATATCTCCATCGTTGTCTAAAATACACAGGTCTCCGGTCCGGTAATAAATTTGTCCGTCAGGACGGTGTATTAGAGCCGATGCCGATTTTTCCGGATCATCCAGATAGCCTTTCATTACTTGCCGACCGGATACCCAAAGTTCTCCCGTCTCTCCCTGAGGCAGATCATTTCCTTCTTCGTCAACAATGATGACGCGGATACCGGGAAATGGTTTTCCGATAGCCACCATTCCGTTGTAATGCTTGCATGTGCCGGAAGCCGGAATACGGTAACAGGTACAGTAAATCGTAGCCTCTGTCGGGCCGTACAGGTTGACGAACTCTGCGTTGGGTGCCGATTTTCTGAATCGTTCCAACAGTTCGGTTTGCGACGCCTCTGCCGATACTCCCAGATATTTCAGAGCAGGCAGGCTGATTTCATCGAAATAGGGTGAAAGAAGTTGTAATAGAGAGGGGGTGACCGTGGCGAAGGTCAGTTCGTACTTCTCCAGAAGTTCGAACACCTTGAAATGCTTTACATCCTGATGGGCCACTGTATAAACGGAAGCTCCTAAAGTCAGGGGATAAAGTAATGATACGACGGATACGTCAAATGTCAGCTCAAACATTTGTAACATGCGGTCGTGTTCATCCAGGTTCCAGTTAAGAGAATCGTATGCCTGATAAAAAGTGTTCAGATTGGCACGTGTGATGGGGACTCCTTTGGGTTCGCCTGTGCTTCCCGATGTAAAAATGATATAAGCGTTTCTTTCTTCTTCCGGCGGGTAGAATTGCAGCCTTGACAATTCCGACGGTGCTTTTTCCGACAGCTTGTCTGTGTTGATTACTCTGAAGAGGTCGGTTCCGAATGCCGGGCGTTCGACATGGCTTGTGCAGAGCAAAGTATGCAATCCGGCCAGTCCGGCTATTTTGAGATTACGTTCTTCCGGGTAAGCAGGATGCAGAATGACATATGTTTTTCCACTGGCCAGTACCGCCAGAATGGCTGCGTAGGTTTCAATCCGGTTTTCCGCAATGATCCCGATTCTTTCATCTTCTATCTCTGATAGCGAATGGGCGACGGAGGCTGTTATTTTGCCAAGTTGGGCATAAGTATAATGTTTATCGTCAATGATAAATGCTTCGTTTTCGGGATAACGTTGCATGGCGGAAAGAATATCATTGGTAATATCCTTCCGGGGAGATGTTGTCATATCCATTAGTTTTTATTCATGTTTTGGGTTTAGGAATTCCTTCTATCTTCTTGAGATCATTTATTAAAAAGACAGGGAAATGAACTGATCTCCCTACGGGCAATGAATTAAAGAACGTTAATTGTGTGATAACGCATTCTTAACCTTGCTTTCCTTCTTTAATTCGTTATATTTGCATTTTATCCGAATAGGGATTTTACTAAAACTGAAAATAATATGAAACCTGTAACCTTACCCTTATTTAAAAGTCTGTACTATGTTCTCTTTGCTACGGTAGTTGTGATAGTGCTTAGCGGTTGTGAGAAAGATGATGAAAATGAAATTCGTTTTTATACCAGTAATGGTTCTGAAGAGCGTCTCCTGGGAGAAGAGGGACTCTTGATGGATGTTTTGCAAACACCGGCTATGATTTTTCTGAAAGCTGCATCCGGAGATCAGATAAAAGTCCGTTCGGAAGATACTGCGGTGGTCGACGCTACGTATAATCCGGATTACTTAGGAAAAAGATGCATTGAAGTTCGTGTGGCTGGGGTTGGAAAAACTCATATCTGTGTATCTTATCGGGGAGAAGAGCATATTATTCCGGTGGCTGTTGCGTCCCGGTCTGTGGCTTATAGCGGACAATACCGCCTTGAAGGTTTCAGATGCTATCAAGGCAGTAGTAAAGGAGGCGTAGAAATCTTTCCGGAGATGGACAGTTATTGGGAAAGCCGTTTCAATAGTTCGGATGGATTTATTAAGGGTTTTCCAAATGATAAGATTGAGTTTATATCTGTTGATAAGTTGAGATTCTTTTCCGACTTTGAAGATGGTACTTCACTTTCATACGAAAAGTATTTTCAGATGCGGAATGATTCTCTTTTCATGCGTTCCCATGCCGAAAATCGTTGGGAATTTTATGGTAAGGTAAATCATAATGTCAATAGTGATCAATTACAGCTGACCTACTCAATTCATTTCTGGACTTACAGTTCAACCGGGCATTTCACTTCTTTTGGGAGGGGACATGATGGCGGCTTTATAGCCAACTATTCTGATTTTTTTTATTATTATCCTGTATTTGAAGATCTTAATCAGATGACATCTGAGAATGATGAAATAGCTTGGTGTAATGTTTCTTATAGTTTTGAATGACATAAACGACGCTCTCTTTATTGATACCTTTTATGGATTCTGGTAAGTCAGATTAGATTGTCCCTATTAAATCGTATAAAAAATCACAGAGAGTTGATGAACTAAATAAATATACAGTTTGTTATTTATCAGTAATTTTATGTTTAACTCTAAAACCTTAGTATTATGAAAAGATCTCTTGTCTTATTATGCGGTGCTGTCATGTCGGTACTTTCTTTCTATGCTTGTTCGTCTTCTGATGATTCGATGGTTACACCTCTGACAAGGTCAGATGCTGTTTCGGAGAAGATAGTTTTTCAAGATGACTTCAACCAGACAGATAGTATTCCCGACAAAACAAAATGGGGCTTGTGCAAAAAAGGCAGTCCTGCCTGGAGCAAATATTTATCCGAAAGTTATGATCAGGCTTATGTACACGATGGGAAGTTAGTACTGATTGCCGAGAAAGTGAATGGAGTATATAAGACGGGAGGGGTGCAGTCATTAGGTAAAGCAGAATTTCAATATGGTAAAATAGAGATATGTGCCCGTTTCACCAAGACGGCAAAGGGTGGATGGCCTGCCATCTGGATGATGCCTGCCAAACCCGTTTACAGTGGATGGCCTGCTTGCGGTGAAATAGATATTATGGAGCAGTTGAATCATGACGGCATTGTATATCAAACAATTCACAGCCACTACAAAAATGACTTGGGATTCACTAAGCCTGTTCCAACAAAAACAGTTCCTTACAATAAAGGGCAATTCAATGTATTTGGTATCGAGTGGACTCCCGAGTCTCTTACTTTTAAAGTGAATGGAGCTACCACTTTAGTCTATCCTAACTTGCATTTGGCCGATGAGAGCGTCAAAAAGCAATGGCCGTTCGATACTTCTTTTTATTTGATTTTAAATTATGCTTTGGGCGGTGCAGGTACTTGGCCTGGTACTATAATGGATAGTGAACTGCCTGCGAAGATGGAGATAGACTGGGTAAAAGTAAGTCAACCTGTGGATCGTTAACATTGTTAATGCATAATTTCCGTTTTTACTTTCACGAATATAAACAACAAGTCTTTTGCATGCAAAAGACTTGTTGTCTGTGTTTGAAGAACCAACTTTAATACAGTGTTAAAACTAACTTTCTATACTTAGATACCAAGTGTATTTATCTGTTTGGTTATAAATGCTTTGTCTTGATTCGATGTCTTGAACTCCCAAGAGAGTCTTGGCAAAGAGGAGATGGGGATAACTACTTTTTTATCAACTTCCGGATTTAAATTCTTTCTCTTTGATGTTCTGGTTTCTTTGATTATGTTACCTGATTTTTCCGTATCTGTGAAATCCGGAATCTCCATTAACGGGTTGTTGCATAAATGTTCTCGTAAATGGGTACTAAGGCGTCTTTCTCCAATATCCATTGGTTGGTGCGGGAGTTCATTTTGTATGCGTATTGGGCTATCAGTTGGTTATCACTGTTGGTGATGTATATATATTTTTCTGATGGGCTAAATGATTCTTTTTCTTTATTCCATACAGAATACTCTACCGAAGTTTCTGTTTCATACCGGGAGACAACCGTCAAAGATTCTTTTTCCCATGCGTTTTTAAATACATTCCATGTATAGGTGGATTTCACCGTTCTCTGATGGTCGGTATCGTAGCTGTATTTATGCATTTTTACCGGACTGAGTATGCCGGAAACAGGATTGTCCATAGAATATATTTCACGGCAGACGAGTCTTCCCTTTTCCATCGTATCATTATGGACAAACTGTTTGCCGTTGTTTGTTGCACAAGCAAATCCACATACCGAAACTAATGCTGCAGAGGCTAATACTCTTTTGAAAAATGTAATTGTTTTCATATCCTTTATTATTTAATTAGTTTATATCTTTCTTTGTTTATTAGACGTTGTTACTTGAATTTAAGTTGCACGGGTATACAATCTTTTTTCAGATTATTTTCTGTAGAGTAAGAATCAATAGGTATGCCAGAATTTAGAAGCTTCATTATTAATAGATTATAAAAAAACAGGGTGTCCACAATCGGACACCCTGTTCGTTTTTTCTTTCTTGTTTGTTCTAAATCAGATCGAGAACCAATGGAATATCATCGGAGGTAATACCTTTTCCTATGATGATATCCTCGTCCTTGCGGAACATCTCAAGGAACTGCTCTTTACTGCCATAGAGTTCTGCGGCTTTGGAGTAGAAAGGCACGGCTTTCTCTATATCTCCCAATGACCATGCCACATGACCGGCATTCAGGTAGTCTACCGGCATCGGCTTTTGGGCAATCACTTTATCATAGTACTTCATGGCTTGTTCACGTTTTCCTGTCATGAACGAACACCAACCGATGGCACGCCATGCTTTGATGCAATCACTTTCCAGGAAATCGAGTTTGAAGAAGTAGTTCAGTGCTTCTTCGTAGTTCCATGTCTCTGCCAGGCAGTTGCCAATATAGAAAATTACTTTTGTGTCTTCCGGCAATACTTCTTCCACTTTTCGGTAATATTCCAAAGCTTTGCGGAATTGTCGGTCGAGACGATAACAAATGGCTAAATGGCGATTAGTCCATAAGTTGTTCGGTTTGAGGGTATCTGCTTTCCGATAGGCTTCGATGGCTTGTGCATATCGTTTTAGTTTTTGCAGAGAGTAGCCCTGCTTTTGGTAAACTTCAGCTTCATTCTCTCGTGGGACCATGTAGGCGACTTTGTCATAGGCTTCGGCTGCTTTTTCCCAGTGCTCTTTTCTGAAGTGAAAGTTGGCTAAAGCCAGCAGGGCATCCGGGTTGAACAACATGTCTTCCAATGCCGGATTGCTGTACAGGCAGATGGTCTCTTTGAACAAGTCGCGAAATTCCTGTCTTCGCATATTCAATTTGAAGAAGCGGTATAAGTCGTGCAGATATTGGTTACTTACCGTATCGGGGCGTTCGGAAAATTTCTTCAGTGTTTCGGCTTTCGACTGATCTGCCAATTCTTCCATTTGTTGTTCCGTGAGTTGGCTCAACATCATGTCACGCTGTGATTGCGGCAATTGCTGCATGGTGAAGAACAGCGAATACTTGTCACTGTTACAGAAGAAACCAGACTGCAGGATGATTTCCAACAGACTTCCTCCTTCTGTTTCCCGGTTACGAAACTCTTTAATGACAGCCGATTGTTGCCTGTCGAAAGGATAGAACCAATTGGAAATTTCCCTGAAGAACGGATAGCTTTTAAGTTGTGCAAATGTGCTCATATATACATCGGCACCTTCCAGTTGCAATTCGTTCATTTCACGCAACTTGTCACCCAGTCCGGATTTCTCTATAGCATCGGCCCAGTCGGGATTGGTGTCATCTTTCTCTTCATCGGACTCTTCGAAACCAAACTTCATGTTGCGCATGGGAGACATGCTTTTCAGCATTTCGGGAATGATTTCCTCACGCATTTTTTTGTCGATTTTTTCCGTTTCCTGACTGAGAAGTATTTGGATATGTACGCGTAGCAGTTCTTTTTCGAACGCGGTTTCTTCCATCAGTGCCGTGATACGTAAATTGATTTCCGGATAGAAATCGATACGTGGTGAATAGGCATGGAGAATAAAAGCGATTCCTACCAGAGCCCGCTGGCTGATCTGTACATTGGGGTGACGGTAAGCATCTATCAGCCACAGAAGTTTTCGGAGATCGAAACATTCCATCAGACTAAGGGTAACGGCACTTGTAAAAAGGCAAAGATCGTTCACCGGAAGTAACTCGGACTGAAGCATGGATTGTGCAGTTGTACTTTCTTCCGTACTCCAGTTGCTATTGGTCCAGGTTTGCAAGAACAGAATCCGCAGATTATCTTCGTGACGTTTCAAAACTTCATCCATGTTTTGATCCGAAATGAATCCGCTTACGGCCAGGTCATCATTGAACGATTCAAGCGTGTGTATCAGCATCTCCAGGGTAAGGGGAGAAAGTTCCTCAGTACGTCGCGTACGATATTGATGATAATAATGGCTTGATACGCTGTCGAGTAGTGTAATACGTGCCTGATCGGTGATTTCAAGAGTATCGGCCAGCAATCTTTGATATAATTTCTTACGCTCCGGGTCTTCTATCCCCTGGCGCATGTATTGCAGCATATAGTTGTACGAAGTCTGTATCTGCTCCAGGCGGGTACGGAGCGACCATTCCGGACACTTCCAGAGGAATGATTCCAGTTGAGTCAGCGCCTCCTTCAGTCGTTTTTGTCCGATCAGGCGGAGGATGTATTGATATTGTTCGTTGATAAGTTGTTCGTTCATAATTTACTTTCGTTTATTGTTTCCAATCCAAGTGAGGCGTTTCCATAGGCCTTCGAAGGGACCATGTTTGAAGTGACCGAGCCACCAGGAACAGAAGGTCATTTGAAGAAGTACAAAAAGAATGCCAAAAAAGAAACTGTAAGTAATTCCTAAGAAACGTCCCAATTCAAACCCCCAGTGGTAGAAAAGAAGTGAGCCAATGACGGATTGTCCGATGTAGTTTGTCAGACTCATCTTGCCATACGAGGTGAAACGCATCAGGAATCTGCGGTCTTTGACACGGTAGAAAGTGATAAGCAGTCCGCTGACCAGCAATACCATGAAGCTGAGGTTGCTCAAAGAGCTTATGATCAGTTGCAAGGGAATCAGGAGGGCATCGCGCGTGATGAATCCCGGCAGCATGTTATTCAGACCATATAATGGAAAGAAACATAAGAGTGACATACCTAATGCTTTGAGCCAGCGTTGTTCGTTCTGTTCGCTATAAAGGAATAGTCCCTTACGTCCCACCAGCATACCGAAGAGGAAGAGGGCAGGCGTTTGCAGAATGCGTCCGTGCTCCAATGCCCAAGTCAGGTTGGCAAGTTGCCCTTCCCAGAGGTTCATGCAGATCGTTTCAAGGAAGGTACCGTTTTTCTGCACGTCGAAAGCAATCCCGAAGTAGTGGGAAGCCAGGCTGGGACCGGGTACATAATCCGGGTTGCAGAGAGCATAGATGACTTTGAACCAATCTATCGGTTGCAGGATAAGCAGGGTAGCGAAGATGGTTACACTGCGGCTACCGAGGCGACAGAACAGAGGGAGTATCAGACCGAGCATGGCATACATCGTCAGTATTTCACCTGTAAAAAAAGCAGCGTTGAACTGTCCGATGATGAACAGTAGCACCATCCGCCAGATGAACCGGAGGCGAAAATCTTTACCACGGCGTTGTTGGTTGTTATCCTGAATATAGAAACTGAAGCCGAACAGCAGGGCAAATACGGCATAAGCTTTGTTGCTGAAGACAAAAAAGAGCCCGTTCCAGATAGCTCTGTCGGTAAACTTCATCCATTCGCCGGGGATGGCATCCGGAAAGGAGTAGAAATTAAAATGTTCGATACTATGCAGGATGATGATCCCCATCACAGCCAGTCCTCTCAGTACATCGGCCACGTCTACACGGGCATTGGGTTCGCTGATTTTATGTTCCATTGATTATCGTTTTAGAATCTTACCTGTACCTGCGCCTGAAACAGGTTACTGTCTTTTCCCTTATTCCGGTCGCAAAAAGTATATTGTGCTTGCAGTCTGCATTTGGGATAGAACCAATATTGCAGTCCGGCTATGTAATTCGTCTGTTTTCGGCCGATGGCTTTATCTGCGTTGAAATAGTCATATGAAACTACGAGGTCGAAGTTGCGTAGGAGCCGGCAACTTCCGGTGGCATAAAAACCGTCACTTTTCACAGTTCCGTCCTTTCCCGCCAGATATTCGGAACGGAGGCTGAACGGGCTTGTCGTGATGATACCTCCTATACTCCAGCGATTTTTGGTGTAGTTTTCCCCTGCCGGGATACCGGTTATTTCCGAATCGGCGACGGCATGTCCTGTTCCTTTTATAAACGAACCGCCTACCGACAGCCATTTCAGTGGATTTACCATCAGATTGCCGATGATATCTTTTTGATTGTTTTTATCTTTGATATTGAGTCCTTGTCCGTTCATCACCGCCAGTTTGTAGTATAGCAGGTCGTTCAGTAGTCCTCCGTGGATCATCGCACCGATGTCGCGTCCCGATGTCATGCCACAAGCTACGTCACTGCCGCTTACCCCTGCCAGATAACACACAGACTGTGAGTAGCAGTTAATCAGTTCCACTGTCGTGGGTGATAATTCGTTCTCGATCGTATAAGGGACTTTAAATTCTCCGATGCGGGCTTTCAGTCCGGGTAGAATCTGATAATCGGTATAAACCTCGAGCAGCATACCTCCATTGTAAAAGTCGTACATGAAATCGCAGGTCCAACGGTCGGTGATTCGTCCGTGAGCCATGAAAATGATTCGTTTGATGTCGAATGTATTGGTTTTCTTCGCTGCATCGTCATAAGTATATCCCAGCTGCGCATATCCGGCAAGGGTGATCCGTTCTTTTAGCGTATTGACGACTTTGTTTACCGTCATACCCTCTTTTTTTTCCTGTGCATTCAGGTTGCCGCTTGCCAGTAGCAGCACAAGTGTTAATAGGAATGTGTTTTTCATCTTTACTTTGTTGTATTTATTATGGTTTGAATTGGCCGGGAATGAAGGTCGTATCTACTAAGTTTTCACCCTGATAGTTACCGGGGATTGCTCCTTTGTTCTTCAGCCAGGCAATAGCTTTTTTTATGTCGTGAGAAGACGGACACATGGCAGGTCGATAATCGGGCAAGTCCACCTGGGCAGCCACTGTTTCCGGCAGTCCGAATTCTTGTGTTAATATCTCCCCCCATTTATCCCGGGGATAAGTTTGCAGGTATTTCACGCCGAGATTGTATCCGGTGATAAACCTCCTTATTTCTTCGTTTTTTTCTTTGATGGTCTCTTCTGTGAAAGCCGTTCCGGCGGAATGTATCCCCATTTGGATTGTATTCAGCAATACTGTGTGTCCGTCGTTTACCGCGATTGCCGTTGCCGGACCGGGCAAGAAAGATGCTGTGATCTGTCCGTTTTCCAACATCATCAGCCTCAAAAAAATGTTGTTGATTTCGGGTTTGTTCGCTTCACCGGGAGTAAGACGGGCCTGTTTCATTACTTCGTCGGTGGCATACTCTATCAGGGTATTGCAAGAGATGGCAATGTTTTTCCCTTTTAGGTCTTCCGGATTCCTGACATCATATTTTTTGCTTGTTATCAGGCTAAGGCAGCCATCATTTTCCATAACCAGACGCAAACGGACTCCTTTGGTCTGTAAAAGGGCGGCACATGGATAGTCGGTGAGCATACCATCCAGTTTGCCCGATAAGAAAGCAGCGTCACGATCGGTTGCCGAGGCATAAGTGATGAAGTTGACTTTTATATCCAGCGAATCATAAACACCGTAACGGGCGGCAATCAGATGAGGCAGTCCGTCGAAAGAAGGCATTAGTCCGAAAGTCAGAGGCTGAAGTTCGGATGACAGTGTATGTCCCTCTTTTTTGTCTGCACAGGCTGATAAAAGAAGCAGTAGTATGATGCTGAAAAAGAGTTTCACTCTTGACTTTTTCCTTTTAAAAAAGGCAACTCCGTGAGGGGCTGCCTTTTCTGTTTTATAGTGATTCACTTTAGTCTTATTCCTGAATAGCGGCAATACCCGGAAGAACTTTTCCTTCGATTGCTTCAAGCAATGCTCCACCGCCGGTAGAAACATAAGATACACCGTTTGCCAGGCCGAACTTGTTGACACAAGCTACAGAGTCGCCACCGCCAACGAGTGAGAAAGCTCCGTTCTTAGTAGCTTCTACGATAGCTTCGCCTACCGAGCGTGAACCGTGAGTGAAGTTTTCGAATTCGAATACGCCTGTCGGGCCGTTCCAAAGGATAGTCTTGGAATTCTTGATCACTTCGGCAAAGATTTCTTCTGATTTAGGACCGATGTCAAGACCTTCCCATCCGTCAGGAATTTCATTCACAGGACAGAATTTAGTGTTGGCATCGTTAGAGAAAGAGTCGGCGATCTTAGCGTCAACAGCCAATACCAGATTTACACCTTTGTCTTTAGCCTTTTGCATCAGTTCGCGGGCGAGATCCAGTTTGTCATCTTCGCAGATAGACAGACCGATCTGTCCACCCATAGCTTTGGTGAAAGTATATGTCATACCGCCTGTGATGATCAGGTTGTCTACCTTGTTCAGCAGGTTTTCGATGATTTCGATCTTAGAAGACACTTTAGAACCACCCATGATGGCTGTAAACGGACGTTTGATATCGTTCAATATCTTGTCAACGGCCTTCACTTCTTTCTCCATCAAGTAACCGAACATCTTATTGTTCACATCGAAGTATTTGGCGATCAATGCCGTAGAAGCGTGTGCACGGTGAGCCGTACCGAATGCGTCGTTTACGTAGCAGTCAGCGTATGAAGCCAGTTTCTTTGTAAATTCTTTCTGGCTTTCTTTCACGGCTTTCTTGGCAGCGGCTTTTTCTTCGTCGGTTGCGTCTTCAGCCAGTCCTCTCGGTTTGCCTTCTTCCTCAGCGTAGAAACGGAGATTCTCGAGCAACAGCACTTCGCCCGGTTGTAAAGCGGCAGCTTTCACGGCAGCTTCTTCGCCCATGCAGTCGTTAGCAAACTGAACTTCAACGCCCAGCAGTTCTGACACGTGCTTAACGATATGTTTCAGAGAGAATTTGTCGGCAACGCCTTTCGGACGGCCCAGGTGAGAGCCGATGATGATGCTGCCACCGTCTGCCAGAATCTTCTTTAGCGTAGGAAGTGCAGCACGGATACGAGTGTCGTCTGTAATGTTGAAGTTTTCGTCCAAGGGTACATTGAAGTCCACGCGAACGAATGCCTTTTTACCGGCAAAATTGAAATTGTCAATTGTCTGCATAATACTTTATTTATTTACTTTAAAAGTGTTAGTTTCTTTTATGATGACCGCAAAGTTAGTATTAATTTCTCTTTTTTGCTATGAAATCGTTATTTATTCTTCCTCTTCGGTGTGTCTTTGCTAACTTTATACTTCTCACAGTAATATTTACACATTAATTGCAAACCACAGGTTTCACATTTGGGTGTACGTGCCTGGCAGACATAACGTCCGTGTAGAATAAGCCAGTGGTGAGCAATGGGAATCAATTCGTTGGGGATGTTTTTCGTCAGTTCTTTTTCTACACTGAAAGGAGTCGTGCAGGCATCACCCACGAGTCCGATGCGGTGGCTCACTCGGAATACATGTGTGTCTACAGCCATGGCCGCCTTGTTGAATACGACAGACTGGATGACGTTGGCTGTTTTGCGTCCCACTCCGGGCAGTTTGATCAGTTCTTCAAGGGTACCGGGCACTTTGCTGTTAAAGTCACTCACCAGCATTCGTGCCATGCCTACCAAGTGTTTTGACTTATTGTTAGGGTAAGAGACACTGCGGATGTACTCGAATATCACTTCCGGAGTAGTAGCGGCCAGTGCTTCCGGGGTGGGGAAGTCTTGATAGATTTTCGGGGTGATCATGTTCACCCGCTTGTCAGTACATTGTGCGGAGAGGATAACGGCAATCAGCAGTTCGTACGGGTTGTTGTAATGCAGTTCCGTTTCGGCTACGGGTACATTCTCCTGAAACCAGGCGATTACTTTTTCATAACGTTCTTTCTTTGTCATCTTAATTTGTTCTTATGATAATGAGGTGCGACTTTCAAGTTAAAATAGAAGGTGGAGATCACTGTCAGGCAGGCTCCGAAGAGATAGGCCATGTCAAACGAGGTAAATTGGGCGATATAGCCGCCCAGAACCAGACCGATTCCGATGCCTACATCCCACGAGGTGAGATAGGTGGAAGTGGCTGTGCCGCGTTGGCTGTTCGGAGCCAAGTTGACAAACAGCGTGTTGAAGGCTGGAAACATGGTGCCAAACCCGACTCCCAGCAGCAGTGCTACCATGAAGAAAAGCACATCGGTTAGTTCGGGATTTATCTGCATCAGTTTGTCACAGGCAGAAAGAGTGAAGAAACAAATGCACACCAGATAAAGTCCCAGAGTGATAACCTGCGTGATGTGTCCCTTGTCCACCTGCCGTCCGGAGAACATACGTGAGACGGCCATGCCTATTGCCATGAACGTAAAGAACAGACCGGAGCTGAGTGTGATTCCTATTTCTTTGGCATACATGGCTATGTAAGTGCTTGTCATGCCATAGGGGATAGATAGCAAGAGCAGGGCAACGCCGGCCGGTATACCTTTTATTAATACGAAGCGGTCAAGTGAGATTGGCTCCCGCTTGACCGGTTGCTTGACAGGAGTCTTCACCAGACATGCAGCTACAAAACCGGCTGTGCCGGAGAGAAGTGAGCAGAGGAAGATGGTTTCGAATGAACAAGTGTCGTGCATGAAAAGCCCGATCATCGGTCCGAAACTCATGGCGGTGTTGTTCATCAGTCCGTAGTAGCCTACTGCTTCTCCTCGTCGTGAAGAAGGAGTGATGTCGATTACAATGGTGTTTCCTGCTACGGTCACCATACCGAAGGCCAGTCCGTGCACTACACGGAGCATAATGAATAATGACAGTACTCCCGCCAGGATATATCCCGCGAAGACGGTTATGAACACGAAATAAGCGATCAGATAGAGCGGTTTGCGTGCCAGTGTGTCCAGTAGATAGCCTGAAAAGGGGCGAATACAGAGCGAGGCCACAGTGTAGCATGATAAAATAACGCCTACTGCCGCATTTCCGGTTTGGAAAACTTCAGTCAGATAGAAAGGCAGTACAGGCAGAATCAAGTAGAAGGCAAAGTACAAAAGGAAGTTTGCTGCCAGTATCAAGACATAACCGGGAGTGACAAGCCTATCTTTCATTATGGTTTCATAATTAACAGTTGGACGATTTGCGATTGGAAGCCACTTCATCCTGTGAAGAACACGAAGTTTGAAGCGAATTAGACGATTTACTCTCTACACATCTTTCTTACCTCCTTCATGTCGGGAAGTAATTTCAATTGTAAATTGTAAATCGCCTGATCGTAAATCAATATGCCGCTTCGAATTCCTTTAGGAAACGGGTATCGTTTTCGGAGAACATCCGGAGGTCCTTCACCTGATATTTCAAGTTTGTGATACGTTCGATACCCATACCTAAGGCATAGCCACTGTAGACTTTGCTGTCAATTCCGTTGGCATCAAGCACATTGGGGTCTACCATGCCGCATCCCAGGATTTCCACCCATCCGGTATGTTTGCAGAAAGGGCAACCTTTTCCGCCGCAGATGTTACAGCTGATGTCCATCTCAGCACTGGGTTCTGTGAACGGGAAGTAGGATGGACGCAGGCGGATTTTTGTATCGGCACCGAACATCTCCTGGGCGAAGAGAAGCAACACCTGTTTCAGGTCGGTGAAAGAAACATCTTTGTCCACATACAGCGCCTCCACCTGGTGGAAGAAGCAGTGTGCACGATAGCTGATGGCTTCGTTACGGTAAACGCGTCCCGGGCAGATGATGCGGATAGGTGGTTGTGAAACTTCCATTACGCGACTCTGCACCGACGAAGTGTGTGTGCGTAGTAGCACGTCGGGGTGTGATTCGATGAAGAATGTATCCTGCATGTCGCGTGCCGGATGATCTTCGGCAAAGTTAAGTGCTGAGAACACGTGCCAGTCATCTTCGATTTCCGGACCCTCGGCGATGTTGAATCCCAGACGGGCAAAGATATCGATGATTTCATTGCGTACAATGGAGAGCGGGTGACGTGTGCCCAGTTCCACAGGGTAAGCCGAACGGGTCAGGTCCAGATCGTCCTGTCCGTTGTCTTGGTTGTCGAACTGTTCTTTCAGTGCGTTGATTTTCTCTTGTGCTTTAGTTTTCAGCTCGTTGAGCCTCATGCCGACTTCTTTTTTCTGTTCGGCAGCCACGTTACGGAAATCTGCCATCAAGTCGTTGATGGCTCCTTTCTTGCTAAGGTATTTGATGCGGAGAGCTTCGAGTTCTTCGGCATTGGCAGCCTTCAAGGCTGCTACCTCTTCAAGAAGTTGATTAATCTTAGCTATCATATCTTGCGATTTATTGTTATTCGGTTTTTCTTTAAATTGCTGCAAAAGTAACAATAATATTGCAATCAAAGGAGATAGAAAGAAATAAAATGTGTCAGTCGGCTGAATTCATCACAGAGTACTTGGGGTACACAAAGGAGAAACAAAGAAGTGAAACTCTATGATAAAGGAAAAAGATGTTTCTTTGGTAATTGCTTTATGACTTTTGTGGCTTTTCAGTTTTTCATTGGTGTATAATAATCAGAAGGGTAGAGATATTTTTCTTTCTTTTTTCGGTTTGTTGATACTTCAAGATAAGTTCGGGCAGTGAGTCGGTAACGTGCATGCCTTTCAATGGTTTTCCAACCGCTACCATATTGACATATATAAGAGATAAAATAAAAATAACTTTCTTTTTTTACAAATAATAGGTTGTTCTGTGAAAAATGATTATTTTAGCCGATGCGGGGGAGTGATTGGGCACGATAGCTATTCTTTTCGTCATAAGGTGAATTACGGATGCTTCGGATCTTATGTACAATCTTGCAGACCTTAAATTGTATGGATATGGCCGATTGGATGTCAGTAAAAAGTATATCTGATAAGTATGGGATCAGCGAATCGCGGGTGCTCGGATGGATACGGGAGTGTGAGATAACCTCTTCGACTGTGGGCAGCGTGGTGTTGATTGACGACGAGAGTGTGCAGAGATTGATCGGAAACGAGAAGCGGTTGGCGCG
Organism: Bacteroides sp. FSHCM14E1; assembly: GCF_019633785.1. Lineage (NCBI taxonomy): Bacteria > Pseudomonadati > Bacteroidota > Bacteroidia > Bacteroidales > Bacteroidaceae > Bacteroides > Bacteroides sp. FSHCM14E1. Next base: position 274,455 of record NZ_JADKYL010000004.1, read on the forward strand.
CCTGACCACTAATTACGAACAACTTTGTGGGAAGTTTGAACGGCGCATCGAGGCGGAACTTGAGAAGGACGAAGATGCCGCGCTTAAGATGCGCCTCTTTGATGACTTTGCGCCCATCGTGCGCCGGATATTGTCTATGGTGGTGGGTGGCTTGAGTACCGAAGAGCAAAAACTGTTTAATAGTGCCTTTGCCGCCTCTCCTCTTTCAAAGGTAGCCGCCAGAATGGGATTCGATTCTGTATGCGAATACATCAAGGAATTCAGGAAGACGTTGAGTGATCTGCCCGCAAGTACAAACGAAATCATCCATGGGCTTCAATCAGAACTTTCCAGAAGTCGGAAGAGCGTTGAGTGGTTCAAGAAGCAACAGATGGAAGAGTGGCAAATGATAGAAGCTGCGCGCAGACGTAATACCGATTTGTGGAACAGAAATGAGAGTCTGTCCAAGCAGAATAGATGCTTGGAAAAAGAGAAAGATGAATTGTCTAATCGTCTAAAAACACTGGAAGAGGTACTTGGCGGACGGGAGCGTATAAAAATAGCCGGGCCGGAAAAGGACGAAGATGCCGCAAGCTCCGGAGAAGCGCTTGTAGAGACATCGGAGGTGCCGACAGACCTGCGCAGTCAACGTTCTGAAGTGGGGAAATTGCAATGCTGCAAATCAAAGCTGTATGACCGGATCATTAGTTTGCGTGAAGAGGTAAGAAAAATCGAGTGGGAGATACAGCTATTGGAAAATCATTTGAAAATTATACGCAGTTGGGATTATGCCGGAATAGTCCTTGAAGTTTGGATTAAAAGGAATTTTGAGAAAAAGGTGAAGGTCTCTATACAAGAAGTGGTAACAGAAGTGGAAGCAGAGACCACGACACATACAGACTCCGAGGTTGCATCGGTGGAAGGAAAAAAGAAAGAAGATGGCTTTTGGCATAAACTTCGTTTCCGGTTCGGTCATTAATTGTGTAGTTGCTCTAGGGGAGAGGCTATCGAGTCTGGGAGGAACATTGGTCCATGATCTGTGGCAAACTGATGTAGAACTGGATAAAAAACAAAATGGGGGAAGTCCTCACGGATTTCCCCATTTTAATGATGAAATATTTACTATTTTTATTAATTGGGTGTGGAGAGTATCGGACTCGAACCGATCACCTTAACACTGCCAGTGTTACGCTCTAGCCAGATGAGCTAACCCCCCGTTGTTTTCATGATAACGTTTGCGAACGTTTATCTGTTTTGATGCGACAAATATAATGCATTATTCTGAAATAATTGCTATGTTTGCGGAAATAATCATCAAAAGATAAAAAATATGCTGATATACAATACCACTTTTCAGGTGGATGACGAGGTTCATGACAATTTCTTGATCTGGATCAAAGAAAGTTATATCCCTGAAGTAGAGAAACACGGAGCACTCCGTGCACCACGTATCTGCCGTGTGTTGAGCCATCGTGACGAGGGCACTTCTTATTCACTCCAATGGGAGGTGGATAATTCCAGCCTTTTGCATCGCTGGCATCAGGAACAAGGTGCACGGCTTAACCAAGAGTTGGTAAAGATATTCAAGGATAAAGTAGTCGGATTTCCGACATTGATGGAGGTATTGGAGTGATTCAGCCGGTTAAAGAGAAGATTATTCTGGGCATCGATCCCGGTACAACGATCATGGGATACGGAGTGCTGCGTGTCCGGGGGACTAAGCCGGAGATGATTGCTATGGGGATTATCGACCTGCGTAAATTCGGCGATCATTACCTTAAACTGCGCCATATACATGAACGGGTACTGAGCATCATTGAAAGCTACTTGCCGGATGAACTGGCGATTGAAGCCCCTTTCTTCGGGAAAAACGTGCAGTCTATGCTGAAACTCGGACGTGCACAAGGAGTGGCAATGGCTGCCGCGCTGAGTCGAGATATTCCTATTACCGAATATGCTCCGCTTAAAATAAAAATGGCTATTACCGGTAACGGGCAGGCTTCAAAAGAGCAAGTGGCCGACATGCTGCAACGCATGCTGCATTTTGCCAAAGAAGACATGCCTGTCTTTATGGATGCTACCGACGGACTAGCAGCTGCCTATTGTCATTTCCTGCAGATGGGGCGTCCTGTGATGGAGAAAGGGTATAGCGGTTGGAAAGATTTTATAGCCAAAAACCCGGAAAGGGTGAAGTAGCCGTGGGCTACTCAATTAATCAGATAATAATTTAATAGAGAGAAAAACCATGAAAATGAACTATCTTGCCTTTATCGGAGTGACTGCGGCCACGGCTGTAGTCAGTTGTACTCCTGCCAAGAAAGAATATGCGTCTTACGAGCTGTATCCGGTGCGTTCGGGCAGTCTCACGGAGATGGAGTATTCACCGGAGGCTACTAAGTTTATCCTTTGGGCACCTACCGCCGATGAAGTTCGTCTGATGTTGTTTGATTCGGGTGAAGGAGGGCATGCTTACGAAACAATTCCTATGGAGCCGGGTGAGGAAGGCACTTGGACTGCAACGGTCAGTAAAGATCTGATGGGGAAATTCTATACATTCAATGTCAAGGTAAACGATAAATGGATGGGAGATACGCCGGGTATCAATGCCAAAGCGGTGGGGGTAAACGGAAAGCGTGCCGCCATTATCGACCTGAAATCCACCGATCCGCAGGGGTGGGAAAACGATCAGCGTCCGCCGTTGAAATCACCTGCGGATGCAGTCATCTACGAGATGCACCATCGTGATTTTTCTGTTGACTCCACGTCGGGCATTCGGAACAAAGGGAAGTTTCTGGCTCTGACCGAACATGGGACACTGAATCCTGCCAAGTTGCTTACCGGTATTGACCATCTGGTGGAACTGGGAGTCACCCATGTACATCTCCTGCCATCTTATGACTATGCCTCAGTGGATGAAACCAAACTGAATGAAAATAAATACAATTGGGGATATGATCCGCAAAATTACAATGTGCCCGATGGTTCGTATTCTACTGATCCTTATGATCCGGCTGTTCGCATCCGTGAATTCAAACAGATGGTGCAGGCGCTCCACAAAGCCGGTATTCGGGTAGTACTCGACGTGGTGTACAATCACACGTACAATACTGACGGAAGCAACTTTGAGCGTACGGTTCCGGGATATTTCTATCGTCAGAAACCCGATGGTTCGCTGGCAAATGGTTCGGCTTGCGGCAACGAAACGGCAAGCAACCGTCCCATGATGCGTAAGTATATGATCGAATCCGTGCTCCACTGGATTAAAGAATATCATATAGACGGTTTCCGCTTCGACCTGATGGGCATTCACGACATCGAGACAATGAATGAAATCCGCAAGGCAGTCAATGCCATTGATCCTTCTATCATTATTTATGGTGAAGGTTGGGCTGCGGAGGCACCACAGTATCCGGGGGATTCGCTGGCTATGAAGGCCAATACTTTCGAGATGCCCGGTATTGCCGCTTTCTCCGACGAACTGCGTGATGCGTTGCGTGGTCCTTTCAATGATAACCATAAAGGGGCTTTCCTCGCCGGAATTCCCGGTGGAGAAGAAAGCATTAAATTCGGAATTGTCGGAGCTATCCAGCATCCTCAAGTCAACAATGACTCTGTGAATTACAGCAAAGCTCCTTGGGCTGCCCAGCCGACTCAAATGATCAGTTACGTGTCCTGCCATGATGATATGTGCCTGGTGGACCGTCTGAAGTCAAGTATTCCCGATATTACTTCCGAACAGCTTGCACGGCTCGATAAACTGGCACAAACGGCGGTGTTTACCTCGCAAGGTATTCCGTTCATTTATGCCGGTGAAGAGGTGATGCGCGATAAGAAAGGGGTGCATAATAGTTTTGAAAGCCCCGATTCCATTAATGCCATCGATTGGAACCGCAAAACCCTCCATGAAGATGTGTTCACTTACTATAAACGTCTGATCAGTCTTCGTAAGGCACATCCCGCTTTCCGTATGGGCGATGCGGAGATGGTGCGTAAATATCTGGAATTTCTTCCGGTGGAGGGCACTAACCTGATAGCTTTTCGTTTGAAAGACCGTGCGAACGGAGACTCTTGGGACAATATAATCGTAGTGCTCAATGCTCGTTCCGTTCCTGCCAAACTGACAATACCTGAAGGCAAATACACCGTTGTCTGCAAAGATGGGGTAATTGATGAGCGAGGTTTGGGGCTGTTGTACGGTCCGGAGATAACGGTTCCGGCACAGTCGGCACTGATCATTCACCAGTAGTATCAGTGATATGGAGAAAGCCCGGAGATAATCCGGGCTTAACTTTGTAAATGCTGATAATAAAAAATTGTAAGGGCATAAAAAACAAATATAAAGTTAACCTAAGTGGATTATCTCTAAAAAAACTGTCCTGATTTGTGGGATATGTGTGCATAGAGCAATCTTAAAATATCTGTATGATGAAATTTATAAGGAAGTCTCCGGCCGATATGGATAATCTGGAAAGTCCTCAAAAGTTTGAGGCTTTTTTTCTGGATTATTACCCTCGAATAAAAGGGTTCATTAATGGCTTGTTGCAGAATGCTGAAGAGGCGGAAGATATCTCTCAGGATATTTTTGCATTATTGTGGCAGAATCGGGGAAACTTGAAATTGATAGACAATCTGGATGCATACCTGTTCCGTATTGCCCGGAATGCGGTTTTCCGGCATATCGAACGTTCCCTGCTATTTCAAAATTATCAATCCTGGCAAACATCGGATGATCATCCGGAACATTGTGAAACAGAGGCGGAACTTGATGCAAAAGAATTGGAACTGATCATAGCCATCGCTGTGGAGAGAATGCCTGCCCAAAGGAAAAAGATCTACCGGATGAGCCGCGAACAGGGACTGAGTAATGAGAAAATAGCCCGTGAATTAAACATTAGTAAGCGTACGGTTGAAAATCATCTGACCCAGGCTCTGGCCGATATACGCAAAATATTGCTCTTGGTTATTATGGCTACCATCGTATAAACTTAGTAGTTTATTCCAAAAAAATCTCTTTCGGACTGTGTGTGTTTGGCGGGTTACGTATCTTATATACATAACCCATAAAATATACTATGTCTGACGCATACAAAATTATACGCAACTTTATGGCTTTTACAGCCAGTCCGGATCTTAAAAGCAAAGTCTGGACATGGCTCCTTGATTCGTCCGGCAAGGAACGGAAAGAAAAAGCACTCCATCAGATATGGGATGATTATCATCCTGCGGCAGATGCCTGTACCCGACATTCTTTACGGAAGTTTCAAAAAAAAGCAGGCTTTCCTTTATGTAAGCCGTCAAACCTTTATCGGTGGGCACGCATAGCAGCTTTTCTACTTATTCCGTTGGTGTCCATTGCTACTGCCTATGTATATGTCAGGCTGCATACGCACGATGTCCGTTTTGTCGAATGTATTGTCCCCAAGGGTGAACAAAAAGAAGTCACACTTCCCGATGGTTCGGTCATCACCCTGAATTCCGGGTCTGTATTTTTATATCCCACACATTTTACAGGCGATACCCGTTCCGTATATCTTTCGGGCGAGGGGCATTTTAAGGTTGTACCAGACAAGAAACTTCCTTTTGTGGTAGAGACTAATCACCTGGATGTCTGTGTGCTGGGTACTCAGTTTAATGTGCAGGCGTATCCTTTGGATAAGAGAACGATTACCACATTGGAGACCGGTTCTGTTGCCGTTAGGAAGAAGAATCAGACGGATTGTTTTGTTACTTTAGAACCCAACCAGCAACTGGAGTATGAAAACCGGGATGGAAAGTTTTATAAAAGGAATATAGACGCCTCCGTCTATTCGGGCTGGACCAAAGGTGAAATGAATTTTGTCTCTCAATCATTTAGGGAAATCCTGAAAACGCTGGAAAGAAGATATGCCGTATCCATCCGGTTATCATCCGATCTGACAGAATCGGACCGTATCAACTCGGATCTTTATACAATAAAGTTTAAGTATCGTGATAGTATCTTTCATGTTTTGGACATTGTGACAAAAACTGTAGGAGGTATCACCTATAAAGTGGGGAAGGACGAAACCATATCTATTTGTCCGCTAAAATAAAAGAAAGGAGAGCTGCCATATGAAAAAAAGGGAACCGGAAACAAATTACCACACCCATTTCCGATCCCCGAAATCAATCAAAAACTTTTTAACCTTTAGAGACTTTAAACAGTATTAATTGATTAACTCACAAAATTATGAAATTAAAAATCAATTTAAGGAATATTCTATCCGTAAAAATTCATAAAATAGTCCTTTTACTTCTCGCTTTATGCATTTATAACACTGCTTACGGGCAGAATCAGCGAATAAGTGTATATGGTAACAATCAATCTTTGCAAAAAGTATTCGAACAGATAGAGCAGCAAACCAAGTTAAGTGTGACATACAATCAGACCAAGCTGGATGTAAACAAGAAAATTAAGGAAAACTTTATAGACAAAAAGCTTTCTTTTGTGATGGATGCTCTTTTGAAGAATACCGGGTTTACTTGTAACTATGAACCTGAACATATAGTTATTACTCCTTCTGTGCAGCCAAAAGAGAAAGCTGCTGCCAAACAAACTGTCCAGATGAAAAAAATAACGGGTAAGGTAACCGGCATTACCGGTGAACCTCTCATAGGGGCCAATGTACTTGCCATAGGCAGTAAGCAGGCTACGATCACGAATCTCAACGGAGAGTTCACGTTAGAAGTTCCTGCGGACGGCAAACTGCAGGTTACGTATATCGGTTATCTGCCACAAGAGGTCAGTACCAATGGGAAAACCCAACTCGTCATTCAGTTGAAAGAGGATTCAAAGTTGATGGATGAAGTGGTAGTGGTCGGCTTTGGAACACAAAAGAAAGTCAATCTGACGGGAGCCGTTACCTCCGTCAATATACAGGAGACACTGGGTGACCGTCCGATAACGAATGTTACGGCAGCTCTGCAGGGAGTTGTTCCGGGATTAAAAATTGAAGGTACAACCGGTACACCCGGTGACAATTTGTCGTATAACATCCGTGGAACTACTTCTATCAATGGTGGCGGTCCTCTGGTATTGGTTAATAATGTTCCGATGGATATCAATATGATCGATCCGCAGGATATTGAATCGGTCTCTGTCTTGAAGGATGCGGCTTCTGCAGCCATTTACGGGGCGCGTGCAGCGTTTGGAGTGATTCTTATCACCACTAAGCAGGGAAAAAAGGACATGGCGCCTAAGTTTAATTATAATAACAATTTCTCGTTCTCCAAGGCATTGGAATTACCGCAAAAGGCGAACCCGCTGGAGTCCATATTGGCATATAAGGAAATGGGATGGCCTAATGATACGTATGTGGATGGTAAGAATATACCTCAGTGGGAAACGTATATACGTGATTATATGGATAATCCTTCCAAATATCCTCAAGGGTATGTTTTCGACGAAAACGGGAATCTGTTCCTGATGAGAGAAAACGACATGTTTGCGGATATGATGGACAATTATGGCTTTATGCAAAACCATAGCTTCTCGGTTTCGGGAGGAGGGTCCAGAACGAATTACCGCATCGGTTTGGGATATACCAACGAAGACGGAATCCTGATTACCGATAAGGACCGATATGAACGTGCCAATCTGTCGAGCTTCCTTAGTGTGGAGGTCAACAAATGGCTGACGACCCAATTGGATATACGGTATGCCAATTCTACCCAGAACAAAGTGGAACAAGGCGGAAGGAACGGAATTTGGGGAAGTGCCATGCAACTCCCTTCTTATCAGAATATTTCGCCTTATGAAGAGGATGGGATTACTTATCCCGCTGAAACTTCTGCCACTTACATCCGTTATGGAGAACCGCACATCGTTAAAAAAACTGACTTCAGAGCTTTGGGACGTATTATTATTTCACCTCTGAAGAACCTGAAGATAACAGGTGAATACACATATAACAGGGTGACGAATTACAACCGCATGTATGTGAACCAGTATAAATACATCGGAATGAATTTTACCGGTGTCCTGAATAATACGGAGAACACGCGGTATGCACTGACTCAGGGATTTAACAACTACAATGCGATCAACGTTTTTGCAAATTACGACTTTTCAATAGGTAATCATAATATAGGGGTGATGGGTGGATTCAACCAGGAAGAGAATCATGCTGAATCACAGTGGACGGAAAGAAAAGATGTGTTGTTGAGCAACTTGCCGTCCATATCGGGAGCTACCGGAACTACAACGGCTACAGACACATTCAATGAATATGCCCTTAGGGGACTCTTTTACCGCGTTAATTATTCGTACAAGGATCGGTACATGGTCGAAGCTAACGGACGTTATGACGGAACTTCACGTTTCCCTAAAAACAATCGTTTCGGTTTTTTCCCTTCTTTCTCGGGAGGGTGGCGCATTTCGGAAGAGTCTTTTATGGCAGGAACCCGGAGTGTTCTGTCTAATTTAAAGTTTCGTGCGTCCTGGGGATCGATAGGAAATCAGATCATTTTGCTGCCTAACGGTACACCGGACAATTATCCGTATATACCGGAAATGGCTCCGGGACTAACCAATTGGCTGGTAGACGGCAAAAGACCTACGACTCTGTCTACGCCGGCTATGGTCAGCAATGCGTTTACCTGGGAGAAAGTATATACGCTTGACTTCGGTGTCGACTTCGGATTTTTTGATAACAGGCTGAACGGAACTTTCGACTGGTACCGGCGTGATACGAAAGGTATGCTGGCACCGGGTATGGATTTGCCTTGGGTGGTGGGAGTAGCTGCCGCCAAGCAAAATGCCGCGGATCTGAAGACCTATGGCTGGGAACTGGAACTCAACTGGAGAGACCGTATCAAAGATTTCAGTTACCGTATCGGATTTAATCTCTATGATTCACAGAGTGAGATTACTAAGTTTAACAATGAAACCAATTTGTTGGGTACTTATCGGAAAGGACAGAAGATTGGTGAGATCTGGGGATATGTAACCGACCGTTTTTATAAAGAAGACGATTTCAATGCCGACGGAACCCTTAAAGAAGGTATTCCTATCCCGAAGGGAGTTGGAAAAGTGTATCCGGGGGATGTGCTTTATAAGAATTTTGATGATGATGCCAGTACCATCTGGACTGGAAAAGGGACAGCAGACGATCCGGGTGACCAACGTATTATCGGTAATTCTACACCGCGTTTCCATTACGGAATCAATGCAGGTTTGAGCTGGAAGGGATTCGATCTTTCCATTTTTCTTCGTGGTGTGGGTAAGCGTGACTTTTGGCGTACTGACCAGATTGCATGGCCTACAGGTACATGGGGAAGTTTGTTTAAAGAAACCCTTAACTTCTGGACACCGGAGCATACAGATGCTTATTTTCCGAGAGTATATGCAAACAATGGTGTGAATACCGGTTCGAATCGCTGGAAGCAAACCAAGTATCTGGCCAATGCGGCTTATGTGAAACTGCAAAATATCACCTTGTCTTATACATTGCCTAAAGCGTGGTCTAAACAAGTTTACTTTGACGAAGTCAAGGTCTTCTTCAGTGGGGAAAACCTTCATACATGGGATCATTTACCGGAAGGTCTGGAGTCGGATATGCTTTCAAAAGGAGCATGGGAGTATCCGTTTATGAAGAAATTTTCACTTGGATTTAATGTCACATTCTAAATAACCGAAATAGTATGAAGAAATATACATTTGCCTTGTTTATACTCAGTGCGATCGCTTTTACCGGTTGCCTGAACAATGATTTTATGGAAAGGTATCCGTTGGGCAATCCGACGGAAGAGACGGCCTTTGTGACGTATGATAACTTTAAGGCATATGCCTGGGGATTGTATGAAACACTTCCGAAATTAGGATACGGTGATACTTCAACAGACGATATCTCGTATAATCAGACGCGGGGAAGCAGCGAAAGCAACTGGATCAGGGGACTGGTCACTGTGCCTGATAAGAGGAATAATACGACTTGGGATTATTATGGTTTTATCCGTCGTGTCAATCTGATGTTGGGACGGATAGACGGTTCCCAGATGACTGAGACTGAGAAGGCGCATTGGAAAAGTGTCGGATACTTCTTTCGTTCATACCGCTATTTTTCATTACTGTCTGCTTACGGCGGCGTACCTTGGATAGACCGAGTATTAAGTGATAATGATACAGAGTTGATCAACGGTCCCCGTGCTTCCAGAGACGAAATCGCGAAGCATATTCTTGAAGATTTGCAATATGCCGAGCAGCATATCAACGTCAATGGTGATGGCAGTAATACGATTAACAGAGCCGTCGTACAGGCATTTATGTCCCGTTTCTGTCTTTTTGAAGGAACATGGAGAAAATATCATGGATTGAATGATGCCGAAACTTTTCTGAAAGAATGTAAACGGGTGTCTGCCGAGGTTATGAGCAGCTATCCTGAAATTTGCAGTAACTACGATGATCTGTTTTGTTCACTCGACCTGAAAGATGTACCGGGAGTCATACTCTATCGGGAGTTCTCGAATGCGGAAAACGTAGTACATGATACCAGCATTCAGGGAACAACCGGATCGTCCTACTATAACCCGACTCGTGACTTGGTGGACAGCTATCTCTGTTCGGATGGGAAAACCCGCTGGAACAGTCCGTTGTTCCAGGGAGATAAGGATATGTACAGTGAGTTCAGTTGCCGGGATCATCGACTCTGGCTGCAAGTGACTCCTCCATACAGAATTGACCGATCGGCTTCTACCGATGCTTGGGGGAATAAGTGGGAATTTACCGATGTCGCTAAGGACAGGAGCTTTATCGATAGCCTGAATATCCGGTTGGGAATAGGGTATGGAAGCGGCAAAGAGAGACAGAAGACGTTACCTTTCCGCCAGGGGTATGACGGAGGTATTCTGGGAGCAGTTCCGCATTTCGATTTCTATTTGGAAAATCAGCCTTGGTACAAGTCGGCTTTCGGGTATAATAATTGGAAGTATTATTGTACTTATTTGTCGATGGGATCGCAGCGAAATGAAGAGACCGATATGCCCATCTTCCGGGTAGAAGAGGTGATGCTGAATTATGCTGAAGCAACGTGTGAGTTGGGTGAATTCGATCAGTCCGCGGCCGATCAGACAATTAATAAACTGCGTATCCGTGCTAACGTGGCACCTATGAAAGTGGCGGAAATCAACGCCGCTTTCGATCCTAAGCGCGATCTGGGCGATCCTGCTTATCCGGGTGACTATGCTGTCAATCCTTTGTTATGGGAGATTCGCCGCGAACGGCGTATCGAGCTATTCTCCGAAGGGTTCAGGTTCGACGATCTGCGGAGATGGAAGAAGTGCCATTACGCGTTAAAGAAGAAGTTGGGTATGTATGTCAAGACATCGGACTTTCCCGCTGGAACGAAGGTGACGATTGACGGAGGTGGCGCAGAGGGATATCTTGAATTCCATCCTGTACAAACCCATACTTGGCCCGAATATTATTACTTGAATCCTATTCCACGTAATGAAAGGGTGCTGAATCCTCAGCTTGCTCAAAATCCGGGTTGGGATGACGGAGTAGAGTAGCCCCTTCCTGATTGATAAATGGTTTTAACCGTGTGATAAGAAACTGTCCCGAGAAATTCTTATCTTTGGACAGTTTCTTGTCACACTATAAATACTATGTTTAGATGAAATACCTGATTTTAATACTGCTTTTCCTCGGTTCGCACGCCGTCCGTCTGTGCGGACAAACGATCTTACCTACACCTGATTACCTCGAAAAAGCCAATGGACAGTTGCAACTCCAAGGCAAGATACGGATGCATGCTCAAGATGCTTCCGCTTCTTTCCTGCATTTGTTTTATGAAAAACTGATACCGAAAAGTGCCGTGGAATGGTGTAGTGAAAAGGGGCACAGCCAAATCTCCTGGGAGAAAGATGCCACACTTCCCGCAGAGGGTTATCGCATTCTTGTTACTCCCGAGAAAATGACTGTTCGTGCGGCAGATAACGCCGGTTTTATTTATGCCGTTCAGAGCCTGAGACAATGGGGTACACGGGAAGGGGACAAACTTATATTTCCTTGTGCGGAAATCACTGACTTTCCGCGAGTGAAATGGCGTAGCTTTATGCTGGATTCGGGACGCCAGTACCAAAAGGTCTCTACCATCAAGAAATATATCGATATGGCTTCGATGCTGAAAATGAATTATTTTCATTGGCATCTGACCGAGGGTCTCGGTTGGCGTATCGAGATAAAACGCTATCCGCTTTTGACACGGATCGGAGCTTTCGTAGGACAGGGGCCGGAGCAACAGGGATTTTATTCCCAGGAAGAGGTAAAGGAGATTGTCAGCTATGCGGCAGACCTCGGTATCACGGTTGTTCCCGAGATCGACATGCCCGGACATGCGGAGGCCGCACTTAATTCGTATCCGCGGTTGGGATGTTTCAACATTCCGGTGAAAGTGCCCCAAAGCGGTTTTACACAGAATATTTTTTGCGCCGGCAAAGACAGTACACTCACCTTCCTGCAGAATGTACTGGACGAAGTGTGCCGGATGTTTCCATCCGCTTATATTCATCTCGGAGGCGATGAGGCTCCTAAGGGAAACTGGGATAAATGTACGGATTGTCAGGCACGGATTGCGAAAGAAAAACTGAAGGACAGCCATGACCTGCAATTATGGTTTTCGGCCCGAATGGCAAATTACCTGAAACAGAAAGGACGGAAGGCTATCTTTTGGGGCGATGTGATTTATAAGGACGGTTATCCGTTGCCGGATAATGTGGTTATACAGTGGTGGAACTGGAGAGGGCACAAGGATCTGGCTTTGAAGAACGCTGTCAGGCATAATTACCCGGTGATTTGCGGTACGAACTATTACACCTATCTGAACTTCCCGCTCACTCCTTGGAGGGGATATGCCAAAGACCGCACTTTCGATCTGGAAGATGTGTATCTGCATAATCCCTCTTACAGGCCACGGGAAGAAAACCCGCTTATCCTCGGAATGAGTTCTGCACTGTGGACAGACGATGGAGTAACCGAAGATAGGATCGACCGTCGTGTCTTTCCGCGTATTCTTGCGCTTGCCGAACAAATGTGGTATTCCGGCAAACCGTTGAGTTTCGATGAGTTTTACGGTAAAGTTCTTCTGAAGCAACCATGGTTCGAACAACAGGGGTATTCATTCGGCCCTGCCCTGAAAAAGGAGGTAGACGTAAATTATAAATGGGATTAAAAAAAGAAACTTAGCATGAAAAGAATAGAAATCTATATCGGACTATCCGTATTTGCTTTATCGGCAAAAAGTCAGGTTAAAGAATCTCAACCCAATATCATCTATATTATCATGGACGATTTAGGGTATGGGGATATTGGTTGTTATGGTTCCGGAAAAATAGAAACTCCGAACATAGACCGGCTGTGTAAAGACGGCATCAGTTTCACCCAGCACTATACCGGATCGCCTGTTTCGGCACCGGCACGCTGTGTGCTGATGACAGGTATGCATTCGGGACATGCACAGATACGGGCCAATGATGAAATGGCATACCGGGGAGCCATCATGAATTATGACTCCATGTATGTGCATCCGAATCTGGAGGGACAGTATCCTCTGAAGGCCAATACAATGACTATCGGAAGGATGATGCAGCAGGCGGGATATGCCACCGGATGTTATGGGAAATGGGGGTTGGGTGCTCCGGGATCGGAGGGTACTCCCAATAAACAGGGATTCGACAGTTTTTACGGATATAACTGCCAGCGGCAAGCGCACAGTTACTATCCGGCATTTCTGTATAAGGATGAAGACCGTGTATATCTGAACAATAAAGTGCTCGACCCTCACACTGCCCGGCTGGATCCCGGAACAGATCCCCGCGATGAAGCCAGTTATGCCAAATTTTCACAGAAGGAGTATGCTAATGATCTTATTTTTGATGAACTGATTTCGTTTGTCGGACAGAATAAGAAGAAGCCTTTCTTTTTGATGTGGACTACTCCGCTTCCGCACGTGTCATTACAGGCACCGGAGAAGTGGGTGAAACACTATGTCGAAAAGTTTGGAGACGAGGCGCCTTACACCGGGAAAACCGGATATATGCCTTGCCGATATCCACATGCGACTTATGCTGCCATGATCAGCTACTTCGACGAACAGATAGGTAGACTGATAGAGAAACTCAAGGCAGATCATCTGTATGATAATACCATTATCATGTTCACTTCCGATAACGGTCCAACCTTTAACGGCGGAAGCGATTCACCGTGGTTCGATAGCGGAGGCCCTTTCAAGTCGGAGTATGGCTGGGGAAAATGTTTTGTTCATGAAGGGGGAATACGGATACCTGCCATTGTTACCTGGCCCGGAAAGATCAAACCTTCCACTCAAAGCGATCACATTTGCGGATTTCAGGATGTAATGCCTACTTTGGCGGATATTGCGAAGGTTGATTGTCCGCCGACTGACGGAATCAGTTTCCTGCCCACTTTGCTCGGCAAGACCGGACAGCAGAAAGAACATGCATATCTGTATTGGGAATATCCCGATCCGGTGATCGGTCTGAAAGCCATTCGTATGGGTAAGTGGAAGGGAATTATCGACAATATCCGGAAGGGAAACTCTACAATGAAGTTATATGATCTGGAGAAGGATCTCAGGGAAGAGCACGATGTGGCAGGCGAATATCCGGAAATTGTCCGGAAACTGACGAAGTTGATGGAAGAGTCGCATACCGAACCGGAAAACCCTAAATTCAGGTTCTGACCGGCTACGATTGCCCAATACTACGATTTTTTTTACTCTTATTCTGTCTCTTTGTGCGGATTTTGATATACTTTTGCTCCGCCTAATAATGAAATAGGATAATGGAACAATACACATTCAGTATAGCGGGTGGCGTAGCACGCAACCCGCTTGTACGTTTGGCACAACCTGTCACAGCACAAATCGCTGCCGGCGAACACATTGCTATCGTAGGTCCCAACGGCGGAGGGAAGAGTTTGTTTGTAGATACGCTTCTGGGTAAATATCCCTTGCGTGAAGGTACGGTGAAATACGATTTTTCTCCTTCTTCTACTCAGACAGTATATGATAACGTGAAATACATTGCTTTTCGTGATACATACGGTGCAGCAGATGCTAACTATTATTATCAGCAACGCTGGAATGCCCACGATCAGGAAGATGCCCCCTCCGTGCGGGAGATGCTGGGGGAAATCAAAGATAAACGGCTGAAAGAGGAATTGTTTGAACTCTTCCGCATCGAGCCGTTGTTGGACAAGAAGATCATTCTCCTTTCCAGTGGGGAGTTGCGCAAATTTCAGCTGACTAAAACTTTGCTGACTGCCCCCCGGGTACTGATAATGGACAATCCTTTTATTGGTTTGGATGCACCGACCCGTGAACTGCTTTTCTCCCTGCTCGAACGCCTCACCCGGCTGTCGTCTGTGCAAATCATCCTTGTGCTTTCGATGCTCGATGATATTCCTTCGTTCATTACCCATGTGATTCCGGTAGAAGACTTGACTGTGCTTCCGAAAATGGAACGAGGGGCTTACCTGACTGCATTCCGTGTGACCGATGTACCCGTGACTCTGGACGCATTGCAACAACGTATAGCCGGATTGCCTTATGACGGAACCAACTATGATTCCGGGGAGGTGGTAAAATTAAATAAGGTCAGCATCCGTTATGATGACCGTACCATCCTGAAAGAACTCGACTGGACTGTCCGTCGGGGCGAGAAGTGGGCATTGAGCGGAGAAAACGGTGCCGGTAAATCTACGTTGCTTAGTTTGGTTTGTGCGGATAATCCTCAGTCGTATGCTTGTGACATCAGCCTTTTCGGACGCAAGCGGGGTACAGGTGAAAGCATTTGGGAGATAAAAAAGCATATCGGTTACGTCAGTCCCGAAATGCACCGTGCCTATCTTAAGAATCTGCCGGCCATTGAGATTGTAGCTTCCGGGTTGCATGACAGCATCGGCTTGTATAAGCGTCCACAGGAAAGCCAGATGGCCACCTGCGAGTGGTGGATGGATGTGTTTGGCATTGCCGCTCTGAAAGACAGACCTTTTCTTCAACTCTCGAGTGGTGAACAGCGCTTGGCATTGCTGGCCCGTGCTTTCGTGAAAGATCCGGAATTACTTATTCTGGACGAACCGCTGCACGGACTCGATACGTACAATCGCCGGCGGGTGAAAAAGATCATCGAGGCCTTCTGCTGCCGTGAAGATAAAACGATGATTATGGTAACCCATTATGAGTCGGAACTGCCCTCTGTCATTACCGATCGCCTTTTTCTAAAGAGAAATCGTTGATATTCAAACACAGAGCACACAGAGTTATCTCTTACTTCGAAAGAATGGTCTTTTGCATTCTCTGTGTACTCTGTGGCAAATTTACAACTCACTTTCATCATTTTTAGGTATTGACTGTTCCTTTTACTTTCGTGAACTTTGTACTCAATACAAATGTTCTATAATAAACACCTAAAGAAAGGAGAGTTGAATGAAAAAGATTGTGTTGCTCCGTCATGGAGAAAGTGCATGGAACAAGGAGAACCGTTTTACCGGCTGGACCGATGTCGATCTGACAGAAAAGGGAATTGCCGAAGCCTGCAAAGCGGGTGAACTACTGAAAGAAAATGGATTTAATTTCGATAAAGCTTATACTTCGTACCTTAAACGAGCGGTGAAAACGCTGAATTGTGTGCTCGACCGGATGGATCAGGACTGGATTCCGGTGGAGAAGAGTTGGCGTCTGAATGAGAAGCATTATGGCGATCTGCAAGGATTGAATAAAAGCGAGACGGCTGCCAAATACGGTGACGAACAGGTACTTATCTGGCGCAGGAGTTATGATATAGCTCCCAATGCCCTGTCGGAAGACGATCCGAGAAATCCACGTTTTGAGAACCGCTATCGGGAAGTGCCCGATGCAGAACTTCCCCGGACGGAATCTTTGAAAGATACCATCGACCGCATCATGCCTTATTGGAAATGTATCATTTTCCCGAATCTGAAAACCGCTGATGAAATTCTGGTGGTTGCCCACGGCAACAGTTTGCGGGGCATTATCAAGCACTTGAAGCACATCTCCGATGAAGAGATCGTGAAACTGAATCTGCCGACTGCTGTTCCTTACGTATTTGAATTCAGTGACGAACTGAATCTGGAAAAAGACTATTTCCTGGGTGACCCCGAAGAAATCCGGAAACTGATGGAAGCGGTTGCCAATCAGGGAAAGAAAAAATAAGATAAGAGGAAACCCCTCATTACGGAATAAAAATGAATATTATTCACCACAGAGTACACGGAGGACACAGAGTTTTAATCTCTTGTTTATTAAGATGTTTAAGAGAAAGATATTCTCTGTGTTCTCTGTGTACTCCGTGGTGAATAAAACTCAAAACCATTACAATTATGAATAAAATTATAGAACTATTGGGTAATCAGGCTGAATACTACCTGAACCACACTTGTAAAACCATTGATAAATCACTGATTCACGTGCCGTCACCGGATACGATCGATAAGATATGGATCGACTCGGACCGTAACATACAGACCTTACGCAGCTTGCAGACTTTGCTGGGACATGGTCGTCTGGCAAATACGGGATATGTGTCCATTCTTCCTGTCGACCAGGATATTGAGCATACAGCCGGAGCTTCGTTCGCTCCGAATCCCATCTATTTCGACCCGGAAAATATTGTAAAACTGGCCATTGAAGGCGGATGTAATGCCGTTGCTTCTACTTTCGGTATTTTGGGGGCTGTTGCCCGTAAGTATGCTCACAAAATTCCGTTTGTAGTGAAACTGAACCATAATGAACTGCTGTCTTATCCCAATTCGTATGATCAGGTGTTGTTTGGCACCGTCAAGGAGGCATGGGAGATGGGAGCGGTGGCTGTGGGAGCTACTATCTATTTCGGTTCCGAGCAAAGCCGTCGTCAGTTGGTAGAGATTGCCGAGGCTTTTGACTATGCGCATGAATTGGGCATGGCCACTATCTTGTGGTGTTATCTGCGCAACAATGATTTTAAGAAAGACGGGGTAGACTATCATGCTGCCGCTGACCTAACCGGGCAGGCAGACCGTCTTGGAGTTACCATTAAAGCGGATATTGTGAAGCAGAAGTTGCCTACTAATAACGGTGGCTTCAAAGCAATTCATTTTGGAAAGACAGACGAAAGAATGTATACCGAACTGACTACCGATCACCCGATTGATCTTTGCCGTTATCAGGTAGCCAACGGATATATGGGACGTGTCGGTTTGATTAATTCCGGTGGCGAATCACATGGAGCTTCCGACCTGAAAGACGCTGTTGTTACGGCGGTAGTGAATAAACGTGCCGGTGGTATGGGGTTGATTAGCGGACGTAAAGCTTTCCAGAAACCGATGAAAGAGGGAGTGGAATTGCTCAATGCCATCCAGGATGTATATCTGGATGCATCTGTCACCATTGCTTGATTGAGTTTGATTGTTAGAATGGAGAATGGGGTATGGCTGTGTCGTACTCCATTTTTTATTCAGTGAAGTTATATTCGGATAAGAAATATGCTGGGTCCGAAAGGGTGTAGCTATCCGAGGCATAGGGTGTAGCCATGTACTCCGGATGGTTATACCCTATGCATCGGATGGCTACACCCTATTGCTTTTTCCTTATTTTCTCTTTATACTGAGTCGGTGTCTCTCCTGTATATTGCTTGAATGAAGTACTGAAATAACGGGATGTTGTAAATCCTATTTTTTCCGCTATCTCTGTAAAGGTGAGATCGGTGGTTGAGATCAGTTGGATGGCCTTTTCCATGCGGAATTTATTGATGTAATCGTTGGCGCCCATGTTGGTCATGGCCTTTAACTTGTTGTAGAGTGAAGCACGGCTCAATCCCATTTCCGTACAGAGGAAGGTGACGTCCAGTTCGGGACTGTCCAAGTGGTCGGTGATTAGCCGGTTCAGTTTTCGTAGGAAAGTCTCGTCTGGTTGGCTGAGTTCGCTCTTTTCCTCTTTGGGTATATTTTTAATGTCGGTGTCCGTTTTACTTTTCTCTCCGTTACGGAGCCGGTTTCGTATCAGCTCTACGATTTGCAGTTCTCTTTCACCCGTCTCGGTGAACGAGGGGAGGAGTTCGTTGCTGACATTGACCAGGAATCGGATTTTTTCTTCATATTCCTGTAACTCCCGCTCTTTTAGTTCCCATTTCAACCGGTTTTGCCTGCGGCGCAGAATGGTGAGAATGACGGCAGCAATGACACCCGATGCAATAAGCAATACACAGATGATGAACCATCCGCTCCGGTACCAGGGAGGTAGTATGGTGAGTGACAGGATAGGACGGAAGGGAGTCCAGTCGCCATTCTTGGTACTGCATGCGGCCAATATCCGATATTTGCCTGCCGGAAGTGAACGGATAATCAGTTCCGGATCGTACGATTCAATCGGTTCGTCGTTCAATCCTTCTATCTGATAACGGTATCTTTTTTTACGGAAAATATCTTGTTCGTGGGACATTATGCGTAAGGTTATGGTCCGGCTGTCCTGCGGGAGGGTCAGTTTCTCCGGCTGTCCTGTTATCTGCTTAATGGCCGGTTCGCCGTTTATGTATACGTCGGTCAGTTCCACTTCCGGAAAGTCGGATGGAGCTGTCGAAAAACGGTTGTCGATGCAGAGCAGTCCGTTTGCGCCTCCCATATAAACTTCTCCCTTGCCGGAGACAAGCCGGGGCTTTGCCAGATATTCATTCGGAATAACTCCGTCCGATTCGCCGAAAAGGATGAACTTCCGGGATTGCAGCATCCAGGCAAACAACATGTGGTCTGCCCCGATCCATACTTTTCCCCGATGATCGCAAATGACCGAACTCACTTCACCGAACAGGGAAGTTGGCAACGGATGATACCGGTTGGTCGACGGCGTATACTGTCCCAGTCCGGTGTTGCTGCCAATCCAGAAATCACCTTTCTCGTCCATCGAAACAGAATATAATAATGTATCGCCCGTACAGCTGAAAAGTCTTTTCAGACAGTTGTTTGTCCGGTCCAGTTCGTAGAGGGTACGGCTGTCGTTGAGGTAGGTGAAACGCTCGTTGTGGGCAATGGCATTCATGCTGCCGGCAATCTCCATACCTTCTTCTTCATTCACTACGCGTATTTTCTGCGAGCCGGTGTCGTATCGGTAAATATGTCCTGCCAGCAAGAGGACGCTGCCCGGTTCGTCCTGATAGACATTTACCGCCATTCCGCTGTAGTAGAGATATTGTTTGAGGCGGGGATGGTCGATGGTCAGTAACTGTTGCTCTCCATTCGCTTTGTTGTAAACAAACAATCCTTTTGAAAAGACAGAGAGTAAGAGCGTTTCCCGGGTGAAACCGGCGATAGAGACTACTTTGTCTCCCCAGGTAGACCGGTCGTGACGGAACTCTTCCGTGTCGGGGTCAAGACTGTTGATACCTCCGCCGTCTGTACCGATCCAGATCCGTCCGTCCGATTCGTCCTGATAAAGACTCAGTACGGCGGGATCACTCAGCCCTTTGCTACTTCCGGGAAAGACATCGGTATAGGTCTTCATGGATACTTCACGGATATTGATCAAACCCTTGCGAATGCTTCCGGCCCACATGTTGTTATAGGTATCGTTGTAGAGCGATAGGATAGAGTTGACGGGAAGTGAATAGTTATCTCCGGGAATATGTTCAAGAACGCTGATCTGATGGTTGTCCGGACGTATGATATTGATACCTCCTCCGTCTGTTCCTACCCAGATGTGCGAGTCCCGTTCGGCTATGCTAAGCACCACGTTGTTGCTGAGGCGGGAGTTTGCGGTAGTGTACGAGGCTAACAATCTGCCTTCGGGACTGAAGCAGCGCAAGCCTTCATTGTAGGGGGCCACCCAGATGCGGTTGTGCGAGTCGATCAGAAGTGCCATGATCTCTTTCCCACAGTCGAATGGAGGGAGACGGCGTTCTCCCGAACGGAGATTGATCAACCTGAGACCTTGCCATCGGCTGCAACATAGCAGCGTCTCTTCGTCCCATCGGCTGATGGCGGAGATGGCGAAGTAAGGGTCGGAACTGAAGTCCAGCAGAAGTTTTACGGAACGGTTTTCGTAATCGTAACGATAGATGCGGTTGCGGCCGCCGAAGATCACCCCCTGTTCCGTCAGGCAAGCGGAATAGGCGAGGATGGAATGTCCCTGTTCGTCTTGTGGAGTTGTAAAATCGTCGCTTTGCCTGCGATACTGCGCTATTCCGTCATCGGTCAGTACCCAGATGTTGTGTTGATTGTCTTCAATGATCTGATGGATGTAATTGTGTGGCAACGAGTGCGCATCTTCTTTCCGGTGGATATATTTCTTCAGCTTTTCTCCGTCGAACCTTCCCAATCCCGCATTGGTGCCTATCCATACGAAACCTTTGGGTTCGGTATAGATACATCGCACGGTAGAAGGGAGTCCCTCCTTCAGGGAAATCTGTTTATAGTAGTAATGGCCGGCTTTCAGCGGGAGGCAGCAGACTGCCAGAAGTATGGTCAACCAACAGAGAAGGCCGGTATATGGGTTGTTTTTCATGGATGCATATCTATCACGTTAACGGCAAAAGTAACAGTTTGCATAGACGTGACCAAAAAAATGGAAATAAAATCTTATCTTTGCCGAAATGAATAACATTAACCACAGAGTACACAGAGTCCCATAGAGCGTATCTTCTATGCTTCCTTCCTCTATGGAACTCGGTGTGACTCTGTGGTGAGCAAATCAAAACACTATGAACAAGAGATTATTATTCCGTTTAGCTCCCGGTTTGTTGGCCGTTGTGCTATTCTGTGCCTGTCGCCCCGCAGTTATCGAAAAGGGGAATCTGGACGTAATTCCTCAGCCGCAAGAGATTGTCCTTGCCCAAGACACTACACCTTTTGTTATCAACCACAGTACTACGATCATCTATCCGGCAGCTAATGAAAAAATGCATCGTACTGCCGATTTTCTGGCTACCTTTATAAAAGAGATGACCGGAACCGAAGTCCGTGTGTCCGATAAAGAGAAGGGCAGTAACGCCATTATCCTTGCTGTAGATACGACAATGACTCACCCGGAAGGTTATAAACTTGAGATCACCCCCGAGAAGGTTCTTCTCACCGGAGGCAGTGAGGCCGGAGTATTCTACGGTACCCAAACCATCCACAAAGCCCTTCCGATTCTGAAGGACGGAAAAGTGGCGGCAGCTCTTCCTGCCGGGACGGTTACCGACTTTCCCCGTTTCCGTTATCGTGGATTCATGATCGACGTAGGTCGCCATTTCTTCCCCGTCAGCTACCTCAAACAGATGATTGACCTGATGGCATTGCATAACATCAACTATTTCCATTGGCACCTGACCGAAGACCAGGGGTGGAGAATTGAAATCAAAAAGTATCCCAAACTAACGGAAATAGGTTCCAGACGAGATTCTACCATTATTGACTGGGAAACCAAGAAGTTCGATGGAAAGCCTCACAGTGGTTTCTATACACAGGATGAAGCCCGTGAGATTGTCCGTTATGCGGCCGATCGCTTCATTACGGTAGTTCCCGAAATAGACCTTCCGGGACATACTACAGCCGCCCTGGCTTCTTATCCGGAACTGGGTTGCACGGGTGGTCCCTATAAGGTGCTTTGTTCATTTGGTGTATTTTCCGATGTGCTTTGTGCCGGTAACGAACAGACACTTCAGTTTACTAAAGACGTGTTGGACGAGATTATGGATATTTTCCCTTCCGAATACATTCATATCGGTGGAGACGAGTGTCCGAAGAGCCGTTGGGAGAAATGCCCTAAATGTCAGGCTAAAATTAAGGAACTGGGTATCAAAGCGCTGCCTAAACATTCGAAAGAGAATCAGTTGCAGACCTATTTCATGTCTGAGTTGGAGAAAGAGATCAACGCCCACGGACGCCGTATGTTGGGATGGGACGAAGTATTGGAAGGCGGTCTGACCCCGAATTCTACCATCATGTCATGGAGGGGTATTCAAGGAGGCATCGAAGCTGCGCGCCAGCATCACGATGTCATCATGACTCCTATCCAACGGCTCTATTTCAGCAATCCGCGCATTAATAAGATGACCGGATTCGAATGGATGAATCGTGTATATAACTTCGAACCTGTTCCTGCCGAACTGACCGATGCCGAAAAGAAGTTTGTAATCGGTACTCAAGGTTGTATCTGGACGGAGTGGACTGCCGATTCAACCAAGATGGAGTGGCAGATTTTACCTCGAATGGCTGCTTTGTCCGAAATACAATGGACATTGCCGGAACATAAAAATTTTGACCGTTTCATGGAACGTCTGCCTGAGATGTTGAAGATTTATTCCGATCTGGGGTATGGCTACCGGAAAGATGTCTTTGCGGCAGATACGGTGGCAGTGAAGCAATAACTGCAAGTTATTAATAATATAGAGGGCACAGAGATAACTTCTTTCAATGGAAAATCTCTGTGCCCTCTGTGTATTCTGTAATGAAGTAAAATGTTTCTTCTTATTTTTCTCCCGGTAACAGTGGGAAATTAGGATTCGGCACATGTGCAGCCTGCATAATGCCTTTCAGTTCGGCCACTTTTTCCGGGAACTGGTTCAGTACATTGTGGCGTTCCGACGGATCGGAATTCAGGTTATAGAGTTCGAAATACGGATTTTTGCCGCGAACGTTCATGTGAACTAACTTCCACGGGCCTTTACGTACGGCTTGGCGTCCGTTCATCTCCTGGAACTCAAAATACAGATATTCGTGTTCTTTCTGTCCTTTGCGGTTTTCAAGTAGTGGTAACAGGCTCACACCGTCCATCTGTTGGTTCTTGGCTTTCGGGTTCAATATTTCACGGAAAGTGGGCATTACATCCCAGAACGAACACATGAAGTCGGTTTGGGTGCTGGGTTGTACACGTTCCGGCCAAGAGATGATCATCGGTACACGGATTCCTCCTTCGTAGAGGTCGCGTTTATATCCGCGCCAGATACCGTTGCTATTGAAGAAGTCCGGATCGGCTCCTCCTTCCATGTGCGGTCCGTTATCGCTGGCAAAGATGATGATGGTGTTGTCATAGATACCCATATCTTTCAGCTTCTGTACAATCTGGCCTACATATACGTCGAGGCGGTAAACCATGGCTGCAAACGTTGCGTGAGGGTAGAACTGAGAGCAGTATCCGCCTTTACGGAATGCCGGGTTACCCGGTTCGGTGCCATGGAAAGGTTTCTCGGGATACTTGCCGCGGAACTTTTTGATAATGCTGTCTTCGGGCACAATCAGTTCGGCATGAGGGATGATGGTAGGATACCACATGCAGAACGATTCTCCGCTTTTTCCCATCCGGTCAAGGAAGTCGAGTGCCTTTGAGTGGATCAGGTCTTGTGAGTAAGTACCTTTGCCATACTGCACATCCAGTGTGTTGTCTTTCAACTCTACTCGTTTGTCATTGTCCCACAAGTGATCGGGATAGTAGCTGTGTGCCAGCAATTGGCAGTTGTAACCGTAGAATTCGTCAATTCCCTGTTTTTTCGGATCGCCTGTAGAGCCGATGAATCCCAGTCCCCATTTACCGAAAGCGCCGGTTTTGTATCCTGCGTTCTGAAAATCGTGGAAGATGGTCTGTGCATCTGCCGGCAAAGGGAATTGTCCTTCCGGATCGAGTTCGACGTTACCACGGATAGCCGTATGTCCGCTATGAGTGCCTGTCAGCAGGCAAGAGCGTGAGGGGGCACTTACCGTTGTTCCCGAATAACATTGGGTGAAGCGCATTCCTTCCTGGGCCAGTTTGTCGATGTTGGGAGTTTCGAACTTCTCTTGTCCGTAGCAACTCAGGTCACCGAATCCGAGGTCATCGGCCAAAATGAAAACTACGTTCGGCTTTTTGGGGTCCTGAACTTTTTTCTTTTGTGCAAACGCTTGTTGTGTTCCGGCCATGCCGACAAGCAGCGCACTGCTGAGCAATAATTTTTGATTCATAAAAAGAGTTTGTTGATTAGGTTTGTATTTAGTTCATTCAGTATTTGTTTTTGAGTTTAATTCACCACGGAGGCCACAGAGAACACAGAGAATATCTTTCTCTCAAACATCTTAATCAACAAGAGATCAAAACTCTGTGTCCTCCGTGTACTCTGTGGTGAATCGTATTCATTTCTAAACAGTTTTGTCAGGCTTCTATGTCTGCAAATATACAAATTTCAGTTAAGACTCGTTCACGACAGGCTTCCGATTTTGTCTATCCGATGTTCAAAAACGTCTATAAATGCCCTTTTTATTCCATTATTAGACGTTTTCAGAAGAATCATAGTTGTTTTTGAACTCTATGGGGTGTTAAAACTCTTTATATTTGTACCACTAATTAATCCCTAATAGAAAAACTACTTTATGATGAACAACCTATCTTCCGGAATTCTCTGCTCGCTGACAGGTGCGGCGGCAGTAGCTTCTTTGGCTTCATGTGCCACAGGCAAACAGAAAGAAGAGCAAAAGCCCCTGAACATTGTTTATATTATGACGGACGACCATACGGCACAAATGATGAGCTGCTACGATACCCGTTATATGGAAACTCCGAACCTCGACCGTATTGCCCGTGACGGCGTGCGTTTTACAAATTCCTTCGTTGCAAACTCTCTGAGCGGTCCCAGCCGTGCTTGTATGATCACAGGCAAGCATAGTTGTGCCAACAAGTTTTATGACAATACTACCTGCGTGTTCGACAGTTCCCAGCAAACTTTCCCGAAACTGCTTCAGAAGGCCGGCTATCAAACTGCACTCGTAGGCAAGTGGCACCTTGAGAGTCTGCCCTCAGGATTCAATTATTGGGAGATCGTGCCCGGACAAGGTGACTATTATAACCCCGACTTTATCACTCAGGACAACGACACCGTTCACAGACATGGGTACATTACCAACTTGATTACTGATGACGCTATCGATTGGATGGAGAACAAACGTGACGAGAGCAAACCGTTCTGTCTGCTGATTCACCATAAGGCTATCCATCGCAACTGGATGGCGGATACCTGTAACCTGGCTTTGTACGAAGACAAAACCTTCCCGCTGCCCGACAATTTCTTTGACGATTACGAAGGCCGTCCGGCTGCCGCAGCGCAAGAGATGAGTATTGTGAAGGATATGGATATGATTTATGACCTGAAGATGCTTCGCCCCGATAAAGATTCACGTTTAAAATCGCTCTACCAGAGATTTCTGGGACGTATGGACGAAGGACAACGTGCGGCATGGGATAAATTCTACGGTCCGTTGATCGATGACTTCTACAAGCTGAATCTAAGTGGGAAGGAACTTGCCAACTGGAAGTTCCAGCGTTACATGCGTGACTATATGAAGACAGTGAAGTCGCTGGACGACAATGTGGGACGTGTGCTCGACTATCTTGAAAAGAAAGGATTACTGGATAACACCCTGGTAGTCTACACTTCTGACCAAGGCTTCTATATGGGCGAACACGGCTGGTTCGACAAACGCTTCATGTACGAAGAATCGATGCGCACACCGCTGATCATGCGTATGCCGAAGGGGTTTGACCGTCGTGGCGACATTACCGAAATGGTTCAGAACATCGACTATGCACCTACGTTCCTCGAATTGGCCGGTGCTCCCGTTCCTGCCGATATTCAGGGTGTATCTCTGTTACCGTTGCTGAAGGGTGAACAACCCAAAGACTGGCGGAAGGCACTGTACTATCATTTCTATGAGTATCCTGCCGAACATATGGTGAAACGCCACTACGGGGTACGTACCGAACGCTATAAACTGATTCATTTCTACAATGACATCAACTGGTGGGAACTTTATGATATGCAGGCTGATCCGACGGAGATGCATAATCTGTACGGGCAGAAAGAATACGAACCTGTAGTGAAAGAACTCAAAGAGCAGATGTTGCAACTTCAGGAACAGTATAATGATCCGGTACGTTTCTCGCCGGAGAGAGATAAAGAATAAGTGGAAATCCCGGATATATGAAACACATTATAATATGCATACTCCTGCTGACGCTCTGCCCCCTTGCGGCGTTGCAGGCCGATGACTTAACACAAACAGTTTCTATAGTCCCCTGCCCGGTACAAATGGTATCGGGCACCGGGCATTTCCGTTTTTCCGGAGGTACTACGCTGGCTGTGGAAAATGCCGAGCAGGCGAAAGTGGTACGGAATTTTATAAACCTCTTCACCAAAGCTGCCGGGTTTACTCCCGTACTGAAAACGGGAAAGATGAAAGGCGATGTACGTTTCGTCACCGACAAGTCATTGAAAAGCGAAGCCTATCGGTTGGATATCATTCCGGAACAGATTACGGTCAGAGCATCGGATGTGAAAGGGTTTTTCTATGCCTTGCAGACCATCCGCCAGTTGCTTCCTCCCGATATTGAAAATCATCATACAGTCAATGCACTGTGGACGGTTCCTTGTTTGAGCATTCAGGACGAGCCCCGTTTCGGTTACCGGGGGCTAATGCTTGATGTTTCCCGCTTTTTTCTTCCCAAAGAATATGTGTTGAGAATCATCGATTGCATGGCTATGCTGAAGGTGAATAAACTCCATTTCCATCTGGTGGACGATAATGGCTGGCGGCTTGAAATTAAGAAATATCCCCGGCTGACCGAGGTCGGTGCCTGGCGGGTGGATCATACCGATGTGCCATTCCATTCGCGCCGGAATCCGTTGCCCGGAGAACCGACTCCCATCGGTGGCTTTTATACCCAGGAGGATATGAGGGAGATGATAGCTTATGCTGCCGACCGTCAGGTAGAGATCATTCCCGAGATAGAGATGCCGGCACATACCAATTCGTCACTGGCTGCTTATCCGCATCTGGCTTGTCCCGTGGTAGACCGGTTTATCGGTGTATTGCCCGGTCTGGGTGGAGACCATGCAGGAATCATCTACTGTGCCGGAAACGATAGTGTATTCACTTTTCTGCAAGATGTCATTGATGAAGTGGCTGCGCTTTTTCCTTCACATTACATCCATCTGGGTGGCGACGAAGCGCAGAAGACTTATTGGAAAAAGTGTCCTCTTTGCCAGGATCGTATGAAGAAAGAACACATTGCCCATGAAGAGGACCTTCAAGGCTATTTCATGAAGCGGATAGGCGACTATGTGCGCAGTAAAGGTAAAGAGGTGATGGGATGGGACGAGTTGACAAACAGCTTCATCCCCGAGGGAGCCGTTGTCTTCGGTTGGCAAGGGATGGGCAACGCTGCCCTGAAAGCTGCTGCGCAGGGACATCGTTTTGTGATGACTCCGGCCCGTGTGATGTACCTGATCCGTTATCAAGGACCGCAATGGTTTGAACCACTCACTTATTTTGGTAACAATACGCTGAAAGACGTTTATCAATACGAACCTGTGCAGAAGAATTGGAAGCCCGAATATGCTTCGTTACTGATGGGCGTACAGGCATCGTTATGGACGGAGTTCTGTAACCGTCCCGAGGATGTGGACTATCTCGTCTTCCCCCGTCTGGCAGCACTTGCCGAAGTGGGATGGAGTCGCCCGGAGCAGAAAAACTGGGCTTCGTTTCTGAAAGCGCTGGATCGTTATAACGAACACCTTGCCGTCAAAGGGGTGGGATACGCCCGTTCTATGTACAACATACAACATACGTCTACTCCGGTTGATGGTACATTGCAAGTGAAACTGGAGTGCATGCGTCCCGATGTGGAAATCCGTTATACAACTGATGGCACTGAGCCGGGAGCAGCTTCTGCTCTCTATACTCAGTCGCTCACGTTCCGTACCGCACAGACCTTGAAGTGTGCCACTTTTGCCGATGGGCAGCAGATGGGAAAGACCCTCGTGTTGCCTTTGTCATACAATAAGGCTACTGCGAAACCGGTATTCACCCGGGGGGCTTCCGGTGTTCCGGTTTTAACCAACGGAGTGCGTGGCAGCTTGAAACAAACCGATTCCGAATGGTGCTCGTGGACAGACAATGATAGTATTTCTTTTACGATAGATTTGCAAAAAGAAGAAAATATCCATACTTTTACGCTGGGTTCTATTACAGTGTACGGAATGGCTGTGCACAAACCGGAGTCCGTTAGTGTTGCGTTGTCTTCGGATAACATTAATTTTACGGCAGTGGGAGAGAAGCGATTTACTCCCGAAGATATTTTCCGTGAAGGAACTTATGTGGATGATTTGAAATTCGATCTGGGAACGGTAAAGGCCAGATATGTGCGCGTTACAGTTCGTGGAGCCGGAAAATGTCCTCCTGATCATGTGCGTCCCGGACAGGAAGCGCGCGTCTTTTTTGACGAAGTTATGATCGAATAGGATCCGTATTTACCTTTAAAAATCAAAGGGAGATGTGTCAAAAGTCTTCTGTCGCGAGTTTTGACACATCCCCCGAGAAAGATAATTGAATATTAAATACCTGATAAACAATGAACAAACCTATCAAACTAACCTTTCTACTGCTACTGGCCTGTCTGGTTATGGTGCCCGCAAAGGCGCAGAAGACTCCCGAATGGCAGAGCCAATATGCGGTAGGCCTGAACAAGTTGGCCCCTCACACCTATGTGTGGCCTTACGCAGATGCTGCCGATGTGAAAAAAGGGGACTATGAACAGTCTCCCTATTATTTGAGCCTGAACGGCAAATGGAAGTTCCATTGGGTGAAGAATCCCGACCTCCGTCCGAAAGACTTTTATAAACCTTCGTTCTATACCGGAGGGTGGGCAGACATTAACGTACCCGGAAACTGGGAGCGTCAGGGATATGGAACTGCTATTTATGTGAACGAGACTTATGAATTCGATGATAAGATGTTCAACTTCAAGAAGAATCCTCCTCTCGTACCGTCTGAAGAAAACGAAGTTGGCTCTTACCGACGAACTTTCACTGTGCCTTCCGGATGGAAAGACCGTCGGGTGGTTCTCTGTTGTGAAGGTGTCACCTCTTTCTATTATGTATGGGTGAACGGCCATTTCCTCGGTTACAACCAAGGCTCAAAGACGGCAGCCGAGTGGGACATTACTGACAAGCTGGAAGAAGGCGAGAATACCGTCGCACTTGAAGTCTACCGCTGGAGTTCGGGCTCTTACCTGGAATGTCAGGATATGTGGCGTTTGAGTGGCATTGAACGTGATGTATATTTGTACAGTACTCCGAAGCAGTACATTGCCGACTATAAAGTAAATGCCACCCTCGAGAAGGAGCGTTACAAAGATGGTATCTTCGGACTCGATGTTACCGTTGAGGGACCTGCCAATGGAGCGGTATCTATAACTTATACCCTGAATGATGCAGCCGGACGTCCCGTACTTTCGGGCGAAATGCCTGTCAAATCACGTGGGTTGAGTAACTTCATCACTTTCGGTGAACAGCGCCTGAAAGACGTGAAGCCTTGGAGTGCCGAGCACCCCAATCTCTATACGCTCGTGTTGGAACTGAAAAATGCGGGAGGACGGGTGACGGAAGTTACTGGTTGCGAAGTGGGTTTCCGTACTTCGGAGATCAAGGACGGACGTTTCTGCATCAATGGTGTACCTGTGCTGGTGAAGGGAACCAACCGGCATGAACATTCGCAATTGGGACGTACTGTCAGCAAAGAGCTGATGGAGCAGGATATCCGATTGATGAAGCTGCACAATATCAATACCGTGCGTAATTCACATTATCCCACTCATCCGTACTGGTATCAGCTTTGCGATCGCTACGGACTTTATATGATCGACGAGGCCAACATCGAGTCGCACGGTATGGGCTACGGTCCTGCTTCGCTTGCCAAGGACAGCACTTGGCTGACAGCACACATGGATCGTACACACCGTATGTACGAGCGTTCGAAGAACCATCCTGCCATCGTCATTTGGTCGTTGGGTAACGAAGCCGGAAACGGAATTAACTTCGAACGTACCTATGACTGGTTGAAATCGGTAGAAAAGAATCGTCCCGTTCAATACGAACGTGCCGAGCAGAATTATAACACCGATATTTATTGCCGGATGTACCGCAGTGTCGATGAAATCAAAACCTATCTGGCACAGAAAGATATTTACCGTCCGTTCATTCTTTGCGAATACGTGCACGCCATGGGCAACAGCGTAGGTGGCCTGAAGGAGTATTGGGATGTGTTCGAAAATAATCCGATGGCACAAGGTGGTTGCGTGTGGGACTGGGTAGACCAGTCGTTCCGTGAGATAGACGCGAATGGGCGTTGGTATTGGTCGTATGGTGGGGACTACGGTCCCAAAGGAGTTCCGAGTTTCGGTAATTTCTGCTGCAACGGGTTGGTAAGCGCTGACCGTGTCCCGCATCCGCACTTGCTTGAAGTGAAAAAGATTTATCAGAACATCAAGTGTACCTTGCTCAATAAGAGCAATCTGACCATAAGAGTGAAAAACTGGTTCGACTTCTCCAATCTGAACGAATATATCCTGCATTGGCAGGTGGTGGGCGATAACGGACAAACGGTCACAGAAGGAACAAAAGAAGTGAATTGTGCGCCACATGCTACGGTTGATATGACATTAGGAAAAGTTGTCTTGCCTGCCAATGTGCGTGAAGGATATCTCAACCTGAGCTGGACTCGTAAAGAAGCTTCACCGATGGTGGGTACTGATTGGGAGGTGGCTTACGACCAGTTTGTATTGCCCGGAACAAAGAACAGTACGGCTTATCTGCCTGCCAAGGCCGGACAGACTGCTTTTACGTTGGATAAGGCGACTGGTGCTTTGAACTCTTTTACACTGGACGGGCAGGAATTGCTGGCAACTCCTGTTACACTGAGTCTTTTCCGTCCCGCTACGGACAATGATAACCGCGATCGTAACGGTGCTTATCTTTGGCGTAAATCCGGACTCGATCAGCTGAGCCAGAAAGTGGTGTCACTGAAGGAGAGCAAGAGTACCGCTACTGCACGAGTAGAAGTCCTGAATGCGAAGGGAACTAAAGTGGGGGATGCCGATTTCATTTACTCACTGAATGCTGCCGGGGCTTTGAAGGTGAAAGTGACTTTCCGTCCCGATACGGCTGTGGTGAAATCAATGGCACGCCTGGGGCTGGCCTTCGAGATGAACGATACGTTTGGCAATGTGGCTTATCTGGGACGCGGTGATAACGAGACTTACGCTGACCGTATGCAGTCGGGCAAGATAGGGCTGTATCGGACTACTGCCGAAAGGATGTTCCACTATTACGTGACTCCGCAGTCTACCGGAAATCGTACGGATGTCCGCTGGATGAAATTGGAGGATGAAGCCGGACAAGGAATCTTTGTCGATTCGAACCGTCCGTTCCAGTTCAGTGTCGTTCCGTTTACTGACGATGTGCTGGAGAAAGCCCGCCACATTAACGATCTGGAACGTAACGGCCGTATCACTGTTCATCTGGATGCCGAACAGGCAGGTGTAGGGACAGCAACCTGTGGTCCCGGTGTACAACCGCAATACCGTGTGCCGCTGACGGAGCAGAGTTTTGAGTTCACGCTGAGAGGAGTGAAATAGACAGAATATTTAACGTGGAATAGAAAAGGATACGGTTTACCACAGAGTTTCAGAGAGTTTTTAAGTTCTTGTTAATAGGATATTGAAGAGAGGAAAATCCTTTGTGAGAGACTCTGTGTTACTCTGTGGTGAATCAAACTTAAAACAATAGATTTATGAAGAAACTTATTTTATCGACGGTTCTGCTTGCAGCTATCTGTACAGCCGGACAGGCCCAAAAAAAAGACGACTACTATATGAAGCACGTGGAATTTCCGCAAGGTGCTACCCTTGAGCAGAAAGTCGATATGGCAGCGCGTCTTGTACCTACTCCGCAACAGCTGGCGTGGCAACAGATGGAACTGACTGCTTTCCTTCATTTTGGTATCAATACTTTTACCGGGCGTGAGTGGGGAGACGGAAAAGAGGATCCCGCACTCTTCAATCCCTCCGAACTTGATGCGGAACAATGGGTGCGTTCACTCAAAGAGGCGGGTTTCAAGATGGCTATCCTGACTGCCAAGCATCATGATGGATTTTGCCTGTGGCCTACCAGGACTACTAACCACTCCGTGGCCTCTTCTCCTTGGAAAGGCGGAAAGGGTGATGTGGTGCGTGAACTCCGTGATGCCTGTGATAAATACGGTATCAAGTTCGGTGTTTACCTCTCTCCCTGGGATCGGAATGCATCTTGTTATGGGGATTCTCCGAAATACAACGAATTCTTTATCGAACAGCTGACTGAACTGCTTACCAATTATGGTGAAGTACACGAAGTCTGGTTCGACGGAGCCAATGGTGAAGGTCCCAACGGAAAGAAACAGGAATATGACTGGACCGCCATCCTCTCTACCATCCGTCGTCTTCAACCCCATGCAGTGACTGCCATTATGGGTGACGATGTACGATGGGTAGGCAACGAACGCGGACTGGGACGTGAAACGGAGTGGAGTGCCACCGTATTGACTCCGGGCACTTATGCCCGTTGTGAAGAGCAAAACAAAGCGTTAGGTGTGAAAGCGACTTCCAAAGATTTGGGCGGACGCGACATGTTGGTTAATGCCAGGGAACTCTTCTGGTATCCTTCCGAGGTGGATGTATCGATCCGTCCGGGATGGTTTTATCATCAGCAGGAGGACGGTAAGGTGAAGAGCCTCAAGCATCTGACCGATATTTATTTCAAATCTGTGGGTTACAACTCAGTGTTGCTGCTCAATATCCCTCCCGATCGGCGCGGACGCATCAGCGATGCCGACGTTAACCGTCTGAAAGAGTTTGCCGACTATCGCAAAGAAATTTTTGCCGATAACCGTGTGAAAGGCGGATTGAAACCATGGGCTGCCAAACCGGGTGATACCCATACCTATCAGCTGAAACTGAAATCGGAAATCAACGTGGTGATGCTACGTGAGGATATCTCGAAAGGACAGCGTACAGAAACTTTTACTGTCGAGGCACTGACTGCCGGAGGATGGAAGGAGATAGCCAAAGGTACTACCGTGGGTTATAAACGTCTGATACGTATTCCGGCTATCGAAGCCACTCAACTGAGAGTGAAGATTGATGCTTGCCGTCTGACGGCTAATATCAGCGAAGTGGCTGCCTACTATGCCCATCCGTTGGAAGAGGCGTCTGCGAAAGAAAATTGGAACGATCTGCCTCGTGCTGCATGGAAACAAGTGACTGCCTCTCCGTTGGTGATTGATCTTGGAAAAGCCGTAGAGATGGCAGGTTTCGTATATGCTCCTGCCAATGCGGAAGCGAAGCCGACAATGGCTTTCCGTTATAAATTCTATGTAAGTACCAATGGTGAAGACTGGAAAGAAGTGCCGACTACCGGGGAGTTCAGCAACATTATGCATAACCCTGTTCCGCAGACCGTTTCGTTCGGCAACAAGGTCAGTGCCCGCTACATCAAACTCGATGCCACTACACCGGACGCTACTCCGGCAAAGGTCGCTTTGAACGAAATCGGTATCCGTTTGCAGAAGTAAGTCGTTCTATTGAACAACTGCTCCGGGTTATCTGTTTGAATATAAGATATTAAACACTATTAGGTATGAAATTCTTTATTGATACGGCTAACTTGGAGCAAATCCGGGAAGCACACGATTTGGGAGTCTTGGACGGAGTAACGACTAATCCTTCTCTGATGGCTAAAGAGGGGATAAAAGGAGTCGGGAACCAGCGGAAGCATTACGTGGAGATATGTAACATCGTGCAAGGCGATGTCAGTGCCGAAGTGATCGCTACTGATTACGAAGGAATGATTCGGGAAGGAAAAGAGCTGGCAGCCCTCAATCCCCACATTGTGGTGAAGGTGCCCTGCATTGCCGACGGCATCAAAGCCATCAAGCACTTTTCCGAACAGGGCATTCGCACCAACTGTACGCTGGTCTTTTCTGCCGGTCAGGCTTTGCTGGCTGCCAAAGCGGGAGCTACGTATGTTTCTCCTTTCGTAGGACGCCTGGATGACATTTGTGAAGATGGTGTCGGACTGGTTGCCGATATTGTGCGGATGTACCGTTTCTACAATTATCCTACTCAGGTGTTGGCGGCCTCCATCCGTAGCACCAAGCATATAATGGAATGTGTGGAAGCCGGTGCCGATGTGGCGACTTGCCCGTTGAGTGCCATTAAGGGGCTGCTGAATCATCCGCTGACAGATGCCGGGCTGAAGAAATTTCTGGAAGATTATAAAAAGGTAAATGGATAAGGATTTCTGGTAACAGATGAAGCTGGCTGTATTGAAAATACCGTTTTTCAATACAGCCTTTTTTATTTGGGCTAAACCTAAAGCCCATTCAGGTGTTATTTTGATAAAATGAACATGTTAAAATAAAGACGATAGTTATGATAGATTTAGGAAGTTGGATGAATAAGATCCTTATAGGTTGGGGAGTGGACCCGAAAATAGCGAATACCTTTGATGAAACGATTATTGCCATCCTGATGATTTTTATTGCGGTCGGACTGGATTATCTTTGCCAGGCCATTTTTGTGGGTGGAATAAAGCGTCTGGCACGGCGGACTCCTTATAAATGGGATACATTGATGGTCAAACATAAAGTGATTCACCACCTGATCCATATTCTGCCGGGTATTCTGATGTATATGCTTTTGCCTATGGCATTTGTACACGGAAAGACTTTGTTGCTGGTTTCGCAGAAAATTTGTGTTATCTATATGATCTTTGCCTTGTTACTGGCTCTCAACAGCAGTCTGTTGATGTTGCTGGATATACTCAATGGAAAAGAAAAGTTGAAGAATCGTCCGATGAAAGGCTTTATTCAGGTATTACAAGTTCTTGTTTTCTTTATTGGCGGCATTGTGATTGTCTCCATAATTGTCGATAAATCTCCTGCTACGCTGTTCGCCGGGTTGGGGGCTTCTGCCGCTATTCTGATGTTGGTCTTTAAAGATAGCATTCTGGGGTTTGTGGCAGGTATTCAGTTGTCTGCCAACGATATGATACGTCCCGGTGACTGGGTGACCATCCCTTCAACCAATGCAAACGGCATTGTGGAAGAGATTACATTGAATACCGTTAAGATTCAGAATTTCGATAATACTATTTCTACCGTTCCTCCCTATTCTTTGGTAAACGGTTCGTTCCAGAACTGGCGGGGAATGACGGAATCCGGGGGACGGCGGGTGATGAAGAGCATTTTTCTTGATCTGACAACTTTGAAGTTCTGCACCCCCGAAATGCTTGATACCTTTCGCAAAGAGATACCTCTGTTGGCAGACTATCAGCCGGAGGAAGGAGTGGTGCCTACAAATTCGCAAGTATTCAGGGTATACGTAGAACGTTATCTTTGCAGTTTGCCTGTGGTAAATCAGGATCTCGACCTGATTATCAGCCAGAAGGAAGCTACTGAATACGGGGTACCTATTCAGATTTATTTCTTTTCCCGTAACAAGGTTTGGAAAGAATATGAACGTATCCAATCCGATATTTTCGATCATTTTTTTGCTATGGTACCCAAGTTTGAACTGAAGGTATATCAATATTCGGATTGATTGGTTTCGAAATCGGTATATACAGGTAAGTGATCACTGTATCCTCCCTGGTATTTCATTCCGATGTAGGTGCGGAAAGGCTGCATGCCTCCGTATTTTTCATCTTTTATCAGAAGGAAAGGCAAACGCAGCACGCTTGCCTTTTTTTCTTCGGTAAAAAGTGTACCGGAAGTATCAAGCAGTGTACCGGATACAATCAGGTGATCCAGCAATCCCCATTCACCCTGATATTTATAGGAACCGAAGTTACGGTTCTTGGCTTTTCGCGCCAGTAAGTGGTACAGTTGTTTATGGTCAGGATTCTCTTCGGGAGAAAGGGCTTTCAGGACTTGTTTTACAGATTTGTCAGTGGGATAATCATTAAAATCTCCCATAATAATCAATTTGGCAGAACGGCGGACACACATTAGGCTGTCTGCCGCATTTTTCAGTTTTTGTGCCGCAAAAAGGCGATAAGGTTCTGATTGACGTGCTCCGCCCGAGCGGGAGGGTAGATGTGCCACTAATACATCCAGTGTATCACCTGTCAGCAATAATCCGCTGACGTGCAGGATATCCCTTGTCGGACGATGATTCTCAAAATTGCCGACAGGGATGGAAGAACAGGTAAGGAGTTTGAACCGGTCGCGTTGGTAAAGCAGTGCTACGTCGATACCGCGCTGGTCAGGAGAGTGTGTCATCACATAACGATAATCTGCCTCCTTAAGTGGAGAATAAAGCGTGAGATCGCGCATAACCGTATCATTTTCCACTTCACACAATCCTATCAATACCGGAAAGTTCCATTCTCCGACTGCTGCAAGAGTGCGGGCCACATTATCTATCTTCTTTTTATATCGGCTATAGCCCCAATGCCGGAGCGAATGGGGCAGAAACTCCCTGTCATTTTTGAGTGAATCGTGCCGGGTATCGAAGAAGTTTTCGGTATTCCAAAAGACGACACGAAAAGGAGGCTGATTTTGTGCAGAAAGAAAAAGTGAAGTGGAGGAAATCAGCAATAAAAAGAAAAGACGGAGCATAGATTTTAGTTCTCGTTTTGATTCACCACAGAGCACACAGATTTTTAATTTTAGAATTATCAAGTGAATTCTTCTTTGTGTCCTCTGTGGTGAAATTGATTTAGTTCTTTGCCGGAATATGTGCCAATACATCCAACAGATGCTTCCAGAATTTATCTACTGAAGGAATATGCATCCGTTCGTCCGGAGAGTGGACTCCTGTCAATGTAGGACCGAAGGAAATCATGTCCAATGCAGGATATTTATCAAGGAATAAACCACATTCCAGTCCGGCGTGAATTGCTTTCACTTTGGCATCTACACCGAACAGACGTTTATATGACTCTTCAGCTACTTTCAGGATTTCCGAGTCCGGATTGGGTTTCCATCCGGGATATCCGTCACCCCAAGTCACTTGCGCGCCTGCCAAAGTAAATACTGCACGTACAGTGTTGGCTACATCGTCGCGTGAAGAAAGAATGGAACTGCGCTGGCTGGTTTCGATACGGATAGTATTTTCCGGTTTCATCTTGACAGATGCCAGATTGGTCGATGTTTCCACCAGACCCGGGATGTCATGGCTCATGGCATAAACTCCGTGCGGGCAGGCATACAACGAAGTGATCAGGCGATAGGCTGTACTTGGGTCGATAGCCCAGTCACGACGAGGTTCCGTTTCAAGAAGAATACTCAGATCCGGTTCTATCTTATGAAGTTCGTCTTCTATTTCTGCAATAAAGACATTCAAGGCTGTGCGCACATCGTGCTTATAATGTTCCGGTACGGAGAATACAGCTGAAGCTTCACGCGGAATGGCATTTCGCAGGTTACCTCCGTTGAATTCGAAGAGGAAGAAGTCTTCCTGATAAGTATTCTGCATCAAGTACAGGAAGCGATTCAGAATCTTGTTGGCATTGCCGCGTCCCAGATGGATATCTCCACCGGAATGCCCGCCTTTCAGACCTTTCACGGTGATATGGAAGCAAAGGTGGCTGATGGGTGTCATCACCGTTTCGTATTTGAATTGGGCAACCGAGTCGATACCACCTGCACAACCGATGAAAAGTTCACCTTCATCTTCCGAGTCGAGGTTTAATAGGATTTCCCCGTTCATGAACCCCTCTTTCAGGGCAAAAGCACCGGTCAGACCTGTCTCTTCATCTACAGTGAACAGACATTCGAGAGGACCGTGCTCAATGCTGTCGTCGGCCAGAATGGCTAACTCAGTAGCTACACCGATACCGTTGTCAGCCCCCAGAGTTGTTCCTTTTGCCTTCATCCATTCCCCGTCAATCTCCGTTTCGATAGGGTCGGTCAGGAAGTCATGCTCCGTATCGTTATTCTTTTCGCACACCATGTCTACGTGTGATTGCAAGATCACTGTCTTCAGGTTTTCTTTACCCGGAGTAGCCGGCTTCTTGATAAGTACATTACCGGCTTCGTCCACTTTTGTCTCTAAATTATATTTTTCTCCGAACGCTTTTAAATAAGCGATTATCTTTTCTTCCTTCTTTGAAGGACGGGGCACCTGGCAGATTTCGTTGAAGAAGTGAAATACGCCGGCCGGTTTCAGTTCTGATTTTTCCATTCTCTTTTCTTTTTATGGAATTAAAAATTCAATTTTAACCCCTTATTGCTAAATATGGTTAATTTGCTTGCGAATTTTGAACCCGTTTCTCTTTTTTTATGGTAAAAAAGGAGGCTTAGTCAGTACAAAAGTCTATATTTGCACCCACAAAATTAATAGAAATGCTCTATACAATACTGATAACTCTGTTAATAGTTGCTATTTGCCTTGGTTTATTAGGCATAAAAGTCTTCTTTACAAAAGGCGGAAAATTTCCCAACGGGCACGTCAGCGGCAATAAAGCGTTAAGGGAGAGAGGCATAAGTTGTGCACAGTCTCAAGATCGGGAAGCACAAAAGAAACGGCGCTTTTCTATTGATGAAATTGAGAAAACCTTAAACGATAGTATGAACTAATTAATTAAAAAACTATATTTTACAAGTATGAAGAGAATGAATTACCTCATTAACGGATTTGCTGCTCTTGCATTCCTCTTTCTTTTTTCACAATGCGCTGGTAAAGCCGACAATGCTGCTCCCGCTGCTTCCGGAAATGCAAATGGCACTTCTGGTCTGAAAATCGCTTATGTAGAAGTAGATACATTGTTGTCTCAATATAATTTCTGCAAAGATCTGAATGCTGATATGATCAGTAAGGAAGAGAACAGCCGTATGGTATTAAATCAAAAAGCTAACGAACTGCGTAAATCACAGCAGGAATTCCAGAAAAAATATGAAAGCAATGCTTTTATTTCTCAGGAAAGAGCACAACAGGAATATGCACGCTTAGGTAAATTGGAGCAGGATTTGCAGGCATTGCAAAACAAACTGGCTACCGAAATGGCATCTGAAAATGCTAAAAACAGCCAGATTCTGCGTGACTCTATCAATGCTTTCCTGAAAGAATACAATAAGACTAAAGGTTATAACCTGATTATCAGCAATACCAGTTTTGATAATCTGTTGTATGCCGACAGCACACTGAACATCACAAAAGAAATTGTAGACGGACTTAACGCAAGATATGCTCCTGTGGGTAAGAAGTAAAATCCGGTTTATCATATTATGAAATAGGAGAGGCAATTCTGAAGAGGATTGCCTCTTTTTGTCTTTAAGATTATCTCTCGATTTATAGCTGTCCGTTCGATATTTTATATTATTTTGCAACAAGAGTGAAAAACAGAATACAAATGAGAAATCATTGGAGTGAAAAAATACGAAGATACCTGCAAAGTCCTTATCCGGTTGTGTATCAAAGATGGAAGGTGGTATTGATTTCTTCGTTGGTCGTATTCCTTATATTACTGGTTTTACAGCCTTTCGGAATATCGGGCATTGAGGGGCATAAGTTTTGGATACTTTTGGGCTTTATGGGTGTGACAGCAGTATTTCTGAGCATCCCCGTGTATCTTTTTGCCTGTCTGTTTCCGGAGTTTTACAAAGAAGAGGGGTGGACTGTATGGAAACAGATAGTCAATCTGTTGATGGTAATCTTATTTATTGCTGTCGGTAACTGGCTTTATTCAACATTTGTTTTTGGCTGGGGGCTGCGTTGGGATGTCTTTTGTGTTTTTGCATTGTTCACTTTGGTTATCGGACTTTTCCCTACAGTACTTTTCATTTTATTGAATCAAAACAGGTTGTTGGCTATCCATTTAGAGGAAGCGACGGAGATGAACCTCCATTTACAGCGGCCAGTATCTGCGACGGAATCTATAGAAACAACTGAAATAGTTTCTTTGCTTTCGTTCCAGGGCGGTACCAGGGAATCTTTGGAATTGGACTCTAAGGACTTGTTGTATATAGAGTCCGATGGAAACTATATCCGGGTGAACTATCAGAAAGGAGGCAGAAATATGCAGTGTCTGTTGCGGACGACCATGAAGCAGGCGGAGGAAGTAACCGGTGGGTCTCCGTTGGTGGTGAAGTGCCACCGTGCTTTTTTGGTCAATCTCCGTAAGGTGGTAAAGGTTAGTGGAAACTCACAGGGCTACCGTTTGCTTTTGGAAGGTTGTCCGGAAGAGATACCTGTATCACGGGCCTATTCCAAACAGGTTAAAGAGCTGATGGAAACTATAGTCGGCAAATAACCGTTGGTCACAAAAAGATGCAGTTCGTCACATAGGACGAGCTGCTTGTCACATATCCGGGCTGTCTGTCCCGGATATTTTTTTGCTTGGAACCGATCCTTTATGTTTGCCGGTGAAAATGTTAGCAAACAGACCACAATGAAGAGATTCTATGTAACAGTGATTGGAAGCTTGATGCTTCTCCCGGTTTCACTCGTAGCCCAAAACGTAACTACGGATACCATTTTTTTCACGACTTTAGGTGATAGTATATTGTTGGACGAGGTAGTCGTCAAAGCACATAAAACTCCCAGGGCTAACAGCCGCTGGAGCGATTTGCGACCGGTCGATCTGGTAACGGTAGGAGGAGCTAACGGAGATTTATATCGGGCTTTGCAAACCCTTCCGGGGGCTCAAATTCAGGGTGAAAGCGGTCGTCTGCTGGTGCGTGGCGGGAGCAGTAACGAAACACAGACCTATATAGACGGCATGCATGTGTTGAATCCTTATACTACAACCGGAGCGGATACTCCTGCACGAGGACGCTATTCCACTTTTATGTTCAGTGGTGTCAATCTGGCTTCCGGCGGACAGTCACAGGAGTATGGAGAGGCCTTGTCTGCTGTACTTCCTCTGGAAACCAAGGACCATAGTACGGTCAATAAACTGGGAATGAATGTTTCTACCGTCGGGTTGGGAGGAGGTGGTACGCGGGTTTTCGGGCACTCTTCACTTTCGCTGAATCTCGATTATCAGAATCTGTCACCTTATTATCGGGTTTATCCTTCCCGGACTGATTTCAAGCAGCCATACGGTATGTTTTCCGGTGCTGCCCAATATCGGTACACGCCGGATGAAAGGACTGTATTCAAATTATATGCAGGGTATGACCGTACTTCCTTTTCGAATTATGCAGATGCAGACCGTCATCTCTTCGGTTTGGGTG
Organism: Bacteroides sp. FSHCM14E1; assembly: GCF_019633785.1. Lineage (NCBI taxonomy): Bacteria > Pseudomonadati > Bacteroidota > Bacteroidia > Bacteroidales > Bacteroidaceae > Bacteroides > Bacteroides sp. FSHCM14E1. The sequence continues at coordinate 316,456 of NZ_JADKYL010000004.1, forward strand.
AAAACAATGTTTATCTGAACACTACCTTCCGCAAACGTGCCGCTTCCGGTTGGAATTGGTTTTTCGGGGCTGCGTATTCTTTTTATGACCGGCGAGTGGGAGGTGCAGTGACAGGCGGGGATGCATGGAGTGAGCGGCAGCAGGAACTTCATTTGAAAGTCAGGTCCTTCCGGCAATTTACTCCTTGGCTACGTCTGGACGCGGGAGTTGAAACTTTTATCCGGTCATATCGGGATTATTATCGGTTTGAGTTGCTCTATGATGAAAACCGTATGTACCCCACGATCTGTGCAGGATTTCTTTCGTCCATTTTTTATCTGTCGGAACACTTCAAAACAGAACTGTCTTTCCGTCCGGAGTATGTTTCATTGAACCGGCGGATGAACTGGTCTCCCAGAGCTGCTGTCAATTATGCGTGGAATCGTTTGTCAATCTCGGTTGTGGCAGGACAATACACTCAATTACCGGAAAATAAATACCTGATAAAAAACACTGCTTTGCCCTCTAATATCTGTAGGCAGACTCTCTTCAGTCTCCAATACGAACAGAGCGGGCGATTTTACAAAGCGGAGTTTTATTACAAAAATTATAAAAGGCTGGAATTGTCTGTTCCCCAAGGTATGGTTCCCGATGGATACGGACATAGTAAAGGCATTGACCTATATTTTTGTGACAATGCCCTATGGAAGAATTTTGAATACCGTTTGTCCTATTCTTATAATCTTTCAAAACGGAAATACCGGGAATATACTGAACTGACCGTTCCGCAATACGCTACCCGTCATAATGTGTCATTGGTACTGAAATACAGTGTTCCCCGTCTGCGAACCATCTTCAGCGTGACCGACCGGTTGGCAAGTGGGCGTCCTTATCATAATCCGGAGCTGCCGGGGTTGATGAATGATGAAGTAAAACCCTGCCATTCTCTCGATTTGGGTATCACTGTGCTGGCGAGTAAGAAGGTTATCGTACATGCCTCTGCCACTAATCTGACGGGGCGTAAAAACGAATATGGACGGATTAACGGACAGGCCGTCCGTGCTTCCAGTGACCGTTTCTTCTATCTGGGAGTTTATATCACTTTAGGTAAGAAAGTAGCTTATGATGTTTCTAATTTTTAAATATTTACCATTATGAAGACAATGATTATTTTGCTGTTTGCAGTACTAACGAGTGTGTCCGTAGCGGGTCAGAATCTGACATTGATTGTCAAAGACGTGGAGCATGTGGACGGATCTGTTTACGTGGCTATCTACTCTTCCAAACAGACCTTTATGAAGAAGCCTGTTTTCGGTTTTCGAGTAGGAGTGAAGGACCGGACGATAGAGATACCCTGTAAGGGAATTCCTGCCGGTACTTATGCCATTTCCCTCTTTCAGGATGAAAATGAAAACGGGAAGTTGGATACCGGTGCATTCGGGCGTCCTTTGGAAAAGTTCGGGTTCAGCAATGATGCGGAAGGAGTCTTGGGAGCTCCTTCGTTTGAAAAATGCTGTTTTGAACTCAAACGGGACACTACGATGGTTATTCATTTAAAGTAGTGTATCATTCGGTTTCAATTGCTGATGCACGTGAAAGGTAGAGAGGAAACTTTGAAAAAGGGGAGCTCTTTTTTATTTAGAGAGCTCTTTCTCCTCTTCCTGCGGAATGCGAAAAGCTGTATAAAGTTCCAATATAGCTGCTATGGTGAGGCAGGCAATCCATTCGTTGCCGCGTGTGGTGAACATGAATGCACCTGTCAGTATCAATGCCAGTGCGCCGAATATCTGCTGAATGCGCAGGCGGCGGAGCGTTTTGTTTTTTGCCCGGAGCGGAGTGTTGACCTGGGCCAATGCCACAAAGCCTGCCCCGATGGTATATATATAAGGTGCATACACCCATCCGGTGATAAAGACGGCGGCTCCTACGAGAGCCATCACGGCGCCTACGGCGAAAAGTGCGGGTATCAGTTGTTTCATTCGTTCTCGTCAAATACGTAAATGTCTTCGTTGGGCTTTTTCATCAGATATTTTTCGCGCGCTATCTGTTCGATGGCTTCAGGATTGGTGCTCAACTCGTTGAGGCGCTCCGTGTTTTCTTCATACTCTGCGCGGTATTTATCAATCTCTCCCTGCAAGCGGCTGATTTCGCGTGCATAGCCGATGCGGCGGATCATACTGTTTTCGTCCAAAAAGCCGATGATGACTCCGAATGCCAGGACGGTGATCCAGTATTTATGTCTGCCTATAAACTCCCAGATTGTGATTAATTTGCCCATGATTTTCTCATTAATTCCAAATGCAAAGATAAAACTAATAACTTAAAACGTAGCATTTCCGCTCTAAAACTTATTCCGCTTCCTTTTTTCTCCTTGCACTTTTTTGCGTACATTTGCACAAACTCAAAAAACAGAGATCATCCGGAATATGGAAAACTATATCGTATCCGCCCGTAAGTATCGTCCTTCCACCTTTGAGTCGGTCGTGGGGCAACGGGCACTGACCACTACACTGAAAAATGCTATCGCCACCCAGAAACTGGCGCATGCTTATCTGTTCTGCGGACCGCGCGGAGTGGGTAAAACTACTTGTGCACGTATCTTTGCCAAGACCATCAACTGTATGAATCTTACGGCAGATGGCGAAGCCTGCAACGAATGTGAGTCGTGTGTCGCTTTCAACGAGCAACGCTCGTACAACATTCATGAACTGGATGCGGCGTCCAACAACTCGGTAGACGATATTCGCCAACTGGTGGAACAGGTGCGTATTCCGCCACAGATAGGTAAGTATAAAGTGTATATCATTGACGAGGTACACATGCTGTCGGCCTCGGCTTTCAACGCCTTCCTGAAGACATTGGAAGAACCTCCCCGCCATGCCATTTTCATTTTGGCTACAACGGAGAAGCATAAAATCCTTCCTACCATTTTGTCGCGTTGTCAGATTTACGATTTTAACCGTATCAGTGTGGATGATACCGTGAATCATCTGTCTTATGTGGCATCGAAAGAAGGAATCACGGCCGAACCTGAAGCCTTGAACGTGATTGCGCTCAAAGCCGATGGAGGTATGCGTGATGCACTTTCCATTTTCGATCAGGTAGTAAGTTTCACCGGAGGTAATATCACCTACAAGAGTGTGATTGAGAATCTTAATGTGCTGGATTATGAATACTATTTCCGCCTGACAGACTGCTTCCTTGAAAATAAGGTAAGTGATGCTTTACTATTGTTCAACGATGTACTGAACAAAGGATTCGACGGTAGCCATTTCATCACCGGACTTTCATCACACTTCCGTGATTTGTTGGTGAGTAAAGATGCTGCTACACTCCAGTTGCTTGAGGTAGGTGCCAGTATCCGCCAACGTTATCAGGAGCAGGCACAGAAGTGCACATTGCCGTTCCTGTACCGGGCCATGAAACTTTGCAATGATTGTGATATGAACTATCGTGCCAGCAAAAATAAACGTCTGTTGGTGGAACTGACCTTGATACAGGTTGCTCAGCTTACCGTTGAGGGGGATGACGGCAGTGGTGGGCGTGGCCCTAAACAAGCCATAAAACCCGTCTTCACGCAACCCGCCGCTGCACAGCAGCCTCAGGTAGCACCTGCCGCTTCGCAATCTCAGAGTACGAATGTCGCTGCACCTGCTGCTCCGCAGGTTGCGCCCCAGCAAGCTACTGCCTCTCCGGCTGTCAACATACGTCCGGGCGGAGCGGTTTCTCCACCGGGAGCTATGCCCGATGCGGTACGGATGGCACAGTTTAAAGAAGAAAAGAAGATTCCTGTGATGAAGAAATCCAGTCTCGGACTTTCCATCAAGCATCCTCAGAAGGAGGAAGAGCAGCAGGGATCGGGAGCGGTCCATACTGTCCAGGCGCAGACACAGCAGATTGAAGAAGATTTCATCTTCAATGAGCGCGATTTGAATTATTACTGGCAGGAATACGCCGGACGTATGCCGATAGAACAGAAAGCGATTGCCATGCGTATGCAAAACATGCGTCTGTCATTGCTCAATGATACGACTTTTGAGGTGGTGGTAGACAATGAAATCATTGCGAAAGATTTCACGGCACTGATTCCCAACATACAAGCATATTTGCGTGGTTCATTAAAGAACCGCAAAGTGACAATGACCGTTCGTGTCAGCGAAGCGACGGAGAATGTACGTGCCGTCAGCCGTGTGGAAAAGTTCCAGATGATGGCACAAAAGAACAGCGCATTGTTGCAACTGAAGGAAGAGTTCGGTTTGGAACTGTATTAAGGAAAGCAACCATCCGTTTTTTTGCAAGAAATACAGGTTTCTGTGCAACGTTCCGGATACTTGTTACGTCTAATAGCTATAATCAAAAAATAGAATGAATATGAAAACAATTCGTAAGAGAGGGATCAGTGCATTTCTTTTTCTGTCTTTGTTGATGTCGGCAACGTTGGTAAGTGCCCAAGGAGCGATTGTGGCAAGTGGTAAATACATAACGAAGAACGTTAAAGTGTCGGGATTCGATCGGATTCAGCTGAAAGGAAGTCCGACCATTGAATACACACAGTCGTCGGGAGGAACCAAGGTTCAGGTTACAGGATCGGACAATCTGGTCGATTTGATAGAATGCCGGGTAGAAGGAAGTACGCTGATAGTGAATATGAAGCCACATACTAATATTTCTTATGGTAAAGCGGGACGGCTGAAAGTCCTGGTTTCCAGTCCGTCTTTAAGAAGTGCTTTCCTTCAGGGGTCGGGCGATATCTATTTAGGTAATCTGAAGGCAGAAGAACTTGAGGTATCATTGGCCGGTTCGGGAGACATCGTTGCGGGAGATGTAACATGCAATGGTGATTTTTCTGCTTTGTTGAAAGGTTCCGGAGATATTGATGTGAAAGGACAGATTCGTGCTAAAAGTGTGAGTCTGACTTTGCAGGGTTCGGGTGACTTGAATGTTGTCGGTGTTACCGGGAGCGAAATCAGTGCAATGCTTCAGGGATCAGGTGATCTGAAAGTAAGAAGTGCTTATACCACATCGACCGTAACGGCAAAATTGAGCGGATCGGGTGATATGGATGTATTGGGTATCCGTGCCAATAATGTAGCTGCACAATTGGCCGGTTCGGGTGATATGACTCTGTCCGGTTCTACCCGCGATGCCACACTGGTGCTGAGCAGGTCGGGAGAACTTAATGCGCGTAAGTTGGATGCAGAGAATGTAACAGCCCGTGTCAACGGTTCCGGAGATATTACCTGTGTAGCTACAAAGACACTTGTGACTAATATTCAAGGAAGCGGTGAAGTTTCATACAAAGGAAATCCGAGTGTGCGGTCGACAGGTAAGAATCACCTGAACAGACTTTAAACACTTTGTATCCTACCTGTCGGGTAGAATACACGAAACGCCCCTTAACAATATATGTTATTCCGATTACATATATTGTTAAGGGGCGTTTCATATATTGTTATTTCATAGGGGTATATATTGGATCAAGCTTCCTGTGATGTAAGCCGAAATAGGAACGTCCCGCATTTGATCGGATGTTATCTATATATAAACGTGCTTGGAGGAAGATAAGGACAGTAAATAAAAAAGAGTCATAGTTAATGTCAGAATGGTAATCCTATAATAGAAAGATTTCATCAAAGGTGATTTTACATTGATAAAGATTAGGTAAAACAACTAAATGTAGGTATTGTGTTTGCATATAGATACAATATTATACCTAAATTTTGGTATTGTCCCCGCTGTGGGTATATTGTACTTTTGCGAGCTAATAGAAGGTGAGATGATTCGTAAAATTGCATATATACTTTTTTTATTTATAATTTGCTGTAATGTGTCTCGTGCGTGGGGGCAGACGTTTGTATTCCGGGGTACTGTATTGGATGAACAAACTCATAAAGCATTGGATTATGCCACCATTCAGTTGTTTGTGGAGAAACAGTTTGCTTATGGCGGAATAACAGATGCAAACGGACATTTTGAACTTCTTCATATCAAGCCCGGGACCTATCGGATCGTCGTATCTTATTTAGGGTATGATTCTACCGAAAAAGAGATTAAAGTGCTTGGAAATACTTCAGAAATCTTTCATTTAAAGCCCTCAAACATGGCGTTGAACGAAGTGGTAGTGACTGCTTCCGAATCAAAGCGTGCTACCAGTGCTTCCATAGTCGACCGTACTGCCATGAAACATCTTCAACCCAGTAGTTTCAGTGATTTGATGGAACTGATACCCGGAGGAAAATCGGCTGATCCTCAGATGGGACAGGCCAATCTGATTCGTATACGTGAAACGGGTAATACGGAAGATATCTCTTCATTGGGAGTTGGATTTTACATTGATGGTATTTTTCAGAATACGGATGCCAATCTGCAGTATATGCCGAGTAGCACTTCTGCTGTAAATGCGACGAGTACGATGTCAAAGGGACTGGATATGCGTACCATTCCGACTGATAATATTGAAAAGGTGGAGATCATTCGTGGTATTCCCTCTGTAGCTTATGGTAACGTGGCAAACGGCGCTGTGATTATCCAGCGTAAAACCAGCGAAAGTCCGTTATCTGCACGCTTCAAGGCTGATAAGACCAGCAAACTGTTTTCAGTGGGCAAAGGATTCCGGTTGGACGGGAACGGACGTTATGTTTTGAATGCCGATTTGAGTTATCTGGATTCAAAAATAGATCCGCGCAACAGCGTGAAAAACTATACCCGTCTCACAGCCTCCACCCGTCTGGATGGAAAATGGTTATGGAATGAACGTAATATTCATTGGAATATCAGTACCGACTATACCGGATCGTTTGATGATGCGAAACGGGATAAAGATGCAACCGTAAAGGAGGACTCTTATAAATCAGACTTCAGTAGTTTGAAGATGGCAGGAAAATGGAACCTGAAATTCCCTAACCATTCGTGGATTCGTGAGATTAGCGCGGCAACTTCTGTCAGTTGGCAGTGGGAGAAGATGCGTGAAACGAAATCTGTGTCTCTGAATCGTCCGGCCGCTATTGCTACTCAGACAGAGACCGGAGAATCTGATGGCATCTATCTGCCTTATAATTATGTGGCGCAGATGGAAATTGACGGTAAACCTTTATATGTTACGGCTTCTGCCCGTACGCAATTGGCTTTTCCACTGGGGATGCTGCAAAATGCAATGAATATAGGGGTGGAATGGAATTATCAGAAGAATTTGGGAGAAGGCCAGGTATTCGATGTGACACGGCCCATCAGTGAAAGTTTGAGTACACGTCCGCGCCGTTTTAAGGACATACCGGGGCTGCAACCTTTCGCCTTCTATGCCGAGGAGGTGTTGAATCTTCCTGTAAATAGACATAAATTGGCTTTTACGGCCGGTATCCGCTTGCAGTCCTTATTGGGGCTGGACACTAAATATAAGATGCAGGGTAAGATATATCCCGATCTCCGTCTGGACTTGCAATGGAGTTTGCCGGTATCAAACGGATGGAATGTTGCCTTTTCGGGAGGTTTGGGCTGGATCAGCCGTATGCCGACCACCGCACAGCTATATCCGGATTTTAAGTATGTAGACTTGATCCAGCTGAATTATTACCATACCAACCCGGATTATCGCCGTATCAATATGATGACGTATAAATGGGATAATACAAACTATCAGTTGGAACCGGCACGTAACATGAAATGGGAAGTGCGGGCCGACGTCAGCTATAAAGGAAACCGTCTGTCGATGACTTATTTCCGCGAACGGATGAACAATGCTTTTGATGATATCACTTATTATAAATCATTGGCGTATAAGCTATATGATCCTGCAAGTATCGACGGCTCAGCTTTGACGGCTCCTCCCCAACTTTCTCAGTTGACTTATGCAAATGAATATAATCTGGATGTGTATTCCACACAAGGCAATGTAATGAAGGTGCGTAAAGAAGGAGTGGAGTTTCAGTTCGCTTCCAAACGAATCGAATCGCTCAAGACCCGCGTCACTATGTATGGAGCCTGGATAAAGACAGTTTATAATTCGGACTCTCCCAAATATAAGGCCTCTTCTATATTGTTGGACAACAAACAGTTGAAATATGTGGGGTTGTACAATGGGGACAACGGAACAGAAAGCCAGGCATTCAATACGAACTTTATGTTTGATACCTATATACAGCGTTTGGGACTTACTTTCTCCACGTCGGCACAATGCACTTGGTATACCAACAGACGGAACTTGTGGAATAACGGCGTGCCGGTAAGCTATATCGATCAATCCGGTGAAACGCATCCGTTTCGCGAAGAAGATAAAAACAATATTCAGTTACAGCATCTGGTGGAGAAATATTCAGCCACTTATTTTGAGCGTACTACTGTGCCTTTTTATATGGATATCAATCTGAAGGCGAGTAAACGGATCGGTAAGTATCTGAATCTGGCTTTTTATGTAAACCGGCTTTTGGGTATTTATCCTGATTATACGTTACGGGGCGTACTGCAACGGAGAACGTCCGAATCGCCTTATTTCGGTATGGAAATGAACTTGACTTTTTAGTAAATGAATAATAAAACAAAATAGAAATGAAGATGAAAAAGAATCAATTGACAATCGCAATCCTTTTTGCGACAATGCTGGGATTTACCGCATGTAGTGATGATGACAAAGTGAGCATATCCACTGTAGGTATTACCACTACTGTAGATACAACCATCGAGGGTCTGCAACTGACCGGTGGAACCTATACTTTTGAAAATGTAAATACATCTGTCAAGACAGACATTGCCTATCCGGCTCAAAGTATTGAATTGGCGGACGGGTTGTATAATGTAACTTTCATTGGTAAGGGAACTTACTCACAGAATGGAACTCCGGTGGAAGTCGATGTACAGGGAGTGCAACAGAGTGTGGCCGTATCCGGAGGGTCATACAAGTTGGAACTGAAAGTTCATGTACTCAATACAGGTGACCCCGATTTTGTGATTGCCGAGATATTTATTCCCGGAACCTATAATGAAGCAGGCAAGCAATATAATGGCGACCAGTATGTACGTATCTATAATAACTCGGATAAAGTTTTGTATGCGGATGGATTGATATTTATGGAATCACAATTCCAAACTACCCAGAAATATCAGTCGGTAGATCCGGATATTATGAATGAAGCTATTGCGGTAGGCTCTGTTGTAGCGGTGCCGGGCAGCGGAACAGATTATCCGGTACAACCGGGAGAGTCCTTTATCCTTTGTGACAATGCGATCAATCATAAAGAGGCTAATCCGAATTCTATAGATTTAAGTAAAGCCAATTTTGAGTGGTATATTGAATCGAAGCAAGATGTGGATAATCCGGCTGTTCCCAATCTGGATGTTTATTATTGTTATTCCAAAACTATCTGGGTGTTGAATAAACAGGGAAATCGCGCCTATGCTATCGGCAGATTACCCAAAGGCATGACTAAAGAAAAGTATATTTCAGACTATGCATACAACTATACGTATATCATGCAAAATGGAACAGCCAGTAAACCGCAAAGCAAATATAAGTTCCCCAATGAGTGGGTGATTGATGCTGTAAATGTAGGTGCTTCCAATGAATGGCAGTGGAATGTTACCTCTACCGGGTTGGATATGGGGCATACTTATATCGGTGTGAACAATACCGTTGCAGAAAACATCGGAAAGTGCGTAATGCGTAAAGCTGCCTATAAGGATGGTGATCGGGAAGTATTGCAGGATACAAATAACTCTACCGTTGATTTCACACCTGCGGCTACTCCGAGCCTGTTTAACAAATAATTGAATCCATCCTATTGATATATAAATCTTTATTATTCATGATGCGAATCCGAATTATCATTACGTTGCTGATTGCTTTATTTGTGGAGAGTCGGCAGGAAGCCTTCGGGCAGACTGCCGACACATTCTCCCTGTCCGATAAGGTAATCCGTACCGCTTCATTCGCGACCGGATTTCGTGGTGAGGTATGGCGGAATTCGGCACTTTATTATTACTATACTCCGTATACATGGACAAGGCTGGACGTAAATGGAGCTTATCATGATAAAGGAAAAGCATCTTTGAAACAGGAAGGTGATAAGGATACCCGTATCGGGGTAGATGTCAACTCTTTCGTCATTCTTTCGGAACGTGATCGTGTATTCGGTTCAGCAGGATACAGAAGTGAGAAGCAGGAGAATGTGTTATGGAATGAAAATATAGACTGGAAACTGATCGCTCCTTACGTGACCGGTGATTCCATTGGCGGTTTCCTGAAAGGAGAAACTTATTATTTCAATGGAGGTTACGCCAGTGAGTCGGGTTCCTGGACGTGGGGAATCACCGGTGGTTACAGGGCGTCTCATAATTATCGGGATAAAGATCCGCGTCCGCGTAATACAGCTTCCGATCTCTCTTTTGCTTTGGGAGCAGGATATCGTCTGGGGACATATCGTTTGGGAGTTTCTGCAGATTTCCGGCTTTATCAGCAGAAAAGTGAGATTTCATTCCTTGCAGATAAAGGTTCCACTTCGGTATACCATATGTTGGGATTGGGCATGGATTATGTGCGTTTTGCCGGAAACCAGACCGGAACGAAGCATCAAGGCACCCGGTGGAGAGGAAGCATAGGCATTCTGCCGGCTGATACGGAGAAGGGGATATCGGCCACAGTCTCAATTGACCGTATGTCGATGGACAAGAAATTGAGCAATGCCAATAATCTCACTTTGCTGGAATTGAATACGACTGATTTGAAAGGGAACGTGACTTGGATGCGGGAACTTCAGCAGGCAGAACATCTTGCAGTGAAACTGGATGCAGGCTATACAGTCCGTAAAGGAACGGAGAATATTTACGGAGAGGCGGGCGGAAGCTCTTATGGAGCATTAATCAGCACATCTCCGGGAATGAAGGTCACGAATAGTAGGATTGCCGTAAGTGGTTTGTGGGAGAAGCTTTTGACCGATAAAGGTGTATGGGGAGGAGCAATTGTTCCAAACATAATCTACCATCGGTTGGAGACGGATTACAACGCCGTATCCCGGTTTGTTCACCTGTCTGCTCTGGAGGGTTCTTTGCGTGCCCGTTTGCAGTATCAGAAGAGGCAGCTGCGATTGACCGCAGAAGCTAACGGTGGATATTATGCCAATTTATCGGCTGAATATTCTTTACCGGGATTGGAGGCCACGAAGTCGTCCGCCCAGACTTTGTTGGCGAATATTGACTATTTATCTGATAGCTACAGTATGGTAGGGATTCGTCTGCAAGGGGATTATCCTATCATGAAACAGTATAACCTGTCTTTGTCTGTTCAATGGCAGACTGCATATTATAAAAAATGCGGAACGGCCCAGTATGCCGCTTGTTCACTGGGCATCTTTTTCTGAAAAATAAAAACAGTTAGCATATGAAAATTAAGTTTATGGTCGCTGCAACCTTAATGGCAGCTTTAGTAATTACTACTTCTTGTGGAAACAGTAACAAACAGAGTCAGTCCGAAAAAACGGAGCAGGCGGCTCCGGCGGCATTGAGCGTCGATAACCTGCTGGCGCATGCCGATTCACTGGCTAACCGGGAGGTGACTATAGAAGGAATCTGCACACATACCTGCAAGCACGGAGCTACAAAAATATTCCTGATGGGCAGTGATGATACCAAAACGATTCGTGTGGAAGCCGGACCTTTGGGTTCGTTTGACACCAAATGTATCAATGCCATTGTCACAGTGACCGGAACGTTAAAGGAACAGCGGGTAGATGAAGCTTACTTGCAAAACTGGGAGGCTAAACTGAAAGCCCAGACCGAAAAATCTCATGGAGAAACTGCTGCCGGATGTGATTCGGAAAAAAAAGCACGCGGCGAAACAGCCAACACTCCTGAAGCCCGTATTGCAGACTTTCGCGCAAAGATAGCAGAAAGAAAAGCTGCTACCGGAAAAGATTATCTGTCATTCTACTATATGGAAGCCAGTTCTTATGAGATCGCAGAATAAAGGTGCTGCATTCCGCAAATGGAGCCGGATTATCCACCGTGATCTGTCTTTCTTCTTTGCAGGAATGATTTTGATTTATGCTATTTCGGGTATCGTAATGAACCATAGGGATAGCATAAATCCCCATTATACAGTGACACGAACGGAATATAAAATAACAGAGGACCTGTCGGACAAGAATAAAGTCAATGAGAAGATGATTTTGGCTTTGTTGGAACCACTGGACGAAGCCGGAAATTTTACTAAATATTATTATCCGAAACCGGATCGGATTAAGGTTTTTCTGAAAGGAGGTTCAAGTCTGGTGATTAATACCCGGACAAAAGATGCTGTCTACGAGGGGGTGAAGCGCCGTCCGCTGATCTCTTCCATGGTACAACTCCATTTCAATCCGGGCAAGTGGTGGACTTGGTTTGCCGATGCCTTTGCTGTCTGTCTGATTATTATCACTGTCAGCGGTATGGTGATGATAAAAGGTCCTAAAGGATTGTGGGGTAGAGGGGGAGTCGAGTTGGTGGCCGGTATTCTGATTCCTATTCTTTTCCTGACGTGTTTCTAATAACAAACGAAAAATGATTTATAAAGCATGAGTGCAATTATAGAATGTAAGAACCTGACTCATTATTACGGTCAACGTAAAATTTATGAGAACTTGAGTTTTGAAGTACCTCAAGGGCGTATCTTGGGATTGTTGGGTAAAAATGGCACAGGGAAAACGACAACCATTAATATATTGAGCGGTTATCTTCAGCCACGTTCGGGCGAATGTCGCATCTTTGGTGAGAACATTCAGACCATGGACCCTGCTTTACGCAGGAATATCGGCTTATTGCTGGAAGGTCATGTTCAATATCAGTTTATGAATATCACACAGATAGAAAAGTTTTATGCTTCTTTTTATCCGGGACAATGGAAAAAGGAGGCTTATTATGACTTGATGAATAAACTGAAGGTAGCTCCGGGGCAACGTATCTCAAGAATGTCGAACGGACAGCGTTCGCAAGTGGCATTGGGACTGATCCTGGCACAAAATCCGGAGTTGTTGATTCTGGATGATTTCTCTTTAGGACTTGATCCGGGTTATCGCCGCCTTTTTGTGGATTATTTGCGTGACTATGCCCGTTCCGAGAACAAGACTGTTTTCCTGACTTCCCATATTATTCAGGATATGGAGCGGTTGATTGATGATTGTATTATTATGGATTATGGTTCTATCCTTATTCAACAACCTATTGAAACGTTGATGAAAGAACTGAGAAGATATACTTGTACTGTGCCCGAGGGTTATCAGCCTCAGTTGCCGGCAACTTGCTATCATCCGGCTGTCATCCGTCAGACCTTGGAAACGTATTCTTTTTTGCCTCCCATGGATGTGGAGAAACTATTGAAGGAAAGTCAAGTTCCCTTTACTGGTTTACAGCACGAAAATGTAAGTCTGGAAGATGCCTTTATCGGTCTTACCGGAAAGTATTAATATGTAAATAAATAGAAGAAATATGATACAAGCCATATTTTATAAAGAGTGGATAAAAACGCGTTGGTATTTGTTGCTGGCAACTCTTTTTATGATAGGAATCACAGGATATTTCATGCTTCGTATTGGCCGCACCATTGCCATACAGGGAATCGATCATTTATGGGTGGTAATGGTTCAGAAGGATGCTATATTTATTGATTTGTTGCAATTTGTCCCTTTACTTATCGGTATTTTGCTTGCTGCCGTACAGTTTTTTCCCGAGATGCAACGTAAGTGTTTGAAACTTACTTTGCATTTGCCTTATTCACAGAAGAAGATGGTCATGTCGATGTTGGCCTATGGTGTACTTGCACTGGTTACCTGTTTTGCTATGAGTTTTATTATTATGGGAGTTTATCTGCCACAACATTTTACAAGTGAGTTGGTGCAGCGTATCTTATTATCTGCAGCTCCATGGTTCCTTGCCGGATTTGCCGGTTATCTGCTTGTTTCATGGATTTGCCTGGAGCCCACATGGAAACGCAGGGTTTTGAATCTGATTATTGCGGCATTGATTTTCCGTGTCTACTTTCTGGCTCCGGGAGCGGAGGCTTATAACAGTTTCTTGCCCTGGCTGACACTTTATACGCTGCTTATCGCTTCTCTTTCGTGGATTTCTGTGGTACGGTTCAAGGCCGGTAAGCAAGACTAACTGAATGTTTATTACTAAAAAATCAAACAAACATGATTCGATTCAGCAAAATATTTTTTTATGTTACTGTGGCTGTCCTGCTTGTATGGCAGTTGCCTTGGTGCTATGCTTTTCTCACACTGAAGCCTGTCAAAGCTCCTTTTACTATGTATAGTTCCGTACTTGGTGATTTTGTTATTACACAACTGGATGAGAATAAGCAACTTCACCGCTATGATACAAAAGGCAATACATATACACAGCAGCAGGTGGACAGTTTATTGCCTTCTCTCTATGTACGCCAGCTTACGGCGGACGAACGTTTCCCTGATACCATTTGTGGCAAGGCGGTTAGTCCGAAAGATATTCAATTGACAAACTTTACTTTCAAGAGTGTGCCGTCAGCCATCAATGCTCCTCAGACAGGACTTTATTTCCTGATGGAGTCCATGTCCAAACGGGTGGATTTAAAAATGCCCGAAGATGCATTCCGTTTTACCGATAAAGGTATGGAATTTATTCGTATGGAGACGAATCGTATAGATGAGGCGAAGAGCAAATTGTTTACGGATATGCTGGTTCAGAAAGGGTTTGCTTTTCCCGCAAGCTATGCTTCGGGCAATCCGACTACCCGTAAAGACTATGATGAGGGATATCTGGTTTTAGATGCCAACCATAAACTGTTCCATCTGAAGTGCACCAAGGGACGTCCGTATGTGAAAGCTATTCAGTTGCCTGAAGGAGTCTTGCCGGAATATGTGTTTATTACTGAGTTCCGTAGTCGCCGGACTTTGGGGTATATGGTTGATAGCAAGCATCATTTTTATGTTATCAATAGTGATGGAAGTTTGGTGAAATCAGCTCTCCCCGGTTTCGATCCGGCAAAAGATGAGTTGACCATCTTTGGAAATATGTTTGATTGGACTGTAAAGTTATCGACAGATAAAGATGATTATTACTATGCCCTGGATGCTACAGATTATTCACTGATTAAAGAACATGCCTATAAAGATATGCGTCGTTCTGTTCCGGGATTGTCCTTTACATCTCCTGATGATAAGTTTGTCATGCCGCGTTTTTAAATGCGGCCTGATAAAATATATTTCATTTTAATGACTATATATTACTTTAGAGGCAGGGCTTTGACCCTGCCTCTAAAGTAATATAATTTTCTGGAAAGCCTGATATATAACGAAGAAGAGGAAATTCAATAATGAATTTCCTCTTCTTCGTTGGGTGGAAGACCGGACTCGAACCGGCGACATTCAGAACCACAATCTGACGCTCTAACCAACTGAACTACATCCACCATGTTAGCATCTCTCTCAAATGCGATGCAAAGGTAGCGATTCTTTTTAAATCTGCAAACATTTCGCGAACTTTTTTCTTCAAAAAATGTATTCATTAATTCCGCGGTTATGCTTGCGGAAGAGTTCACGCGTGTCATTAATAAAGATTTTCAGGCGGTTACGTTCTTCTGCCGATAAAGAGTCTGTCGGAATACTTGCGGGATATAAAACGTAATTTTTCTTTTTGGAGAGTATGGGGCGTGCCGTCCATACCAGACCATATCCGCAATTACTGACAGATATGCCCGTGCTGTCTTTCATTAATTCGAGTTTAAAGAGCAGTCCGCCGTCTGTTTTACGGGCAGACATGTTCGAAATAAAATTGCCTAAAGAGTAGAGGACTACATTCTGCCGACCGGTGAGGGTATCGGTCCGCAGCTCCATGGGTTGCACTACATGGGGGTGGGAACCGATCACATGGGTGACTCCTTGACTAAGTAGCCAGTCGGCCAGGGAGGTCTGCTCCTTATTGGGCAGTGACTGATATTCGATCCCCCAGTGCATGCAGGCAATCAATACATCCGGATGCAGAGCCTTAGCAGCTTCAATGTCCCGTGTCATGACAGCCTTGTCGATGTAGTTGACTATGTTTGGGGGAGAAACTTTAATGCCGTTGGTGCCGTATGTATAGTTGAGCAGGGCAATCCGAAAGCCGTTCTGTTCCAACAATAGTGGATAGCGTGAAGCGCGGGCCGTACTGTCAGTGTAAGTTCCGGCATAAGGAATTTGTAGCGAATCCAGCATCAGGATGGTTCGTTCCAGCCCTTTTTTGCCCCGGTCGAGACAATGATTATTGGCGGTTATCAATACATCGAAGCCGGCGTCTTTTATGGCGGACAGATATTCGTCGGGAGCACTGAAAGCGGGATAACCCCGGTAAGGTTTTCCTCCGAGGGTTACCTCCAGGTTGCCGATGGCAATGTCTGCTTTACTGATTTCTTCTTTTACCAGTTTAAAGTAGTCCGTGTAGTCGTATCCCTTGCTGGTCCGGGCTGCATCTATCTGTGCCTGATGCTGCATTAAGTCGCCTGCAAAGAGGAGTGTAATCTTCTGCGCAGATATCGTATCGGGCGCCGGGACAGGGACGGGCTGTTCTTGTGCATTGCTGCTGCAAGATACAGAGCAGAAAAACAGGGAAAGAAGAATCAGATGTTTCATAAGCAACAGGTATTAAAGTTCTTTCTGAAGAATGTGTTCCACCTCCTCGGCTGTAGGGTTCACGGCAAGAATGATTCCTTGGGCGTTCACCAGGAAAGTTCCTCCGGCAGCATTCGGTATCCGGTATTTTGACCAGATCTGTTGAACATCATTCAGTTCGATAAGGTTCAGCCAGGGGTAACCGTCTTTCCGTATGGCTTCTCTCATACGGATATCGCTGTTCTGCTCGCGCGCTACGCCGATGACGGTGAATCCACGGTCTTTGTATTTTTCGTAGATGGGAATCAATTGCTTGGAGGCCGTACGGCACGGACCACACCAGGAGGCCCATAGGTCGATCAGAGCCACTTTGCCCCGGATCTGTTCGGACAACTGAACCATGTTGCCGTTCAGGTCGGGAGCGGAGAAGTCGATGAAATGGTTTCCCGCTTTGGGCTGGTTATTGTCGACAAACATTTGCATTTCCCGGGTATAAGGATGTTCGGGATAGCGGGAGGCGTACACTTTTTGAAATGCTTCCAGATAGGGGGTGACGTCTTCGCCTTTCCGTGCGTTCTCCACCTTTATTTTCAAGATGAATAGTCCTAACAGCGAAGGGTGTTGCGAGGCTTGTTCCGTTTCCCAAAGGGTCTTTTTCCGGAAGAGTTGTTCCCTTTCCTTCATCAGTGCTTTTGCTTCTTCTGTGAATGCTTCGCCACTTTCTTCCAGGCGGTCCCTTTCTCTGAAGAACTTGTTCTTTTCTTCGGGATTGTCTTTCACCTGATCGAACTTTTTCCAGAGTGCTTGCATGGCTTCGCTTTCAAAACGTCCGTATTTCTCGAGCGTATCTCTTCGTGCGTTGAGTTCATCGAAACTGAACTTATCCTTCCCTTCCGCTTCAAATTGCCGGAGGGCCGTGGTCAGTGGGTTGAGGGTCTCTATGCGATAGGGTGGGTGTGCGTCTATGGGAGATATGGTGAAAGATACCGTTCCATTCTCTGCGAAGAAAGTGACCGGATACCAACAGCCGTTCAGCAGGTCGTCCCAGCAGATAAGTTCGTAAGCCTTTTCGTGGTCGGTATAGAAGTCGTACTCAAAGATGCCGTTGCGTACCGGTATCGAAATCCACGGGGTACCGTTCGTATTCTTGTTGCTTTCTATGAGTATCAGGCGGCTGGTTTGTGGGCGGTCTGCCATTTTTCCGGTCAGGTGGCAGTGTACTTTCTTTTGGGGGGCAGATGCGTCAAGGCAAATCCCCTCGATCCGGAAGTCCTCTTCATTGTTGCTTTCTGCAAAGTCTATCGTCCGGTCCTGCGGGTCGATAGGGGCAAATTGCAGGATAAACGTCACATTGCCCGAAGCCGGCATGTATACTTGCTTGTCCAGCTCGAAACCTTGCGATCGGACGACAGGGTAATTCTTTCCGCTTTGCACTCCGTGTAGAGAGAGCCCCGAAGCCAGCCGTATCCAATAGTTAGGGCGCGAGTAAGCATCCATATACAGAATGGTAGCTGTGTCATTACGGACGATCCGGCTGATTTCAAGTGCGTCGGTATTTCTTTTTTGATATGAAGGATAGTCGATAGAGAAATTTTGTGCGGTAGCCCATGGGGTACATGCGAAGAGAAGGACGCACAAGCTTGTAGTTTTAAATATCGTATTCATGATGCTAAGGTATTGAAAAATTTTCCGTTTCCCCCTCTATGAAGAGGGAAACGGAGGAATGGGTTATTGATAGATCGCCTTTTTACCTGCCAGCAGAGTATTCTTCATCAGAGAGACGATGGTCATCGGGCCTACACCTCCCGGAACAGGGGTGATGTAGGAGCATTTCGGAGCTACCTCATCGAACTTCACGTCACCTGTCAGTTTAAAGCCCGATTTCTTGCTGGCATCCGGTACGCGGGTAGTACCTACGTCGATTACCACAGCACCCTCTTTCACCATTTCCGCTTTCACGAAGTTGGGTTGTCCCAGTGCGGCGATGATGATATCCGCTTCCCGGCACTCTTTCACCAGATCTTTCGAACGGCTGTGGCATACGGTTACCGTTGCGTCTCCCGGATAGGCCTTCTGCATCATCAGTGCTGCCATCGGTTTACCGACAATGTTACTGCGTCCCAGTACGACGCATTTCTTACCCGAGGTCTCTATCTGATAACGTTTCAGCAGTTCGAGGATGCCGTTCGGGGTAGCTGATACATAACAAGGCAGTCCGATAGACATACGTCCTACGTTGATCGGATGGAATCCGTCTACATCTTTGCGGTAGTCAATGGTTTCAATTACCTTTTGTTCCGAGATATGTTTCGGTAACGGAAGTTGTACGATGAATCCGTCTATATCTTCGTCATCATTCAGTTCACGTACTTTGGCGAGCAGTTCGTCTTCCGTCACGTCGCTTTCGTAACGAATCAGTGACGACTTGAATCCGCACACTTCGCAGGCTTTCACTTTAGCGGCTACATATGTTTCGCTGCCTCCGTCGTGTCCTACGAGGATGGCTGCCAGATGCGGGCGTTTGCCACCCCGGGCTACTATTTCTGCCACTTCGGCTGCAATCTCCTGTTTTACTTGTTCGGAGATGGCTTTTCCATCAATTAGAGTCATTTCTTATCTGTTTATTGGGTTATTTAATATTGAGTACTTCAGTCACTTTCTTTATCATGGCTTCACCCCTGAGGTCACGTGCGATGATTGTTCCGTCCGGTCGGCCATCCCGGCTACGGAAGCAAGCGCCAGAGTGAAGAGAATGTGTTTCATTGATTCAATGTTTTTATGGTATCAGACAAAAGTAATATCATTTACCATCTCCTGTTTTTTGTCAAGAGTAGCTTTATAGATTATTAACAGGAGGAGGGGAGTGGGCGAAAGCAGGGAGGTACTTTTCGGGATAGAGCCTCGGTCCGATACAAGTAGAGCCGGGGTTTTGCCGAAATGCAGTAAGCATTTGGAGGAAATGCAACCGGCATTCGGGAGTATAGCAACCGTCTTCGGAGGCTTAAGCTGCGGGCTGTAGGTTCTCCTTTCGGTTAGGTGCATAAAAAAAGGAGGAACCACGGTTTCCTCCTTTTATTGCATTCTGATTGAATCTATTGAATGATTACATTGACAAAGATACATCATCCCAAAGCCAAAGTCAAGCTTTCGGGACGAAAAGTGCAGTTTTATTTCATCTTCGGCATCATCTTGCCCATTTTGCTGCTGGTTACCATTTTCATCATTTTGCGGGTCTGGTCGAATTGCTTCAGCAAGCGGTTCACTTCCTGGATAGTCGTACCGCTACCTTTGGCGATACGTGTACGGCGCGAGCCATTCAGGATAGCCGGATTGCTGCGCTCTTCCGGAGTCATGGAGTAGATGATGGCTTCAATGCTCTTGAAAGCATTGTCGTCAATGTCGATGTCTTTGATAGCCTTGCCTACACCCGGAATCATCGATGCAAGCTCTTTCAGGTTACCCATCTTTTTGATCTGGCCAATCTGGCTGAGGAAATCGTTGAAGTCGAACTGGTTCTTGGCAATCTTTTTCTGAAGGCGTTTGGCTTCTTCTTCATCATATTGTTCCTGCGCACGTTCCACCAGCGAAACAATATCACCCATACCTAAGATGCGGTCGGCCATACGGGCGGGGTGGAATTGGTCGATGGCATCGAGTTTCTCGCCTGTACCTACAAATTTGATAGGCTTGTTCACAACCGAACGGATAGAGAGGGCGGCACCACCACGGGTGTCACCGTCGAGCTTCGTCAGCACTACGCCGTCGAAATCGAGACGCTCATTAAACTCCTTGGCGGTGTTTACGGCATCCTGACCGGTCATGGAGTCTACCACGAACAAAATTTCGTTCGGTTGGATGGCTTCCTTGATAGCTGCGATTTCATTCATCATCTGCTCGTCGACTGCCAGACGTCCGGCCGTATCGACAATTACCAGGTCGTAACCTTTGGCACGTGCCTCCTTGATGGCGTTTTGAGCTATGGCAACGGGATCTTTGCTGTCGATTTCCGAGTACATCGGTACATCGATTTGTTCGGCCAATACACGAAGCTGTTCGATGGCGGCAGGACGGTAAACGTCACAGGCAACGAGCAACGGGCGCTTGTTCTTCTTGGTTTTCAGCATACGTGCCAGCTTGCCTGAGAAAGTAGTCTTACCCGAACCTTGCAGACCGGACATCAGGATGACTGCCGGTTGGCCTTTGGTATCTATCTCGACAGTCTCTCCACCCATCAGTTGAGTCAGCTCGTCGTGAACGATCTTCACCATCAATTGGCTTGGTTTTACGGCTGTGAGCACGTTTTGTCCCAATGCTTTTTCCTTCACTGTATCCGTGAAGCCTTTGGCTACTTTATAGTTAACGTCGGCATCGAGCAGTGCCTTGCGCACGTCTTTCAGGGTTTCTGCTACGTTGATTTCGGTGATTTTGCCTTCACCTTTCAGAATCTTAAACGACCTTTCGAGTCTTTCGCTTAAATTGTCGAACATATCTTTGAATTATGAATTACTAATGATGTGTAAAATCCACCACGGATTACACGGATTAACACGGATTTTGTATTTGAAATAGAGAGTATCTGTGCTAATCTGTGTAATCTGTGGTGAAATCAGCCGCAAATGTACAAAAATCTCTTGTACTTTATATCTTTTTGTTCTGCCATTTTGCTTTTTTGAAGTAAATATAGCTTGTGGCGAGCAACAGTGTATAGTACAGTATCTCAATTGTAAAGCACCATTCGATGGGAGCTTTTACCCACATTCCGATGAAAATGATATACGATCCGTAGATTGCGATGGTGATGGCTTCGAGCATCAGTGCCGCCTGAGTGTTGCCTGTGCCCGATATGCCGTTGAATACCACATTGGCTACCGAAGCAATCAGCATGGCCGCGCAGATAACGTATACCGATGGTACGGATTCATTGATCAGCGCTGCCTCGTTGGTGTATACCGAAAGCAATGCCTGTGGGAAAAGGGCGGTTACGATGACCAGTCCCAGCATGATCAGGAAAGAGAAACGCCCGATTTTGTTTATCAGGGGCATCACGTGTTCGATGCCTCCCGCGCCGATGGCGTTGCTCACCAGGCTGTTGGTGGTGGTTGCCAGTGCATTTACCGGAATCAACATGACGATGTAGATACTTCGTACGATGTTGGCAATGGCGAGTTCACGCTGTCCCAACCTTTCCACAGCCACAAAGAAAATGAACCAGGTGGCCATTGACAGAAAATACTGCAACATGGTGAAGCACGATATGCTGAGGATGCGCATCAGCAAAGCCGGGTCGAACGAGCGTAAACGATTGAGACCGTATCTTTTCAGGTCGACGGTGATATACGTATAAATCAGGAAGAACAGCAGAGAAGCCGCTTCGGCTATTACCGAGGCGATGGCGGCTCCTTTGATGCCCATCTCCGGCAATCCGAAGTGTCCGAATATCAGGGCATAGTCCAGTACCACATTGGTCAGAGCCATTACTACCGCATTGATGGTAAGTACCTTGGTGCGGGTGATTCCGATATAGAGTGCCCGGAACATGACGTTGACAAACGAGAAGAAAAAGCCGAAAATGCGCCAGTCGAGAAATTCCATCGTGGCGTCATAAATGCTTTCGGAAGATACCAGCAGGCGCATGATGTTGCCACCGAATGCTTTGGTAAAGCCGAAAAGCAGAAGAGCCATGGCAAGCAGGAACAAGACTCCCTGGATCATGACAGGCCCCACGTCGGTATAACGCGCTTCACCGTTGCGGCGGGCAATGACGATCTGTGAACCGGTGCTGAATCCGAAGGCAATGGTGAAAATACATATATAGAAAAGCCCGCCCATGGCAGAGGCACCAAGAGCTATCTCACTGACGCGTCCCAGAAAGGCGGTGTCGGTGACATTTATGACATTTTGCGCAAGCAAGCTCAGGAGAATCGGGTAACTGACACTCCAGATCTGTTTGTTGGTATACATAAATAAGGATTTTAGTTTGCAGGCCGCAAAGATACAACTTTCTGCAGAAGTTGACGAGTCACCGGGAAAAGAAGTCAATTTTTCCCCAACGGATAGGTGAAGAGGATGGTCGGTTTTTCGCCTGCGTTTGCCTGTACTTTATAGTTTCCTCCGAAATACTCCAGCAACAACCGGTTAATTTCGTGGCGGATGTATACCTCCTGTGAGGTAAATCTTTCGTCGGCCAACGGGGAGTTAATGATGCGGAAACGGATCATGTTCTTTTCTGTGTCATGGGTCACTTTGAAGTCGATTTCCCGTTTTTCTTCACACTTCTGCGGATAAGTCAAAGTACTCAGCAGCGCTTGGCTGAAACGGGCCGTATCGATACGGATGTCCAGGTCGGGGGCTGTTTCGTTTCCGAGCCGGATACAGATGTTCTCTTCGTTGCGCATACGCGCCATGTAGAGAGCTTCGTTACAGAGTTCGGTTAGTCCGTATTCCTGAATATTGAACTTCATCATGCCTGCTTCAAGCCGCGATAAATCGAGTACATCATTGACCAGGCGCATCAACTCTTCCGAATTTTTCTGGATGATGGAGGAGTATTCTTTCCGGACTTCGTCGGTCATGTTGGATTCGGAAGCTATCAGTTGCGAGAAGCCCACTACGCCGTTCAGCGGGATACGGATGTGGTAACTCATGTTCGACAAAAAGCGGTTCTTCATCTCGTTGGCTTCTTCCGCCATACGGGTTGCTTTCCGTGTCTCTTTTTCCGATAGCTCCAATGCTTTACGAACGTGCGAGATACGAAGCATGAAGACAATCAGGATTGCCAGGACAATGCCGACAATGACCAAAGCCGTCAGTTGGATATCGCTTTTCAACTGTTCTTCTTCCAAAGCTACTTTGTCGATATTGTATTTGGCCTTTATCTGCTGCATCTGTTTATCGAAAATAGTCGTTTCGATGGAGTCTTTCAGGTGGAGTGTCCCGATATACAACGGAAGAGCTTCCGCACTCCGCCCGGCTTCTACCAGAAGATCGGCTTTGGACAGCTGCTGGTGGATATAATTGCTGTTCCGGTCTTCTTGTAATAAAATGACGGTAGAGTCCATCTTCGTAAGTGCTTTGTCATACTCTTTTCGAGTTCGGTAATAAGCTGCATAGGCATCGTAATAGAGCACCCGGTACATGAAGAAAGTATTGGGAGTAAGATATTTTCCGGCTTTTTCCAGGCTTTCGTGTGCCTGTTCCGATTGGCCGGTATTCAGATAATAATAGGTGTAGTACACCTCACCGAACAGATAAACATCATAAAATGCCTCTTTGAGCATCGGGTTTGTGGCAGTGTGCTGTTGCAAAGTCTCTTTTAACTTTCCGAGGTATTCGGACAGCTGTTTGTTGTTCTGTTTATCCTTGGCTACCGCAATCAGTTGGCAAAGGATCGAGATCCGTACCACGGCATTGTCTGTTCGCGAAGATAGTTGATAGGCTTCTTCCAATGCTTTCATTCCCTCGTCCCATCGCTCCGTGCCGATATAGGCATTGCCCAGACATTGTTTGGCTCCGATCAGTCCGCGGACACAGTCCACTTTCTTTGCCCTTTCGAACATCTGGTTTGCCTCGTTGATGGCAAGTTCATATTGTTCTTCATAAGTGTAGAGGTCTGTCTGGAAGCGGAGAGCGTCGAAATACAGATCCCAGGTTTTCGACTTCCGGGCATAAGGCTCCATAATGTCCAGCCATTTCTTTACACTGTCCCGGTTGCTTTGGTTATAGTAGTACACTGTGTGCAGATAGGCGGCTATGGTGTTGTATTTATCGTTATTCTGTAGAGTTGCTTCTTCTCTCAGCAGGTTTGAATATGTGATACATTTGGGTGTCAACTGTTCTATTTGTGCCAGTTTCTTGAGCATTTCCAGACGTGTGGAATCATGCGGAAGTGTCTGTGCCACCCGATACAGGCTGTCGGCTTCTGTTTGTCCGTCCGCATACGCTCCTGAGGCCAGACAGCATGCAATAAGGATCAGTATGAATCGTTTCATCCTTCTGCCTCCTCTTCTTTTGTGGGTCCGATGGGGTGTGTAAACCGGAAGCGTGCACCTCCGGTGTACTCCGGGTCAATCCATATCTTTCCTCCGATTTGTTCGATGATAAGCTGGCAAATGGAGAGTCCCAGTCCTGTTCCCTGTGCCCCTTCATTCAGCTTTTCGAAACGGTTGAATATCTGATTCTGTTTTTCCGGGGGGATGCCGCATCCGGTATCCGTTACTGTGAACAGGGCCATGGTCTCTGACTCTTTCTCCAGTGTCAGGGTGATGTTGCCTTCGGTGGTGAATTTGGTGGCATTGATCAGCAGATTGATCAATACCTGTTGCAGACGTGATTCGTCGGTACGCAGAGTCAGTTTGTCCAGTGAAGTGATGAAACTGACTCCGGCCTGGGTTTGCTTCACTTTTTCTACAGTATCGATTACGTTGCGGCATATATTGACTGCGTCACATTCCTTAAAGTTGAAAGTCAACTTACCCGGGTCGAGACTCGACAGATCTATCACGTCATTGATCAGCTTTAACAGCAACTCGGAATTCTGCTGGATGATGTCGTTGCATTGACGTCGTGTATCATTGTCGATAGACTCTTCGGTCAGGATGGATGAAAATCCGGAAAGGGCATTCAGCGGTGTCCGTATTTCGTGGCTCATATTGGATAGGAACAGGCTTTTGGTATGTATGGCGTTTTCGGCATACTTGCGTGCAATCTCCAACTCTTCTTTGGAATGGAGAAGGCGGTTGGCTTCCTGCCGGATGCGGACGATCAGCAGCAAAATAAGCACTAATATGAAAATGGAAGCTATGATAACCCACAGGGTGATCTGGTTGCGTTGTATCTGGTTCCGGATTTCCATCTGGTCTATCTGGTACATGCCTCTCAGGTCATTGATTTGCCGGGCATAACTCAAAGCGTTCAGCGAGTCTTTTTGTTCGTTGGCCTTTTGGTAGATCAGGCAGGCTTCTTCTGTCCTTCCCATCTTAGTCAGTAGCTGCGCACACTCCAACTGCAATCCGATGTGTTTGTTGGGAGCGGGTGCTTTAGGGGTATTTATCAGGCGTTCATATTGTTGCAAGGCGAGTCCATACTCACCGATAGCCTGGTAGTATTGTCCCAATATGTAGTTAAAGATACTGCGGAGATAGAGGAATTTCAATTGGTCACTGATTTTCCTTGCTTCGTCCAAACTGGCTTTTCCTTTCTCCGGATTGCCTGCTTCAATGTCATAGTAAGCTTTACACGCACATAAAAAAAAGTGGAATGTAGGAATTGGAGTGGCGGTATGCAGGTTCTCGAATCTTTTCAGATAGGTACGTGCTTCGTCCATGTGTGATGTCTGGATCAGGGTCAGAATGAATTTCGGAAGTATTTCCTGTTCGAGGATTTCGCTGCCCGGTATCTTGTCCAGCAATTCCAGGGCTTCCTTATAGGATTCGATGGCAGGTTCCTGCATGTTGGCGTTGAGGTAAGCATCCCCGATGGCGCGGCTGGAAAGGGCAATGCCGATGGGGTAATTCAGCTCTTTGGCTTCCTTGTACATCTGGCGGGCATGGTCGATGGCCATGTTCATGTCTCCGCGTGTGGCATAGGCAGTCGCAATAAGCTGTTTCAACTGGAAGAGGGTTTTGTACTCTTTCTGTTTTTTCAGGATAGGAGCCAGTTCATGACCCCATTGGATGATACTGTCGTTGGGAGCTTCTTTGCTATAATTGAGGCTGTTGTCAATCAGGTTTTGGAGTGCTGACACGTGCATTGTTGCTTTATTGGCAGCATGTGTAGTGACAGAGTATAGGGTTACTACTGCTATAAACGTTATATTAATAAACTTTCCCACAGTAATTGTTGTACTTCCGGTGTTTGTTTTATGCTTGTTTATGATGCATGTAGTGCAAAGCTAAATAAAAAGAGTGAGAATCAAACAGAATCTCACTCTTTTTTTTATGTTTTGTTCACAAAAGGACTTTTTTAACTGTTCATGCTCATCAGGAACTCGTCGTTGTCTTTGGTTTTTTCCAGTCGGTCTTTTACAAAGTCCATTGCTTCGATCGGGTTCATATCCGACAGGTACTTGCGCAGAATCCACATGCGGTCCAGTGTCTGTTTGTCGAGCAGCAGATCGTCGCGGCGTGTGCTCGATGCCACAATGTTGACAGCCGGGAAGATACGCTTGTTGCTCAGGTTGCGGTCGAGCTGCAACTCCATGTTACCTGTACCCTTGAACTCTTCGAAGATCACTTCGTCCATCTTAGAACCGGTGTCGATCAGGGCGGTAGCGATGATTGTGAGCGAACCTCCGTTTTCGATGTTACGGGCTGCTCCGAAGAAACGTTTCGGTTTGTGAAGTGCGTTTGCATCCACACCACCCGAAAGTACCTTGCCCGATGCCGGAGATACAGTGTTGTATGCACGTGCCAGACGTGTAATCGAGTCGAGGAAGATAACTACGTCGTGTCCGCACTCTACCAGTCTTTTGGCCTTCTCAAGAACGATGCCGGCTATTTTTACGTGGCGTTCGGCGGGTTCGTCGAATGTAGAAGCAATCACTTCGGCATTAACGCTGCGGGCCATGTCGGTAACTTCTTCCGGGCGCTCGTCAATCAGCAGCATAATCATATATACTTCCGGATGATTGGCAGCAATGGCATTGGCAATTTCTTTCATCAGGATGGTCTTACCCGTCTTAGGCTGGGCTACGATCAGTGCACGCTGTCCTTTACCAATGGGCGAGAAGAGGTCTACCACACGTGCCGACATGGAGTCGGAATAGCCACCTTTGCAAAGCTTGAACTTTTCGTCCGGGAAAAGCGGAGTAAGGTGGTCGAACGGCACACGGTCACGCACGAAAGCAGCGTCACGTCCGTTGATTTTAGAAACCTTCACCAATGGGAAGTATTTCTCACCCTCTTTGGGCGGACGGATTACACCTTCTACTACATCACCGGTTTTCAGTCCGAATAGTTTGATTTGTGATTGAGATACATAGATATCGTCCGGTGAAGAGAGGTAGTTGTAATCTGATGAACGGAGGAATCCGTAGCCATCCTGCATGATTTCCAATACACCGGTTCCGGTGAGGATATCATCGAATTCGTATGGTTTTTCGCGTTCAATCACACGGCGTTCCTGAACAGGAGCGGGCTCAGTTGCATTTTGTTGCGGCATGGGACGTTGTTGTACAGGAGGACGCTGGTTGTTGTTGCGCTGATTGTTATTATTGTTGTTATTATTGTTATTGCTGTAATTGTTGTTGTCGCGTGGGCGAATGACACGGGGACGTTGAGGTTGTGCAGCCGGTTCGGGAGTGGTGGTTACCGGTTCTGTTTTTGTTGATTCGAATTTGCCGAATAATTCGGTAGGCAGTTCTACTTTTTCTGAAGGCAGATCTTCGATGGGGATAAAATCATCATCTGCATCCATATCCGAGAGGATTGAGCTTTCTTCGTCTACAACGGTTGGTTTCGGTTTGAGGATCGGTTTGCTGATAGGGCGTTTTTCCGTTTCCGGTTGAGCAGCCGGCTTTTCTTCCTGTACCGCTGGGGCTGTTACAGGTTTGTCTGCTGTAACCTCTGCAGGTTTGGTTTCTGCTTCCACTGCGTTTTTGCGGGGACGTCCCGGTTTCTTTTTCGGAGTGGCATAAGGGGTCACCTTTATCGATTCTGCCGGAGTGGCGCTCGTTTCAGTACTCATCTCTTTAGTTGCTTCCTTAGTCGGTTCTGTTGTCTTAGCTTGTGCTTTGGTTGCAGGTGCGTTGGCATCTGTCTTGGTCAGTTCGCCATTTTTGGTAGAAGAGAAAACCTTGTCGGCGTTTTCCTTCTTTACTGTCACTCGAGAGCGTTTTTTCTTGTCTTCTTTACGTTCCTCTTTAAGTTTGTCAGCTGCTACTTTTTTAGTAGCTCCGGCTATAGCTTGTTCATCAAGGATTTTGTAGACAAGTTCTTCTTTCTTAAGTGAGTCTGTTTTTTTGATACCCAGTTCCTGGGCAATAGTTTGTAGTTCCGACAAATTTTTGTCGTTCAATTGGATAATGTTATACATACAGTATATGTGAGTTATTTAATATTTTAATTTTATTTGTTGAAATACGTACGGCCGAAGCTACGACGCAATGGCCGGAAGCTTAACAAACGCAACAGTTTTTATATGATGAATTTGGGATGTTTTGTTGAATCGGAAATCCGAGTTTCGTCTCCCGTTGGAGGATTATCGGAATGTTTCAACGCCGCAAAGATAATAAATAAATTTGGTTTTTATGATCGTTTACTCTTTTTTTCTTCATAAAAGTGTACCTTTGTTGCACAAAACATAACTATTATGACAGCAAACGAAGTCCATCTGATTTATTTCTCGCCTACCCACACCTCAAAACAAGTTGGAGAGGCAATTGTTCGTGGAACTGGAATAACAAATGTGATAAACACGAATTTAACACAACAGGCAGCTCAGGATTTAGTAATTACCGAATCTGCGTTAGCCATTATTGTCGTACCTGTATATGGAGGGCGTGTGGCTCCTCTGGCCATGGATCGTCTGGCAAGTGTACGCGGGAATAATACTCCGGCAGTTATCGTGGTGGTATATGGTAATCGCGCTTATGAAAAATCGTTGATGGAACTTGATTATTGGGCTATTCAACAGGGATTTAAGGTGATTGCCGGTGCAACCTTCATCGGAGAACATTCATATAGTACAGAGAAATATCCCGTAGCTGCCGGACGTCCTGATGAACGTGATCTTACTTTGGCAGCTGATTTTGGAAAGCAGATCTCGGATAAAATAGCATCTGCTGCCGAGCCGGAGAAGCTGTATGCAGTGGATGTCCGTAAAATCCGGCGTCCGCGCCAGCCTTTCTTTCCGCTGTTCCGTTTTTTGCGAAAGGTGATTGCTTTGCGTAAGAGCGGTGTCCCACTTCCGCGTACTCCTTGGGTAGAAGACGAATCCTTGTGTACTCATTGTGGTGCATGTGCGAAGATGTGTCCCGTGAGTGCTATTATAAAAGGTGACGAGTTGAATACGGATGCCGAACGCTGCATTAAATGCTGTGCCTGTGTAAAGGGGTGTCCTCAGAAAGCAAGAGTATACGATACTCCGTTTGCCGTACTGCTGTCACAATGCTTTGTTAAGCAGAAAGATCCTTGTACATTGCTTTAAAAAGGTCGGAGCACTGACTTTTAATCTTAATTTCCTCATTTTCTGGTTGGGTGTATCAGTGCTCTTCATTAACATTGTTAACGCCCTCTTCCGGCCATTTTATTCTTAGATGCAAATAACAAGTCTTTTGCATTTAAAACACTTGTTATTTGCATCCAAAGAACAAACTTTAACTCTGTGTTAAAGCAAAGCTTTTACCGACAGGAATCTTGTACATTAAAAGCGCTGTGTTTTAGTTTTTTAAGTACGCTCTTTGCTTCTTCGTTTCACTGAATCCCTTTC
Source organism: Bacteroides sp. FSHCM14E1 (assembly GCF_019633785.1). NCBI lineage: Bacteria > Pseudomonadati > Bacteroidota > Bacteroidia > Bacteroidales > Bacteroidaceae > Bacteroides > Bacteroides sp. FSHCM14E1. Next base: position 346,443 of record NZ_JADKYL010000004.1, read on the forward strand.
AGACCAAAAGTCTGTATACTTGCTTTTTTGTCAACTACAAATCGGAGACTAACACTTCCTGCTATCTTCTTTTCGCCTTGTTTAGCGCCGCTATCAGATACCTTCCTTTTGCCCCTATGTCACTCCAGCAAGTGTTGGCAATCAGCCGCCACACCGTCGTTCCCTTCCTTCCATAGTCCGACAGCCTGAGTATGGAGTTTACTTCCCCGGTGTCGGTAATGCTCAATCTCTTCAGCGTGTCCATCAGTCCCGGATAATTGTGTGTCATCGTATTGAAGGCGTATCCCGGTATCGGAAGAGAAGCGGAATCCTCCTTCCTTTCTTCCTCCTTCCCCTCGGGGGGAGCTGAGGGGGGTAATTCTTTATTTTCCTTTGCTTTACTTTGCTTTACTTTACTTTGTCCGGAATTGCATGCATTTTTTGCGTCAACGGCTACATGATGTACTACATTTTTCGGGTTAACAGGTGTTTTTTCCCCTTTGAACAGCTCCGGTTGCTGAATTTCCTGTGTTATAGAAGGAGTATCGGGTTTTCTGTTTTCCTTTTCCGGTTTTACTATCAGGTAGGGGAGTTCCGACAGTTCTCTCTTCCTTCGCTTCGTTGCCTCCAGCCATACCTTTTGTATGTTTTCTGAAGTCAGTATTCCGTTTTCCAGATAACTGTTTCTGTCCAGTATCCCTTTGATAAAGAGAATTTCGATAATTCCCTGCACCTCCTCGGCCTGCACTTCCCTTCCTGCCTTGTTGGCAAAGATCAGGCACTGCTCCTCATCCCACCGTATGAAGTATCCCTCCTTGTATATTTTGCAAAGGAGCTTCAGTACGATTGCGGGGCCTTTGATTCCGTATTTTGCCTCTATCACTTCCATTGCGTTCTCTTCCATGAAGTTTACGCCCATCGAGAAATAGTTGATCCCGTCGTATGCTATTGCCATTGTATTTTCAAATTAATCGTTTGTACTTTCAATAAAACATTCATCACAAATTACCCCGGATTCCCAAAGACGTTTTCACTTGATTCCTCAAAATAGAAATCATTCATCTGTGAAAATCCGTGTAATTCTGTGGTGCCCACCCTATGCCATCGGCCTCCATTCCATGAAGTTCTCCACCTGGAATGTCGTCCACCGCTGTTCATCCACATTCCAGTAGACTACGGTGCCTTCTATTTTTGTGGGATCATACTTTTTGTGGAATTCCGCTTCGTAATAGATCAGTGTCGCTTTCACCAGCCGGAAATCTCCGTTCTGCTTCCGGTAAGCAATGACTGCGTGCCCGTATTGCAAGTGGTCTGTTAACTCTTCCAGGCGTTCCGCCATCCATTCCGCACACTGCTCGGTATATCCTTTCTCAAAGACAATTCGTCTCTTCCATCTCAGTTTCATGGCTTCAGTTTGTGATGCCGGTCTTTTTTTTCGTTTCATACGTATATTTTTTAAGTTGATAAAATGTTATCGCCACGAAGATAGGGGGCGTTTCATGTAAGACGGATTATGATAATTCATTGTGCGTATTTTTGCGGATGATGGCTTTGTGCGGTTTGCCTTTTTCCATTTCTTCCCAAATGCTGCTGATATAGACTAATATTGAACTGATGGATAATGGTTTAAATACTCCGTTTTTAATATTTCCGATTAGTCTTTTTTCATTGATGTAGCGTGCGAGTGAAGCCTGACATGTATTGATATTTTGTATATTCGCATCCTCTATGTAGGCTTCTATCAACGCTTTGATAAGTTCTCCTTTATGCGAAATTATTCCACGTATCGGTATTCCTTTCTTTCTGCCTCTTGTTTCTTTAACTGGTTCTGTAATAGTTGATTGCGTTTTGCTAATAGCGTTTTTTTACACTTTTGTCTACGGCTTGAAATAATCCTTTTTCTTTGTCCATAATTTCTTTTATTTTGTTAATAACTAAATGTTGTTAATTTGTTGCAAAGGTAGAAAGGAATCTATCGGTAGGCAAGTAAAGATAGAATTAAGGAGAAAATGAACCTTATGATTAGATAACTATTTGATATATAGTATTATATTTGGTGAAAAAGTGAGTGTTTCAATAGACGTTCGTTTAATTGAACGCAAAGATAGAGGGTATTTTTAGAACTACAAAATGTTTAATAAAAAAAATAATATTCCTCTTTCACTTATTACATTAATGCACTAATATATAGTTGTTTATGAATTAATAAAAAACTATTTATTATCTGTCTGATTTTGTTTGTCTGATACTTTTGATTTATTTACAAAAAAGGTGTTTCAAAAGACGAACGTCTATTGAAACATTTCTGCTTCATAATACGCTTGTTTACAAAATCTAAGATCAAAAATTTCCTGCTTCTTTATGAAGATGGTCTTTTTTGCTCTGAATCCCTTTTCAAACCGTCTCTCCTGCGATAGGGGAGTACCTGATGAAATGATATACGCTGCAAGGCAAATAACAGAATTAGCAAACTTGACCGGAAGGTATTTCACTACCCCGGTGTCCCCCAATCATATCCTTTCGTGAACAAGAGTATTGATAAATCCTGGTACGCCTTTCGTATCACCTATAGTCGTGAGCTTGCCTTTAAGGAATACCTGGACTCCCGTGGAGTGAAGAATTTTCTTCCCATGCGCTACGAATACGTATTCCGTGGTGAGCGTAAGATCCGCAAACTGGTTCCTGTTGTTCACAACCTGGTTTTTGTTTATGCCACCCGCAGTGAGGTTGACGAAATGAAATCCACTGTCGGTGCTTCTCTCCCTATTCGTTATATCATGGACCGTGAGACCCGTCAACCCATTACCATTCCTGAAGTCCAGATGCGTAGTTTTATTGCTGTTGCCGGTAATTACGATGAACAGGTTGTTTATCTGGATCCTTCCGCCGTTTCCATGAAGAAGGGAGACCGTGTCCGTGTCACCGGTGGCATCTTTGAGGGTGTCGAGGGTGAGTTTGTCCGTATTAAAGGTGACCGCCGTGTGGTGGTTTCCATCCAGGGGGTTATGGCAGTTGCCACTGCTTTCATTCATCCCTCTTTAATCGAGCTAATAAAGAATTAAAAACTCAGTGAACTCTGTACCCTCTGTGGTGCATATTCCAATACGTAAATAAATCACCATGTTGTCTTTGCAATCAGAAATCGATTCTTTGTGCGCTGTTTCGCACGAACTTCTCCATTTAGGTCTGGATGGCGAACCCATCTACTCCGACCGTTTCCGTCAGTTAAATACGGATGTGTATCATCGTTGTGAGCATCTTTTCGGTTCGCACGGACGTACTCTTGAAGAGGAAGCTTCTCTTTGTATCGCTTTGTTGACCGGCTATAATGCTACCATTTATAATCACGGTGATAAGGAAGATAAAATCCAGTCGGTTCTCAATCGTAGTTGGGATATCTTGGATACACTTCCCGTCTCGCTGTTGAAATGCCGTTTGTTGGTAGCTTGTTACGCCGAGGTCTTTGATGAAGAGTTGGCGGCGGAGGCACACGCAATAATAGACGGTTGGAAGGATCGGGAATTGACGAGGGAAGAGTTTGAGATGGTGGAGCATTTAAAGAGTTTGGAGGAAAATCCGTATCCGAATACGGATATAGGATATTAGTGTATATAACTAAGAATTCTCATAAATAATTAAATAATCAATGAAAAATTTTGCATTAATCGGAGCAGCTGGCTATATTGCTCCTCGTCATTTACGTGCTATCAAAGATACGGGAAACCGTTTGGTTGCAGCTTATGATACTTTTGATAGCGTCGGAATCATGGATAGTTTCTTTCCGGAATCTTCCTTTTTTGTGGAACAAGAACTTTTCGACCGACATTGTACAAAATTAAAAGGTACTGACAAACAGATTGATTTTGTATCTATTTGTACTCCGAATTATTTACATGATGCACACATGCGTTATGGGCTTCGATTGGGTGCTGACGTAATTTGCGAAAAGCCTTTGGTCTTGAATCCATGGAATGTTGATGCACTTCAAGAAGTCGAAAGAGAAACAGGGCATCATATTTATACTATTCTCCAACTTCGTTTGCATCAATCTATCATAGATTTAAAGAAGAAGATAGAGAATGGCCCTCAAGATAAGATTTATGATGTAGATCTAACTTATATTACTTCTCGTGGCAATTGGTATTATACAAGTTGGAAAGGGGATGTGCATAAAAGTGGTGGTATTGCTACTAATATCGGTGTTCATTTTTATGATATGCTTTCGTGGGTCTTCGGTCCTGTGAAAAAGAATATAGTTCATGTATATACACATGATCGTGCTGCTGGTTATCTTGAATTGGAAAAAGCACGTGTTCGTTATTTTTTGAGTATCAATTCTGAAAATCTTCCTGAAAATGCAGTACAAGGTGAGAAACTTACCTACCGTACTATTAATATTGATGGAGAAGAGTTTGAGTTTAGTAAGGGATTTACTGAACTACACACAGAAAGTTATAAAGATATTTTGGCAGGTAATGGCTTTGGCATTGAAGATGCACGTAATGCTATTAATATTGTTTACGATATCCGTCATGCTGAGCCAATTGGTTTAAAAGGAGATTATCATCCTTTGGCAAAACTTCCTTTGTCAAAGCATCCGTTTGGCTGGTAATAAAGTACAGATATAATTATGAAACTTCAAATGGTTGATCTTCACGGTCAATATCTTAATATTAAATCGGAAGTGGATGCCGGTATTCGGCAGGTTATTGAAACTTCCGCTTTTATCAATGGTCCGCAGGTCAAGGAGTTTGCGAAGAACCTGAAGGCTTACATGGGTAGCAAGTATGTGATAACTTGTGGTAATGGTACAGATGCACTTCAAATAGCTTTAATGGCATTGGATTTGAAACCCGGTGATGAAGTGATTGTTCCTGCTTTTACCTATGTTGCTTCTGCCGAGGTGATCGGATTATTAGGGCTGATTCCTGTGATGGTGGATGTGGATTATGCTACCTTCAATGTAACGGTTTCCAATCTGGAAAAGGCTTTGAGTCCTAAAACTAAAGCGATTATTCCGGTGCATCTGTTTGGCCAGTCTTGTGATATGGAACCTATTATGCAGTTTGCCAAACAGCATGGTATTTATGTGATTGAAGACAATGCTCAGGCCATTGGAGCAGTATATACTTTCTCTGATGGTAGAAAGAAGCATACGGGAGCTATCGGTCACATAGGCTGTACTTCTTTTTTTCCTTCTAAAAATCTGGGATGTTATGGTGACGGTGGAGCTATTTTTACGGATGACGATGAATTGGCAGAACGTTTGCGCATGATTGCCAATCATGGACAACAAGTGAAGTATCATCATAAAGTCATCGGATGTAATTCCCGTTTGGATACTCTTCAGGCTGCGATACTCAATGTTAAATTGAAACACTTGGATGAATATAGCCATGCCCGTCATGAAGCGGCACAATATTACACTTTCCAGTTGCAGGGGGTGAAAGGGATTATTACTCCCGAGGAACTTCCTTTAAGTACTCATGTCTACCACCAATATACTTTAAAAGTACTGGATGGCAAACGTGACGTGCTAAAGCAGCATCTTGCTGATGCGGGTATTCCGAGTATGATTTATTATCCGTTGCCTTTGCAGCAACAGGAGGCTTTTCAGACTATCGCACGTGCAGCAGAACCATTAGATACTGCTGAAAAACTGGCATATTCAGTTCTTTCTCTCCCCATTCATACCGAACTATCTACTGAACAACAGGATTTAGTCATCAATAGTATAAAAGATTTTTTTAAATAAATATTCCATGCAAGATTATTTTGCTCATGAAACAGCAATTGTCGATGACGGTTGCCGGATCGGTGCGGGCACAAAGATATGGCATTACAGCCATATAATGACGGGATGTGTGCTTGGTGAACGATGCAATATCGGTCAGAATGTGGTAATTTCTCCAGATGTGGTTTTAGGAAATAATGTCAAAGTACAGAATAATGTATCGGTTTATACAGGTGTTACTTGTGAAGATGATGTTTTTCTCGGTCCTTCTTGTGTCTTTACCAATGTGATAAATCCCCGTAGTGCTGTCAATCGTAAATCAGAATATACAAAGACTCGTGTTGGTAAAGGAGCTACAATAGGTGCTAATGCTACTATTGTATGCGGACATGATATAGGTGAGTATGCTTTTATCGGTGCCGGTGCAGTGGTTACTAAAACAGTTCTTCCTTATGCTCTCTTGGTGGGCAATCCTGCCCGTCAGATAGGTTGGATAAGTGAGCATGGTCATCGATTGGAATTTAATGATATGGGTATTGCTGTGTGTGCTGGAAGTAAAGGGCGTTATCAGCTAAAAGACGGTAGGGTCATAAAGATATAGTTTGTAATTCATAATTAGTAATAAATCAATCATGTACAATAAATTAGTAAACAAAAATGCTAAATTGGCTTTGGTAGGTCTAGGTTATGTAGGGCTTCCTATAGCCTTGGAGTTTGCCAAGAAAATATCAGTTATAGGTTTTGATATAAACGAGGACCGCTTGGCGAAAATGCGTGAAGGAATTGATCCATGCGGTGAATTGGATAGTTCTGCTTTTAAGAATGTAGATATCGAATTTACTTCCTCTATTGAAAAGTTGAAAGAAGCTTCTTTCTTCATAGTGGCTGTTCCTACACCAATTGATAAATATAATAAACCGGATTTAACTCCATTGCTGGGTGCTTCCCGTTCTGTAGCCAAAGCTTTGAAGCCGGGAGATTACATAGTTTATGAATCTACAGTTTATCCGGGTTGTACGGAAGAGGATTGCCTTCCTGTTTTAGAAGAGGTTAGTGGCTTGAAAGCTGGTATTGATTTTAAATATGGTTATTCTCCTGAACGTATTAATCCTGGTGAGAAAGTACATACACTTCCTAATACTATTAAAATAGTTTCCGGTTGTGATCCAGAGGCTTTGGATATAGTTGCTAGAGTTTATGAATTAGTTGTAAAACCAGGAGTTCATCGTGCTCCAAATGTAAAAGTTGCTGAAGCTGCTAAAATCATTGAAAATACTCAGCGTGATGTCAATATTGCTTTGATGAACGAACTATCTATTATTTTCAGTCGTATCGGAATTAATACTTACGATGTATTAGAGGCAGCCGGTACTAAATGGAACTTCTTGAAATTTTATCCAGGATTAGTCGGAGGACATTGCATTGGTGTTGATCCTTATTATTTGGTTCAAAAAGCCAGTGAACTGAAATATCATTGTCAGATAATCAGTGCAGGGCGGTATATCAATGATAGTATGGGAGGATATATTGCCAAGAAGCTTGTGAAACGTTTGATTTCTTTAGGTAAAGGTGTATTAGGTGCTCGTGTTTTAGTGATGGGAGTTACTTTTAAAGAAAATGTAGCGGACATTCGTAATTCTAAGGTTGTAGATATTGTCAATGAATTGAAAGATTTTGGTTGCGATGTGGACGTTGTTGATCCATATGCAGACAGTGATGAAGTACGCAGAGAATATGGATTTCGTTTAGTAGAGAAACCAAGGGATAATTATGATGCGGTAATTGTTGCCGTAGCACATGATGAATATAAAAATTTAGAGGAGAAGTATTTTAAAAATATGACCTATGATCATGCTGTACTTGTAGATATTAAGGGGATGTATCGGGAAAAAATACATGAGTTAAAATATTGGAGCTTATAAGCTCTTCTATCAATTATTGGGATGAAAAAAATACTGATTTATATTGTTTGCTTATTTGTTTCCTGCTCAGATGATCCTATTTCTGAGAAAAATTGGAATATTAATGAACAAATAATTTCTCTTAATAACTATATAAGTTATGATGTGGTTTCTAATTCTTTTTGGATAAAATATTTTAATTAATATATTAAAAATATGTATCAGTATGCTTTTTCTCCCAATAAATCTCATTTGATTTATTCTACAATAGCTTTTGGAGATGAACTGGAAATTATTATTATGGGAAAAGGACAGATAACAAATGATGATGAAATACAAATGTATCCTTCTATTAATGATAATGGAGATGTGGAGATATTGTTTATCAAGCAGGAAATAAAAAAACTTTCCATACTATGGGTGGGATGCTTTCGCTAATGACAAATCAAAACAAGATGCTATTGTTCCTCTACCTATGATATTACCCGATTTTGACTCGCAGGAAAGATGCTGTTATTATTCTGTACAACCGGTTATATCAGATGTTTGTGAAATCAGTAGAGATTATTTCAATAAAGACTTTTCTAAAAATTATAAACTTGACTTTAAATTGAAGATAGTAAATTATTTTTTTAATTAATATAAGATGGAAGAATATAAAAGATGTACGCGTTGTGTAATGGATAATAAATCAGATGAAACTATAACATTTGATAAGCATGGACGATGTAATTATTGCACAGATGCATTAAATCTGATTGGAAAGGTCTACTTTCCTAATGCGGAAGGTGAACAGAAGTTGCGTCAAATGATTGAAATGCTTAAATATGAAGGAAAGGGAAAACAGTATGACTGCTTAATGGGAATATCCGGAGGGTTAGATTCTGCATATTTAGCCTATTTAGGTTCTGTGAAATGGGGATTAAGAATATTGGCTGTCCATGTGGACGATGGCTATGATACAGAGTTAGCAACATCTAATATAAAAAACTTATGTGAAGCCTGTGGTATTGAACTGATGGTAGAAGCTCCTGATTCGGAGCAATTTAATGCTATGACAAAGGCTTTTATAAAAGCTGAGGTTCCTAACATTGCAATACCTCAAGATAATATTTTGTTTGCCTGCTTATACAATTATGCACGTAAATATAAGGTTTACAATTTTTTATCAGGTGGAAATTTTGCCTTGGAGTGTGTATTGCAGAAAGGTAATACTTATGAGGTTTTTGATATGATCCATAATAGGGATATACAGAAAAAGTTTGGTTCAAAACCTGTTGATAAACTGACATTTTTATCATCTTATCAAAGGATTGTGGATGCCTATTTATATAAAATAAAAAGCTTACGTCCTTTAAATTATATTGATTATAATAAAGAACGTGCAATTCATGAATTGAATGATTTTTGTGGATTTACATATTATGAAGCAAAACATTTGGAAAATATATTAACGAAAGTGACCCAGCTATACTGGTTTTATCATAAGTTCCATGTAGATAAAAGAACATCTCACTTATCTAGTTTAATTGTTTCAGGACAAATGTCTAGAGAACAGGCGTTAGCAGAGTTGGAGAAGCCTGTTTACGATAAAAATAAGATGGAAAAAGATATTGAATTTGTTTTGAAGAAAATAGAGATGTCTCGAGAAGAGTTTGAAGAGCTTATAAATAGACCTGGGAAACAACATTCAGATTATAAAATAGATCGTTTTCTGCCTTTTTTGCATAAAGTAAAGACTTTTCTGATTAAATGAGTGGTGAAAATAAAAAAGTTATCAAAATAGTACCTACCTATTTTGAACATGAAACCAGAGACCTAAAAGAGATTTCAGTTTTAAATAGCTTAGGATGTAATGTTATTGTGGTTGCGAAAGGAGATAATGCTATAATAACTGAGAGTTCCTCTTATACCTTGCATCGACTTGTTTCTAGGCCTTTGATGCCGTTTATTGCAAATCCATTCCTGAATAGACTTTTTTCTCTTTGTATATGGGTTCGATATATCAGAAAATTGCAGGGGGAATTACTGAGTTGTCATGATTTGATTTGTTTATGTATTGGTTGGTTATCTACTCTTGGCTTGCGTAAAAAACCTTTGCTGGTTTATGATTCTCATGAATTTGAGTATGGGCGAAATTGTAAGCGAAATTTTATTGTAAAGTTATTTGTTAAAGCATTAGAATGTTTTTTATGTAAGAGGACTGTCCTTAATATTGTTGTAAATGATTCTATTGCAGATGCAATACAAAATCTTCATCGTTTGAAAAATAGACCTTTGGTGGTTCGGAATGTTCCTTCGTATTGGAATATAGATGTAAATAGATGTATATTGAAAAGAAGAAAAATATGTGAGGAATATAACATCCCAATTGAACGTTTTATTTTAATGTATCATGGAGCGATTACAGATGGGCGTGGCATTGAAAATGCAATTTATGCAGTTGCGAATGTTCAAAATGCTTGTTTGTTAATTTTGGGAAATGGAGAAAAAAAATATGTTTCACGCCTTGAGGCTATGATTTCTTCTTTGCAATTGAAAGAAAAAGTATTTTTTCACCCAGCCGTAGAGCATTCAATGTTGTGGGAATATATTGGTAGTGTCGATGTGGGACTCTCTGTTTTGTTAAATACTTGCGTAAACCATTATTATGCTTTACCTAATAAGCTATTTGAATCTATTCAAGCGATGATCCCACTCATAGTCAGTGATTTTCCTGAGATGGAAAGGATTGTAAAAATGTATGATATTGGAGTTTGCTGTAAATCAGATGATGTGAATAGTTTAGTAGAAGCTATACAACTAATGAATAAGGATAAAGTATTATATTCTCGTTTTAAAGCAAATATGCAAGATGCCAAGAAAGAATTGTGTTGGGAAAATGAAAAAGGTATTTTAGAGGAAGCTTATCGGTCGATATTAGTGGGTATATGAAAGTAGCGATACGGATTAAAAGAAAGATTGACAGCTCGCCGTTTTTGAAAAGCGTTGTAGTCTTGTTTTCAGGAAATGTCTTTGCTAATTTAATTTCATTTTTATCTATCCCGATCCTTAGTCGGATCTATTCAGATACAGCTTTTGGAGATTATGCAATTGTTATCTCTACTGCTACAATTGTTAACGGTATTTCAACATTAGGATTAACTTCAGCCATAATGATACCGGTGGAAGAAAATAAAGCCAAATCAGTTTTTACTACAGCATGGATTTCTCATATATTGGTTAGTACTTTTTGCTTTGTTCTTGCACTGACTTTATTACCTGTTTATTCTATTTATTCTATTACAGGGTCTTATTCTTTACTATTGATGTATCTTTATGTACTTCTTGTTGGTACCTTCTCTTTGTTGTCGGTTTATGCAAATCGGTTAAGAAAAAATCGGATCTTATTTTGGAATGCAATGATAAATTCATTGGCATTGCTCTGTTTAGCAATTCCTTTTGGTTTATGGGGGTGGGGAGGGACTGGCTTCTTGATGGCATCTACCGGTGGATACTTAGTGGCAAATATACAAATGCTATATCATATGAATCCATTTAAGAAAATAGCTTATAGGGATTGTGTATCTGTTTATAAAGATTTTAAGGACTTTATTATATATCAGTTTCCTTCTAATTTAATATCAACTTTTACGATTCAGCTACCTAATCAATTGTTTTCTGCCTATTTTGGTAATGCTTCATTAGGAGGTTATGCTATGTGTGAAAGAATATTGGGGGTTCCGATGCGTTTGATAGGTGCTCCTATTACAACTATCTATTTTCGTCATTCTTCTGAATGCATAAGAGAGTGTAAGGATATATCTGGGTTTACTTATATTTTGATTACACGTATTTTGATATTAGCTTTTTTACCTGTATTGATTTTATTTTCTTGTTCGGAAGTATTATTTACCTTTATTTTAGGAGATTCATGGTTGCTTGTTGGCAAAATTGTATCTATTTTAATATTTCCGTATGTGCTGTTGTTTTGTTCAAACTGTGTTAGCTATTGTTTGGTTGTAATTGGAAAGCAGAAAATAAACTTGTATCTTTCTTTACTTTATTTAATGTTGATCGTTGCATCTGTTGTGTCTGGATTTTATGTTTTTAGTGACTTTGTTTCGGTTGTGATATGCTTTGCGGTAGCATTGATTGTATTTAATCTATTGAATTTATTAGTTATATTTTATTATCTTAGGAAAGATTTTGGAAGGTTTGTAAGATTCATTGGAATTTATTTGCTGTCAATATACTTAGGTCTTATTTTAATAAAATATTTATGACGGCAATTTTTATAGTCGTTTTTTCAGTTATTTATTTATTGGTGCTATATAACTTTTATATAGCGATTTGTGGACGAATTAGGGTTTTTACTATTACATCTTTTTTTTGTTTATGTTACATATCTTTTGCTTATATCGGTAGTATTCTATTGAATATTATGCATTTTGAGGCTGAAGATTATTTGGGTATGTATGCCCGTCCTGATATTTTTTTCCTTGTTTGGGTATTTACTTTGTTAGGTTTACTGTTCTTGTTATTAGGCTTTGCGATAGCAAATATCGTATTTAAAAATATTTGTTATCCCAGAAAAAATAGAGATCTACAATTAATTAAAGTTTCAATTAGCTGTTTTGATAATTCAAATAAAAATTTCTTTGTTATTTTATTTCTTTTTATTTTAAGTTTCTTTGTTTTGCTTGTTTATAGAAATGCAATTGGAGGATTTCCATTGGAATCTGTTTTCTCTGCTGATAATGGAGCTGCACTTGCCTTTTTGAGAAGTGAGGCTACTAATAATTTTTCTGGGAAATTTTATAGATATGTAATGTTTATGGAGACATTACCTTTGTTTTTATTTATAGTTGTTTCTTTTATAAAAAGTTGTAAGAAGAAAAAATGGCAATATTTATATATAGCTTTGTTTCTTTATAATCTTTTTTATTCATTATCTACTATACAAAAGGCGCCTATCCTTAAATTTTTATTGTTATGTTGCATTATCTTCTTTTATAAAAATGGATTTATTAATAAGAAGATAATATTAAAATTGGTCGTTTTTTCGTGTGGTTTAGTTTTGATAATGTATATGTGTTTTATGGGGTTGGAGGATGCTCCTATTGAAGTTATTATTGAAGGGGCTCTACATCGGGTCTTTATTGGCGCAATTCATCCTTTTTATTGGTATATAAAGTATGCGGAAGAGTTCGGATTTTTGTATGGAATTTCTTTCCCAAATCCAGCGGGAATATTTCCTTTTGAATCATTTCGCTTAACTGTAGAAATTATGAATTATGCGAAAGGAGATCTTTTAGGGGATTTAGTAGGTTCAATGCCTACTGTCTACATTGGAGAAATGTATATAAACTTTGGGTTGTATGGATTAATATTAGCCAGTATAATGTTTGGTTTTGCATTACAAACATTGGATATTTTATTTGTTAGATCTCTTTTAGTGAGTAAGAGTGTTATATTTTCAAGTTTATATATATATATGATTTATTATTTCTCACAATTTGCGGAAACAGGAATAAGCGGAATAATAGTAGATACTAATTTTTATATGGTTTTGTTTATATCATTTATTTATTGCTTGATAAATAGGTGTAATTTGAGAGGACATGGGAAAAAGGAAGGTTTGTCACGTTACAAGTGTGCATCCAGCAGATGATATCAGAATATTCCACAAGGAATGCGGTTCTTTAAGTAATGCAGGTTACGAAGTTTATCTTGTGGCTCCTGAGATATTGAATCATATAAGAAATGGTATTCAAATTATAGGAGTACTCAATAAGCCTGTTAGTCGTTTACAGCGTATCTTGTTCTATACCAAACGTGTTTATAAGAATGCATTATGGGTTAATGCAGATATATATCATTTGCATGATCCGGAATTACTTCTTTATGCATTGTTATTGAAAAAAAAAGGAAAGATAGTCATTTTCGATTCTCATGAAGATATTCCTCGTCAAATATTGTCAAAAGAATGGATTCCTTTCTTTATCCGTAAATTTATATCTTTCTCATATACTAAATATGAAAAGTTTATATTGAAACAACTTGATGCTATTGTAACTGTAAATCAAGATATAGCTTCTAGATTGGTTCAATATAATAAGCGTACATATGTTGTTTCCAATTATCCTGTATTTAGGAATAATGTAGAAAGAAGTTCCGTGATGGAAAGGACTATTGGTTTTGCAGGTAATATAAAGCAAGAGTATATGCATGAGAATATCCTTATTGCATTAACTAATTTGGGAAATGTCCGTTATTTATTGGCTGGTAATGCTGAGGAGGGTTATTTAAAACAACTTCAAACTTTTAAAGGATGGGATTTTGTCGATTTCTACGGACGGATATCAAAAGAAAAAGTATTACTCCTTTATGATAAAATTGCTATTGGTATGGCTATTCATGATTATACTTTAAATGTTGGAGGGAAGAAGGGAGGTCTAGGTTTTATTAAGAATTTTGAATATATGGAAGCAGGAATACCTTTAGTCTGTACAGATTTTGATATTTGGAAAGAAATAGTTGAAGAGTATTATTGTGGAATATGTATAAATCCTCATGATGTAAATAGTATAACTGGTGCTATACAATATTTAATAGATAATCCTGTTATTGCTCGTAAAATGGGAGATAACGGTCGTAGGGCAGTGAAAGAAAAATTTAATTGGAAAACACAAGAGGAGATACTTTTGCAATTATATGATAGTTTATGAATATACTTCTTATTAATCATTATGCTGGATATCCAAATTTAGGAATGGAATATCGTCCTTATTATCTTTCTAAAGAATGGGTAAGGATGGGGCATCAGGTTAGAGTTTTGGCCGCTAATTATTCTCATTTAAGGATTAAGCAACCTTTAGATAGCTTTAGTGTAATAGATGGCATACATTATCGTTGGATATCAGCAGGAAGGTATAGCGGAAATGGTGCTAAGCGTGTATGTTCAATGTTTGGTTTTGTTCTTAAATTAAGGTTGTATTTCCGGAACTATCTCGATGGTTTTATTCCAGATCTTGTAATTGCATCATCTACTTATCCATTAGATATCTATCCAGCTCATAAAATAGCCCAATATTATCATGCAAAACTTATTTATGAGGTACATGACTTGTGGCCATTATCTCCAATTGAAATAGGAGGGTATTCTAAATATCATCCCTTCATTGCATTGTTGCAAAAGGCAGAAAATGATGCATATAAATTTAGTGATAAAGTTATATCGTTACTTCCAAATGCATGTTCACATATGGTCTCTCATGGAATGGATGCAAATAAATTTGTTTATATTCCCAATGGGTATGATCCGGAAGAGTGGACATCTCAATGTGATCTTTCGCCTTTACATATGCAATTTATTTCCGAATTGAAAAATAAGGGGAAAAAGGTTATTGGTTATGCAGGTGGCCATGCGAAATCGAATGCATTGGATTATTTGTTGGATGCAATGAAAATAGTCTTTGATAAAAACCAGAATATAGTATGTCTTTTGGTTGGTAATGGGCAAGAAAAGGCACGTTTAGTAGAACGTGTTCAAAAAGAATGTATTAAGAATGTTTATTTTCTGGATCCAGTACCTAAAAAAGAAATACCTGAATTATTAAATCAGATGGATATATTATATATTGGTTGGGAGAAAAACCCATTATATCGTTTTGGTATATCTCCTAATAAGTTAATTGATTATATGATGTCTAGGAAACCGATATTGCATTCGGTTTGTGCCGCAAATGATTGGGTGAAGGAAGCTGACTGTGGAATTACAGTGGATGCAGAGTCGCCACGAGAAATAGCAGCAGGTATTATAAAAATGTTTTCATTTACAAATGCAGAGTTAATTAGTAAAGGGTGTAGAGGGAGAAAATTTGCAGAAGAAAATTTAAGTTATCCTTTTCTTGCAAAAAAAATTGTAGAAGAATATATAAATAATAGAGTATGAAAATAGTGACAATTATAGGGGCTCGTCCTCAATTTATAAAAGCAGCTGTTGTTAGCCGGATGTTTTTGGTGTCTAAAAATGTGGAAGAAATTATTATACATACAGGTCAGCATTTTGATGCTAATATGAGCGATATCTTTTTTTGTGAAATGTGTATTCCTAAGCCACATTATAATCTAAATATAAATAGTTTGAGTCACGGGGCAATGACTGGCCAGATGTTGGAGAAAATAGAAAAAATTTTAGAAAAAGAGCAACCTGATTGGGTGTTGGTATATGGTGATACAAATTCTACTATTGCTGGTGCATTAGCTGCGAAGAAATTACATATAAAAGTTGCTCATGTAGAAGCAGGACTTCGTTCTTTTAATATGAATATGCCTGAAGAAATAAATCGTATTTTGACAGATCGCATCAGTGATATTCTTTTTTGTCCTACAGATAAAGCAATGGAAAATTTGTTGAGCGAAGGGTATGCTAATATAAAATGTAAAATGATAAATAATGGAGATGTAATGCAAGATGCAGCAATATTCTATGCGAGCAAATGCAAAAAACCTTCAATAGGTTTGCTGGATAGGTTTATATTATGTACCGTTCATCGTGCTGAAAATACAGATAGCCCTGAGCGTTTAAAAAGCATTTTTGCTGCTTTAGAAAATATATCTCAGAAGTGCGAGGTCGTTTTACCACTTCATCCGCGTACCAAGAGTAAATTGATTAAAATAGGGTATGATTTCTCTCATTCTAATATATGCTTTATTCAACCTGTCGGATATTTGGAGATGGTATGGCTATTGAAGAATTGTGAAATAGTAATGACTGATAGTGGAGGACTTCAGAAAGAAGCTTATTTCTTTGGGAAGTATTGCGTTACAATGCGTGATGAAACTGAATGGATAGAGTTGGTAGATAATGGTTTTAATTGTTTGGTAGGCAGTGATAAGAAACAAATAGAAGAAAGTTGCTTTTTATTGATGACTACACCTAAAAAAGGATTTGAAAATCGCTTATATGGAAATGGTGATGCTGGGAATAAGATATTAGAAGCCTTGTTGTTAGCGTAAATGATAAGAATCCTATAAATGATTATGTGTTTGTAGTATAATATCTTTATAATAACTTAGATGAATTTTCAAAATTTACATATACTCGGTGAACTAAAAGAAGAGTTGCTTTATCGCATTCTTTATTCAACTGATGCCTCTGCTTACAGAGAGATGCCTATTGCCGTTGCATATCCTAAGGATTCTTCTGATGTGCAGAAGATTAGTGATTTTGCCAGGAAAAATCAAATTAATTTGATTCCTCGTGCTGGAGGAACTTCTTTGGCGGGACAAGTCGTTGGCAAAGGACTTGTTGTTGATATTTCCAAATATATGAACCATATATTGGAAATCAATCAGGAGGAACGTTGGGTAAGAGTACAACCGGGAGTTGTATTGGATGAGCTAAATCTTTATTGTAAGCCTTATGGGTTGTTTTTCGGGCCGGAAACTTCTACTTCTAATCGTTGTTGCTTAGGAGGAATGGTTGGCAATAATTCGTGCGGTTCTCACTCTTTAGTATATGGTAGTACACGTGATCATTTGCTTGAAGCTAACGTCGTTTTAAGTGATGGTTCTGAAGTAGTATTGAAAGGAATGACTTCTAAGGAGATAAACGAGAAATGTAAATTAGACTCATTGGAAGGACGTATTTATAGCCAAATTATTACGTTATTATCGAATTTTGAAAACCAAAAAGAAATCGTCGATAATTATCCTGATGTATCTTTACGAAGACGTAACTCAGGATATGCTATTGACGAATTATTGCGTAGTAACTATTTTGATAAGAATTGTTCTGAGCCTTTTAATCTTTGCAAATTGTTAGCGGGTTCGGAAGGTACATTAGCTTTAATCACAGAGTTAAAACTAAAATTAGTTCCTCTTCCTCCTACGGAAAAAGCCGTGATATGTGTACATTGTTCTACATTGGAAGAATCTTTTGCTGCAAATCTTGTGGCTTTGCGACATGCTCCGGTTGCAATTGAGTTAATGGATAGTACAATACTGGAGTTGAGCAAACAGAATATTTCACAAAATAAGAATCGCTTTTTTATTCAGGGAGATCCTGCTGCTATCCTCATTATTGAGTTAGCTGAGCAAACAAGGGGTGAGGTTGATAAAAAGGCTAATGAAATAATTGATGATTTAAAAATACATCATTATGGAACTCATTATCCTCTTGTATATGGGAAAGATATTAGTCGTGTATGGGCTTTAAGAAAATCTGGATTGGGGTTGCTTTCTGGTATGCCCGGAAGTGCTAAGCCCGTTTCATTGATTGAGGATACTGCCATTGCTCCTGAGCGTTTAGCTGCTTTTATCGCTGATTTGAAAGTTATGTTAAGTAAATATGGTCTGGACTGTATTTATCATGGACATATTAGTACTGGGGAGTTGCATTTACGCCCGGTACTCAATTTGAAAAAGGAGAAAGATAAGAAACTATTCCGTTTAGTTGCTACGGAAACGGCTGAGTTGGTGAGGAAGCACAGAGGCTCATTAAGTGGTGAACATGGGGATGGTCGTTTGAGAGGCGAGTTTATCCCTTTGTTGTTGGGTGATAAAATTTATAGTTTTCTGCGAGACATAAAGGAGACATGGGATTTACCTCATATATTTAATATTGGTAAGATTGTAGATACACCTTTTATGGATATTAATTTACGTTATGAACAGCACAATCTTGGGGTTAAGACATATTTTGACTTTTCTAAACAAAAGGGTTGGTTGTGCGCCATAGAACAATGTAATGGTTCTGGAGATTGCCGGAAATCAAATCTCTTTGGTGGTACAATGTGCCCTACTTATCGGGCTACCAGAGAAGAAAAGAATACGACACGGGCACGTGCCAATACTTTGAGAGAGTTGTTGATACATCCTGCACATGATCGAATATTTAGTCAACCGGAAATTTTGGAAGTATTGGATACATGCGTTTCGTGTAAAGCTTGCAAATCGGAGTGTCCATCGAATGTGGATATGGCTCGTTATAAGGCTGAATATTTGCAGCATCACTATGATGAAACATTTGTTTCTTTACGTTCCAGATTAATAGCTAATTTGACTAAGGTGCAAAAATTGGGGATGGTTGCTCCTTGGCTGTATAATGCTTTTGTTACTGCCCAATTTACTTCCTCATTACTAAAACGTATATTAAAGTTTGCACCTCAACGTTCTATTCCCAGACTTTATAAAATAACATTGAAGAGTTGGTTATACAATAATCCAGATATGAACAAATGTAATAGAAAAGTGTATTTGTTTGCAGATGAATTTACCAATTATATGGATGTAGAGATTGGTGTAAAGTTCATCAAATTATTGCGTACATTGGGCTATGAGGTTATTATACCAAAGCACTTGGAAAGTGGGCGTACTGAAATATCGAAAGGACTTTTGAAGAAAGCTAAGAAAATAGCAGAAAAGAATATATTATTTTTAAAAGATATAGTGACAGAAGAAATTCCTTTAGTTGGAATTGAACCTTCATGCATACTTTCGTTTCGTGATGAGTATCCGGATTTGGTGGATGAGGAATTACAAGGATATGCTCGTAAATTATCGGTAAACTGTCTGTTGTATGATGAGTTTATTGTTCGTGAGATGCGTAAGGGTAATATTAAACAGGAACAATTTACTCAATCATATCTTTATATAAAATTACATGGGCATTGCCATCAGAAGTCGTTAGCGTCTATAGAGCCTTCTAAAGAGATGCTTTCACTCCCTAAAAACTATCAAGTGGATATTATACCGTCAGGGTGTTGTGGTATGGCAGGAGCTTTTGGATATGAAAAAGAGCATTATGACTTATCAATGCAAATAGGTGAGCAGGTCTTGTTTCCAGCAATTCGTCAAGCTAAAGAAGATATATGTATTTCTGCTCCAGGAACCAGTTGTAGGCAGCAGATAAAAGATGGTACGGGAAGGCGAGCTTACCATCCAATTGAAGTATTATATAATGCTTTAATTTAAAATAGATTAGTTGCTATTTTCTTTTTATTTAAATATTTGTGGAAGGAATATGAACAGGGAAATAAAAAAGACAAGTCATAAAAATGTTATCGACTGTTTATTCTGTATATCACAAATCAAAAATATAATTAATTTTTAAACAATAAATCTACTCAAAGTGGAATACAAGCCTCTAAAAGGTTGGGTAATTTCATTATGAGTCTTTTGATAGATTTTCATGTTTTTCAAAAATTTGTTTGACCGCAGTGTATCTTTTCTCGGTCTCCTTTTTCTTTCTCCAATTTTATTAGTAACAGCTATTCTTATTCGTGTTAAGATGCCTGGAGGTCCTGTTATATTCAGACAGAAAAGAGTTGGGCGGTATGGTAGATTATTTACCATGTATAAATTTCGTTCTATGACGGTTGGGCATTCCGGTAGTTCTGTTTCTGTAAAGGGAGAAAGCCGGATCACGCCATTGGGGGCCAAATTGAGAAAATATAAGATTGATGAACTTCCGGAACTGTGGAATGTGCTGATAGGAGATATGAGTTTGGTCGGTCCTCGTCCTGATGTCCCGGGATATGCTGACAATCTGCTGGGAGACGATAGGAGAATGTTGCTTTTAAAACCGGGTATTACCGGACCTGCCAGTTTGAAATATCGTAATGAAGAAGAATTGCTGGCGGGGCAGGATAATCCTCAAAAATATAATGATGAGGTTTTGTTTCCTGACAAAGTGCGAATAAATATAGAGTATTTGGATAACTGGTCATTTGGGAATGATATTAAAATCATCGTTTATACCGTTTTGGGAAAAGATATATAGAATTTTACTTTTCCTCTTGATTCCTTACTACGTAAGAAAATGAAATTATAATAAAGTTTATTATGAACAAACGAATCTGGCTTTCGCTTGCTCACATGGGTGGCCGTGAGCAAGACTTTATAAAAGAGGCCTTTGATACGAACTGGGTTGTGCCTTTGGGACCTAACGTGGATGCTTTTGAGCAATCTTTGACCGAATATTTGCATGAAGATCGCCATGTGGTGGCCTTGAGTGCGGGAACGGCTGCACTTCACTTGGGCTTGATTCTTCTGGATGTAAATCCCGGCGATGAAGTGATCTGCCAAAGCTTTACTTTTGCCGCCTCTGCCAATCCGATTTCTTATCTGGAGGCCAAACCTGTTTTTGTGGACAGTGAGAAGGATACGTGGAATATGGATCCGGTATTGCTTGAGGAGGCTATAAAGGACCGTTTGCGCAAGACGGGTAAGCTTCCGAAGGCTATTATCCCTGTTCACCTTTACGGTATGCCTGCCAAGATGGACGAGATCATGGATATTGCGGGTCGTTATGGTATTCCCGTATTGGAGGATGCCGCGGAGGCTTTGGGTTCGGAACTGAACGGACGGAAGTGTGGCACATTCGGTGAGTTGGCCGCTCTCTCTTTCAATGGCAACAAGATGATCACGACTTCCGGTGGAGGTGCTCTGATCTGTCGTACGTCTGAGGAGGCCCGACAGACAAAGTTCTATGCGACGCAGGCTCGTGATGCCGCTCCGCATTACCAGCATACCCATATCGGCTACAATTACCGTATGAGCAACATCTGTGCGGGTATCGGCCGTGGGCAGATGTACGTTCTGGAAGAGCATATTGCCCGTCGCCGTGCTATTCACTCTTTGTATGTTGATTTGCTGAAAGATGTGGCAGGTATTATGGTTATGGAGAACCCTGATTTGCGGTTTGCTTCCAACTTTTGGCTGACTTGTATCCTGGTTGATCCGAATCTTGCGGGCAAGAGTCGTGAAGATATCCGTTTGAAGCTGGATGTCGAAAATATAGAGACTCGTCCTTTGTGGAAGCCGATGCATCTTCAGCCTGTGTTTACAGATGCTCCGTTTTACGGGAACGGTACGAGTGAGAGGTTGTTCGATATTGGTCTTTGCCTGCCTTCGGGACCTACATTGACAGATGAAGATATCAGGAGGGTGGTAGATACTATTCAATCGGTATAGTTTACGTTAATCTACTTGCTGGTAAAAGGTTGTTTTTGTTAATTGAGATTCTGTTTTGGGGAACTATTCTTTTCTATCTTTGTTTTTAAAGAAAAACGTATAGAACACAATTTCCTCAATATCTATGTTGACATTTACCGATAACTTTGAGAATGATAAAGAGTTGATACTCCGTGATCATTTGGCACTTGAAAGAACAAAGTTGGCCAATGAAAGAACTTTGTTTGCATATATTCGCATGGCACTTTATCTCCTGACTGTAGGAATAGGGATCTTTCAAGTTGAAAGTATCTCACGTTTGCATGGGCTGGCGTGGGTGTGTATTATGGCCGGGATCATTTTATTCTTTTTAGGCTTTGTCCGCTTCGGGCAGATGAGAAAGCATCTGAAACAGTATACGAAAACATGTCGTGAGGCTGAGAGTAAGTCATTGCAGGAGAAGTAATCCCTGTTCTCAATCATCCAATCCGATTGGTTTGTTTTCGTGTATTTCTATGGTTTTGGTGGCTACCGCATATTCATCGGGAAAAATCTTACCACCCATTTCGTTTGCCCATGCTTTGGTGAACTCTGCGCCTGTATATATGATGATGGAAGAATAATAAATCCACGTAACGAAAACGACCATGAATGCTGCTGCTCCGTAAACGGTTCCTACGTTTGCAATCCCTATATAAAATGAGATTCCCCATTGACCTACCAGTAGCAGTAATGTGGTCACAATCGCTCCAATAAAAACATCTCTGCTTTTTATTTTGGCATCGGGCAATATTTTGAAAATCAATGTGAAAATGATGGCCGTTACACCTATATTTATAATGATTCCTACTACCTGAACCAATGACCCGGCTATTTCGGGATAATTAACCATAAACTTTTTACTCAATTCTCCGATGATGCTGGTGATGGTAAATGTAATCAGAAGGATGAAAGCAAATACAAGTATTATGGAAAAAGAGAGTATTCTGTTTTTGATAAACTTGAGCCAGCTTTTTTTAGGAACAGCTTTTATTCCCCAAATTGTGTTCAATGAACTTTGTATCTCTGCAAAAATAGTGGTAGCACCGAAAATAGAAATGCCTAAGCTGACAATGGCAGCAGATCTGGAAGAATCTGTATTTTCTGCATTTTCTATAATGGAGCGAAGTGCTTCGGTGATTTCCGGTCCTACAATGGGTTGTAACTGTACATAAAGCTGGTTGGCCAAATCCATATGGAAAAAGACTCCGACAGTGACCAGGAGAGAAAGAAAAGGGATAATTGAAAACAATGTCGCATAAGCCAATGAAGCGCTCAGCCTCATAACGCTGTCGTCTATAAATCCCCAAACTGTATCTTTTATTATTTTGAACAGTAGGGGTAAGCTAAGCTTTTTCTTTCTCTCCGAATGAATTTCCATTTTAACTTTTCTTTATCCAAACGGCAATATTACGGGCATTAACAGAGAATTTTCCGTTTCCTTTCTCATCTAAAGTGACCTCTTCGGGAATGCTTCCGGTGATTTCATGCCATACTTCACCTTCATGTTCCTCACCCGGATTCATCATTTTGCTACCGGCTTCATCATTTGACATTAAAAAGACCAGGCCGGAGCCGGTGTGTTCTTTATCTCCCGTACGGATGAAACCAATGGTAGAAGGATGGTCGAAATATTCGATCTGATCACCGTAGGCATATTTTCGCCTTGCATTCAGTAAAATATCAATGATCGGGGCATGGGGAGACTTTTCGCCTTTTACACCATAATAGTCTCCATAGAACAGGCAGGGATAACCGTTTTTCATCAATAATATCAAACCATAGGCCAGTGGCTTGAACCAGTTCTCTATTTGTGATTCTAACGAACTGCCCAATTGTGAATCGTGATTGTCGACAAAGGTGACTGCTAAATCGCAATGATGTTCGACCAATGTGCCCTTCAAGATATTCTGCAAATCATAATTTTTGCCTTCTTGTGAAGCCTGAAACATATTGTAATGTAACGGAACATCAAATAAGTTGACTTTATGGTCCACAGATTCTATGTATGCATCGAGTGTTTTCAGATCTCCGTTCCAGTATTCACCTACAGCGTAAAAGTTGTTTCCTCTTTCACTCCTTACCGCATCCAGAAATTGTGCGATGAACTTATCCTTCATGTGCTTGATGGCATCCAAACGCATTCCGTCAAGGTTCAGTTCTTTGGAAACCCATTTTCCCCAGCGATTCAGTTCGGCAATTACTTCCGGATGATCCAGGTCGATATCGTTACATAACAGGAAATCATAGTTTCCATTTTCGCTATCTACACCCTCGCTCCATGCTTTACCTTCTCCTTGTATCTGGAAGATGCCGCTCCGCTTTTTGGCATCGTCAAAACCGGTTCCGGAGAAGTGATACCAATGCCATTTGAAATCAGAATATTTATCCTTGCGTCCATGGAAACTATATCCGGTCCAGCTTTGTATCTCGAACGGCTTTCCCAATCCTTGGGTTCTGTCATGGGGATCGACTTCCACAACCATAAATTTTTCAGTGAAATCACCTCCGGCTTTATGGTTGAGTACTACATCCAGATATACTGAAATGTGGTTTTTATGTAACTCGTCGATCGCTTCTTTCAATTCATCTTTTGTGCCATACTTCGTTCTTACGGTTCCTTTTTGTTCGAACTCGCCAAGATCATACAAGTCATAGGTTGCATAACCTTCATCTTGCTGCTCGTCGGCTTTATAAGCAGGCGGAATCCAAACTGCTGTCACACCGATTTTATGTAGATGTGATGCGTCTTCTTTTAATTGTTTCCACAACTTTCCATCGTTTGGCAGATTCCATTCAAAATACTGCATCATTACGCCATTTTCCATCATCTTAATGCATTTAATTATCAGCAAATAACAAAAAAAACGGCATAAGGTTCCTTTGTATTTGCAAAAAAGCACTTTGGGCTATTTTGCTTTAAAAAGCTATCTGATGTTGACGGTGGCGTGATTATGACTTTCTGTGGCTAAGCTTGTGTGCTGGTGGCGTTATTTATCTTTCCGTCATATCCCCATTTCACGTAGACGGCTCCCCAGGCAAATCCGGCTCCGAAAGCGGTAAAGATCAAATTATCACCTTTTTTGAGCTTATCTTCGAAATCCCATATACATAATGGAAGTGTGCCGGCACTGGTGTTGCCATAGCGTTCGATATTGATCATGACTTTTTCTAATGGCATATCCAGGCGTTGGGCGACAGCATTGATAATGCGTTGATTGGCCTGGTGGGGAATAACCCAGTCGATTTGGTCTTTCGTTAGCTGATTTCTTTCAATAATCGATTCACAAGCATCTGACATATTGGCTACAGCATATTTGAATACTGTACGGCCTTCCTGATAAAGATAGTGCATGTGATTGTCTATCGTAAAATAAGAAGGAGAACATACGGAGCCGCCGGCTTTCATATGTAAAAAAGGGAGTCCTTTGCCGTCTGTTCTTAAAACAGAATCTATAATGCCTAAATGATCCGTAGTAGGTTCCAGTAAAAAAGCTGCTGCACCATCACCAAAAATAGGACAGGTGGCGCGATCGGTGTAATCTATCACCGATGACATCTTATCGGCACCAACTATGATGACCTTTTTGTATCTTCCCGAACGGATAAAGTTGGCTCCGGTCTCCAGAGCATATAAGAAACCACTGCATACTGCCTGCATATCAAAGGCGAATGCATTTTTTAATCCCACTCTTTCACACAGAATGGAAGCTGTTGAAGGAAGCCGATAATCGGGAGTGGTTGTAGCGACAATTACCAGATCGATGTCATCCGGATGGCTTTTTGTACGTTGCATCAATTGCTTCACAGCCTTACGTGCCATGTATGAAGTGCCAAGACCTTCTTCATTCAGAATACGTCTTTCCTTGATGCCGATACGCCCCATGATCCATTCATCGGTGGTATCTACAATTCTGGATATCTCATCATTAGTCAGGATGTAATCGGGTACATATCCTCCAACTCCTGTAATTACTGCATTGATTTGTTTCATTAACTTTGTCTAAATAAGTAAGTTCTTAAGTGGGGGAAGTATAAAATGACTCCGAAAACTTACGACTTTTCGGAATTGCATCTAAAATACCGGGCGCAAATATACAGAAAAGAAAGACTTATTCTATATTTTGTAATCTAAATGCATTGATTTTCGTAGTGAGATTAGGATAAGTTATAATACTGAAAATAGAATTAGGGAAATGATAGAGAAAAGGAGAGGTGGTTTTTGTTTAAAAAGGAAGAAATAATCTATTCTGATTTATACAATAAAAAACTCCTGCAATCATATGACTGCAGGAGTTTGTCAATATAGAATGGCTTAAATTACTTTGCCAAAGCCTGAGCTACGTCAACTGCACAAGCTACTGTACAACCTACCATCGGGTTGTTACCAATTCCTAAGAATCCCATCATTTCTACGTGAGCAGGAACTGAGGATGAACCGGCGAACTGAGCGTCTGAGTGCATACGACCCATTGTGTCTGTCATACCATAAGAAGCAGGACCAGCAGCCATGTTGTCCGGATGAAGAGTACGACCTGTACCACCACCTGAAGCTACTGAGAAGTATGGCTTACCGGCCAATACACGTTCTTTCTTGTAAGTACCTGCAACCGGGTGCTGGAAACGAGTCGGGTTAGTAGAGTTACCTGTGATAGATACGTCCACGCCTTCTTTCCACATGATGGCTACACCTTCACGTACATCATCTGCACCATAGCATTTTACTTTTGCACGAGGACCGTCAGAGTAAGCAATTTCACGTACTACTTTCAGTTCGCCTGTGAAATAGTCAAACTGTGTCTGAACATAAGTAAAGCCGTTGATACGAGAGATGATCTGAGCAGCGTCTTTTCCAAGACCGTTCAAGATACAACGCAGAGGTTCTTTACGTACTTTGTCTGCTTTTGCAGCGATTTTGATAGCACCTTCGGCAGCAGCGAAAGATTCGTGACCTGCCAGGAAAGCGAAACATTTAGTTTCTTCACGCAACAACATAGCAGCCAGGTTACCATGACCGATACCAACCTTACGGTCGTCGGCTACAGAACCCGGGATACAGAATGCCTGCAGACCGATGCCGATAGCTTCGGCAGCGTCAGCTGCATTTTTGCAACCTTTCTTGATAGCGATAGCAGCACCTACTACGTAAGCCCACTTAGCATTTTCAAAACAGATCGGTTGAGTTTCTTCACACGTTTTATAAGGATCAACTCCAGCAGCTTCGCAGATAGCGTTAGCTTCTTCGATGTCTTTGATACCGTTAGCGTTCAAGGCTTCGATGATGCCTTTGATACGGCGGTCCTGACTTTCAAATTTTACTTCTCTAATCATAATTTCTTTTCCTCCTTATATTATTCGTGACGTGGATCAATGTGTTTAACAGCTCCCTGTTCTGCAGTGAAGCGTCCGTAAGTACCGGTAACTTTCTTCAATGCTTCATTCGCATCAGTACCCTTCTTGATTTCGTCCATGAATTTACCCATGTGGACGAATTCGTATCCGCAGATTTCATCGTTTTTGTCAAGAGCAATTGTCTTGATGTAACCTTCAGCCATTTCAAGGTAACGAGGACCTTTAGCCAAAGTACCGTACAATGTACCTACCTGGCTACGCAGACCTTTACCCAAGTCTTCCAGACCTGCACCGATGATCAGACCACCTTCTGAGAAAGCTGACTGAGTACGTCCGTAAACGATCTGCAGGAAGAGTTCGCGCATAGCAGTGTTGATGGCATCACAAACTAAGTCTGTGTTCAATGCTTCGAGGATAGTTTTTCCCGGGAGGATTTCAGCAGCCATAGCAGCTGAGTGAGTCATACCTGAACAGCCGATAGTTTCAACCAGAGCTTCCTGGATGATACCTTCTTTTACGTTCAGAGTCAGCTTACATGCACCCTGCTGAGGAGCACACCAACCCACACCGTGTGTCAGACCTGAAATATCAACAATTTCTTTTGATTTTACCCATTTTCCTTCTTCGGGTATGGGAGCCGGTCCATGGTTAGGACCCTTCTTTACAACACACATGTGTTCCACTTCGTGTGAATAAGTCATAATTAGCTCTTTTTTTAAGTGATATAATTAAAAATACGTAGTCACGATTCTCAAATCGCTCACAAAGGTAGTCGTTTTATTTGTTTTTGCAAATCGGGTTTTATTACTTTTTTATGAAAAGGGAAAAATAGAAATTTCAGTTTCGTTAGATTGTAATGTGGAGATGACATTTTAGATAATCTTTATTTTGTTGAACTATTACTCTGATTCTTTGTTTCTTTTGAGAAAAATTGATCGGTTATGAATTTGAATGAAGTAGATATACATTATTTAATAGCAGCCATTTGTGTGATAACTTCTGCATTGGTGTTTTACACAATAGGAGTGTGGGGAGAGCGGTTGCAGAAGAAACTGAAATTTTGGCATCTGGTCTTTTTCTTATTGGGGCTATTGGCCGATTCTGTGGGAACAGCTTTAATGGAGAATATTGCGCGACTCACACACCTGCATGATGAAATACATACTGTGACCGGCATTATCGCTATCTTGTTGATGTTTGTTCACGCTATGTGGGCTATCTGGACGTATGTAAAAGGGAGTGAAAAGGCTAAAGAACATTTCAATCGTTTCAGTATTGTTGTGTGGTGCATTTGGTTGATACCCTACTGTATAGGCGTATATCTTGGTATGTCGTTGCATCATTGAAAATAACCTTATTTGAGAAAGTAATAAAGCTTCATCTCAGCCGCTAAGATGAAGAATTATCCCGTAAGAGAACCATTGAAGACCTCAAGGGATATATCCCAAAGCGATTGGGGAATTTTTAATTATGGGCTTTAAAAATAGGACAGTTTCTAAAAAACTCTTCAAAAAGCCTTTCTGAACCATATATTTCCGTATTTTTGTTTCCTGATATTTATAAATGTAGAATTTACCTTATTATATATAGTGGAAATGATAGAAGTTACGGATGCCTCCTTGCAAAAAGCTGCGGGCGAGGGAATGGATGAATTTATCCAGGTGTTTACAGATAAGTATAAAGAAGTGATTGGCGGGGAGCTTACTGCCGAAACAATGCCACTATTGACAGGAGAGCAGCACTCTTTGTTGGCCTATCAGATTTTTCGGGATGAAGTCATGTTTGGTGGTTTTTGTCAATTGATTCAGAATGGGTATGGAGGTTATATCTTTGATAATCCTTTTGCGAAAGTGATGCGTTTGTGGGGAGCCGAGGATTTCTCGAAGTTGGTTTATAAAGCTAAGAAGATATACGATGCCCATCGCCAGGATCTGGAGAAAGAGCGTACGGAGGATGAATTTATGGCGATGTACGAGCAATATGAGGCCTTTGATGATCTTGAAGAAGAATATCTGGATATTGAGGAGGAGGTTACAGCACTGGTAGCAAGCTATGTAGACGATCATTTGGAGTTGTTTGCAAAAATAGTTAAGTGATGGATGCAGTATTTTTTAAGTCTCTGCATTTACTTATTGTGAATTAGAATTTATATCTTTGCAAACTCTAAAAAATAGATTTATGAAACAATTGAAATTAATGGTGTTGGCCTTAACCCTGTTGATGGGTACTATGTTTACTTCATGTATGGATTCCGGAGAAAACGGTCCTCAGCAGTGGGCTGGTGTGGTGAAAGTTAATGATAGAATGGGTTATGTTACGTTTACAGATGCCGCCGGTACGGAACTTATCCCCACTAACACAGTTCCTGTTACTTTGAGTGCAAGAATGGCCTATATTTATTGTCAGGTTGATGAAGGTCAGGACCTCTCGACAAATCCTAAACAGATTAAGGTTACGCTTTTAGCAGATGCGACTGGAATCGATGCTCCTGCAGTTACTACTACGGCTGTCGGTGGTTCGGGAGATGTGACTACTAATGCACCAATTGGTTCATTGAGTTTTGCATCAGGATATTCAACGGTAGCCCCATTCCAGTTTAGTGAAAATACAATTGTATTGCCGGTACTTTACCGTGTGAAAAATGTAACTACTCCGGAAGATGTTAAGAATGAACTCGCTAAACATTCTTTTACTCTGGTTTGCTATACAGATGATATTACTTCAGGTGCTACAGAACTGAAACTCCATTTGCGTTATGCTGTTAATGATGAAACTACTGCTATAGTAGAACGTGCGACACGTACTTCCAGCTTTAAAGCTTATGATATCACTGAATTTTTGAGAGAATATAAGCAGAAGAGTGGACAAGATAAACCAGCCAAAATTATTGTGGTGGCACAGCAGAATGAATACAACAATAAAATAGAAGATTCTTCTACTACAGAGAAGGCGTATGAAATAGAATATAAAACCGCTAAATAATTTGAATTACAAAGCATTATTTCAAATAGCAATGTCATTGATTTCCTCTCCGGCCAAGGCCTGGGAGGAAATTCGTTTAGAGGATAGACGGGCAGTTCTTACTGTTTTTGTCTATCCTATGATTGGTTTATGCGGTTTATCCGTATTCATTGGTGCTTTGTGGACCAATGGATGGGGAGGACCGCAAAGTTTCCAATTGGCCATGACGCAGTGTTGTGCAGTGGCGGTAGCTTTGTTCGGAGGCTATTTTCTGGCAGCTTATGCCATCAATCAGATGGGGATAAAAATGTTTGGCATGTCCAATGATATCCCTTTGGCACAGCAGTTTGCAGGCTATGCATTAGTTGTCACCTTTTTGTTGCATATAGTGACCGGATTGCTTCCGGATTTCAGTATTATCGGTTGGTTGCTCCAGTTTTATATCGTTTATGTGGTATGGGAAGGAGCAAGAGTCGTGATGCTGGTGGAAGAAAAGAATCGGTTGCGTTACACCATTTTCTCGTCGATTTTGTTAATACTATGTCCGGCGGTAATACAAGTTGTGTTCAACAAGCTAACAGCTATATTAAATTAAGAAAATAAAATGAAACTGGCTCCTATAAATATAAAGAATAAACGTGCTACTTTCGACTATGAGTTGATCGATACTTATACAGCAGGTATTGTGCTGACAGGAACGGAGATTAAGTCCATCCGTTTGGGAAAAGCAAGTCTTGTAGATACGTTTTGTTATTTTGCGAAAGGTGAATTGTGGGTGAAGAACATGCACATTGCCGAATATTTTTATGGTTCGTATAATAACCATGCGGCTCGGCGTGACCGTAAATTGTTACTGAGCAAAAAGGAGCTGAATAAGTTGGAACGAGGGACGAAAGACGCCGGATTTACCATTGTCCCGGTTCGTTTGTTTATTAATGAAAGAGGTCTGGCCAAAGTAGTTGTGGCTTTGGCAAAAGGTAAAAAGCAATATGACAAGCGGGAGGCTTTGAAAGAAAAAGACGACCGCCGCGATATGGACAGAATGTTTAAACGATGATAGGTTTGTACCTTTAGCAATGAAAAGAACTATTCAACAGCTGGTACCTGAACGTATCCTTATATTGGATGGCGCTATGGGTACTATGATTCAGCAATATAATCTTAGAGAAGAGGATTTCCGCAGTGAGCGCTTTGCGCATATTCCCGGTCAACTGAAAGGGAATAATGATTTACTTTGTCTCACGCGCCCTGACGTGGTTCAGGATATACACCGTAAATATCTGGAAGCCGGTGCCGATATCATTGAGACGAATACATTTAGTTCCACCACAATTTCTATGGCCGATTATCATGTACAGGAGTATGTGCGTGAAATCAATCAGACGGCCGTGAAGCTGGCACGAGAAGTAGCCGATGAATATACGGCACTCAATCCCGATAAACCTCGTTTTGTGGCCGGTTCGGTTGGTCCTACCAATAAAACATGTTCCATGTCTCCGGATGTGAATAATCCGGCCTATCGTGCTGTGACTTATGATGAAATGGCCGATGCTTATCAACAGCAAATGGAAGCGATGCTTGAAAGTGGGGTAGATGCTTTGTTGATAGAAACTATTTTTGATACGCTGAATGCAAAAGCTGCTATTCTGGCAGCGGAGCGTGCTATGCAGGCAACCGGGCTTAAAGTACCGGTTATGTTGTCGGTGACGGTTTCTGATACAGGGGGGCGTACTCTTTCCGGCCAGACACTGGAAGCTTTTCTGGCTTCGGTACAACATGCCGATATTTTTTCTGTCGGTCTGAACTGTTCATTTGGTGCAAAGCAATTGAAGCCGTTTTTGGAGCAACTGGCCGCACGTGCTCCTTACTATATCAGTGCATATCCGAATGCAGGTTTGCCTAACAGTCTGGGAAAATATGACCAGACCCCGGCGGATATGGCACATGAAGTAAAAGAATATATCCATGAAGGTTTGATTAATATTATCGGCGGATGCTGTGGTACTACCGATGCTTATATTGCCGAATATCCCGCGTTGATTGCCGGTGCCAAACCGCATGTTCCGGCTCGTAGGCCGGATTGTATGTGGCTTTCGGGATTGGAACTGCTGGAAGTAAAGCCTGAAATTAACTTTGTCAACGTTGGTGAACGTTGCAATGTAGCGGGTTCCCGTAAGTTCCTCCGTCTTATAAATGAAAAGAAATACGATGAAGCATTGTCTATAGCCCGGCAGCAGGTGGAAGACGGGGCGCTGATTATCGATGTCAATATGGATGACGGACTGTTGGATGCGAAAGAAGAGATGACAACTTTCCTGAATCTGGTGGCTTCGGAACCTGAAATAGCTCGTGTCCCTGTGATGATCGATTCTTCAAAATGGGAGGTTATCGAGGCCGGCTTGAAGTGTCTCCAGGGAAAATCAATTGTGAATTCCATTTCGTTGAAAGAAGGAGAGGAAAAATTCCTTGAACATGCTCAAACAGTTCGTCAGTATGGCGCGGCTGTAGTAGTGATGGCCTTTGACGAAAAAGGACAGGCTGATACGGCTGCCCGTAAAATAGAAGTTTGTGAACGTGCTTATCGTTTACTTGTAGATAAGATTGGGTTTAACCCGCACGATATCATTTTCGATCCGAACGTACTGGCTGTAGCAACAGGTATTGAGGAACATAATAATTATGCGGTAGACTTTATAGAAGCAACTGCCTGGATTAAAAAGAATCTTCCCGGAGCACATATCAGCGGAGGAGTAAGTAACTTATCGTTCTCATTCCGTGGTAATAATTATATTCGTGAAGCTATGCATGCCGTATTCCTTTACCATGCCATTCAGAAAGGTATGGATATGGGGATTGTAAACCCTGGTACTTCTGTGCTGTATACGGATATTCCGGCGGATGTGCTTGAGAGAATAGAGGATGTGGTATTGAACCGGCGTCCTGATGCTGCCGAACGATTGATTGAACTGGCTGATAAATTGAAGGAGGCTTCGGCAGGTAATGCTGCGGCAGGACAACCGGTGAAGCATGATGCCTGGCGGGACGGGACGGTAGAAGAACGGTTGCAATATGCTTTGGTAAAGGGGATCGGAGATTTTCTGGAAGAAGATCTTGCAGAAGCCTTGCCACAATACGATAAGGCGGTAGATGTGATTGAGGGACCGTTGATGGATGGAATGAATCATGTAGGCGAGTTGTTCGGTGAAGGTAAAATGTTCCTTCCGCAAGTGGTGAAAACAGCCCGTACGATGAAGAAAGCCGTTGCAATCTTACAACCGGTCATAGAGTCGGAAAAGGTGGAAGGAACCTCTTCTGCCGGAAAGGTTCTGTTGGCTACAGTGAAGGGAGATGTGCATGATATCGGTAAAAATATTGTTTCGGTTGTGATGGCTTGTAACGGCTATGATATCATTGACCTGGGAGTGATGGTGCCGGCTGAATCGATTGTTCAAAAAGCCATAGAGGAAAAGGTAGATATGATAGGCCTTAGTGGATTGATTACTCCTTCGTTGGAGGAGATGGTGCATGTGGCTATGGAGTTGGAGAAAGCCGGACTGGATATTCCATTATTAATAGGTGGAGCAACCACATCCAAACTACATACTGCACTGAAAATTGCTCCGGTATATCATGCACCGGTGGTTCATCTGAAAGATGCTTCACAGAATGCCGGTGTCGCTGCCCGGTTGATGAGTCCGAAATTGAAAGAAGAACTGGCGCAGGAGCTGTCTGGTGAATATCAGGTACTCCGTGATAAGAGTGGTCTGATGAAGCGGGAAACTGTTTCATTGAAAGAAGCTCAAGAAAAAAGGTTGAAACTATTTTGATAAAAAAGAATCTATGGGAACAAAGAAAATGATTTATGCATGGACGATTGGATTGCTTTGGATGATTTCATTCACTGCTTGTTCATCTTCTTCCCCAAAAGAAGTCCCGTCAGCATCCAATGCTGCTTTGAATAATATTTTTGCGCGTAAGAGTGTACGTACTTATCTGGATAAGGAAGTAGAGAAAGAGAAAATAGACTTGATGTTACGTGCCGGTATGGCTGCTCCGTCAGGAAAAGACCTTCGTCCCTGGGAGTTTGTGCTGGTCACTGATCGGGTTGCTCTCGATTCTATGGCTTCTGCATTGCCTTATGCAAAGATGTTGACTCAGGCTCGTTATGCCATTGTTGTATGTGGTGATGTAGCCCGTTCTTCTTATTGGTATCTGGATTGTTCGGCTGCTGCGCAGAATATTCTGTTAGCTGCTGAGGCTCAGGGATTGGGTGCAGTATGGACAGCTGCTTATCCTTATGAAGACCGCATCCGGGTTGTCCGCAAGTATACGGAGCTTCCGGGAAACATAGTGCCCTTATGTGTGATTCCTTTCGGGTATCCGGCTGCTCTGCAGGAACCTAAGCAGAAATACGATGAGAAGAAGGTTCATTACGAGAAATATTAAACCGTAAATTGATTTTTCTGAAAGCTGCCCTGATAAAAAGAGGCGGCTTTTTTTATTTTTGTTTCTTTTCTTTTTTTATAAATTCTGCATTTTGTTTTTCCATTTCAATAAATTCCTTACATTTGCACCAATATTAATCGAAATCTAATACAAGAATGTTTGGAATAAGCGACTCTCTTATCATTTTGCCATATCTGCTTTCGGTAGTATGTGTGCTTTTTGCTGCCTGGTTTGGTCTTAAATATTGGAATAAAGACGACGAAAAAGATAAAACACGATGAATACATTTACACTTGGACTGATTGTGATAGCTTACCTGCTATCATTGGCTTATCTTGGTTTTTTAGGTTATAAAAAGACAACTTCCGCCAGTGATTATCTGGTAGGGGGGCGACAAATGAATCCATTTGTCATGGCACTTTCTTATGGTGCTACTTTCATATCTGCTTCTGCCATTGTCGGTTTTGGTGGGGTGGCTGCTGCCTTCGGTATGGGTATTCAGTGGCTTTGTTTTCTGAATATGTTTATCGGGGTGGTGATTGCGTTTATCTTTTTCGGCCTCCGGACACGCAGGATGGGAGCCAGACTGAATGTCAGCACATTTCCACAATTGTTGGGCAGGCATTATCGTTCACGGGGGATACAGGTGTTTGTGGCCGCAGTTATTTTTCTTGGAATGCCTTTGTATGCGGCAGTGGTAATGAAGGGAGGAGCAGTTTTTATCGAACAGATTTTTCAGATTGATTTTAATGTCTCGCTTTTGATATTCACCCTGGTAATAGCGGCCTATGTGATAGCTGGAGGAATGAAGGGGGTGATGTATACGGATGCTTTGCAGGCGGTTATTATGTTTGGCTGTATGCTGTTCTTGCTTTTTTCATTGTATCGGGTACTGGATATGGGCTTTACGGAAGCTAATCAGGCGCTGACAGATATTGCTCCTTTGGTTCCGGAGAAATTCAAAGCGTTAGGACATCAGGGATGGACTGCCATGCCTGTTACCGGTTCACCTCAATGGTATACATTGGTCACTTCTTTGATTCTGGGAGTTGGGATCGGTTGTCTTGCTCAACCTCAACTGGTGGTTCGTTTTATGACTGTAGAGAGTAGTAAACAACTGAACCGGGGAGTCCTTATCGGATGTTTTTTCCTGATTATCACCGTAGGTGCTATTTATCATGCAGGGGCACTAAGTAATCTTTTCTTTCTTAAAACCGAAGGTGTAGTGGCTACAGAAGCAGTCAAAGATATGGATAAAATTATTCCATACTTTATAAATAAAGCAATGCCGGACTGGTTTGCCGCACTTTTCATGCTTTGCATTCTTTCTGCCAGTATGTCTACACTGAGTTCACAGTTCCATACGATGGGTGCCTCGGTCGGTTCTGATATTTATGGTACTTACAAGCCTCGTTCACGTGGCAAACTGACTAATGTAATTCGTCTGGGAGTGCTGTTTTCAATATTAGTGAGTTATATCATTTGTTATATGTTGCCCAATGATATTATTGCCCGTGGAACTTCTATTTTTATGGGTATCTGTGCAGCAGCTTTCCTTCCCGCATATTTTTGTGCCTTATATTGGAAACGCGCTACCCGGCAGGGAGTGATGGCAAGCCTTTGGATAGGAACTATAGGAAGCTTATTTGCTTTAGCCTTTCTTCATCAGAAAGAAGCGGCAGCTATGGGGGTATGCAGATGGATTTTCGGTAAGGATGTGTTGATTGAAACCTATCCTTTTCCGATGATAGATCCTATATTGTTTGCATTACCATTGTCAGTGGTAGCTGTTATCATTATAAGTTTGCTGACAGGAAAAGGAAAAAAATAGAAATGCGTTGTCAAGAGTCTGCAATTTTTTTGATTGCAGACTTTAGAAGCATTTCAGCTTTTTATTTTTTTCTTGTACGATTCGTACCTCGAATTGATATCTCTCACAAAATTATATGTTTCTATTCCACGAAAATATCCGTTTTTACACACCGGATCGGTGAAGTACTCTTCATTGCTTTTCAGTAGGATGTAATTTTCTACATTATCGGTCCATACCGTTTTATTTTTGCCATATTTATCTGCCAGTGCAATAGCGTCAAAAATATGTCCCAATCCGGCATTATATGAAGCGAGGATAAATTTAATCCGCTCCTGTTTATCCGGAACTATACTCAGACTACGGTCTGTGGCTGCAATATATTTTACGGCAGCTTTGATACTTTCTTCCGGATTTTGTTCTTTTCCCGGTGGGACTCCCATTGCACGTGCGGTAGCAGGCATTAATTGCATCAATCCCTTTGCTCCCGCCCATGATACGGCAGTAGTATCGAAATTGGATTCTGTATAAGCTAAAGATGCCAGCAGGCGCCAGTCCCAGCCA
Organism: Bacteroides sp. FSHCM14E1; assembly: GCF_019633785.1. Classification (NCBI taxonomy): domain Bacteria; kingdom Pseudomonadati; phylum Bacteroidota; class Bacteroidia; order Bacteroidales; family Bacteroidaceae; genus Bacteroides; species Bacteroides sp. FSHCM14E1. The sequence goes on from NZ_JADKYL010000004.1 coordinate 383,170, forward strand.
ATCTCTTTGGCGTATTTTTTGAATAAGTTATCGTAGTGAGAGATTTTGCCTTCTTTTAGGGACAAGATGGGAGAGTGGGGCATTGCTTTACTGATTTCGAAATATCTTTTCATACTGGCTGTATACGCAGGTGAGGTCATATTTTCTTTATGCCATTTGTTTGCTGCTTCTGCCAGTTGCGGGCAATCTTTACGCACTGCCCATGCAGCCCGTTGGTCAAAACTGATAGAAAGGCCGGTATTCAGATTGGGATAATAAGTAGCATTCAGTTTGGCTACATCATTATCCGCAACTGTATAGGGGATTTTACCTTGTGCAACCTGAGTTATCAGGTCTTCAGCGGTAATGCTGTCATTAGTTACTTTATGAATATGAATACCTCCGCCAAGCTCTTTATCCAGATTGATCAACCGCTCGTAATATTTGCCAGGTTTCACGTATATATCTTTGCCGATCAATTCGGTTACATCCTTCAGTGGTTTTATTTTTCCGGTGTTTCGTTGAACAATCACCTGGTGGGTGATCACTTCTTCACCGCAATAAATCAGACTGTCTTTTAATTCTTTGGTAATTGGAATATTATATGCGATAAGATCTCCTTCACCATTCAGCAATTTCCGGATTAATTCTGGTACATTCTTGGCAACCTCTATGCGTAATTTTACGCCTAAATTTTTAGCGAATTGTTCACTGAGCTCATACTGGAAACCCATGTCTTGCCCACGGTAAATGAAATAAGATGTTGAACTGTAAAGAGTGAGAACGACGAGTTCGCCACTATCTTTGATTTGCTCCAGATCGTGTGCCGAGGTATCTTCTGTAACGATTACCTGCTTATTACGGCAGGACAGTATACAGAAGAGCAGGAAAAAGAGAAAGTAAACTACGAGGTGCCGTTTCATGACTAACCGATGTGTTTTTTGATGTACATGGTCAATATATCGATAGCTACTTGATTGCTTCCCCCTTCAGGGACAATCAGGTCGGCATAACGCTTACAAGGTTCGATGAACTGCAAATGCATGGGTTTCAGGACGCGTGTGTATCGCTCCATTACAGCTTCTGCCGTACGGCCCCGTTCCACTACATCACGTTGGATGACGCGTATCAGCCGTTCATCCGGATCGGCATCGACGAATATTTTCAGGTCCATCATATTACGCAGTTTTTTGTCGCATAGGGCCAGGATACCTTCGATAATGACAACTTCACGTGGCTTAATATGTATTGTTTCGGGCTGACGGGTACAGGTCAGATAGGAATAGGTGGGCTGCTCAATGCACTTGCCTTCTTTCAGCATGGAAACATGTTTAGACAAAAGGCTCCACTCAAAAGCATCCGGATGATCAAAATTGATGTTCTGCCGTTCCTCCACCGGCACATGACTGCTGTCTTTATAGTATGAATCCTGTGGCAGTAATACTACTTCGCCAGCCGGCAGACTCTCAATGATTTTCCGTACGACGGTGGTCTTTCCTGAGCCTGTTCCGCCTGCTATTCCTATTATTAACATCCTTTTATAGTGTATATTTGAAACAAATAGAGTAATTTTGCAACTGTAAAAAACAACTTTGGCTGACAAATATAAAAACAAATAATTAAAATAACAACGTAATGGTAAAACACATTGTATTATTTAAGTTAAGAGACGATGTTTCTGTAGAAAAGAAACTCGTTGTGATGAATAGTTTTAAAGAGGCTATCGAAGCATTGCCTGCTAAAATCTCTGTGATCCGTAAGATTGAGGTCGGGCTGAATATGAACCCGGGGGAAACCTGGAATATTGCGTTGTATAGTGAATTTGATAATCTGGATGATGTAAAGTTCTACGCTACCCATCCCGAACATGTGGCTGCCGGTAAAATTCTGGCGGAAACGAAAGAGAGCCGGGCGTGTGTAGATTATGAATTTTAGTTATAAAAAATGATAGCTATTTAAGATTTGCCGAAAACTCAAACCCGGAAATTTGGATAGCTGTTATATTTTTAGAAACATCATAAACAATTTAAAGAATGAAAAAATTATCCTCTTTTCTGCTTTTACTGCTGGTTGTGTTTACGGCACAGGCGCAGATACAAGAGCCTGTAAAGTTTAAAACAGAGCTGAAAACCCTGTCGGGAGCTGAAGCGGAAATCGTTTTTACTGGTACGATTGATGCCGGTTGGCACGTATATTCTACCGATCTGGGTGATGGCGGCCCTATCTCTGCAACTTTTAATGTAGAGAAGATATCAGGTGCCGAAGTGGTTGGTAAATTGGCCCCGAGGGGAAAAGAAGTTTCGAGCTTTGACAAACTGTTCGAAATGAAAGTGCGTTATTTTGAAAAGACGGCCCAGTTCGTACAAAAGATAAAGTTTACCGGCAGTGATTATTCGATTGAAGGTTATCTGGAGTACGGAGCTTGTAACGATGAGAATTGCCTGCCTCCTACACAAGTCCCTTTCAAACTTTCGGGTAAGGCGGTTGCGACTTCTGCAGCTTCGGTAAAAGAGACTCCTGCAGCACCGGTTGAAGAGCCTGTCGCATCAGTTTCTGATAGTATTATAGAACCGGTAGCTACTGCTGTAACTTCTGCTGTAGGCAGCATTGATTTATGGAAGCCGGTTATTAATGATTTGAAGAAGTTCGGAGAAGCAAATTCTCAGGAAGATATGTCCTGGATCTATATCTTTATTACAGGATTCCTGGGAGGTTTGCTGGCCTTGTTTACTCCTTGTGTATGGCCTATTATACCGATGACGGTAAGCTTCTTTTTAAAAAGGAGCAAAGATAAAAAGAAAGGTATCCGTGATGCATGGACTTATGGTGCATCTATCGTTGTGATCTATGTGGCATTGGGACTTGCCATTACTTTGATATTCGGTGCCAGTGCGTTGAATGCTCTTTCTACCAATGCGGTCTTCAATATTCTGTTCTGTCTGATGTTGATCGTATTTGCCGCCTCTTTCTTTGGAGCTTTCGAACTGACACTTCCTGCAAAATGGAGTACGGCTGTAGATAGTAAAGCAGAAGCTACCAGCGGATTACTGAGTATTTTCTTGATGGCATTTACATTATCGCTTGTATCTTTCTCTTGTACAGGCCCTATTATCGGATTCCTGTTAGTACAGGTTTCTACTACCGGCAGCGTAGTTGCTCCTGCGATTGGTATGCTCGGTTTTGCCATTGCGCTGGCTCTGCCGTTCACTTTATTCGCCTTATTCCCGTCTTGGCTGAAATCAATGCCTAAGTCAGGAGGCTGGATGAATGTGATTAAAGTAACATTGGGCTTTTTGGAATTGGCTTTTGCTCTAAAATTCCTGTCTGTTGCCGATTTGGCATATGGATGGAGAATTCTGGATCGTGAAACTTTCCTTGCTTTGTGGATTGTGATTTTTGCTTTGCTTGGTTTTTATCTGTTAGGCAAGATCAAGTTTCCACACGATGACGATGATACGAAAGTGAGCGTTCCTCGTTTTTTCATGGCACTGATCTCTTTGGCTTTTGCCATTTATATGATTCCGGGCCTGTGGGGAGCACCTTTGAAGGCTGTCAGTGCGTTTGCACCACCTATGAAGACTCAGGACTTTAATCTTTATACCAATGAGGTACATGCTAAGTTCGACGATTATGACTTGGGTATGGAATATGCCCGCCAGCATAACAAACCGGTGATGCTCGATTTTACAGGATATGGTTGTGTGAACTGTCGTAAGATGGAGCTTGCCGTATGGACTGATCCGAAGGTAAGTAGCATTATCAATAATGATTATGTATTGATTACCCTTTATGTTGATAACAAGACTCCACTTTCCGAACCGGTGAAGATTACAGAGAATGGAACAGAACGTACTCTGCGTACGGTAGGTGATAAATGGAGTTATCTGCAGCGTGTGAAATTTGGTGCCAATGCCCAGCCTTTTTATGTTCTGATTGATAATGAAGGTAAGCCGCTGAACAAGTCATATGCTTATGATGAAGATATATCCAAGTATATAGACTTCTTGCAGACCGGACTTGAGAACTACCGGAAAGAAAAATAAATAGTGTGTTCAATAAATGAAAAGAAAGGCTGCCTTCGCATAAAGCGGGGCAGCCTTTCTTATGTTTTATTATTGCTTTATCGCATTGGTACTTCCATTAACAATAAAGTTGCTTCCTGGATTACCTCCACTTTAAAGTTCTTCGTATCCCAGAGTCCGATACCGTCACGCTTTGATAACAGATTATCTGCAACCTTCACATCCCCTTCGATGATGAAGATATAAACTCCGTTGCCTTCTTGGTGCAATTTGTATTCAAAGCTTTTTCCGGCATCAAATGTTCCCATGGAAAACCAGGCATCTTGTTTGATGGAAGCAGGTACCTTACCGTCAGGCGAGATAATCAAGACCGGTTCGTTTCTTTTCAGTAAGGGGCGGATATCGTAGTTGTTATATTCCGGTTCTGTATTCTCGATTCTCGGAAATATCCATATTTGTAGGAATTCTAACTGTTCTTTATCGCTGCCATTATATTCGCTGTGAAAGATACCTTTACCCGTACTCATTACTTGGATATCGCCGGGAGTGATGGTTTGGGTGTTTTTTACACTGTCACCATGTCTCAGATAACCTTTCAAGGGAATAGAAATCACTTCCATATTCTGGTGAGGATGTGTATCAAATCCCATTGATGGAGCTACACTGTCATCATTCAGCACCCTCAATGCGCCAAAATGCATTCTCGATGGGTTGTAATAGTTTGCAAAGCTAAATGTATGGTAGGTTTTAAGCCAGCCATGATTGAAATAACCTCTGGAGGAGGCTTTGTCTACTACTGTTTTCATATTTTTCCTTTCTTCAATAGAATATCCGTATAACAAATGAATGATAGATAAAGTTCTGGTAGCGAGAATTGTGCATTTTACAAAAAGATTTATATCTTTGAGCAATTTAAAATAGGAAAGTATGAAAAAGATTATTAATCCTTGGAAGGGAATGGAAGGATATAATTGCTTTGGTTGTGCTCCCAACAATGAAGCCGGTGTGAAAATGGAATTTTATGAAGAGGATGATGAAGTGATAAGTATCTGGCGTCCGCGTCCCGAATACCAAGGATGGATTGATACGTTGCATGGAGGCATTCAGGCGGTACTTCTCGATGAAATCTGTGCCTGGGTGGTTCTCCGGAAGTTACAGACGACAGGAGTGACATCGAAAATGGAAACTCGCTATCGTAAGTCGATCAATACTAATGATTCGCATGTAGTACTCAAGGCACATATTAAAGAGGTGAAACGCAATATTGTACTGATAGAGGCACGTCTTTATAACAAAAATGGAGAATTGTGTACGGAAGCGATCTGCACTTATTTCACTTTTCCGAAGGAAAAAGCTAAAGAAGAGATGCACTTTTTATCATGTGGAGTAGAAGATGAAGAGATGCTCCCTTTGATTTGAAAGAAAAACGGAAGTTTTTCTGATAATTGTTTGGTGATTCGGAACTAATAGTTTATTTTTGTCGCATAAAGAATGAAGATATGAACATTACTATTACACATCGCCATCATCATTACTCGATCGAATAACTCGGTGGGCAGGATGATATTGTGTATATATATGATAGAATACGAGGCTTACCGATAAGGTGGGCCTTTTTTATTTTCCGGATATTGAATTTAAATTGTAAATTAAGATATTGTAATTATGTTAAGAATCGCAGTACAAGCCAAGGGGCGCCTTTTTGAAGAAACTATGGCCCTTCTTGAAGAATCAGACATCAAACTGAGCACAACTAAACGTACTTTACTCGTGCAGTCATCCAATTTTCCAATTGAGGTGCTTTTCCTCCGTGATGACGATATTCCACAATCTGTAGCTACGGGAGTTGCTGATCTTGGTATAGTGGGAGAAAATGAATTCGTAGAAAAACAAGAAGACGCAGAAATTATTAAGCGTCTTGGATTCAGCAAATGTCGTTTATCTCTGGCTATGCCCAAAGATATTGAATATCCCGGTTTAAGTTGGTTTAATGGAAAGAAAATTGCTACTTCATATCCGGGAATTCTGGATAATTTCATGAAAAGTAATGGAGTTAAAGCCGAGGTTCATGTCATTACCGGATCTGTAGAGGTTGCTCCAGGCATCGGACTGGCGGATGCCATTTTTGATATTGTCAGTTCCGGTTCTACGTTGGTCAGCAATCGTCTGAAAGAAGTGGAGGTCGTGATGAAGTCGGAAGCTCTGCTGATAGGCAATAAGAATATGAGTAAAGAGAAGAAAGAGGTATTGGACGAATTGCTTTTCCGTATGGATGCCGTGAAAACAGCCGAAGATAAAAAATATGTATTGATGAATGCACCTAAAGATAAGCTGGACGATATTATTGCCGTATTGCCGGGGATGAAGAGTCCTACCGTAATGCCATTGGCACAGGAAGGCTGGTGCTCTGTGCATACAGTACTTGATGAAAAACGATTTTGGGAGATTATAGGTAAACTGAAAGCACTGGGAGCAGAGGGAATTTTAGTATTGCCTATTGAAAAGATGATTATTTAGGCGAGTCTGTTTGTTGAACTTTTAATTAAAAAAATAATGAAACTGATTAAATACCCCGATAGATCGCAGTGGGATGAAATTCTGAAGCGGCCCGTACTCAACACAGAAAGCCTTTTTGATACTGTACGTGATATTATTAATCGTGTAAGAGTTGGTGGAGACCGGACGGTGATGGAGTATGAAGCTATGTTTGATAAAGCCGAACTCACTTCACTTGCCGTTACACTCGAAGAGATTGAAGAAGCTGAAAAAGAGGTTCCTATAGAATTGAAAGCTGCCATTTATCTGGCTAAACGCAATATTGAAGCTTTCCATGCTGCACAGCGTTTTGAGGGAAAAAAGGTAGATACTATGGAAGGGGTTACTTGTTGGCAGAAGGCAGTAGCCATTGAAAAGGTCGGCTTATATATCCCCGGAGGAACGGCCCCTTTATTCTCTACCGTGCTTATGCTTGCAATTCCTGCCAAGATTGCCGGCTGCAAAGAGATTGTACTTTGCACACCACCTGACAAAAATGGGAAAGTGCATCCGGCAATCCTTTTTGCTGCCCATCTGGCCGGAGTCAGCAAAATATTTAAGGCGGGTGGAGTACAGGCCATTGCTTCCATGGCATACGGAACAGAGAGTATTCCTAAGGTTTATAAGATATTTGGTCCGGGAAACCAGTATGTTACAGCAGCCAAACAACTTGTCAGCTTGAGGGATGTAGCCATTGATATGCCGGCCGGACCTTCAGAAGTAGAAGTGCTGGCTGACGAATCTGCTAATCCAGTGTTTGTTGCCGCTGATCTTCTGTCTCAGGCGGAACATGGAGTGGATAGTCAGGCTGTGTTGATTACGACGTCTGAAAAATTGCAAACGGAAGTCGTATATGAAGTTGAGCGACAGTTGGGCTATCTGAACCGCCGCGACATTGCCGAGAAATCTTTGGCCAACAGTAAGTTGATATTAGTGAAGGATATGGATGAGGCGCTGGAATTGACTAATGCTTATGCACCAGAACATCTGATTATTGAGACTAAGAATTACATGGAAGTATCCGGACGGATCATTAATGCCGGTTCTGTATTTCTGGGAGCCTTCTCTCCCGAAAGTGCAGGTGATTATGCTTCGGGAACTAATCATACCCTGCCAACGAATGGTTATGCCAAAGCTTATAGTGGGGTAAGTCTCGACAGTTTCATCCGTAAAATTACCTTTCAGGAGATACTTCCTGATGGAATGGCTGCTATTGGTCCGGCTATCGAAGTAATGGCTGCAAATGAACATTTGGATGCACACAAAAATGCAGTAACCGTTAGATTAAAGGAGATAAGAAAATGAGAACATTGCAAGAATTAACCCGGTCGAATATCTGGAGGCTAAAACCTTATTCTTCGGCTCGTGACGAATATAACGGAGCGGCTGCATCCGTCTTTTTGGATGCTAACGAGAATCCCTATAACTTACCGCACAATCGTTATCCCGATCCGATGCAGCGGGATCTGAAATCGGAGTTATCCAAAATCAAAAAAGTACCTCCCGCCCATATATTTCTCGGGAATGGCAGTGATGAAGCTATCGACCTGGTATTCCGTGCTTTCTGTGAACCGGGTGAAGATAACGTAGTAGCCATTGATCCTACATACGGCATGTATCAGGTTTGTGCCGATGTCAATGATGTGGAATATCGCAAAGTGTTACTCCACGATGATTTCCAGTTTTCGGCTGAAGAGTTGTTGGCGGCGGCGGATGAACGGACAAAGATGATTTTTATTTGTTCTCCTAATAATCCCACGGGAAATGATCTGCTTCGTTCTGAGATAGTAAAGGTCATTGGCGGATTCGAAGGATTGGTTATTTTGGATGAAGCTTACAATGACTTCTCTGACCAACCGTCATTCCTATCCGAGTTGGATAAATATCCGAATCTGGTTGTCTTACAGACCTTTTCCAAGGCATTTGGGTGCGCAGCCATTCGTTTGGGAATGGCCTTTGCTTCCGAAGGGATTATCGCAATCCTGAACAAAATTAAATATCCGTATAATGTGAATCAGTTGACCCAGCAGCAAGCTATAGAGATGCTTCACAAATATTACGAGATAGAACGTTGGGTAAAAACGTTGAAAGAGGAGAGGGGATATCTGGAAGAAGCTTTTATTGAGCTGCCTTGCGTGTTACAGGTGTTTCCGTCGAATGCGAATTTTTTCCTGGCGCGTGTAACCGATGCGGTGAAGATTTATAACTACCTGGTGGGAGAGGGAATTATTGTACGTAACAGAAATTCCATTTCATTGTGTGGTAATTGTCTTCGTGTAACTGTAGGTACACGGGCTGAGAATGCCAGACTGATTGGAGCACTGAAAAAATATCAATAGGAAAAATGAAAAAAAAAGTACTGTTTATAGACCGTGATGGCACTCTTGTCATCGAACCTCCCATCGACTATCAACTCGATTCTTTGGAGAAGCTTGAGTTTTATCCTAAAGTCTTTCGTAATCTGGGATTTATCCATAGTAAACTCGACTTTGAATTTGTTATGGTGACCAACCAGGATGGACTGGGTACTTCTTCTTTTCCGGAGGAGACATTCTGGCCGGCCCACAATCTGATGCTGAAAACTTTAGAGGGAGAAGGTATTACGTTCGATGATATATTGATAGACCGTAGTATGCCGGCAGATCATGCACCTACGAGGAAGCCGCGTACCGGTATGCTGACTAAATACATTTCTAATCCGGAATATGATCTGGAAGGCAGTTTTGTCATAGGTGACCGTCCGACAGATGTCGAACTTGCCAAAAATTTAGGTTGCCGTGCTATCTATCTTCAGGAGAACACTGACTTATTGAAAGAAAAGGGATTAGAATCCTACTGTGTCCTTGCTACTACAGACTGGGACCGGATAACTGAATTTCTTTTTGCAGGAGAACGAAAAGCAGAAGTGCATCGTACGACAAAGGAAACGGATATTTGGGTAGCTCTCAACTTGGATGGTAATGGTGCCTGTGAAATTTCTACCGGATTGGGCTTTTTCGACCACATGCTTGAGCAGATCGGTAAGCACTCCGGCATGGATCTGAGCATTCGGGTGAAGGGTGATCTGGAGGTAGACGAGCATCATACCATAGAGGATACGGCCATAGCTTTGGGCGATTGTATTTATCAGGCGCTGGGCAGTAAACGTGGAATTGAACGTTATGGCTATGCTTTACCCATGGATGATTGCCTTTGCCAGGTATGCCTTGATTTCGGAGGTCGTCCTTGGTTAGTATGGGATGCCGAATTCAAACGTGAAAAAATAGGAGAGATGCCCACTGAGATGTTTCTACACTTTTTTAAGTCGTTGAGCGATGCTGCCAAGATGAATTTGAATGTCAAAGCCGAGGGACAGAATGAACATCATAAGATAGAAGGTATTTTCAAAGCTTTGGCCCGTGCACTGAAAATGGCATTGAAACGGGATATTTATCATTTTGAATTGCCATCCAGTAAAGGGGTACTGTAAAGAATTAAGGATTATCTTTGCTTTTTTAATTATAAATCCCCCTTTTGTAATAAATGCACGTTTATTATAAAAGGGGGATTTATGAATAACTCTGTAACTTTCCTTATAGAACGTTTTGTGTAAGCTGAAAAAGAAGGATCTCTATTTCTTTTTCACGAACGAGTCCGGATAGGTGCAGACATTTAGCTTTTCCGTATTTTCTTTCTCACGAAGCCAAGTGTCGAATTCCCGTTTACCTTCTTTAAGAACGATCATACGGCTGCCGGGTGTTTTGTCACCATAAGTGTTTTTACCGCCCGAAGCGCGTCCGTACCCCAAAGCGATATTGTAAAGTGTAGCGATGTAGTCGTTCACATGGTCATGACCGGCAAAAATTCCCATCACATCACCGCATTCCAGCATTTGGGTAAACATTCCGCTATTTATGTTTGGGCTGCATTCTTTCTCGTTGCGGTCGCCGTATCGTTTGGTATCAAATGACTCCCATGCCTGAGTATATTCCGGCAATGGAATATGGAGGAAAGCTAATGCGGGCAGAGGTTGTCCTCCGTTCTGCTCGGTATATTTTTGGCTTTCACGGGTATACCAGTTGATTTGTGATTGTCCGATCCAATCGTATCCTTTCACTGTTTTGAGTTTTGAGTAGGCATTCGTGTCCAGACAGTAGAGCAGTGCAGCTACTTTTTTGTTATCTGCCGAACCATAGATTGGGATAATGTGATTACCTTCTCCCTTAATACCTTCAGCGATGTTTTTTATCATACAATAAGGTTGTTGCTGGATGATACGTATAATCTCATCCCGTTTTACTGCATATTCATCATCGTGGTTACCCAAGACGGCAGTCCAGGGGAGCTGGCGAGTGGCGAGTTCGCCGGCTATGGCTTCCCATGCCTGGCTGACCTCGTCCATCGTGGTAATGTCTCCTGTGAAAACCACAAGATCCGGCTTTTCAGAGTCAAGTACTTCTTTTATCATGTCTGCTACAATCATGTTTTTTTCCTGGTCATGTCCCAGGTGCATATCGGTAAACTGTGCAATCTTGAATTCTCCGTTCTTATTGAAGTTTATTTTTTCTGGAGCCTGTTGTGCCTGTCCGCATAAGCTTGCCAGTAGCAGTGCACTGCTTAGAATTATTTTTTTCATCGTTATAACTTTTTTGAATTTGGGTTAGTCTTTTTTTTGCCACCAGGTGGTTTGATTGATTTTATCATTTCCTGTACCAAACTGCCGCATGATGGCCGCTTCTACGTTAGCTCCGTTGTTGTCGTACTCACCTTGCGGATACATCCAACGTTTAGGGATCTCTGTTCCGGCAGGCCGGCGGAAGTCCGGGTAACCGGTGCGCAATTGTTCGTAGAAAGAATCCCAGTTGCCTTGATAGAAGGTTACAAGGTACTTTTGCATAATGATGCGCTCTATCTGTTCGTCTACGTTGGCAGCTTTGCCGAAGGCGACCAAAGGTTCCTGTAAGTATCGGTTGACCGCATCGGCATTGAGATAAGAGGCGTAGGCTTTGGCATGTGTTTCATAAAAGGAGAAAGAGGCACGGATACCATTCTCATAATATGTTTGCGCATTGCCATTGATCCATCCTCGTACGACAGCTTCGGCGAGAATCTGTTGCAGTTCTGCATACCCCATTAACATGGTTGGTTCTACAATAGGGTCTGTGCGGAAACGGTCATTGATAGGTGATATGGTTCCTTCACTTACTTTAATGATAGCATCACTGTAAGGAGCTGCCGGGTCACCTCCTTCGTAAGAGCTGAAATCGTCGATGGCCTTTCCTTCAGTCTTTCCTTTATTGGTTTGTGCGCTGAAGATAAAAAGCCGTGGATCCCGACGTTCACGCATTCGTTGGATAAAAGTATCATCCATGTAATAGCCGGACCATTGTGCGTTAAATTGAGGGTATCGATTCCCTTGTTGATCCAGATAAACCAGCTGCCCGTTGTCGGTCAGGCTTTCCATTAGTGGGCTGCCTGTTGCAATGGCCTTGAATTCGGAGGCAATATTAAGATTCCCCACAGTCGTATGGTTCGAAAGAGTCATCAGTACTTTCAACCGGAAAGAATTGATCAGCTTTCTCCATTGATTGCCATTACCATTGTAAATAATATCACCATCAATTACAGAGGCGTCATTTGCCAGTATTTCATCTGCCTCTTTCAGTTCTTGAAGGATGCCCGTGAAAACATCTTCCTGAGTATCGTATTCAGGAGTATAGATCTCTTCTTTTTCTCCTTTTAAGGCTTGGCGGTAAGGAATGTCCCCAAAGCGTAAGGTCAGTTCGTAGAAGTAATAGGCACGGAAGAATTTGGTAAGCGCCGTATATACCGGAGCGTTCACACGTTCGGCTTCTTCACCCATTTTTTGTACATTTCTCAGGTTATCGTAGTAGCCAAAGCTTCCCCGTGTCCATTTGTAGTATTGGTCGGCACTTTCTCCGTCAGTCTGAATCACTTTTTTAGTAGCATACATTCCGTCGGTTCCTCTTTTGAATGCATTCATACTGATTTGTGTCAGCAAAAGTTTGGGATGGGTTTGAGTGGCGTTGTCCGGATCTATATTCATCTTTTCCAAGTTTCCGCAGGATACGCACATCCATATGGATGCCATAAATAATAATATCTTTTTCATTTTATAAATTCTTATTGGTTTCATAACATGTTTAGAATTTTATGTTGACTCCCATACCGATATAGCGTGCAGTAGGATCGTTGGCCCCTCCGTCATTGCTGTCTCCCGTATAGTCAGGATCGACGAAAGGAACTTTCTTCCATACAGCAAGATTGTTGCCGAAGATTGTGGCAGTCAGTCCTTTCACGGGACTTTGTTTTGAAAGTAATTTAGTGAAGTTGTAGGTCAGGGCTACTCGGCGCAATTTAATGTAACTACGGTCGAATACATTGGCAAACTTCGCATTCTCTTTGGATGACACATAAGCCTGATAAGGGTAATTCTGACACCATTGCTGCCAATCGACGGCTGTTGTATTACGTCTGTATGTACGGGTATCCGAGATGACATTTCCGTCAATGTCACGTTTCAGTTCACCTCCGGTTACCACTACACCGTTGGGCACATATACCGGATGTCCGGCTGCGTATTGTGCATCTCTGTATTCAACAGACTCCGGATGTTTACCACCCCACCATAACTTTTCGCTCAGTACGGAATAGATGACTCCTTTGTACGCACCATCCAGATCGACAGACAGGGTGAAGTCTTTATAACGGAACGTATTCTGCATACCCATACGGAAGTTGGGGTCCAGATGTCCCAGATATTGTTTGTAGGCGTCTTTGGTCGGCATGCCATTTTCATCGAGAATCAGTTCTCCATCAGCACTTTTTTGCCATTGTGAACCGTAGAATGCGTCGGCACGGTCGCCTACTTTCAAGTCACCGAATTTTTTTTGTCCACCATATATTTCTGTCAGCTTCTTTATGCTTTTGCTCCAGTTCAGGGCAAATTCCCATTGGAAATCTCTATTTTGGATTGCCTGTACGTTTGCCATGATTTCCCATCCGTTAGTGGTATATTGATTACCGTTCACTTTACGGCTGGTGAAACCCGAAGCATTCGATATGTTCAGGTCGATGATCTGGTTCTCGTCAATCGTGTGATAATATGTCAGGTCGAAGGAGAGACGGTTCCGGAAAAAAGAAGTTGATAAACCTGCTTCCCAAGAGGTCGTTTTCTGGGGTTTGATGTAATAGTTCACCAGAGACGAGGGATAGGAGATAGACGGGTTTGAACCATAGTTGGTATCTTTAGTGTAGGTAGATATAATCTGGTATGGAGACAAGTCGGTAGAAACGACTGCCCATGAGCCATACATTTTAAGATAATCCATGAATGTAGGTAGTTTGACATATTCAGACACCATTGTACTGATTGCTACGGAAGGATAAAAGTAAGAATTGCTGCCTTTTGCGAGAGTGGATGACCAGTCATTACGTCCCGTCAGGGTCAGGTAAGCATATTTATAAAGGTCGAGGTTGACAGAGCCATAAATACTGCGGATGGATTTCTCGTTCCGGTTGGCATCGGTAATGGATGGTCCTTGGGTGTTTTTGATACTGTATACGAAAGGAACGATCAAACCGTCGGTAGACTGGTACTCTTGACGGTAATTTCGGTAAAATACAGAGCTACCCGCATTCAGTGTAAAAAGAATATCGGGAGTAAGGTCTTGTGTATAGGTAGCCAGTATATCAGCATCCACATTGGTCTGGTGGTCATTCCAGACTTTGTAGTCGCCTTCACGTGAGTCACCATAGTTCATGTAAGTTTTGGGAACTTTCATTTCCTGTAGAATTGTCTTCTGACGTAAGGCTGCGCGTCCCTGAATGTTCAGGTTGGGCAGGAGTTGATAATTGAGACGTAGTTGACCGTTCACTACATCACGGTTTTCCGACTGCTGAAGCTCTTCGGCGGCAAAATAAGGGTTGTTGTACCATGCGTAGTTATAGCTGGCCTGGCGATATCCCTCCTGTCCCGGAACATATTTATGTTTACGGAGTTCTTTACCGTTCACATCGTCTCCCATCCATACAACAATGGTGTACATATGGTTTTTAGGTCCGTATCCATAGCGTGGATAGCTTGGAGAAACCACCTTGTTATACGCCAGATTGGCGTCAAGTTGCAGGTTTTGAGCAAGATCGAAAGTGGAGTTGAAGTTGACCCCTCCGCTGTGCATTTGTGTAGAGGGTACCTGTCCTTTTTGATAAGCATACTGTCCGGTTACAAAGTAGCGTGCTTTCTCTCCTTTATAGGCGATAGAGATGTTGTTGTTGGTTACTAATCCTGTTTGCAGGAAGTCTTTCAGGTTATCATGAGATACCCAGTCGATAGGAACTCGTTCGTAGCGTGATTTGTCATCATATTGAGTCCCTTTCACATCTCCCCACCAAGGAATTTCTTTCCCGGTCACTTTGTCTCGGATGGGGCTATTCCATTGGGCTACTTTGGTCCCGACGTTTAGTTTGGGACCCCATGTCATATCACCATCTGAGATACCACCGTCGGCACCGTCCCAAAATTCGTATTTGCCGTTCGAACCACTACCATATTGATGCTGTGTTTCGGGTAATACGGCAAAACCGGCAGTAATCATATTGTTGGTGGAAAAGTTGATTTCCAACCCTTCTTTCTTGGCTGTTTTGCTGGTAATTAAGATAGCTCCGTTTTTTCCGCGTGAACCATATAACGCCGAAGCTGCTGTACCTTTCAACACGTTGACACTTTCGATGTTCTCACTCGATATATCGAAAAAGTCCGTTTCTACCGGAACACCGTCTAATACAATCAAAGGAGTATTACCGCGTAATTTGAAACTTGGTGCCTGAAAAATACCGGTCGGATTGGCTACCAATAAGCCGGCTACTTGCCCGGAAAGTGCAGAACCGACATTCAGGCTGGGAGTTGCATTCAACACGTCACTGTTGATTTGCTGGGTGGTGTAACCGATCTTTTTCTTTTGTTGTTTGATACCGATAGCAGTTACTACTACTTCATCTATAGCCTGTACATCGTCTGTCAGTTCAACGTTGATCATAGGATTATTGCTTTTCACTTCTTTTTCTACCGTATTGTATCCGACGAAAGAGAAAGTCAGGATATCACCTATGGAGGCCTCGAGACGGTAACGTCCGTCTATGTCGGTGACCGTACCGTTCGTTGAGTTTTTTACCATGATTGTGGCACCGATTACCGGTCCCATTTTGTCTGTTACTGTTCCTGTTACTTTGATTGTCTGTGCAAAAGCAAGTGATGTGCACAAAAACATACAACAAAGAAACAGATAAAATTTACTGTTCATAAGTTATGTACTAATTTAGTGTTTGGGCATAGCAGATGCCGGGACAAGAGATTTACCATTGTCCGAGGCTTGCTACAAGTATAAGTTTACCTATTGAAAAAGTTTAAATATCGGTTAGTTTTACGTTTTGGAAAACGGAAAGAAGGGCGGCTGCATTTTTGCGATTTTGTTGTAAAGCGTCTTCGAATGATTCGGTTTCAGAGTCGAAAGCAGAGATGGCTATTTTGAGTACATTTGTAAATTCGGCAGTTACTTGTTCCTGCCCCATTTTGTTACTTTTGAGTTCTCTGTTCAGTTGTTTTTCGATAGAACGTACGGCATTGTAGATAGTAGGTTTCCGAATGACGGTACGACGGGTAGGATCACCCGGAACTACTTCTTCCCTTACCACATAGATATTCATGAACTGGTTATAGAGATAACCGGCTTCTTGTCCGAATTTGTAATTAGTTACATTGGCCAGTGCTTCTGCCGATGGCTGTTTAATGGCAGAATAGAACTCCCATGTTGTTTTTACGACTGAGCTTACTTCCGCTTTATTCTTGTTGTCGGATTTGTCATCATCCGGCACTGAATTTGCAGCGTTCAGGGCAATACTGGATACAAATAGTACAAATGCTAAAATAAATTGTCTTTTCATAACTTTACCTCTTTTTAATATGACGTTGCAAAGGTCGCGACATCATATTAAAAAGAGGTATCGTCATTGTTACAATTCGGATACTTCTTTCAACCATGCAGCCGAACTGGCATCGCTTGGCATACGCCAGTCACCTCTCGGACTGATGGAGACACTTCCTACCTTTGGACCATCGGGCAGACACGAACGTTTGAATTGTTGATTGAAGAACCGGCGGAAAAAGGTTTGCAGCCATTTTTTTATGGTTTCAGCATCGTATATTCCGTTGAATACGGTTTGTGCCAGAAAGTATATTTTCGACGGGCGGAAGCCGAATCGCAGGAAATAGTACAGGAAAAAGTCGTGGAGTTCATAAGGACCTACCAGATCTTCCGTTTTTTGTTTGATTTCTCCATTCTCATCTGCCGGTATCAGTTCAGGACTGATAGGAGTGTCTACAATGTCCAGCAGGGTTATTTTAGATTCCCCGTCGACTTCATTTTCAGCTACCCATTGTACAAGATGTTGTACCAGTGTCTTGGGTATGCTTGCATTGACGCCATACATCGACATGTGGTCACCGTTGTATGTGGCCCATCCCAATGCAAGTTCAGAGAGATCACCCGTCCCGATTACTAATCCACAGATTTGGTTGGCTACATCCATCAGGATTTGCGTGCGTTCGCGCGCTTGTGAGTTTTCGTATGTTACATCATGTACGTTGAGGTCATGTCCGATGTCTTTGAAGTGCTGGATACATGCTTCCCTAATACTGATTTCGCGAATCGAAATCCCTAACGAGTTCATCAAAGCGATGGCGTTATGATAAGTGCGGTCGGTCGTTCCGAACCCCGGCATGGTTATACCTAAAATGTCTTTACGGGATAATCCCAGCTTGTCGAATGTTTTGACGCATACTAATAATGCCAGTGTAGAGTCGAGCCCTCCGGAAATTCCCACTACAGCTGTTTTGGCTCCTGTGTGTACTAAGCGTTGTGCCAGTCCGGCGACCTGTATGGAGAAGATTTCTTCGCAACGGTTGTTGAGTTCAGCTCCTTGTGGAACAAAAGGGTGTGGGTTGAATGTACGGGTAAGATTCAGATCTTTACTGTTGGTATATTCCGTAGAGACTCTGATTGCTTCTTTACCCGGGCAATTGGCTTTGTTGGCAGCAAAAGTTGTATTAATACGGCGTTCGGCACGGATACATTCTACATCTATTTCGCTGATAACTAATTGCTCTTCCAGGCAGAACCGTTCACTTCGTGCAAGCAGGCCACCGTTTTCGTATATGAGTCCGTTTCCTGCAAAAACCACATCCGTCGTTGATTCGCCGAAACCACTGGATGAAAAAACATAACCGGAGAGGCACCGTGCGGATTGCTGGCTGATCAGAGAACAAAGATAGCTATGCTTGCCGATCCCTTCATCGTCGGCAGAAAGATTAAAAATGATTTCAGCCCCTTGCAGCGCCAGTGAAGAACTTGGAGGAACCGTAGACCAAAGGTCTTCGCATATTTCTATTCCAAAAGTTGTTTCTGCTGTTTCAAACAACAGGTTGTTGCCCATCGGAACAATTTGTCCACACAAACGTACACTGGTTTCCGAGACCTGCAAAGCAGATGTAAACCAACGCTGTTCATAAAACTCTTTATAATTAGGTAGATAGGTTTTAGGTACTACTCCCAGTATTTTGCCTTTCTGGATAGCGACTGCGGCATTGATAATCGTGGAATTGACTACTACCGGCATACCCAATATAGAAATGATGTCCAACTGGCGGGTATTGTTCAGAATCTGCATTAACGCCATTTCTGCTTGTTCAAGCAGAAGTTGCTGGGCGAACAAATCTCCGCAGGTATATCCGGTAATACACATTTCGGGAAAAGTAAGGATCTGCACCCCTTTGCCTTCGGCAATGGCAATAAGACCCTCCAGTCTTTCTGAATTAAATTTGCAATCTGCAACCTTTACGCGGGGAACAGCCGCCGCAACTTTTACGAATCCGTAGTTCATTTTCTATCAGGGTTTATCATTTCTACCGGCAAAAGTAGGCATTTAAATCGAATCTTTGTATTTTTGTCAAATTTGAATTGATACATTATAATATTAAATCGCACAAAAACATGAAGAAGATGCTTATGGCTGCCGGAATGGCTGCCGTGATGACTGCTTGCGGCACAAGTGCACAGAAAGCAGCCACCGATGCCGGAAACCCTTTTCTGGCTGAGTATTCAACTCCTTTTGGTGTTCCACCGTTCGACCGGATCAAAGTAGAGCATTACAAAGAGGCTTTCCTGAAAGGGATGGAAGAGCAGAAAAAAGAAATCGATGCTATTGTAAATCAACGTTCGGTTCCGGATTTTGATAATACTATTGCTGCATTCGATCAGAGTGGAGAGTTATTAAATAAGGTGAATACAGTATTTTATGGGTTGAACAGTTGTAATACGAACGATGAAATGCAGACCCTAAACAAAGAGCTTACCCCATTGCTTTCGGCACACCGTGATGATATTAGTCTGAACCCTGCTCTGTTTGCTCGTGTGAAAGAGGTTTATGAACGACGCGAGCAATTGGGTTTAGATAAAGAACAGAATAAATTACTGGAAGAGACTTACAAGAAATTTGTTCGTGGAGGTGCTAATCTCGATTCTGTTGACCAGGCAAAGTTGCGCCAGTTGAATAGCGAGATTTCAATGTTGCAGTTGACTTTTGGGCAGAATCTGCTGAAAGAAACCAATGCCTTCCGGTTGGTTATAGATAAGGAAGAGGACCTTGCCGGATTGCCGGAAAGTCTCGTGGCATCTGCAGCCGAAGCAGCTAAGTCAGAGGGGCTGGAAGGAGAGTGGCTTTTTACTTTACACAATCCGAGTGTGATGCCTTTTTTGCAATATGCAGATAATCGTGAGTTGCGTGAAAAGATATTTAAGGGATACATCAATCGTGGCAATAATGGTAACGAGACAGACAATAATGAAATTGTGAAGAAATTGGTTACTTTACGTCTGGAGAAAGCTAAACTGATGGGATATGCCGATTATGCTTCTTATGTTTTGGAAGACCGTATGGCGAAGAACGAGGAGAATGTGTATCGTTTACTGAATCAGATCTGGACTCCTGCAGTTGCGAAAGCTAAGGAAGAGTTAGTTGACATTCAGGCTGAAATTAAAAAAGAAGGAGCTAACTTCACCCCTGAAGGATGGGACTGGCGCTACTATTTTGAGAAAGCAAAGAAAGCAAAGTTCAGTCTGGACGAAAATGAAATACGTCCCTATCTTGAATTGAATAATGTTCGTGACGGCGCCTTCTATGTGGCTAATAAACTTTATGGTATCACTTTTTCCGAAATAAATGACATACCAAAACCGCATGAAGAAGCACAGGCTTTCGAGTGCAAAGATAAGGACGGTAGTCATCTGGGGGTGCTTTATATGGATTTCTTTCCCCGTTCAAGCAAGCGAGCAGGTGCATGGTGCGGGACTTACCGCTCTCAAACCTATCGTGACGGCAAACGTTTGGCACCGGTAGTAACAATTGTGTGCAACTTCACCAAACCCTCTTCGGGTCAGCCTGCTTTGCTCAGTGCAGATGAAGCCAGCACTTTATTCCACGAGTTTGGGCATGCATTGCACAATTTGTTTAAAGATGTACGTTTTTATGGAGTATCCGGAGTGCCGCGCGATTTTGTAGAGCTACCGTCCCAAGTTATGGAACATTGGGTATTTGAGCCGGAAGTACTGAAGGTATATGCAAAACATTACCAGACCGGTGAGGTGATTCCTTCTGCTTTGATTGAAAAACTTGATAAGAGTGGCAAGTATGGACAAGGATTTGCTACGACCGAATATCTTGCTGCTTCTTTGCTTGATATGGATTATCATGTGCTCAAAGAAATTCCCGGAGATATGGATATCGTTAAATTTGAAACAACTGTACTTAAAGAACGAGGGTTGCCGAATCAGATACCTCCCCGTTATCGTACTACTTATTTTAACCATATTATGAATAGTGGATATACGGCTGGTTATTATAGCTATATTTGGGCTGAAGTGCTTGATAGTGATGCTTTTGAAGCCTATAGGGAGACTGGAGATCTTTTTAATCAGGAAGTAGCATCCAGATTCCGTCGCTATATTCTCACTCCGGGAGGAATTGACGATGCTATGAATATGTATAAGAACTTTCGCGGAAAGGAACCGGGTATAGAACCTTTGTTACGGAACAGAGGATTGTAGATTGGCTTATACAGGGCTTTTACATTGTACTATAGGGGAAGAAACAATCTTCCCCTTTTATTTTTTGCTAAAAATAAACGCAGAAAATATAAAAAATACAAATAATAGTTATTATATTTGCAGCGGTTTATTGAAATAAACACAAAATACCAACAATTATTAACTATTAAAAGAATTAGAAAAATGAAAGAGTACATTGATGTTTTGAAGAAGTGGAAAGACTTTGACGGAAGAGCCAGAAGACGTGAATACTGGATGTTTGTCTTGTTTATGGCTATTTTCGCTATTGTTGCAGGTATTATTGATGGCATTTTAGGTACAGTTTGTGTATTTGTAGGGCTTTATTATCTGGCTATGCTCCTGCCTATGATTGCTGTTAGCGTGCGTCGTATGCACGATATCGGTAAAAGTGGATGGTGGTTGTTTATCACTTTTGTGCCGGTAATCGGTAGCCTTTGGTATCTCTTCCTGACTATCCAGGATGGACAGCCGGGCAGCAACCAATATGGTGAAAATCCCAAAGGAGTTTAATACGTACATATTATTGTCATAAGAAACGGCATGCAAAAGTCATTTTGTATGCCGTTTTTCTATTTTATCAAAAAAATATCCGTATTTTGTTTGCGAAAATAAAAGAACTCTTTATCTTTGCATCAGATTTAAAATTGTAATGAATACAATTTTGTAAAAGAGGAAGAAGATGGAATCATACAACCGATTATTAGAGCATAACATTAAACCGTCCATGCAGCGTATTGCTATCATGAACTATTTGATGGAACATAGGACACATCCGTCGGCTGATGAAATATACACTGCATTATCTCCCTCTATGCCAACACTTTCGAAGACAACGGTTTATAATACTCTTAGACTGTTTTCGGAACAGGGAGCGGCACAAATGCTTACTATCGACGAACGGAATACCAATTTTGACGGAGATACTTCACAACACGCTCATTTTTTGTGTAAACGTTGTGGACGTATTTATGATTTGAAGTGCCAGGTTGAAATGAAACAAGTAGAAGGACTTCAAATGAATGGACATGAAGTAAGTGAAATGCATTACTATTATAAAGGTATTTGTAAGAATTGTTTAAATGATATACGTATTGACTAATTAATTTAAAATTAAGACGAAATGAAAAAGTTTAGATGTACTGTCTGCGGTTATGTTTATGAAGGTGACGCAGCTCCTGAGAAATGTCCTTTGTGTAAAGCTCCTGCAAGCAAATTCGTAGAAGTTGTTGAAGAAGAAGGTGGTGCACTCACTTTTGTTGACGAGCACGTAATCGGTGTGGCTAAGGGTTGTGACGAAGAAATGATCAAAGACTTGAACAATCACTTCATGGGCGAATGTACTGAAGTTGGTATGTATCTGGCTATGAGCCGTCAGGCTGACCGTGAAGGCTATCCTGAAGTAGCTGAGGCTTTCAAACGTTACGCTTGGGAAGAAGCTGAGCATGCTTCTAAGTTTGCCGAACTGCTGGGAGATTGCGTATGGGATACTAAGACAAACCTTGAAAAGAGAATGAATGCTGAAGCCGGTGCTTGCGAAGATAAAAAGCGCATTGCTACACGTGCTAAAGCTTTGAATTTGGATGCTATCCATGATACAGTGCACGAAATGTGTAAAGACGAAGCTCGTCACGGTAAAGGTTTTGAAGGACTTTATAACCGTTATTTCGGTAAGAAATAAATCATATAGATGATTATAGAAAAAGGCTTGTATCTATACGGATACAGGCCTTTTTTGTTAAACTTTCTTTTGAAATGGGGCCGTTAACTGATGATTTTTTTATATTTGTATTTCACTTAAAAGAAAAAGGATTATGAAAAAACTACAGTCTTTAGTGTGTTTTCTTCTTTTGTCAATGACAATTTATGCTGCCGATCAGGTGATTCAGCTGCCCAAGCCCAATATAAATCGTAGCGGACAGTTAATGAAAGCGTTATCCGAGCGCCATTCTGTCCGTGAATATGCTTCCCAAGCTCTGAGCAACACCGATTTATCCGACCTGTTGTGGGCCGCCAATGGAATTAGTCGTCCGGCAGAGGGCAAGCGCACTGCTCCGTCGGCCATGAATCGTCAAGATGTTGATATCTACGTAGTCCTTCCGCAAGGTACTTATTTGTATGATGCTAAAGGACATAAGCTTAACTTGATTTCTGAGGGCGATTATCGTTCGGCAGTTGCAGGGGGACAGGCTTTTGTCAATAGTGCTCCGCTATCATTGGTACTGGTCAGTGATTTATCAAAATTGGGAGATGTGAAAAATAATCGCACTCAAATGACAGGAGCTATGGATGTAGGGATTGTTTCTCAGAATATTTCATTATTTTGTTCCGCAGCGCGACTGGCTACGGTTCCACGCGCAACAATGGATACAACCCAGCTCAGAAGTGCCTTGAAATTGAAAGATGGTCAGATTCCGATGATGAATCATCCGGTTGGATACTTTAAGTAATTGATAAAAGGGTATGGTTTGCCAAAGACGGCACCATACCCTTTTATCATGTTTTTTATTAAAACTTTATTTCTGTTTCAGCAAAAATTCGTCTATTGCTTTTTTATAAGTGGCTTTATCTGCTGCTCCACGGAACAATTGAGGTTCGCCTTCCATGGGAATAAATACAAAAAGAGGAATGCTTGTTGCATTGAACAGGGCAGCCAATTCTTTTTCTTTATCTACATTCACTTTATATATCACGATCTTCCCGTCATACTCTTTAGCGAGCGATTTCATGATAGGGGCTGTCATGCGGCAAGGACCACACCAATCGGCATATAAGTCGATGATAGCTGGTTTATCACCTTTGTATTTCCACTCTTTTGAGTTTTGGTAATCAAACACATCGTTGATAAACATCTCTTTATTCATCACAATGACTTCACCGCTTTTTGCTTCCTTTTTGTTTTGATTTGTCTTGGCTCCATCGTTTACAGCAAACATAATGGTGCTGATCATGGCCAAAGCTACTAATGATAATACTTTCTTCATTCTTTGTCTTTTATTGTGTATTGTTCAATAACTCCTTTCAGTTCGCTACCTTGGATCATACCGGAATGTCTCCAGACTGCTTCTCCCGTTTTGAAAAGGATGAAAGTAGGCACTGCCTGGATTCTGTATTTTACCGCCAAGTCCTCATGGGTATCCACATCTATTTTTACAATGCGGGCTTTTTCTCCTATCTGTTGTTTCAAATCTTCAAGAATCGGTTTCATTGCTTTGCAAGGTCCACACCATTCTGCAAAAAAATCTACTAAAACGGGACTTTGTGACTGTATTAAATCTTCGAATTTTTCCATAATTTTTTCCTTTCTTTTGATAAATATAAGCCCTCGTTTAGACAGGGCAAATATAGCTATTTGTTTTATTATAATAACAGAGAAACCCCGATTTTGTTCATCATATAGTAACCTTGCATTCATCCTCCTGTAATCTGAAAACAGGATCTTTGCGTAACGAAAAAACAAAAAGTTATGCATTTACGCACGTATTATCCCACAGTAGTTCTTTCGGATATTCATCTGGGAACACAGCATTCTAAAACAGAAGAGGTTACTCACTTTTTGAAATCGATTAATTGTGACCGCCTGATCCTGAATGGTGATATCATCGATGGATGGCATTTACAGAAAAGCGGTTTGGGAAAATGGAAAGCTAAACATACGGACTTCTTTAAAGTGATTATGAAAATGATGGAGAATTTCGGAACACAGGTGATTTATGTTCGTGGCAATCATGATGACTTTCTGGATAATCTGGCACCTTTGAACTTTTATAATGTCCAAATTGTGAAAGACTGCATCTATGAGAGTCATGGCAAACGTTATTATGTGACCCATGGAGATATTTTCGATACAGTGACCACCCAAATGAAGTGGTTGGCGAAACTGGGAGACACTGGATATACTTTTCTGTTGTGGTTGAATAAAGTTTATAACGCCCGCAGAATGAAGCAGGGTAAGCCTTATTATTCTCTTTCTCAATCTATCAAGAATAAAGTGAAGACCGCTGTTTCTTATATTTCTGATTTTGAAAAAGAGCTTGTAGGACTGGCAAAAGTTAAAAGGTGTGATGGGGTGATATGCGGGCATATTCATCACCCTGCCAATACTTATTGTGATGGTATTCATTATCTTAATTCGGGTGACTGGGTAGAAACACTTTCGGCTTTGACAGAAGATGAAGAAGGAAACTGGACTATCCGTTATTTTGATAGTGAACTATTGAAAGAAAATAATAACAAAGAGAAAAAAACTACACCAATAACTAAAGCATCATGAAATTTTTGTTTATCGTTCAAGGAGAGGGGAGGGGACATTTTACCCAAGCCATTACTCTGGAAGATATGTTGTTGCGTAATGGACACGAAGTAGTGGAAGTACTTGTCGGGAAAAGTTCATCACGTACTTTACCCGGTTTCTTTAACCGAAGTATTCAGGCACCCGTAAAGCGCTTCACCAGTCCGAATTTTTTGCCTACCACTGAGAATAAGCGGGCTAATCTGAAAAAGAGTTTTGTTTATAACCTGATACGTACACCGGAATACTTTCGCAGCATGTGTTATATCGATCAGCGTATTAAGGAAACAGGGGCGGAAGTCGTGATCAACTTCTACGAACTTCTGACCGGACTTACCTACGCACTCTTCCGTCCCTCTGTTCCTTATGTCTGCGTCGGGCATCAATATCTGTTCTTGCATAAAAACTTTGAGTTTCCACGGAAATCTATGATCCAACTTTCCATACTTCGCTTTTTTACACGTTTGACGAGTCTGCGTGCCAATAGGCGGTTAGCGCTTTCTTTCCATAAGATGAATCCGGACCGGGCAGAAGGTATAACCGTCGTTCCTCCTCTGCTTCGTAGGGAAGTGACTGCCATCCAACCGGAACAAGGCAATTATATTCACGGATATATGGTTAATTCCGGTTTTGCAGATAGTGTAGAAGCCTTTCATGTCTTACATCCTGAAGTACCTATGCATTTTTTCTGGGATAAACAGGATGTTGACGAGGTAATCAAGGTAGATGCTACCCTAAGTTTCCATCAGATTGATGATGTGAAATTCCTCAACCGAATGGCCGGTTGCAGAGCATATGCCAGTACGGCCGGTTTTGAATCTATTTGTGAGGCAATGTATTTGGGAAAACCTGTACTGATGGTACCTGCCCATATCGAACAGGATTGCAATGCCTATGATGCTTACCGGTCCGGTGCCGGAATTATTGGCGAATCTTTTGATTTGGAGTCGTTGCTACGTTTTGCCGGGACGTATGTTCCCAACAAAGAGTTTATTCGTTGGGCCCGTAGTAGTGAGCGGCAGATTATAGGAGAACTCGAACGACTTATCGACCAGCAGTCGGTCATTACTGTACCTACATTAACTAATTATTTTCCGATATGAAATTGAATAAAACTGATTATGTGCTTGAACGTACATCCGATGGAGGTTATTATGCCTGGCTTACTGTAAGTATGCAGTGTAATGCGTATGGTGATTCACCTGAAGAAGCGGTAATAAATCTGGAACAAACCATGGAAGATATGGTTGAAGAGATGTATTTGGTAGAAGATTTTGTCTGAAGCTATCAGGTAATCAGTGGGAGTGAAGAATTTTATTGAGAAATACTTCCATTGATATTTTAAAGAAAGAGAGTACACTTTAAGTGAAGTGCACTCTCTTTTTATATTATTCCACAATATCGAGTTCTTTGATGATATGTGAAGCACCTGCATATTTATCAATAATAAATAGAGTATAGCGGATGTCAACCACTGCTGCACGTTGTGAAGAAGGACGGAAAGCAATATCTCCTGTCAAACCTTCATAATTACGGTCGAATCCGGTACCAATCAGTTGACCTTTTCCATTGAATACCGGACTTCCGGAGTTTCCTCCTGTGTTGTCTGTATTGACAATGAAACATACTGGCATTTCTCCGTTTTTCATAGCGTAGTGTCCGAAGTCTTTCGCCTGATATAGTTGTTTCAGTTTGGTGGGTACTACAAACTCCCAATTGCCAGGATCTTCTTTCTGCATCACACCTTTCAGAGTCGTATAGTAGTTGTATACTGTTCCGTCAGCAGGTTCGTACGGCAATATCTGACCATAAGTCAATCTGAGAGTCGAGTTTGCATCCGGATAGATAGGTGTGCCGGCGGCTTGGCGCATGTCCATCATACCTTTCACCCATACTTTGTGGGCGGCATCATAGTTTTTATTGGCATCTTTCATTGCGAGAGCTGTTTGCAGCAATCCGTCTGTGATGGAGTATTTGAAGAGAACCATCCAGTCCTTATCGAGCTTGTTCAGGGTAGGACGAGCGATAAACTTGTCGAAGTTTTCTTTCGACCCGAAGATTGAATACTTGAAGCAAGCATCGATAAAGGCATTCTTATCTCCTTTGAAACGGCTGTTTATTACTTTGAAAATACCGATCTGTTGATCTTCCGGAATATATCCGGCATAGGTTTCGAGCATTTTTTTGCCTACGATTTGTTCTACTTCCGGGAAAGGGACAGATGCAAAATATTTATCTGCTGCAATTTTCAGTTTATCGGTTTCTTCTTTAATTTTTGAAGCATTTTTACTTTCAAGCGCTTTTTTCAATCCGTCGGTTGAAGGGATTTTCATAAAATCAAGTGCAGTTACCAATGCTTCGTTAATAGCCTGTTGATGATACATCGCATCATGGCGGTGAGCTACAATCGAACGTATTTCGTCGAAGGCCTTCTGGTAAGAATCATCTTTCTTCTCACGTCCCATTGCCAATAACTGTTCTTGTTGCTTTTCTTTGGTATCCAACACTTTCAGGCGAACAAGCCCTTCGTTCATGCCAATGGCATTTTTCCAGTAATTAGCTGAAGAGGCATATTTGCTTGCGTAATGTATGCGCACCGCAGGATCTTTCAGCATTTGTTCCATCAGTACAGCTTGTCTTGCTTCGCGTACATGATGGCGCATGAAGTTAGTGGTTTGCATCCGTTCTTTTACTTCGTCGGCAATCATGTAGCGCCAGTTACGTCCGGGAAATCCCATAACGAAGGTGAAGTCACCCTCTTTTACTCCTGCCAAACTAATTGTCAGGTGTTTTTTTACTTGTAGGGGCACGTTGTCTTTAGAATATTCTGCCGGCTGGCCACTTGGGTCTGCGTAAATGCGGAATAAAGAGAAGTCTCCTGTGTGACGCGGCCACATCCAGTTATCTGTGTCAGCTCCAAATTTGCCAATAGAGGAGGGAGGAGCACCTACCATGCGGATGTCGCTGTAGACGGTCTTTACAAACAGATAGTACTTGTTACCGCCATAAAACGGTTTCAGTTCCAGGCGTGTTGCCGGTGTGATTTGGATTTTTTCCGCCTTTGCGAAACGGTCGGCAACCGTTGCCAGATATTTGGGAGACAAATAATTGACTCCGTTAGGATCATCATCTTTTTTGAGCTGTTCATTTACATAGTCCGTTACGTCGAGAATACGGTCGATAAAGGTTACTGTCAGTCCTTTGCATGGTAACTCTTCGTTTCGGCTCATTGCCCAGAATCCGTCTGTCAGATAGTCATGATCTACACTGCTGTGTTGCTGGATCGCCCCATATCCGCAATGGTGGTTGGTCAGTACCAATCCTTCCGCTGAGATAATTTCACCGGTACATCCGCCTCCAAAATGCACAACAGCATCTTTTAAAGCTATTCCGTCCGGATTGTAAACCTCTTCAATGGGGATTTGTAATCCAAGGTCCATCATGGCAGCTTCATTCTGCGCTTTCAGGTCAGTAAGCATCCACATTCCTTCGTCGGCACTGATGGTCAGTGCCATCAGTGCGAACGTAGTAGATAATAATTGCTTTTTCATCATTATTCAACAATCGTCATTTCGTTAATCAAATGTCCGCATCCTCCCAGTTTTTCAAGGATAAATAGTACATAGCGAATATCCAGATTGATACAGCGTTGCAGGTTGTTATCGAAATTGATGTCGCCACTCAGTGACTCCCAGTTACCATCAAACGCACAACCAATCAGTTCTCCATTTTCATTCAATACCGGACTTCCGGAGTTACCGCCGGTAATATCGTTAGTAGACAGGAAGCAAACAGGCATTTCACCATTCGGTAATGCGTAGCGTCCGAAGTCCTTTTTCTCAATCAGCTCTTTCAGTTTGGCCGGGACCACGAACTCACGGTCTTCCGGGTTCTCTTTTTCAAGGATTCCATCGGTTGTTGTGTAATATTTATAATATACACCGTCTTTGGGGCTATATGGCTTCACATTTCCGTAAGTCAGTCGGATTGTGAAATTTGCATCGGGATAAGATGGTGTAGGCAATTTCATTTCACCCAATCCACGGATATATGTTTTATGTAATAAAGCCAGTTCTTCCGGCAGTTTGCCCATCTGTGCAGCCAGGTCGGTATATTTATCAAATTTAGCACGTGAGTATTGTGTGGCTATATCTTTTTCGATTGCCTTTACAGTTGGCTTTTTGATAAACTTATCAAAATTAGACTGATTTGCTAAAATTGAAGTATCATACATTGCATCCACGTATGCATTGTAGTCTCCTTTATATTCTTTTTCAATCACCTCGTAGATAGCGGGACGCTGTCCGGCAGGAACCATCTCTGCATAAAGTGGTAGCAAAGCTTTGGCTACTTTACGATCTACTTCGTGGTCGTAATCTTTATTATGGATGTTGTCAAACACCTCTTTTAATACCTTGATGTTAGCCTGAATATTAGAGTCGTTTTTCTGCTCTAACGCTTCTTTCAGTTTATCCATCACCAGATAAGGACTGCCAAATTCAATACCGCCGAAGAATGTTTCGGTCAGGCAGGTCTGCTGATATTTGATCGGAGAGGTTTTTGATACGGCTTCATTGATCTTAGATACAACCTGCATATAGTCAGTGTTATTTTTTTCTTTGGCGAATTGTGCAAATTTTGCTTCCTGGTCTGCTTTCGTGCCTAAAACATTATTATCGATAATGGCTTTGTTCATACCGATAGAATTTTTCCAATAATTGCTGGAACCTGCATATTTGTTGGCATATTGAATACGTACTTTGTCGCTGGCATTCATGGCTTCTTTCAGTACGTCCTGACGGGTGCCGCGGATGCGGATACGGGGAGCATTGCTTGCTTCCATACGCTCTTTCACTTCCGATACAGTGAGGTAACGGCTGGTACTTCCCGGGAATCCCATAATCATTGCATAATCTCCCTCTTTCAGCCCTTTGATAGAAATGTTCAGGTGCTTTTTAGTTTTCAAGGGTGCATTGGAAGCATTGTATTCTGCCGGTTCTCCGTTGGCATCGGCGTAGATTCTGAACATTGAGAAGTCACCGGTATGGCGTGGCCACATCCAGTTGTCGGTTTCTCCGCCGAATTTGCCGATTGATGAAGGCGGGGCGGCAACCATGCGTACATCCGGATATACTTTCTTATAAAACATGTAGAATTTGTTTCCGGCATAGAAAGGCAATGCTTGCGGAACGATTCCTTTTTTTCCTTTCAGATCACTCTTTTCGAACAATTCCTTGGCCAGTTTATTGAGAAAAGCACTGCTGAATGATTCTGTTTCGGTGATTTCTTTTGCGGCGATTTTGGCATTTACGATATTAGTGATGTCTTCTATACGTTCGATAAATGTAAACTTTAACCCCGGTGTAGGCAGTTCTTTGTCTCTTGAGGTTGCCCAAAAGCCGTCTGTCAGATAATCGTGTTCAACAGAACTATGTTGTTGGATAGAAGCGTATCCGCAGTGATGGTTAGTTAATATCAATCCTTCCGGTGAAATGATTTCTCCGGTACATCCCCCACCGAAGATACCTACAGCATCTTTCAGTGAAACTCCGTTCGGATTATACAGGTCTTGGGCTTCAAGTTTCAGTCCCTGTTTTTTCATCATATCGATAGAGTGTTGTTCCTGCATCAGTTGCAGTAACCACATACCCTCGTCCGCCTTTGCGGAACAAACGACCAACGCAGTCAGCGCCAGTAAGTAAAGTTTGAGTCTGTTCATTAGTTTATTAAAAAATTAGTATGATTTGTTGCTTTTCTATTTTAATCTATGATCAATTTGTTTCCTTTGATAGCGTCCATCACATTAGCGGGCGGACGTTGGTTCATTAGTTCATTTTTCATAAAGTCCATGTAAGGAGCCACATGTTTGAAGAACTGATGATATCCTTTGCACAGGTAGTTGAGCCCCGGTTCGCCGTTTGCTGTGCGGCTGAAACGATTCTTAGGGCATTCGCCATTGCAGGCAAACAGAAATTCGCATTCCTTACATTGGGTGGGCAGTGAGTTCTGTTTCATTTGTCCGAAAGACGTCTGGCGTTCGCTGTACATCATTTCTACCAGAGTCTGATTGTAAATGTTTCCCAATTTGAATTCCGGAAACACAAAATGGTCACATGAATATACATCGCCATTGAACTCCATTACACCGGCATGTCCGCAAGTTTTTGCCATAGAACAGACACCCGGTTGTTCTCCTACCCAGTTGGCAAGCGTTGAGTCGAAAAGTTGGATATAATAGTTACCTACATCTTCTTTCACCCACTCGTCGAAAAGTGTACAGAGAAAGTTTCCCCATTGTTCAGGAGTAACGGAGAATTCAGCTATTTTTCCATCTTCCCGTTGTGTCAGGGATGCCAGATGGCGTCCGTCTTTATGGGGAAAAATTCGTTCCACTATTGGGGCAAACTGAATATAATGGCAATCTAACTCCTTGAAAAAATGATAAAAGTCGAGCGGATAGTCTGCATTAAAATCGTTCACTACCGCCATGGCATTCCATTCTACTCCATGCTTTTTTAAAAGATTGATACCATTCATGACTTTCACAAACGATGGCTTTCCAAGTTTGTTCTTTCGGTATTCGTCGTGAAATTCCTGAGGCCCATCTATCGAAACTCCTACCAACCAATTGTTCTCACGAAAAAAATCGCACCACTCGTCGGTTAGCATGGTACCGTTGGTCTGTATACAGTTGTCTATGCTTCTTCCGCGAGCATATTTCTTTTGCAGTTCCATCGCTTTCTTATAGAAAGAGAGTGGACGCATCAATGTCTCTCCTCCGTGCCAGGTGAAGAGTACCTGCGGCATAGTTTGCGAATTGATGTATTGTTCGATGAACTTTTCGAGTAATTCATCACTCATCACATGTTTGGGATTTTCTTGATAAAGTCTGGACTTTTCCAGATAATAACAATAATCACATGCAAGGTTGCATACAGCCCCTACGGGCTTGAGCATTACGTATAGCGGCTTGGCAAAGGGTGCGTAGGTAGTAGACATTTTCTATATTATACGATTACAATTTTACGGGTTAACGGGCTGACTAATTCAATAACTCATTGACTATTTGTCAACTCCGAAAGTGCAAATTTAGATAAAGTAAATGAAAAATCCGTCCTTATATAGATGTTTATAAGGATTATTAAAGAAAAGAGTCTTACAAGTTTTAAATATTGATAAAATGTTTCATTTGCTTACGAATCCGTTGTACCTTTGTCACCGAAAAAGTTGTGTATCCTATGAATAAAGTATTGCCTTTTTTACTTTTGCTTTTTGTTTTCACTTCTTGTAGCCGTAAGTATAAGATTGAAGGCGCCTCTTCTGTAACCAGCCTGGATGGTAAGATGCTTTTTATTAAAGTGCTTCAGAACGGTGAGTGGCTTAATATTGATTCTGCAGAAGTGATACATGGATTGTTTTCGATGAAAGGCAAAGTGGATTCGGTAGTGATGGCTACACTTTATATTGGCGACGAGAGTATCATGCCTTTGGTAATTGAAAAAGGTAATATTCAAGTTTCAATTACAAATACTGAATTGGTTGCGAAAGGCACCTCCTTGAACAATGCACTTTATGCTTTTATTGATAAAAAGAACTCATTAGATATCCAGATAGAAGAGTTGCAACGTAAAGAGGCACGCATGGTGATGGATGGTGCTGACTTGGCAGATATTCATGAACAACTGACTCACGAAGGTGATTCGTTGATGCAGGATATGAATGGTTTTATCAAAAAATTTATTTCCGATAATTACGAAACGGTTTTAGGTCCAAGTGTATTTATGATGCTTTGCAGTACTTTGCCTTATCCGGTTATGACTCCTCAAATTGAGGACATCATGAAAGATGCTCCTTATTCTTTTAAAAATAATAAATTAGTAAAAGATTTTATTACAAAAGCGAAATCAAACATGGAGCTGATTGAAGAGCATCAGCGCATGGAACAAAATGCAACTTTAAATCGTTAAACTTTAAGTTTTTTCCGTATTTTTGCGAAAAACTTAATGAAAATGAACACGCACTTACGATTTGGTTATCTTTTTGTTGTTTTATTTGGTCTTTTGGTTGTATCATGTCATTCGACACCGGATACAGTTGTATTATCATTGTCTCAAGCTGAGAGAATAATGGAATCTGATCCGGATAGTGCTATGACTATTTTAAAGCACATCCCAACTCCTGAAAGCCTTCATGGCAAAGCTCAAGCAGATTATAGCCTGCTAATGACTCAGGCTATGGACAAGAATTACATGAAATTTACTTCGGATTCCCTCATTAAATTTGCGGTTGGTTATTATGGATCTTATACTGAAGATATTGTATCCAAAGGAAAAGCTTTCTATTATTATGGAAGAGTGATGGAAAGTCTTGATAAAGTGGAAGACGCTATGAAATTTTATTTAAAGGCGAAAGATGTACTTCAGAATACTAAGCAGTTTAAATTGTTAGGGTTAGTGTCAGAAGGAATAGGAGATTTGAACAGAAGGCAAAAATTATTTGATGCAGCATTGAATGACTATAGATTATCTTTTGTTTACTATTCTGGTATTTCAGATTCACTTTGTATGACATATGCTAATAGAAATATAGGAAGGGCGTTTTTATATAAGAATCAAATAGATAGTGCATATTATTATTATGATAAGGCTTTGTATATTTCTAGTCAGAAAGAATATTCGGCTGTGGGATCTATACTTTTAGAATTGGGGGTTATTCATCGTTCTCAAGGGGATTATGTTGGGGCTGAATATTATTTTCTGTCTTTCTTGAAGAAAGAAAAGGATCAGGAGAAATTATATTCTGGATATTTAGCTTTAGGTAATTTATATTTATATATGGGCAGGCTGAAGGATGCAGAAATGTATCTTGCATTGTGTCTTGAGAATGCGAATTTAATAGTAAAGAGAGATGCTTATGAGTGCCTATATGATTTGAAAAAAGAATTGAATGATTTTAAGAGTGCTGTTGGATATAAGGATATAGCAGATTCTTTACAAATAATAACTCGAGATATTGAAACTCGGAATAACATAGCGGACTTGCAGGGTAAGTATGATAGTGAAAAATGGCAGAAAGAAAGTTTGCAAGCCAGTATTGAGAAAAAGAACATTCTCTTGATCGGTTCGTTTATAGGCTTTATTGCTATATTGGTTATTGTATACATTTGTTATAAATATCGAACTAATCAGAAGTTGATCAGAGATATTAGCCAAAGAATTCGTCAGAACGTTACCGAGATAGAAATGTATCAAGAGCAAATACTCAATTATAGAAACTTGCAAAAAGAGACATTACGAGATTATCGAAATCAGATAGGAGAATTACAAGGAAAGGTGTCCGTTCTTGAAGATCAGAATAGAACATTATCTGTTCATTTAGTTGAGAAGAAGGGGAATATACCAGATAGTGATGATGGTGATCTTTATGCTATCTACATGCAAGGACTTCGTATACTACTAATGTTGAGAAAGAAAGAGGACATGGAAAATGCCTCTGATAAAAAACAACTTTTGGATGGTGATTGGGATAAGTTATTTCATCTATCCAATGCTTTACACAATGATTTCATTATACGTATTAAAAAGGAATTTCCTAATTTGACTAAGCATGATATCGAAATTTGTTGCTTGTTGAAATTTGGCATTACACATGAAGTTTTGGGACTCGCTTTTCTAACGACTTCTGAGTCGGTGACAAAGGCTAAAGGACGTTTGAAAAAACGATTAAATTTATCAGTATCCGATGATTTGGATAATTTCTTGCAGAAATATTAGTTCAATTTTATGCTGGTTGTCCGGGTATATGCCTCTGCTTGTTTGTGTAAATTGCTTATATATAGTGATTTATGTGGTATTAACCCTTGCTGTATTTGTCCGGGTGATTTGTTTTGCTATCTTAGCCAAATGCGCTATATTTGACGAAACCAAAACAAATAAAATATGAAATTGCGTGTTATTTTATCATTGATTGTGGCATTGTTCATTGGACAATCCATGTATGCTATGTCAAATGAAGTTCTTCGTAGACCTATTATCTTGGATGGAGAAATTATTGAGGAAGGTAGCCGTTCTATCAATCCGCTTATTCCTATTTCTGCAGATATTGATGGTACTATTTTATCTATTGAGTTTATAGAAGCTATAGGTAATGTAGATATTGCAGTGAAAGAAATTACTGATGCTAAAAAAGAAGTTTATTCGTCTTCTATGGATGTAACAGCTGCCGGTCAGGTTACTTCGTTCTCTATTGCTGATTTAACTCCGGGAACTTATGTGCTTGAATTTACCAATGCAGCTGGTGGGTATGTATATGGACAGTTTATTGTAGAATAGTTGTTATAATGAAGAGAATTTTATTATCAACATGCGACAGAACGTATACGCAATTAGGTAATCAGGAAGCCTTGGTTTCCTTATTGAAAGGTGCGGGGTATGACGTGAACTATACATCGGAAGTAAGTGAACAAGAGTGGGGTAATTATCCTTTGATTATCGCTTTTAAAGATGAGGAGTATGTTCGTATTAAAGAAATGAATTTACAAAATAATTTGTTGTCAGTCAATGAATTAATGGGTGATACTTGTTTGTTGCCCTCTCGTGACAGATGGACGAATAATGTGAATGATAATGAGAAGAAATCTATTTTGATTTGGGTTAATGAGTTTCATTCTATATTGAGGATCTTAGCTCTGTTGAAAGGATATTCCACGTGGAGTACTGCGTCTGTAGTCGATTTGAAATTACGTGATTTCACTCGGGTTGTACAAACCTTCCAAGCGCAGCTATGCCAGACCTCCGAAGTGATGGAGCATGCTTCGAAAGCTGATTTAATCATAAGTGATGGACTTTTCGCTGCTCAAGCTGTTTTAAATCATAAGCCTGTGATTATTGTTGACTCTTATGGTTGGAATGGTTTAGTTACTGATGCTACGTTTATGAGTCAATATGTTGCCGGTTTTACTGCAAAACCTGTTCAGAGTGATAGAGGGTATTTCCCATTATATGATTTATCTATTGCGATAAATAAGGCATTTGAAATGGAGCAGTCTGAGTTGAAAAGTTGCTCTAATAAACTCCTACAGGAGAATGAGCATATGTGTGAGAAGATTCTAAGAGTAGTTTCATCTCGGTGTTAACATTGATGTAGCACTGGATTGGGACTTGTTTTTTTATATAGTACTATCATATGTTTTTAGTTTAATTGTTTAATACTTAAATGGTTGCTATGTGCGGGGTGCGTGATGTATCTCGCACATTTTTTTATTCTGTATGCTTTTAGGGTTCTTATGAAGAGGAAGAAATTAATAAGATAGTCTACAAAAAGTTAACATCGTAATTTTACGAAGTTAACTTCGTAAAGTTACAATGTTAACTTCCTGTTTTTATGTGGTTTTGTCATCTACCAATATATAACATTCTTCGTTTTTTTTATCTGTTATGATCGTATATTTGCTGCCTATTTCTTCCAAAATTCTTTTTAATTTGTTGATGGCACTTGTCATATTATTGGTTGGATCAGCATTTTGAGGCCAGAATTCTTTCTTTAAATCACTTTTATTTATTCTGTAATTTGGACTGTTTAAGAAAAAAGTTAATATTTTTTGTTGCTGATTAGGCATTTTGATCGGATGGTTGTTGAATAAGACAAAATCTTTTTCAAAAACAAATTGATCCTTTAATGATAACTCTTCTTTTATGGTAGAATTAGTTTGCTTTTCTGTTTCTACACTACTGCCGACTGGTATGGTTTCGATGATATGAGGTGCAGGCTCTGCTGTATCGGCTGCTGGTACTGATGTCTTTTTTCGATACTTTCTATGATACCGTATAAACAGAATGATGATGTAGATGAGAATCAGTTCCACTATTAAATTGATGTAGATATTGGTTTTAGGCATTCGCTTCCACAAAGTTGAGAAATTATAGTCGATATACATAATGTAATCTACATTGACAATTTCATTTTCTAAACGATAGATAATCGTTTCTGCATTGTGGGGGATACTACTTGGGGGCTGACTCCATATTTCTCTCTGTAAATGTTTGGAGACAATGATTGCGGTGTTGACATATCCCTTTATATCATTTTTATTTAAGTTTTTAATTATTAAGTTCTGTATGTCAGTACTCTGTAAACTGTCCATCATAAGTAAGCCTAATTGGCGGGCTAAGAATATTTCGGTATCGATATCTTGAATTTTATGTTGATAGGTAAATAGCGTATCTTTTGAACAAAAAGTACGAGTTTCGTATGTTCCTATTTTCTTAGGTGAATTGCTAAGTCCATTCAAAGGTAAATCCTTGCATTTTTGTGCAATGTTGTTAATTACCGCTTCTTTTAAAATATTTTCGACTTGTGGCTTGAATGTTTCTTTTTCTTTTTGAATAAGGGAGTGGATGATTGTATAGGTTGAGACCCCTATAGCAATCATAATGAATAGTATAATGACTCCGATTATTAAAAATATTCTTTTATTCATATTGCCATATCTTGTGTTGGTGCTGCAAAGTTACTTTAAAAGTTTTAATTTTCCGTCTTATTTGTTGAATTAATAATAAAATCAATTGCTACCTTATTAGAACTTAATATATTGATATTTAGACGTCATTTAATAAAATGACGTTATCAATAAAAGTGTTGACGTAGAATGTTTGCATGCTTCTACTCGCTCGCTTATCTTTGCTGATATTTATTAATTTATTGGTAAAATGAAAATAAAGATTTTGGCAGTATTGGCCGTTGTTACAGTAGTTGTAGTTTCTATGTTTATAAGAGAAAAGCGAAAAGATTCTTCATCTTTAGTAATGATGAATATAGAGGCATTGGCGACAGGTGAAGGGACTTCACCCGCTATATGTTTTGGATATGGTTCAGTGGTTTGTCCCAATGATGGATCTAAAGTATTATATTACTATTAATAAACCTTATGAAACACTATCTGACATTTCTCGTTCTTTTGGTAATATTTACCGGGTGCACTTCGGATT
The DNA here is from genome assembly GCF_019633785.1 of Bacteroides sp. FSHCM14E1. NCBI lineage: Bacteria > Pseudomonadati > Bacteroidota > Bacteroidia > Bacteroidales > Bacteroidaceae > Bacteroides > Bacteroides sp. FSHCM14E1. The sequence continues at coordinate 421,160 of NZ_JADKYL010000004.1, forward strand.
TGCCAAAAGATCGAGTGTTGTATGCTTCTTTCCCTAAGGAAGAGACACTACACTCCAAGGTCATTCAGCTTGATTCAGTTTATATGCGTTATCCGTTTCGGATTCATGTGTCCGGTGATCAGGCGGTCGTTTTGGATTTACATGGTAGTGATGTGTATTGTCATCTTTTTCATTACCCTGATTTCCACTATCTGTCTTCGTTTGGCAGGCGGGGAGATTCACCGGAAGAGATGCTTTCAGTAGAAACAGTGAAATGTATAGATGGTTCGTATTGGACTTTAGATGCCAACAAAGGCGAGTTAACTAGGTTTGAGTTTGTTTCGGATAGAGATTCGCTTCTGCGTGCAGAAGCGATCTCTTTCGATAAAGACAGCATTCTGCGTGCTCTCGATTTTGTTGCATTCAATGATACTACTTTTCTAATTCCCGACTATTCGGGAGATAGTCGTTTTTGCTGGGTGAACCGGCAGGGAAAGTTCTTGAAGAAAAGTGGAACAATTCCTTCTTCCAATGAAGAAGCCTTGAAGGAAGCTCGTCCGGCTTTGGCACAAGCTTGGCGTAGTTTTATCGACTACAATCCTCACAATGGTGTGTTGATTGCCGCTACTCAATTAGGAGAGATTCTTGAAATTTATAATCTTCAAAATGGTTTTCATAAAGTCTGTCAAGGTCCAAAAGGAGAGCCGGAATTTAAGTTGGCAGGTGGCTATGCAATTCCTGACGGGATCATGGGATTCTCGGATGTACAGGTTACAGATGATGCTATTTACGCTATTTTTCATGGACGCACATTTAAAGAGATCATGGCGCAACACCAGAAGGAAGGAAGAGCTACAGATGGTGGACAGTATATTTATGTATTTAATCTTGAGGGTGAACCTTTGTGTAAATACACCTTAGATCGTTATATCACAGGTTTCCATGTAGATGAAAAAAATAAGACTATTACAGCGACAGATGTTAATAATGACCAGCCCATTGTGGAGTTCCGCTTTAGTTAAGGTCAAGTGTAACAGGTTCGAAAAGGAGCGGGTAAAGCCGACTTGTCGATAGGGAAGCTATTTCTCCGCTCCTGACAACCTTTAGAAAAGGAGGTTTAACAGGCACAAATATAATAAAAAACTGATGGAAAACATAAATGAAGCATTTAGATTTTCTGCTGGAGGGAGCTGGCTCTTCCAAGAAAGGAGACAGAAATATACAAAACTACGTTAGTAAAAATGAATATATATATGAAAAAGAGAGTTTATGTGGCATTGAGTATTGCTATTGTTATTATGTCTGCTGGTTATAACATTTATCAGAACCAAAAAGCTGAAACAACCTTGTCTGATTTGACTTTAGCTAATGTAGAGGCTTTGGCCGATACAGGTGAAGGAGGTGGTGAAACCGTTAAATGTTATTGTAGGGCTTCAGATGGCAGATATGTTTGCTCCGCTCTTGGGAACCTGGCTTATTGTGGAGCTGATCCTTGTTCTAATCATGATGGAAATTGTCGTTAAACAAGTAGGTTAATAATGAACTAAGATTCATATGTGATAGTAAAAACATATGAATCTTAGTCTTTGAAATAAAGTTATTGGTTTATATTATGAAAAAAATAGCATTCTTGTTGCTTATTTGTTTTTTGTTTGCATGTAGTCGTCAAGCAAAGAATATTCCTCATTCTGGAGAGAGCCTGTTAAATAAGAAAATATATTTGGATTCGGTAATTGTTGATGCCAGTTATACCAGTGGTTGGGGAAATTTTTATTTAGTTGACTCTATTATTACGTTTGCTGATACATATTATTCTAAATTTTATGATTATAAGGCTAATTCTGGTGATTTTGTTGCTGAACATTTTAGAAAAGGCAATGGCCCTGGAGAATTAAATGAATTTATGTTTGCTTATCCTATTCGAAATAAAAAGGATCAGTGTTTAATTGTTGATAATTCAATAATGCTTCATTCCTTTAAACAACAGGATTATGAATTATTTCATCATGGACGAATTAATTTCGGTTGGAATGGAGTATGTAAAGATTATGACTCTCCGAGAGCTTATAATATGATGTATTTAACTGACTATGGAGTTGATTTCTACTATCTAAATGACTCTATTATAATTTTTCCTGTAAACTTAATAGATCGTTTCGTTTCGGAGAAAGAGATAGAATCAGATCGTTATGATAAATTGCACATTTTTGGGGAATTGAACGTAAATACTATGATGGTTGAACGTGTCACGGGAAAAATGCCGGAAATTTATCACGAAAAACCTATTCCGAATTTTGAATCTTTTCGTTTTGCAATGAGAGGAGATACTGTATATGTAAATCATTATGTGGATTCGTTGATTTATGTTTATTTGTATCCGGATGAACTTATTTATACTATGGGGTTTGAAGGTAGAGATGTTGATCGTAATTATACGCAAACAACAGAACTTGACGAGGGGAAGACATTTATGAAAGATTATAAGACTGTTGGTTCAAGTGCTGGATTAGATTATGTACCTGAAACTAATATGTTGATTCGAACTTATGTGAAAGAGAGAATTATAAGAAAAACAGGAGTGCAGTTGTATCAAAACTCAAATATGTTGGCTGATATAGATGTACCCAATTACTTTATGTTTCTTGGATACAATAACGGCTGGTACTATGGAGTACGTAAATTACCTTTAGAAACAGAGAATGATATACGTTTTGTTTTTTATAAATTCCGAATAGAATGAAAACTTTTTCATGTTTTATCACTTTTTTATTTGTGAATATCTGTATATGTTTTGGTCAGAAAAGTAAAGATGAGGTTATTTTTAATAAAAGAAGAGTTGACGTTGGCACTATTATGAATGACACATTACTGAAATGTTCTTTCAAATTTACCAATGTTAGTTCTCATGATATAAAAGTAAATAAAATCTATCGGTCTTGTAATTGCACTAAAGTTTTTGTTACAGATTCTTTACTGAGAACAGGAGAGTCATCTTATATATATATGATTGTAGATACATCTAGTAAAAATGGATATTTTGAGGTTGCTTCTGTGGTTCAGTTGAATACTTTACAAGAAAATTATGCATTAAAGGTGGTAGGGAATAAAAAAGATTAGAAATGAAATATTATAACATATTGTTGTTGATTTCGCTTGTATTAGGGGTATGTTCATGTAAAAATCAAAATGTAGAAAGAAATCTTTTTATAGTTAAGGATTTGGTGGGCCAAAATCTTATACTTCCCGATAGTTTAGTGTTTTTTAATATGGATGGTCAAAATATAGATGTTACAATTCCAAAAACTAAATATAGGATTGTAATGTATGTGGATTCTATTGGTTGTATTAGCTGTAAATTAAAGTTAGCTAAATGGAAACAATTTATTGTCGATGTTGATAGCCTGTCCGAAAAAAACACTTCTTTTCTTTTTATTTTTTATCCTAAAATGAAGAAAGATATTTTTTATGCACTTAAAAATGATAATTTTACTTATCCAATCTGTTTGGATTTGGAAAATACATTTTATGATACCAATAAAATTCCTGGTGATATGATGCTTCAGACATTTCTACTTGATGAAGATAATAAAATTGTAGCAATAGGTAACCCCATTCATAATTCTAAAATTAAAGATTTATTTTTGAATATAATTTCCGGCGGCCAATTTCATCCAGATGAAAAATGTCCTCAAACAGAGGTGAAGATAGATGCTTTGTCTATGGATTTGGGTATGTTTGATTGGAAGAAAGAACAAAAATGTATTTTTACTATACAGAATACCGGTAAGAATCTATTAGTGATTGATGATATCAACACTTCGTGCGGATGTACTACCGTAGAGTATTCAAAAGAACCGGTTCAATCAGGAAAATCGATAGATATAGCGGTAACTTATAAAGCTGAGCATCCGGAGCATTTTAATAAAACAATCACGGTTTATTGCAATTCGGAATCTTCGCCTTTGCAACTGAAGATAAAAGGAGACGCTAAATAAAGCTAAAAATATTGCCGGCTGACGATCGGGTTGTGGTGGACAAATAACCAAGGGGGGCGATTTTGTTCAATGGTTTATTTCTAGGAGTAGTTGGTAAACTTGCTGCAATTCATTGTAAGCCGGCTTTTTATGAAACATAGTATGATTGGGGTATCAGGAAAGAAGAAAATTATGATAAAGACCTATTTGCTTTGCGGATTATTGAGTGCTGTTGTCTGCTGTTCTTGTACGGAGAACAAGCGGCTGAAGTATGCTTTGGAGTTTGCCGGAGAGAATAGGGGAGAACTTGAGAAAGTTTTGGAACACTATAAGGATAGCGGGCTGAAACAGGATGCTGCACGATTTCTGATTGAAAATATGCCTCGTTATTTTAGTTATGAAGGGTGGCAGTTGGATACTTTAAAAGCAATTCATGCGGCTACAGTACATACGGATGGTTGGGTAAATAAGGAAGCTCGTAAAAAGTGGGAGCATTTCTCTTATCGGACTTTAAAAAGGGTATATGATGCTAAGGTAATTAGAGCTGAGTTCCTGATTCATCACATTGATCAAGCATTTGAGGTTTGGGAAAAACGCCCTTGGAATAAATATTTGCCGTTTGATGATTTTTGCGAGTTGATTTTACCGTATCGGGTCGGGGATGAACCTTTAGAGGAGTGGCGTAGTTGGTATAAAGAGCGTTATGAATCTATATTGGATTCGCTCTACCAAGGGACAGATGTTGTGGAAGCTACTGATTGTTTGGGAGCCTATTTGCGTCAGGAAAAAGATTTCAGGTATAGTGTCGAGCTGGAACTACCGCATCTGGGTGCAGGATTTTTGCTGTCCAATAGGGTTGGAAGTTGTGAGGCTTCTTGTGATTTTACGGTTTATGTCTTACGTGCTCTGGGTATTCCCGCCGCTACAGACATTTATCATTATGGTCCTGGGAAAGGGGCCGGACATGTTTGGAATGTATTGAGGGATACAACAGGGGGATATGTACCTTTCTGGTTTATTCAGACTAAAGTGGAACGGGGAGGAAATGATAAACGTGAAAAAGGGAAGGTGTACAGGCAATGCTTTGGAGCGCAGCAGGAAAAGATATCGGGTATCCGGCGTGATCAGTCGGTTCCGTTCCCACTGAAAGATCCGTATCTGAAAGATGTGACTGATGATTATTTTCCGGCAAACCAGGTTGAAATCGAAATTGATTCTCAGGTTAACAAGAAATACATTTGTTTAGGCGTGTTTACGTTGGAAGGGTGTATGCCAATAGATATTACATTGCAGAAAGGAAACAAAGCTACATTTACAAATGTGGAACCGGGCATTTTGTTTCAACCACTTTATTTTAATGGCATGAAGTGGGTAGCGGCCGGATACCCTTTTCTTGTGGATGAAAAGGGAGAGGTGAAGTATCATAAGCCTGATTTTTCCAAAAAAGAAAGTATGGATCTGAATCGTAAATTCTTGTTACGGCAATATCTGAAAGATTATCTCAGTGCTGTGGTGGGAAGTAAGATAGAAGGGGCTAATCATTTGGACTTCTCGGATGCTTGCCTGCTGTATCAGATAGTAGATACTCCTAAAGTAAGCTATCAGGCAGCTTATCCGCCATCGGAAAAGAAGTATCGGTATATTCGTTACACATCACCTCCCGATAAGCCACTTCAACTGGCTGAACTACAGTTGTTCCGAAATTCAGATGATCAAGAGAAGCTTTGTGCGAAAGTTGTTGGTGGCAGTAATACTTTTATTGCGGATGACCGGTTCGATAGTTTAAAAGTGAATGATAGCGATGGGCTAACTTTTTTTCTCACCAAAGAAAAAGGAGCTTTTGTGACACTTGATTTAGGGAAAGCGGCAAAGATCGGAAAGATTGTCTATATGCCTCGTAACGATGATAACTTTATTCGGTTAGGAGATCAGTATGAGTTGTATTATCAGGATGGATTTAATGGTTGGATCTCGTTGGGTAAGCAAGTGGCTACAGAATTAACATTGCATTATGATAATATTCCCCAAAATGCAGTGCTTTGGCTCCGAAATTTATCAAGAGGAAAAGAGGAAACTGTATTTCGGAACGAGGCAGGTCGGCAGGTTTTCTTTGTGAAGTGGTAGAAAGATGAAAATATCAGACCATAAAAAGAAAACTATGTTGATTTTCTTTGTCGGGTATGATACAAATGCTCAAATGACCTGAATTTACTGCTTTTTGACCTGTAATTGTCCCTTAAAGCCCTTTTTTTTCTCAAACTTTGTGGCGTAAAGCTGACATAAAAGTTTGATTATCATGAAAAAAAGATTGAGAGTTCGTGGAATTTTATGGGGGATTTTATTGATAACTGTATCAAGTTGTATAGAATCTGATAGGATTATGCATTATGCTCAATTTGAGCATACCATAAATTTGAAATCCGGTAGAATACAGGTTCCTTCGGTGTTATTGTATCCACGGAGTTTAGTTTTATGTGATAGTAATCTGATAGTATTCAATGAAAAAATGGATACTATGTTTCAATGCTTCCATTTGCCGGATTTGACTTTTCAATATAGTTTTGGGACACAGGGGCAGGGACCGAATGATTTCGTTCTCCTTTCTATTACCCCTGTGAAATATCAAAAGAATGGATTTGTCATGTTAGATGGAATTAACCTGAAACATATTAGTGTTGAGAAAGATAAAGCTACCGTACAGACTTCGACTTTAAATTATGGATTTAATTGTTTTAATGACTTGATAAGTATTTCCGATAGCAGCTACTGTTGTAATGGCGGCTTTGAGAATGAAAAAGAATTTAGGTTTCTTTATCCTGACGGAAATCATGAATCATGGGGAGAATATCCCGAAACAGAGGAACGTTTCGGATCTGTTTTGGGCAGGAATCAAGCGTATATAAAGATGACCGTCGCCAAGCCTGATAAGAGTTGTTTCGTTTCGTTCTACCAACATATACGCCGTTTCAGAATTTATGGCCAGGATGGAAAACTAAAAAGAGATGTAATTTTAGATCTTTTCCCAGGACAGGAATGTCCGGAGGTAGATGATAATATGAGGCTTATACATCCTATATGTGTGTACACGACGGATAATTACATTTATACGCTAAATCTGGATATGACAACAGAAGATGTAGAGGATAGGAAAACAACCCCTAATATTCAAGTCTTTGATTGGGAAGGGAAACCACTCATACAATATAAACTCGACTGTTTTATTAACACTTTTGCTGTTGATGAAGTTGCACATAAGATTTATGGCGTTTTTGTGGAGGACGAAGATCATATTTATGTATTCAATTTACCCCAGTTATGAAATTGACAGCTTTGCTTCTTTTAAGTTTTTTATTTTGTGCTCAGGTTGTTGCGCAAGTTTCTCAACCCCACGGAGATCTTTTGCGTGGTGAGACGTATGTGATTGAAGTGCCTAAAGGATGGAATCGCCCTTCTGCTGTGCGTTCCTGTGATGAACCTTTGAGGCGTACAAGAGAAGGGTATGAAACGACAAAGTTTATGAGGGTATATTCTAAGCGTAAAGATCGTTGTGGTTCTGTTTTGACTATTATAGAAGTACAAAACTGTAAATGTTATCAGGAAATATTTGAGAGGGACAGTGTTTCGGCATTAGCAGATGCTACTCGGGTAAAGGTTATATATAGATCGATTAATGGTAGAAAAAAGATGATTGTCTCTTCTTATAAAGCCGATCGCCATCCGGAAACTAATGAATTATCAGCGCTACAGAAAGTCGAATGGTATTTGCAAGGGAATAAATGCGTGTATTATATTAGTTTCTCATCCTGTTCTATGTTTCTGGAGTTACTTCCACAGGTCAAAGGGATTGTAGCATCGTTAAAGGAAATCTGAGCGGAATTGATAATTTAGTATAGTATAAATATAGCATTTTATTGGTATTATGATAATGATTAGGAGTTTTGTATTTGTAGTTTTATTGGGGATAGTTGTAGGTTCTTGTCAGCAGGATAAGAAAACTGTAATTCATAGAACTGATGATTATACATTAGTAGCGAAGGAAGATAAATGTTTTCCGTTGGACAGTGAAACGGTTCAATTATCAGATTATTTACAATTGATCTATATGGATGGAAAACTGGTTTTTTCGTTTATAAATAACTATGATAACTCGATTGTACTGTATGATTACGGGACTGTGAAAAATATGGGTAAGATTAAGTTTGAGCAGGAGGGCTCGAATGGAGTTGGCAGTATTACTTCATACTTGTTTTTGAATAAAGATTCGATTTATTTGTATGATAGGATGACACGTTATCTGTACCTGACGAATGATAGTAGTCATGTGAAAGATAAGAAACGAATAGACATTGTCAGACGTTTGAAAGGAGATTCCATTTTTGCACCTTCTGAATTGTTTCCGCGTACAAATTCTCCTATTTTAAAAATAGGTGATGAATTATTGTTGTCCGGAACTCTTTTTTATGAATTTGAGGGTGAGAATGATTCAAATCGTCCTGTGATGGCTTTCTATAATTTGCAGAAGAACACTATTAGGTATTCTGATAGTTATCCATCTATGTATCATTCTGGAAATTGGGGAGGAAGTTTTACATATCGTTTCCCTTATTATACCTTGTCTCCTAATAATGAACTGGTTATTAGTTTTGCTGCCGATCATAATATAAGAGTACATCATGTAGACTCACTGCAATATCATGAGTTTTATGCCGGAACTAAAGAAGATATCGTTATTGAACCAGTTGAGAAAAGTCTTGATTTCGAACATTTTTCTCCAGAAGCCGATAGAGATCACTATGTCCATAGTTTGAATTATGGATGCATTCACTATGACTCATATAGAGAGGTTTACTATCGTTTGGCAGGACATCCAGACAGTAGTATTGATCCTAAAGAGGGGGTGCTGCGCAAACCAATGTCAGTGACTATTTTAGATAAGAACTTTCAAATTGTGGGAGAAACAATGTTACCCCAAGAACTTTATTTATTAAATCAATGTTTTGTCGGTCCGGATGGATTTCACATTCAAGTGGAGTCAGAGGATGATGATATAATGCGTTTTAAAACATTTGAACTATTAAAATTATGAGGAAACTGGATATAGTATGGAAATATTGTGATTATATCTAATGTGGGCTGTGGTGGATGTATTTCGGAGTCAGAGGCTTTTTTGAAAAGGAATATAAATGATAGTATTGCAGGTTAGCAATCCTAAAAAAGTAGAGTGGGATTTTGGGGATCCAGGGAACAGTTTTGAACAAACTATCCATATCCACAACGAAGATTATTCTAAAATGATATCGAAAATGTTACTTTATTAATGCGCTTATAATAAGGATGTTATGTCTTTATTCTGCACCGTTATCTGAGTCTGTGTACCCGGGCTTGTGAGCCTGTGTACCCGGGCTTATGGTCCCGCATACCTGGGCTCATGGGCACAGGTATGCGGGACGGGATAAAGAAAAGACCATTTTCACTAAAGATAGCAAGAAAAACAAAATACAATAATAGACATAAATAGATAAAAAACCAACTATATGTATGTGCATATCAGATATTTATAGCTTATTTATCATATAAAAACGGAGGTGGAAGATGGAAGATGGAGGTGGAAGATAAATGGCTTAAAAACACGATCTTCCACCATGCTATTATATTGATTATTAATAAATTAAACTTAAAAAGGTGGAAGATGGAAGATCGAAATGCGTTTTTTGTAGGAAAGTGTCTTTTCACCCAGGATTGCACAGGGCGGACGCTCAATAAGTATAACATCTTATCATTTTCTATATTTTTTCAATACCAATGACTTTATCTCTTATTTTCTCATCCCATCCACATGCTTTCCTCTTTCCTGCCATTCCCAGTTTGAT
>NZ_JADKYL010000005.1:0-350269 GCF_019633785.1 Bacteroides sp. FSHCM14E1
CACGGGCATCACAAGGTATCCGATAATAATTACCCATATCTTCCGCCTTGGCCATTTCCTCACGAGTCACTAATGATTCATAAAGTTTCTCACCATGGCGTGTACCGATAACACGTACGGGGGTATCTATTTTGTAAAGTTCCTTTAAAGAACGGGCTAAGGTATCAAGAGTAGCTGCAGGTGCTTTTTGGACAAACAAGTCGCCATTATGCCCATGCTGAAAAGCATAAATCACCAGATCAACTGCATCATCCAGTGTCATCATAAAACGGGTCATGTTCGGATCGGTTATTGTGATATCCTTGCCGGCCTTCATTTGCTCCACCCACAAAGGGATCACTGATCCGCGGCTTGCCATCACATTGCCATAACGGGTACAGCAGATGGTAGTTTGACCACCCTCTCCCATTTGACGTCCTTTAGCAATAGCGACCTTTTCCATCATGGCCTTACTGATCCCCATGGCATTGATAGGATAACAAGCCTTATCCGTCGAGAGCACAACTACATTCTTGACTCCATGCTCGATGGCTGAATCAAGCACATTCTCAGTACCTAATACATTTGTCCGAACAGCTTGAACAGGGAAAAACTCACAAGAGGGAACCTGTTTCAGTGCAGCAGCATGGAAAATATAGTCCACCCCATTCATCACTCCATCCACAGAACGTTTATCACGTACATCACCAATGTAGAATTTCACCTTCTTATTTTGAAGGTGATGGCGCATATCGTCTTGCTTCTTTTCATCACGGGAAAAGATACGGATCTCTTTGATATCGGAATCCAAAAATCTTTTCAATACAGCATTACCGAAAGAACCTGTTCCACCGGTAATTAAAAGGGTCTTGTCTTTAAAAAGGGACATAGTTTAAATTAATAAATCTACTAAACCTGATAAATTATTAGTTATTGTCAATTGAGATTTTTGTCCACATCCACGTTCATAATCAATAATAGCATTAACGACATTATCTACTTCAAATGAACTAAAAACAACAGAAGGTATACAAACAGAATGTATGTAAGGTAAATCTGGACCAATCACATCACATCCTGCAGTTAAAGCCTCTATGATTCCAAGTCCAAAACTCTCATTTAATGACGGATATATTGTAGCTTTAGAACAATTATATAACTTTTGAATATTACTTTTTTCCAATGATCCATGATTAATAATCTTCACTCCATTTTTTAGAGCCTTTTCTAGTTCTTGTTCTAAATCAATTGGATAATTTGATAAAGTTAAGTGCAAAGTTAAATTGAAGCCTAATTCATGTAACTTCTCCCATACTTTTATCAGTAAAAAATGCTGCTTAGTAGGAGTATAATTGGCTACATATACATAATCTCTTCGACAGAATGCTTCATTAATAGAAGTGCCGTAACTTTGCCAAAAAGGATAGAGGAATATCTTTGTCAATGGTTTATCAAACATACATTGCATATTTTTTTGCATATTTATTGTTTGAACCAACCAATAATCAGTATTCACACTACATAATCGAATAATTATTTGCTTTAACTTAGTTATAACACCTTCTTTTTTAGATAAATGTTTAAAAGGAATATTCAATAAATTAATATTATGAAAATAAGTATAAACTATTGCATTTACTTTTATTGGTGGTGGAACATTTCCAAAACACAATATCTTACTAAAGGTGTTTCTATGATGAAGATAAAAAGCAAACCGTTGTATCATAGATGGATCAGAAAATGAATATCTTCCTCTAACTATCTTACTATACAATGTTTTTTCACAACGACTATCTAATAAATAATGAACATCAATGTCCAAACTTTCAAGTTTTGAGATTAAAGTAAATAGCAATTCTAATCCACCGCTATTATTAATGTAAACAGCATCAATTAACAACATTATTTACAAGTTCTTTTTCTTATAGAAGAATAAAACAAAAGAATAAACAAAGTAGGAATTATCACTTGAGATAATTGCAAAAAAATTTCCGAAACCCAGATTTTAGGATCATTATATCCCCATGGTTTAAAAACTACCATTAAAAAGCACGGGGCTAATAAAGCAAACTGACGAAATAATTTTATTGATAAAAAAACATATATAGCAGGAATAATACTGAATAAAATAAGTCCAAAAATATGAAGTTCCCAATATGCATGGGCTGCAGTTGAGAATTCAACCATATTAGTATCTATATGCGTTATTTCAGCTTGAGTTTTATACATTCCCATAGAATACAAATCACCATCTACACTACATGGAACTGGTTTATCTTCCATTAAACTTCTTGGAATTGGTGAATATAAAGAATTCAATATAGGATTCCAACCTGCCATATAGCCACGATCAACCATCCGATAGAAACCTGTACTATAATGAGTTAGTGCACCAAATCTAAAATCAATTTCATCTAATAAGCTTCTTTCCCCATCATTTTTTGAATTATTTATTGACTGTATGATTTCTATTATATCGAGGCTCTTATTACTTCGGATAAATGTCATTCCACCTTGAAAAAGTCCTAGCGCTCCCAGTAAAATCACAGAAATCAATAACATTCTCTTTAAATTAGAACGATTCAAACTATAAGCACAAAAAAGTACCCAAAACACTGGCCAAAACAATTTACCTCTGATGCCACTCGCAAATCCAATAAGCAAATATACCAACGTAACCAAACAAGCTATAACAAAAAGTGTATTACCCCAATAACGGCTTCCAATAGCCACAATAAAAAAACAAGCAACAGATCCAATAACAGAAATCAATGGTTCAAACATCCATAACGAGTCACAAAAAGACAAAGAAATTATTTGAGTATTATTTAATAAAAAGCAAACATACAATAATAAAATCCCCAACATAATTTTTTTTAGAGTCTTATCAACTCGTATAATCAAAGATAAATCCTTCTTATTCCTTTTACAAAGAATATAAAATGTAATATAATAAATAAAATGTGAAAACACCTCTACCATGTATACAGTTGAAATCTCTGAAGGTAGAACTCTATCTATATTTTGATTCTTCCAATTTAAAAGTAAATGAGTTATAGTAGGCAATACATAATATAATATAATACGTAAACAAAAAAGTGAAAACAATAAATCAGCAAAAAAGGTATTAGAAGATGTTTTCAACACTAATTTACTACATACATTCCAAAAAAAAACGTTCATAAAAATAAGAACGGTAGAAGATGCTATCAAAACTACAGTACTCAAAAAATCTTCCATAAATAAAACAATAGAATATCTGTCCTATTCCTTAATACATATTATCAATACTCAACACATCATTTTTTAGGATACAATGATTTATTAATTCTCATTAAAAGCTAGCTATATACTGCAGTCGAAATCTTAATTCTCTTGTTTATAATGCTAGTATAATCCCTATGGATACATTTTTGACAGCATAATTTCCTCACAACTTCTTAGAATTCTTTTATATATAAATTTTAAATTACACGACACACAAGTAACATTTTATAACATCAAATTAATTTGTCACACATTTATATAAAATCTTCTCAATCTAAAATATATTTTCTTTAATAACATTGGCAACCTGTAATTATTATATAAATATGAGGTTAATTTATGAATTCTAGATTTAGGAATCCAACTATTATTACAGAAGTGCATTGCGACCGATTGTTTAGTCCAATAAATAGGATGTCCTGCAAAAACAGACGCTGGATAAATTGCGATATTTGGTTCTAAAAGCTGGAATTGGTTTATCCTTTTAAGGCCATATTTATCAGCATACATTGCAATAATATCAGGAGCAATAGGTTTTATAGATAAAGATCCATCTTCTTTAATAAAGTGACGATTTTCATAATACGACAAACAATCTTTAACAAAAGGATTATGTACCTCGGCTCCCATTATTGCAGCCTGAATACCAAAATCTAAATGACCTTCCAACCCTTGCTGAATATCAATTGAAGATACAAATCCATGATTTAGAAATGCATCAAAACGTTTGAAAACTCTCACATCAGAATCTAAATAAAACCCGCCATAATTATATAATGCAAATAATCTAATATAATCAGCAGCAAAAGCCCATTTTCTTTTTTCATACGCCTCTTTAGCAAAAGGTGACAAATTAAGATCAAATCTATTTACATCCCAACAAATGATTTGATAATCTGGCATAATCTTTCGCCAAGAACGAATACAACCTTGAATAAATGGAGATTGTTTCTCCTTACTCAGCCAACAATAATGTATAATTTTAGGTATCATTAGTTTACTATTTTAAAATAAGCTTTTTCAAAATAAAAAATCCAACTCTATAATGATTCATATAATAAATGCCTCTTAGTCCCAATACAACACTAGCACTATTCTATAATCAAGCCTCTTGCCTTCCATTTCTTTCCATGAATGCACTCTCCAAAAGATATAAGACACCTTCCTAGGAATATTAATTGCTCATCAAGCTATTTCTTCCAAAAGTTCAAATCATACGATACATCCTAATACTAATATAGAAATCGTTTTTAGTAGAACGTAGTTAATTGATAAACATCAAGTGTTTTTTATTTAACATATAAAAAGCCAAACACATTTTTTATGGAAATAACAAATTTTACAACAAAAATATTCAACGGTAGAAATTTAAATATAATTTTCAGGAAAGAAAACAACCGAATTTTCCTTTTAGATGACATGTGAGAGATGATTCTATTTTTAGGTAAATTTGTACTTATAAAATCATTTATTTCAATTATATCAATTTCTGAAATAATAGGTTTTATAAAATATGACTCTAATTTCCTCCCCAATTTTTTATTAAAGTTATCATCTAATGTGTGTGACAAAGAATCTTGCAATAATCTATATTTAATAAGTGGTTCTTTAAATATATAAAACTCCCCCATTAGCCTCATTCTATTCCAAAGAAAATAGTCTTCAGCTCTAAGTAAAGGTTGATATCCGCCAGCTTTTACATACGCATCTTTCTTCATCATTACAGTAGGGTGAGCTATTAAATAAACCTTCTCTTGTATAATTCTCTTATTTGTATAGGGAAAACTATAACCAACTATAGAATCATCCTCATTTATATAAATCACAGGGCTCGCAACTAAAATAAGGTTAGGTATAGAATGGAATATCTTTAATTGCTTCTCAAAACGTGTATTAATAGCAATATCATCAGAATCCATTCTAGCAATGAACTTACCAGAAGCAATTTGACAGCCTAATTGTAAAGCCGCTCCAATCCCACGACCCTCATCTTGAATAACCTTTATTCTTCTATCTTGCTTTTTGTATTCATCCAAAATATCTAAAGTGCCATCAGTAGAATTACCATCTACAATAATTAGCTCGAAATTAGAATAAGTCTGTTCTAATACACTGTCAATAGCTTTCTTTATATACTTTTTACTGTTATAAGATGGCATTATAACAGAAACTAATGGAGCTATATTCATTGCTAACACTTATTATTACTTAATATTTTCATCATACAATGGTCTAGCACCATATGAATATCTTCTGTTATTTGCATATCATTAACGGGGACATGTACACTATATTGGACTATTTTTTTCAATATTCCTCCATCATACCCAGTCAGTCCAACTGTAATCCCTCTATTGATATTTGCATATTCAATAGCTCTCAAAACATTTTTAGAATTTCCAGAACCCGAAATTCCTATAACAACATCATTAGGCTGAAAAAAATTTTTCAATTGTTCAATAAAAATATCTTCAAAAGATAAATCATTTGCATAGGCCATAAGAGAAGGTATATTATCATTCAAACATACAAATTTGAACTTCTTATTATGTTCAAAAGAAACTCCTTTATTAAAATCACAAACATAATGAGAGGCTGTAGCAGATGACCCTCCATTTCCCATGATAAATACAGTTCGTCCTGCATCCTTGGCTTCGACCAAAATATTCATCAACGCATTTAACTCTTCAAGAGAAATATTATCAATAGTTTTTTTTAGCTTGTTGAAATAAACTATTATATCATTTTTGTAATCCATATTATCTATCTCCTACATATATAATTTTTGATCCATAATTATCAAACCTAAAATCAATTTCTGTAAATTGAGACATTTTTTTTCGGAAATTTTCCTGTATACCTTTTGGACAGTAAAATAGAATAAAACCACCACCGCCAGCTCCTAGTAATTTCCCACCTAAAGCTCCTGACTTTAGACCTAAATCATAAATATCATCTACAAAAGAGTTAGAGATAGAGCCGGTTAAAGTTTTCTTAAGTAACCATCCTTCATGAAGATACTGCCCAAAATCATCGATATTATTATCTTCAAGAGATCTCTTAAGATCAAAAGCTAACTTTACCATAGCCTTTTGATTATTAAATTTATCCTTCTCTAAAATTTCTCTATTTTGTTCTTTTAGTATTGAATTTGCAGAACGTGTCCCTCCCGTATAAATCATAATAAGATTATCTTCTAATTCCTGCTTTTTATGAGGATCCATTATTATTTTCTCTACATTAACAGTTTCATCCGGATAAAATGAAATCAGATTTAAACCACCACAAGCCGCAGCATACTGATCCTGCTTACCAATAGGACTTTTCAATCGCTCAATCTCCACTTCACAAGCCAGCTTTGCAAGCATTTCATTTCCTACTGCCTTATATTTATAAGCATAGATCGCATTCAACAAGCCAACTGTAAATGCACTACTAGATCCTAATCCAGTCCCAGCAGGAATATCCGCTATAGAATTCAGATCTATTCCTGTTAAATCACTCATCTTTAATACTTCTTTAAAAATAGGATGCTGAATTTCGTCAAATGATGATACCAACTCTGTCTTTGAATATTTCAACTGAATTTTCCGGGAATCAAAAAAAGGATGAATGGCTATATACACATATTTATTTATTGATGTACTAAGCACAGCGCCCATTTGCTGACTATAAAAAGATGAAAGATCTGATCCACCACCTGCAAATGAGATTCGAAAAGGGGTACGAGATATAATCATAAATTATTTAATAAAATTGCGAAGAGCATTGAGAAGGGCAAAAGGTTTATTACGTTCAATCAATATAGAGGCACTCACTCCCGCATTTTGCCCAGCTATAATATCACTGTCACGATCTCCAATCATATAGGATTTCTTAAGGTTAATATTTAGATCTTGTGCAGCTTGTAACAACATACCTGGATTAGGTTTACGACAAGTACATTTTATTTTATATTCTTTACGTTCTTCAGGAAAGCCTTTATCTGGATGATGCGGACAATAATAAATAGCATCCAAATAGGAGTGTTCAAATCCTAATAGTGTCTCCATTTTTTTATGAATAAATTCCAATTCTTCTATTGAACACAAATTCCTAGCTATAACAGGCTGATTTGTGACAACTACAGCAAGATATCCACTTTCATTAATATAACGAATAGCATCAGCAGCTCCCTCTAACAACTCTAATTGCTCAGGCTTACAGAGTAAGTCTACTTCTTTTACAAGGACTCCATCTCGATCCAGAAAAACAGCAGCTTGAGCATATTTTTTATTTAATCTAGCTACTTTACCTGTCAATACATCATTACATACTTTCTTATATCGCTCAGGAGTACCCATATCTTTTATATACTCAGAAGAAACATATCCAATCAATCTTAAATTTTCTGTAAGTACTTTTGGAAATATATCTTTCCCAAAATCAGACTTAATTCCCTGAGGAATATGGAGTAGTAAACGAGGAGATAGAATGTACAAGGCTGCATTGACAAGATTACGATATAAAAAATTCTTAGGATGCGGTTTGGAATGAAAACCTATAATCACTCCTTTCTTATCTATTTCAACCAAATCAGAATCATAAGGATGATCATTAGGATGCAGGAATAAAGTCGCATCAGCCTGCTGTATTGTATGAAAAGCATACATCTTATCTAATGCAACATCCATTACAGTATCTCCATAAAATAGAAAAAAATCCTCTGTCAAGACATTCCTCAATTCCGCCAAAGCACCAGCAGTACCCAAAGGAGAATGCTCCTCAAAATATTTAATCTGCACTCCAAAAGATTCTCCATTTCCAAAATAGGAACGGATTTTATCTCCCAAATACCCTATTACCAGAAAAATATCAGTATGTCCATATCGTTTAGCTAATTCAATCTGATATTCTAAAACAGGTTTACCATTTATAGGAATCATAGCTTTAGGAATTTCACTATTAAGTGAAGCAATCCTAGTTCCTTTACCACCCGCAATTATTACAACTTTCATTTTCCTAAAGCTTTTTGAATGGCTATTCGAACCGAATCATTAGAGTTATAAGTCGCACTCCATCCAAGAGTATTTATCTTCGTTAAATCATATCTAAATTCAGGTACATCTCCTATCCAACCGCGAGTTCCTCCTGTATACTCTATACTTGCACTAAGCCCCATTTCATCGATGACCATCTGGGCAATTTCCTTTACCTTAGTTCTTGTTGTAGACCCCAAATTAAAAATATTAATTTCTTCATGAGAATTTTTACAGATAAATAAAATACCACCAATAAGATCTTTGACATAGAGATAAGGTTTAATTTGCTCACCATCGCCCAAAACAGTAAGTACATTAGGATTTTTTTGTAATTTATGAATAAAATCATAAATCACCCCATGTGTAAAACGTTCACCCACCACATTAGGAAATCTAGCAATCCATGTCTGAATATTATACATAGAACTAAAAGCGGATATAAAAGCCTCACTAGCTAATTTGGCAGCACCATAATTTGACACAGGTAATAAAGGTCCATAATTTTCCTTTAGCCAATCACTTGTTTCTCCATAAATAGCAGAAGTTGAAGCAAAAAAGAATTTTTTCACCTTAAACTCCTTCATACATTGCAGAACGTTAAAAGTAGTATTAAAAGTAAGGTCATAATCAACAGTAGGATCTTGACTTCCCTTTTGGATATCAGAATTAGCAGCCAAATGATAAACCATATCAAAGTCCTCTTGGATAAAAATTTGGCGTAAACTAGATCTATTTAATAGATCTTCTTGAATAAAAGAAAAATGGCCATCATCTACAAGATGCATAATATTTTCTTTTCTACCACGTGACAAATTATCTAAAGCCACTACTTGATTGTCATTGCAAACTAATAAATCACATAAATGGGAGCCTATGAAGCCAGCTCCTCCTGTAACCAATATCTTCATATTAAATTAAATATTTGAAATTTTCACCCAATCATCAAAAATTATATCAATACATTCATCTTTTTTGAATATTGTTGGAGAAATAACTATTTTATCTTTATTCATATTCAAAACAGCTGCCCACCAGCTAAAGGTACTATTAGCTATTATATGATTTCTACATCTAGACATCAAATACATATCCCAATAGCTATATATAGGAGGAGTAACGATAATTTCCATATCAATATCGAACTTCTCCAAAAATAGCTTTGCCCATATACTATCATTTGAAAAAACATAAAATCTAGGGTTAAGAAAATGTTCTTTCATAAAAGAAATAGCTCTTTCATAATAAATTTCATTACATATCCCTTGATACGCTGGTATGCCCATATAATCTCCTCTACGAATATGAATAGAAACCGAATTTATTGAACTCAAAAAATCTCCTTTTTCAATAGTCATTTGAGGAATATTTCGAAATATGAATTGTGCGCGTAATTCCTCGATCACATAATTTACAATCTTTTTAGACTGCCAATAGCCCAAATAAAAACGCGCATAAGGAGGATCAAATTCATGATCACCGATTGGTATAACATCATCTTTACAACTTAATTTCCTTACAGGAGGTATCTTCATCAATAACTTTATAAAAATCAAATGTACTTTCAAAAAATAAGTTCTATAAATAGATTCTTTGATATCAAAAACTTTAATCAGTTCAAATCCATTATGCATTTTAAATTCACTATAAAGGCTATTATCAATAACAGCCTTTATTCCTTTCTTTTTTAAAAACAGATAAAATGCATATTGAAACATTTGATTTCCAAGACCTCCCGAAAAAATAACTTTTTTCATCTAAAACGCAAAATAAATTTAAAGCATGCTTGTCTAAAAGCCACTGATATTAAACATAGACATAATGTATAAAATAATGAAATAAAGAGGACTATCATCAAAAAGCTTATCCAATTAGTTGGAAAATAATCAATCACTAACAACACAATATACACAAAAGCACATACAAGTATTGTTTGAAAGATATTTTGATATATCTTTTTCACATCATCTTTACAATCAAAAATATTTATAATTTTTCTCCCATAATAAAAGTAAAATGCTAAGAATTCGATTCCAATTGACAATAATAAAATACCATTTATCTTAAAATATAAAGCTATTGGAATAATCAATGCAAAATACAATACAGCCTGAAAAAACAGCACTAAATTATTGATCTTAATATCACCCAAATTAAATATAATTAGAGAGATTGTTTTATTAACAGTAGATAACATCAACAAAACGATTATAAGAAAATTAGAAATTCCTCCACAATAATTATTAGCGCCAATCCATATCAATATAAATGATTCATTCAAAAAAAGAAAACCAACAAAAACTAATCCCAACAACCAAACCAATATTTGAGTTAGTAAAAAGATCATTGTTTTAAGCTGTTTCTTTTGATTAGCGCCATACAAATTACTGATAGAAGGAGCAAATGAAGACACAATTCTTAAAGCAACAGTTTTTCCCATATCTGGTACAGTTTGAGAAAACCTCAAATTAGCTGAGGCTATTGGGGAAATATACTTCGTACAAATAAAAGAATTCATATTTGACAATAGATTCTGCCCCAAACTTCCAAAGAAATTATAAAATGACAACTTAAAAAAGTCCTTCATTAACAAAAGATCAAATGAAAAACCAATTTTCTCATTAACGAAACGATAAGTTATATATAAAATACTTCCTAATATATAAATTATTGATCTTATCAAAGAAGCATAACCTATAGACAAAAGACCATATTCTAATCTAAAAAAAACAACAGTAAGAATTAAGCCTGATATATTTGCAAACAAATTGATAAATCCGATACATTTACTACTTAACATTCCATAAGCAATTGCACCAATAGAATAATAGATTATCATTAAAGAAGTACCTGTTAATGTATAATTAAATGCATTTATCAACTCCTCCTGATATTCATATGGAACATTCAAAAACAAACTTATTTTTTCACTTAATAATATACCTACAATAAAAACTAATAAAGCGATTATTACACTCAATAGAACTCCATTAAAACTATAACAACCAACAGAACGACAATCCATCTTACCATAATAATATGAAACTTTCTGAGTAACAACACCTCCTATCCCAGGATCAAGCAAACTTATTATTGTTAAGATATTCCCTGTAGCCAACCAATATCCATATAAATCTTTGGGAATATAAACTAGATATATAGGTACCAATATTATTCCGACCATCATAGTATAAATAAAATTCAAACTATAAAAGATTAAATTCCATTTTATGACTTTCCTATTTTCCCGCTTTTTACTCAATTTCTAAAGTTTCAAATTTAACAAATAAAAACAACCGTCATTTTTAGATATATAAATAATTTATTAAAGTTCGAAATATGGATATGGATTCTCTTCTAAAATCTTCAAACTCTCAAATACCTCTTTTTCATCATTTGAAAGCCTGCTATGGTCCCAGCCACTAATAATTAAATGCGCCTCTTTCGCCAACTCCTCTTCAAACACCTCACCATAACAATAAGTCAACAACTGGCATTTCAATAAAGTAGCAGGAAGTTGGTCAAGCACGTCCCAACAACGATTGAGAACAACTTGCTTTTTCTCCTCCTTGTCACCCTGATTATAGATGGTTGCATTGTAACCCATCAATAATGCCAGACAGATGTTTGCTTCCTCTTCGGGAGTAGCACCACGCTGAGGATACAACGCATCGGATTGTTCTAAAACTTCTTTGTTCAACTGACGGAAATGATCGGTATAAATAGGAGCACCATCCACACCTAAATAGAGTAACTCGTGCGCGAGACTCTGTAATTGTTCAATTTGAGAAGTGAGTGTATTCATAACTTAAATGACACGTAAATAACTTTTAGGAACTTTGACGCTGGCGCTCAATACACCGGCAATACGAATAACAACATAAGTTTTGTTGGCCTCGCTGGCAAGTTCGCCCTCGACACCACAGAAATCACCTTTAACTACCTGAACCCTGCTACCGACAGATAAATGGTCATTATCGAAACTGACGCCATTCGGATCTAAATCCATGACAAATATGAAGTCCTGCATCTGTTTATCAGGAACTATCAGCATAGCCCTGGTAAGCAGGTCTTTCATATAAAAAAGCTGGATATTGTATTTATTAGAAATATCACAAGCATCTTGCTTGGTAGCTTGGATGAAGATAAGATTCTTAATAACAGGGACTTCCACCCGTTTTCGACGATATTTCAACTGCCGGATGACAAATTGAGTGGGAAGATAGTAATTGAGATCAAGTTCAGTCTTCAATTTTTCAAGAGAGTCACGAATAGCAAACTCTTGTTTATCTCGGGTACGGGCGGCAAACCAATACTTCTGTTGTTCAGACATTTACGATTTATACTTGAGGGAATTTTCCTTTGTTTCGGGTGCGCTTCGCGGTTTGAACGAGACATATTTTCTCTTTCAAACCGTCAAATTTTACGAAACATTTTTAGAAGTTGAGAACGAACGAATGTGTTTCAAAAAACGTTCGTCTTTTGAAACAGCATTTTTGAGTTTTTTTCGATGAAAAAATGAATATTGTAAAGTAGCTGAACAAAGAACTTTTTTTGCTATATATATATTTGAGAATCAGCAATATAAAATCTTTGATAAAATTTTATCCACTAAATATTTTGTACATTAAAACAGACTCCTTACCTTTGTTCAATCAAACGAACGTTTTTTGAAACAACACCTATATCTTAAGATAAATAACTAATAACAAGACCCTTACACTTCAAGATTCTCCCTTTAAGCTAAAAAAACTCCGATATTCTTTTATATTTATATTTTTTTATACAAACTTTATCCTTTCATAAATTCATTTAATAACTAACATTATGGAAGAAAAAAAGTAGTTATCTCATTGAATGATAACTTAGTAACCATCGAAGTAAATGGAAAAGTAATCTTTGCGGGTAAAGCCGACTTGCAATTCAGCCTCAATCAAAAGGTTAGAGAACCACTACGCATCACAAAAGGCAAAGGAAAGCTAATGGAGGCACTTACCGAAAGCTTTATCAAAGGCGGAATCAACAGCATGGAAAACAGACCCATTGAAGAACTACAGGAAACAATAAAAGAATATCTCACCTTTGAATATCAGCGCAAAGGCATTGCTACAGAGCCTAATAAACGTTCTTTTCTATCAGAGCTGAAAAAATATGCCAGAGCATTCCGGAAAAAGCGAGATAAAAGCGAATAACCGATTGTTAAAATCCTGTAAAAGTCCCTTTCTAAAGTACTTTTACAGGATTAGTCTATTCAAAACTTATTACCGTACTTTGCCACGGGTAAAAATAAAAGCCCGACAATAACTCATTAATAAACTTAAAAAAATCAATTATGAAAAAGAACAGGAAAGCAGTATCGAAAAACGAAATGATGAAAGGAAAATGGAAAAGACAAATCATGCTCGAAAAGGACTACACAGAACAGTGCTCCGAATGGATGGCAGAACGACTGGAAGCCCTCATAGAATATATGCAATATGGACATGCAGCCGTAGCTTATATGAAACAGGACGGAACATTCAAACTGGTGAAAGGAACATTGGTGGGATACGAAAAAGATTTCGGAAAGCAGTATGATCCGATGGAAATAAAAAACACAGTGGTCTACCGGGATGTGGAGCAACAAAGGTGGATGACCTTCAAAATAGAGAATTTCATGGAATGGAGAGCGATCGTATAGGAGAATCTTTCAGTGACCAATTAATCAGTAACATAACAACTTAACAATTATGGCAACAACATACGATGGAATAAATTACTTTCCAATAGCTGTGAATTTTATGGAAGAGAACGCAATGGAGGTAATAGAAGCAAAATATGGCATGAAAGGACTCGCGATTGTACTGAAACTCCTATGCAAAATATATAAAGAAGGATATTATATTCCGTGGGGTGAGGAACAATGCCTTATTTTCGCCAACAAGACGGGAAAAGAGGCAGACGCAGAAGAGGTGCAGGGGATTATCAAGATAATGATCGAGAAAGGAATGATAGACAGGGGAAGCTATGCGGAACATAAAGTACTGACCTCTGAAGCAATACAAAAAGTATGGATAGAGGCAACCAAGCGAAGAAAGAGGAACTGGACAGCCATGCCTTATCTACTGATAAAACCGAAAGAGACATGTAATGAAGAAAAGACCGTCTGCACGCAAAATGTAGAGCAGGATGCAGGCTCTGATGCAAAAAATGCATGCAATACCGAACAAAGTAAAGTAAAGCAAAGTAGAGAATTTCCCCCCTCAGCTCCCCCAAGGGGGAAGGAAGAGGAAGTCAATGCTACGCCGGTCAGTATGCCCGGATACGCATTTAATACAATGACACACAACTACGTGGGATTAATGGGAAACCTGGAACGATTCGGAATAACAGACGAAAAAGAGATCGAAGCAATCCTGCGACTGTCAGATTACGGGAGAAAAGGAACCCCTGTATGGAAACTGATTTGCAGCACGAACTGGAGTAACATCGGAGCAAAAGGAAAATACATGATCGCAGCGTTGAACCGGGCAAAGAAAAGAAGCGGAACCTAAAAAGAACTTTTCTGACAAACAGTACATTTTTATATTCTGGAAAATACTGTTTGCTTGCAGTCAATTAAAGAATGCAGCTGTTTTCCTCCGGAAACGGGCACTGATTCTCAAGGGATTGAAAAGCGATTCAAAAAGCACTAATACGAAGTTAAAATCGTGACTTCAGGAAGTTAACTTCCCGAAGATACGATTTTAACTTCGTAAAATTATGATATTAACTTCGTAAACAACAAGATGTTAACTTCGTAAACGGCATCATCCGGACATCAAAGCAATTAAAAAAGATTGTCAGACTATAGTATTTCAGTCAGTTGCCAGACTTGTATGTGACGAATCCCTTCTTTGGAGGGCAATGTGGTATCGTCCATAGAAACGACCCACTTTTCATAATTGTCTTGTATCATCTCCAGCGTGTTGTACATTTGCTCCACTTGAAAATCATCATTGAGCAGAGGTGCACATTGCAAATACACAATGCGGTCTTTCTTCCTGCCAACGAAATCGACCAGTTTGCCTCCTCGAAGCACACCTACAAAAACGGTATATCCGGCACGCCGCAGTTCCAGATAAACCTGGTTCTCAAAGCAGGATTTTCGGGAACCGGCAAAAAAAGGATACAGATGGCGCATAAATGCCCAATCGTTAATATAGTATTTGCAGCTACCCAGAAGAATCTCTTTACTGCGGATCTGATAACGTTCCACGCGATGAATCAGAGAGGTGTCTTCCAGATAACAGATATAATTGGCGACCGTATCATAACTCGTCTTCCGGTTCTGGGCAGCAAAGTGACTGACCAGCTGACCGATGGTAATCAACTCAGCGAGATGGGTGCACAAATAGACGAACACATCTTCGAGCAGGCGAGCATCCTTAATCCGATGTCGGCGGATGATATCACGAAACAGAATCGTATCGCGGAGAGCGGAAATGGCTTTCCATCCGGCCTCCGCATCCGGAAGATTGAAAAGAATGGGTAGTGCCCCCTTACCCATATATTCCGCGTAATTTTTGCCGGTAGCCTCTACCCTCTCCAATATCCTGTGCTCGGAAAAGCTAAAGGGAAATATCTCAAAACTGACGTAATGTCTGGCCAAAAGCTTCTCGGCTTCACCCGAAAGCATATCCTGGTTGGAACCACTGATAAACAGCTCGCAAGTATCTACAAAGTCCTGTGAATGGGAATGGACAAAATGTTCCCAGCCCTCCACTTTTTGTATTTCTTCAATAAAAATATAGACTTTACCTACCGGATGGATTTTCTCACGATAGATAAAAAGCAAGTCGTCCAGATCACGATATCCGGAAAGTACGCCCGAATCTGTGAACTTCTTACTTATATATAGAATGTTCCGTGATGAAACACCATCGGCAATCAACTGATAGATGATCTGCCGCAACAGGCATCCTTTACCTACCCCTCTCTGTCCGGTCAGGACCTTTACAAGGCGGTTACCTACATACCCGAATATACGGTTTGTGTAACTTTTACGGGCAAATTCCACTTTCGGAAGTTTTCCATTCCAGTAGTTGGATGATACCAATTCATCAAATATATCATTCATACACGAATTTATTTAAAATAAAATTCATTATATAAAACAGAATAGATATTTTAATATTAAAAAGCATAATATTCATTTCTATTTTAATAAATTACAGCAAAGATAAGTTTTTTCCGTTGAAAAAAGAAAATAATTCAGCAGATAGATTGCCCGTTCTTATGAAAATACCGAATATTGCATCGTCAAAAAGATTATAAACTCAAAACAATAGACATGAAAAAAGCTCTTATTTCAGGTATTACCGGACAGGATGGTTCATTCCTCGCCGAGTTTCTTCTTCAGAAAGGTTACGAAGTACACGGCATCCTGCGCCGTTCATCTTCTTTCAATACAGGCCGGATCGAACACTTGTACTTTGATGAATGGGTGCGCGATATGAAACAGAAACGTACAGTCAACCTGCACTACGGAGATATGACCGACTCAAGTTCACTGATCCGCATCATCCAGCAAGTACAACCCGACGAGATATACAACCTGGCGGCACAAAGCCACGTAAAAGTATCGTTCGACGTACCGGAATATACCGCTGAGGCGGATGCACTCGGTACATTGCGTATGCTTGAAGCTGTCCGCATCCTGGGACTGGAAAAACAGACACGCATCTACCAGGCTTCCACTTCCGAACTCTACGGAAAAGTACAGGAAGTGCCGCAAAGCGAAACGACTCCGTTCTATCCGCGTTCTCCGTATGGAGTAGCCAAGCAATACGGTTTCTGGATCACCAAGAACTATCGTGAAAGTTACGGAATGTTTGCCGTAAACGGTATCTTATTCAATCACGAGAGTGAACGCCGTGGCGAGACTTTCGTAACCCGTAAAATCACGCTGGCAGCAGCACGCATCGCACAAGGCGAACAGGATAAATTATATTTGGGTAACCTGGATGCCAAGCGTGACTGGGGCTATGCCAAAGATTATGTAGAATGTATGTGGCTGATCCTGCAACATGACGTACCCGAAGATTTCGTAATCGCTACCGGCGAAATGCATACCGTCCGCGAATTCTGTACACTGGCATTTGCCGAAATAGGCATCAACCTGCGTTGGGAAGGCGAAGGCGTCAATGAGAAAGGAATCGACACGGCCACCGGCAAAGTACTGGTAGAGGTCGACCCGAAATACTTCCGCCCTGCCGAAGTGGAACAATTGCTCGGTAACCCAACCAAAGCCAGAACCGTATTGGGATGGAATCCATGCAAAACACCATTCCCGGAACTGGTAAAAATCATGGTACGCCACGATATGGCCAAAGTGAAAAGAATGATTGCGACTAAACATGATTGACAGAATGGATAAAAACGCAAAAATTTATGTAGCCGGACACCACGGACTGGTGGGTTCGGCTATATGGAAAAACCTGCAGGAAAAGGGGTATACGAATCTGGTGGGACGCACACATAAGGAACTGGACTTATTGGACGGTGCGGCCGTAAAGCAGTTTTTTGATGAGGAAATGCCGGAGTACGTGTTTTTGGCTGCCGCTTTTGTCGGAGGGATCATGGCCAATAGTATCTACCGTGCGGACTTCATCTATAAGAACTTACAGATACAGCAGAACGTAATCGGAGAAAGTTTCCGGCATCAGGTGAAAAAACTGCTCTTTCTGGGAAGTACCTGCATCTATCCGCGGGATGCCGAACAGCCGATGAAAGAGGACGTCTTGCTCACTTCTCCACTGGAATATACCAATGAACCTTATGCCATAGCCAAAATAGCCGGACTGAAAATGTGCGAAAGCTTCAACCTGCAATATGGAACGAACTACATCGCCGTGATGCCGACCAACCTGTATGGGCCGAACGATAACTTTGACTTGGAACGCAGTCATGTGCTGCCTGCCATGATCCGTAAAAATCACTTGGCACATTGCCTGAAAAAAGGAGATTGGGAAGCTGTGCGTAAAGACATGAACCTGCGTCCGGTGGAAGGCATCAGTGGTGCCAACTCTAACGAAGAGATCCTGCAAATCCTCCGGAAATATGGTATTACTGAAAAAGAAGTGACACTTTGGGGAACCGGGACACCGCTACGCGAGTTTCTTTGGAGTGAAGAAATGGCCGATGCCAGCGTATTCGTAATGGAACATGTGGACTTCAAGGATACCTACAAAGCCGGAACAAAAGATATCCGCAACTGCCACATCAACATAGGTACCGGAAAAGAAATAACGATCCGCGAACTGGCAGAACTGATTGTAAGCACAGTCGGCTATCAGGGAAAGCTGACTTTCGACAGCAGTAAGCCGGACGGAACCATGCGAAAACTTACCGACCCGTCGAAATTGCACAACCTCGGATGGCATCATAAGATCGATATTGAAGAGGGGGTACAAAGAATGTACGAGTGGTATCTGGGATAATTATTCACCACAGAGGGCACAGAGGACACAGAGTTTTAAAATAGAAAAAAATAAAACTCTATGTCCTTCGTGTTATCCCGTGATGAATACAATGAAAGCTGCAAAAGAAAAATTTAAATAGCTTCTAAGTTTTCAAATTTCAATTAAATGGCTATATTTGCACAATTTATCATCAAATGTGCAAAAAACAATGGAACAAAGTTTTATAGCTTACATTGAAAACAGTATCAAAAACAATTGGGATCTGGATGCCCTGACAGATTATAAGGGTGCCACCCTACAGTATAAAGACGTAGCCCGCAAAATAGAAAAGCTCCACATCATCTTTGAAGAAAGCGGAATCCGCAAAGGAGACAAAATAGCCGTTTGCGGGAGAAATAGTTCCCATTGGGGAGTTACTTTCCTCGCGACTCTCACTTATGGAGCGGTTATCGTCCCCATCTTACACGAATTCAAAGCTGATAACGTACACAACATCGTCAATCACTCGGAAGCCAAACTCCTGTTTGTAGGAGACGTGGTCTGGGAAAACCTCAATGAGTCTGCCATGCCGTTGCTCGAAGGTATCCTGATGATGAACGATTTTACGTTACTGGTATCACGTAGCGAACGACTGACTCACGCACGTGAACACCTCAACGAAATGTTCGGGAAGAAATTCCCCAAAAATTTCCGTAAGGAACATATCGAATATCATAAGGATCAGCCCGAAGAACTGGCTGTTATCAACTATACCTCGGGAACCACCAGCTATTCAAAAGGTGTAATGCTCCCCTATCGCAGCTTATGGTCGAATACGACTTTCGCTTTCGAGGTACTTCCACTGAAAGCAGGTGATAAGATCGTATCCATGCTGCCGATGGCACACATGTACGGACTGGCTTTCGAGTTCCTGTATGAATTTGCGGTAGGTTGCCAGATTTACTTCCTCACCCGCATGCCGAGCCCGAAGATTATCTTCCAGGCGTTTGCCGACGTGAAACCCAATCTGATCGTGGCTGTTCCGCTGATTATTGAAAAGATCATCAAGAAGAGCGTACTTCCGAAGTTGGAGACTCCTACCATGAAGCTGCTGCTTAAAGTGCCGATTATCAATGATAAGATTAAAGCAACGGTACGCGAAGAGATGATAAAAGGCTTTGGCGGCAACTTTGAAGCTGTCATTGTAGGTGGAGCCGCCTTCAACCAGGAGGTGGAACAATTCCTGAGAATGATCGACTTCCCTTATACAGTGGGCTATGGTATGACCGAGTGTGGTCCTATTATTTGTTACGAAGACTGGAAACGCTTCAAACCGGGTTCATGTGGAAAAGCTGCACTCAACATGGAGGTGAAAGTCCTTTCGCCCGACCCGGAGAATGTGGTAGGCGAAATTGTTTGCAAAGGGCCGAACGTAATGTTGGGTTACTACAAAAATGAAGAGGCTACCGCCCAGGTGATCGACAAAGACGGCTGGCTGCATACCGGTGACCTCGCTTTGGAAGATGCCGAAGGAAACATCACAATCAAGGGACGTAGCAAAAACATGTTGCTCAGTGCCAGCGGACAAAATATCTATCCGGAGGAAATAGAAGATAAACTGAACAACCTGCCATACGTGGCCGAAAGTATTATCGTACAACAAAACGACAAACTGGTAGGATTGGTTTATCCGGATTTTGACGAAGCCTTCGCGCATGGCTTGAAGAATGAAGATATGGAACGGGTAATGGAGGAAAACCGGATTACCCTGAATGAAATGCTCCCGGCTTATAGCCAGATTTCGAAAATGAAAATCTATCCGGAAGAGTTTGAAAAGACTCCGAAAAAGAGTATCAAACGCTTCTTGTATCAGGAAGCCAAAGGTTAAAAATAATTTCTATTTTCATTAAAAAGACATCGATTACGCAGATTTGCATAGATTTTAATAGGATAATCCGTGCAAATCTGCGTAATTTGCGTTTTAAAAACTTAGCTTATGAAGAAAATCATTCTTGTTGCAGCTCTTCTTTCGGCTGCAGTCTGTCTGCCTGCACAGAATAAAGGCGGAAATAAAAGTGGTGGAATTAATCTTTCTTTATGGAAAAAAGCATGTACGCAACCACTTGACAGTACACAGACTACTTATGTCAACCTGGGACTTTTCTCGGCTATGCATAAGTTACATGGTGTAGGTATCAATGCTTTCGGCAGTATGGTGCAAAACGATATGAACGGTGTTCAAATCTCCGGGCTCGCCAATCTTGCCGGAGGAAGTATGCGTGGCGTACAAATTGGAGGTATCAGTAACGTAAATGGTAACGACCTGGCAGGATTGTCCGTCTCGGGACTCGTAAATATTACGGGAAATAAAGCGAAAGGCGTATTGATTACCGGCTTAAGCAATATCGCCGGAGACAATACACGCGGATTGATGATCAGTGGTATCATGAACATCACAGGTGATAAAGCCGCAGGTGTACAACTGGCAGGCCTTGCCAACGTAACCGGTGAGGAATATGACGGACTTATGATGTCGGGACTGCTGAATGTAGTGGGAGAAAAAATGAATGGGTTGCAGCTCTCCGCACTCGCCAACGTGACCGGCGGCCAAATGAACGGAGCACAATTGGGGTTGTTCAATTTTGCGTCGAAAGCGAAAGGATTGCAAATCGGACTTTTCAATTATTATAAAGATGACATGAAAGGGCTCCAATTGGGACTGGTCAATGCAAATCCGCAAACCAAAGTACAATTAATGGTATTTGGAGGCAACAGAACCAAAATCAATGTAGGTGCCCGCTTTAAGAACAAACTCTTCTACACTATACTCGGTGGAGGTACACATTATCTCGATTTCAATGACAAATTTTCTGCAGCTTTATTCTACCGGGCAGGTCTCGAACTTCCTCTCTACAAAAATCTGTTTGTAAGTGGCGATTTAGGCTTTCAGCACATCGAAACTTTCCGGAATAAAAAAGTAGAGGGTATTCCGGCGCGTCTCTATGCCTTACAGGCACGCCTCAATCTGGAATATCGGTTTACGGATAAATTCGGTTTATTCGTAACCGGCGGTTATGGTGGCAGCCGTTACTATAATAAAGCCAAGACTTATGACAAGGGACTGATCGCTGAAGCGGGAGTGGTTCTGTTCTAATTGATTTACCACAGAGTCCCACAGAGGAATAATTTAAATATAAACTCTGTGGGACTCTGTGGTGAACCTGATCAGACCTTCTCCTTGATCAACCCGATCCGATAAGCTACCAATAACTTCTTTAAATCCTGAATTTGCGTTACCAGCTCTTTCCCCTTATCGGTATCTTTCACCATCATCCGCTGTGAATTGAATTCAATAACAAAAGTAGTCGACTTAATGTCCTGCCCCTCCTCTATTGCCTTCTGAGTAGACTGGAAAGGTTCATGCTGGACCAACTGCAGCCCATGCGAATGATATACCAGCGTATATCCGGCAATACCAGTCTCCGGTTGATAGGCTTTTGAAAAGCCGCCATCGATCACCAATAATTTTCCACCTGCTTTCATGGGTTGTTCCCCTTTTATGGTTTTTACCGGCACATGCCCGTTGATAATATGAGTATGCTGTCCCGTCACTCCGAATTCTTCAAGAATACGGTCACAGATTTCTTCTTTATTACGCAACGCATAATAATATCCTTTCGTCTCTTTATGCAAACTTTTGTCCGCAATGAAATAACGTTCAAAAGTAGCCATCTTATCTTTATCGAACGAGGGAGCATCCGGACCACACCACAGATACCAGATATAATCCATCGCAAAGCGTTTCTCCTCTTCGTCATCTTCATCAAAATAAGCCGTACGGATTAGCTGATCGATCTTATCCAGCAAATTCTTTCCCCAATATTCTTTTCCGCAGATATTCACATGTTTGAAACTTCCATCTTCGTTGAGAGGCACAGAGGCATGATAAAGCAGATTGGAATTGCACACCAGATACATACCTCCATAGGTAAAGAGACAACGCATATGCTTCTTCAACTTCTCACTATTCATAAACGAATAGTGTATCTTTTCGATCAACTCCTGTTCTTCATCACTCAGGCGATAAGGGTCTGCCGGATCGACCGTGGGGAAGTTTGTGTCACGCAACGAATATTCTTTGCCCTCATAAACAAATACCCCCCGTTCAAAATCGATTTTCTCAAGTAGTTTGCGGCCTTCCATACCAAACTCCGGACGACGATTGATGATGCCTGCCTCCAGCTTAAACTGAATGATAGTGATGGCTTTATGCATCTGGGTAATCAACCTCAAGGTCTTTTCATTATAAGTAGAATCGGCAAAATTGGTCTTAGGTGCAAAAATAGTGCAGGGATCATCTGCGTAAGTATCCATCGCAAAAGTAGCAAGCGGCAAAAGATTAATGCCATAACCGTCTTCCAATGTCCCGAGATTACCATATCGCATGGAAAGGCGAATGACATTGGCCATGCACGCTTCATTTCCCGATGCCGCTCCCATCCAGAGAATATCGTGATTTCCCCATTGGATATCGAAATTGTGATAATCGCACAAAGTATCCATAATGATATGGGCACCCGGACCACGGTCGTAGATATCGCCAACGATATGGAGTGAATCGATCGTAAGACGCTGTATCAGATTGCACATGGCTATGATAAAATCGTCGGCACGACGGGTTGAAATGATAGTACTGATAATCACATTGATATAAGCATGCTTATTGGGCTCGATAGTTGACTCGTGAAGTAATTCCTGAATGATATAGGAGAACTCGGCCGGCAATGATTTGCGAACCTTCGAACGGGTATATTTGGAAGATACATTCTGGCACACCTTCACCAGCTGATTGAGCGTGATCAGATACCAATCGTCAATATCTGTTTCGGTAGCTTTTATCAACTGCAGTTTCTCTTCCGGATAATAAATAAGGGTACAAAGCTCTTTCTTCTCAATTTCACGGAGAGTGTGGCCGAAGATCTCGTTTACTTTCCGCTTTACGGCTCCCGAAGCGTTCTTCAGCACATGCTGGAAAGCTTCATATTCGCCATGTATATCAGTCAGAAAGTGTTCGGTTCCTTTAGGGAGATTCAAAATAGCTTCAAGATTGATAATTTCGGTACTGGCGGCGGCAATGGTCGGGAAGCTGCGTGAAAGCAGCTGCAGATAACGCAGATCGGCAACGATACTTTCGGGGGTTATATTACTTTGAGCAGTCATATGATTTACGATTTAACGATTTACAATTTTAAAATTCACCCTAAAATGATTACAGAAGAAACATGAGCAACACCTGGGCTATAATGACGCGGAGGAACATACTCAACGGATAAACCGTAGCATAAGCTACCGACGGATTATCCCCGGGAATGGTATCATTGGCATAGTTCAGCGCCATCGGATTGGCCATACTGCCACATAACATGCCGGAAACGCTACCAAAGTCGATCTTCATAATCTTAAAAGCAAAGAAACCCACAAGCACAGTAGGCACAACGGTCAGACCGAAGCCAAGGCCGATCCACAAAAGACCTTCGGGACGAAAAACCGTATCGAAGAAATGGGCACCTGCATCCAATCCCAGGCAGGCAAGGTAAAGTGACAATCCCAAAGCACGCAGCATCAGATTGGCACTACGGGTGGTATAAGTAATCATATGCAAACGGGGACCGAAAGTTCCGATCAGGATACCCACAATGATAGGTCCGCCCGCCAATCCGAGGCGAATAGGTGTACTGATACCGGGAATTGAAAACGGCACGGCACCCAGAGCCAATCCCAGGATAATACCTACAAACACAGCCACAAGATTGGGTTCTTTCAAGCTTTTAATAGCATTTCCAAGTACCTTTTCCACATTCTGAATGGCAGCAGCTTCACCGACTACTGTCAGGCGGTCACCCAACTGCAATGTCAGTTCGGGAGTAGCCAACAACTGCACACCCGAACGGTATACACGGCTGATATTGATTCCGTAATGATTACGAAGACGAAGAGCTCCCAACTTTTTCCCGTTCAACTCTGGACGGGTAACGACAATGCGTTGTGAAATCAACTGGCTGTCGATGGCATTCCAGTCGATATCTTCTTTATTCCAATCCGTATTCTCTTGCTCACCAAACAACACGGTAAGCGCTAACGCATCTTTTTCGGAAGTAACAACCAACAGGCGGTCACCCTCTTTTATGATCTTTTCGGATGTGGGAATACTGACATTACCGTCTCTCCACAAGCGGGAGATAACAAATTTGGGATAGCTCATGTGAGCGATATCTTTAATGCTTTTATCAAAAATAGCGGGGTTGTGTACCTGGAAAGCGGCAATATAAGTTTTGTTGGCATCATCTTTCTCCTTCACTTCAAGGTCTTCACGACGCACTAACAGTTTACGAATCAGCAGAACAGCCAGAATGACTCCGATCACTCCAAGAGGATAGGCCACTGCACATCCCAGAGCAGGTGTACTGCTTTCAAGTCCCATCTGTTTCAGTGTCTGCTGGGCTGCACCCAAAGCCGGGGTATTGGTCGTGGCACCGCACAGGATACCAACCATATTGGGCAATGAAACTTCTGTGGTATAACTGCAAACAACCGTAAGAAGAGTGCCCAGAATCACCACGGCAATAGCAAGCATATTGAGGGTAACTCCTCCCTTACGGAATGAACTAAAGAATCCTGGACCAACCTGTAACCCTAAGGCATACACAAAAATAATAAGTCCGAAACTCTCGGCGTAGTTCAGCATCTGCGGATCTATGGACAATCCGAAATGTCCGGCCAGAATGCCGGCAAAAAAAACAAAAGTAACGCCAAGTGAAATGCCACAAACATGAATTTTGCCCAATCCAAGCCCAATGGCGGAAATCAGGGAAAGAACGACAACTGCCTGCAAAGCAGAATGTTCGATAAAGAGACTATATAACCACTCCATGTGAATAATTTACCAATGTATCCATAAGCCAATGCATCCGTGAAACGCATAAGGATACATTAGCGTCCGCAAAGATAGCAACTATTTACGACCTCACAAAGCTTTTATTCACCCACTTCATCCCATACCAGCGACGGACAAAAATAATTCCTCGAATGTTCTCGTCGAGAGCAAAAGCAACCCACATACCGCAAATGCCCCAGGCCCAGTAAATTCCAAATAAATAACCGACACCGACAGCAACACTCCACATCACAATCAACCCGACATAAAAAGGATAATTCACATCACCCGCTGCACGAAGGGCGTTCGTCGCAAAAATATTAATGGGACGGCCTATTTCAAGTACCACATCAATCAGCAATACAATCACTCCCATACGGATAATTTCGGGATTGGAAGTCAGCCAACTCAATAGAGTGTGGCCTGAAGCCGCAATAATACATGAAAGAATCAAAGTAATCATTACCGACTTCTTCATCACATATTTCCCAAGCAGAAATGCTGCATGGGCTTTCTTCTCCCCTATCAGATGCCCGATACAGATAGCACCTCCCTGTGCCATGGATATACTGAATAAATAGACAAACATAATGATATTGACACAATAGGTGCGGGTAGCCAACGCTTCGACTCCAAGCATGTTAATGAAAAAAGTAATGACTACCTGCGATGAACTGTATGAAAGTTGCTCACCTGCAGAGGGCAGACCAACCCGCATCAAATTTTTCAGCTCTACAAAAGGGAAAGGACGGAAATAAGCCAAAGGGAAACGATGGATATGTTTGCGGAACAGAATAATAAACAGAATAACCATAGACACTCCCCTGCTGAAAGCAGTAGAGATTGCAGCCCCTTCTACCCCGAGTTCGGGAAAACCGAACTTACCAAAAATCAGCGAATAATTACCGATGATATTAAGAATATTGATTACCACTGTTACCAACATCGGATATATAGCTTTATTGGCACTGCGTAAAGAAGCTGAAAGTGTAAGAGAAATGGCCTGAAAAAAGGCGAAAGCACCCACGATACGCATATAATCCATACCGTCAGCCATCAGTTCGGGTCCCAACCCCATCCATTGCAGAATGGTTCGAGCCATCGTAAACAGAAACACACTGATAATCCCTCCAACCAATAAATTAACAAGTAACGACACACCTACCACCTGTACCACTTTCTTTTCGAGCCTCGCACCAAGATACTGCGAACAGAGCACGGACGTACCCAAATTGATCACTTCAAACACCAGGAAAGTCAGCATGATAATCTGATTGACAACTCCGACCGCAGCTACACTGTTATCAGAATGGCGGCTCAGCATAATGGTGTCGACCGCTCCCAGCATCATTATCAGTAATGTTTCAATAAAAATCGGAGCGGCCAGTTTTGCCAAGCGCCTCTTTATGCTCTCCTGTTGAATTCTGTGTGTCATTTTACCTTAATCCTTTTCGGGCTGCAAAGATATTTAAAAACACTGAAAAAGCGGATTGACATATATCAAGAATATATCAATCCGCCTACAATTATTTCAATAAAGGTTCGGGTTATCTCACTCCTGTAAAGTCAACATAATTATCATGTCCGTCCAAGTATCCGCTCAGTACATTCCCCCTGATCCAGACATCATCCAGATAGGAAACATCACCGGGACCATAGACCATCCGGAGAGAATATTGAGAACGGTCTTCCCAATTCCAGGTAAAAGAGTACACCGATTCGGAATAACGTCCATTGGGATATTCCACACGAATATAATCTTCACCATGACGGTCCAGATAAAAATTCAACTCCTGATAACAATAGTTTCCGTCAGCATCATAAAACGTATCTGCCCAGGTACGACTGCAAAGATCGAGGGACTTGTTATAATAGGAACCGCCAATGTTATCATCGTCATAAAAGTCATCTATCTCTATCTCACATGAAGTAAGATTTACCATTGCCACTGCCAGCAGAAACAATTTTAAATATTTGAAAGCTAAAGTTTTCATATCGTATAGTTTTTTAGTTATATCAGTTTGATGTGAACAAAAGTAGGGAAACAAATGATCTCAGGAAAAAGAAAAAACCTACATCTTCGGAGGGAATCGCCTAATTAAAAGAGGGAAACAGGAGTAAGAAGACCGAAAGCTCTAAAAAGGACATATCAAACGTTAACAGAAAACGACAATTCGCTAAATAACGTTACAAAATGGAGATTTATATCCGAATAATTTGCAGATATAATCCAAATCCGTACATTTGCAATGTGTTTTTCATAGTATTAGATTTAAGGTTAACAAAGATTGGTTGCTCGTGAGAGTAGCCTTTTTTTATATCCGATAATCTGCACTCCCACCCTTTATATATAATTCCGGTTACATGCATTGAGAACTATGACTCATAAATCTGATTATTATACCTAATAAAAGGTATTGAACGCAAACCTGAAACTCGCTAATTTTGCAACCATTCATACTAAACATACGAAATGGACGTGCGTAAAACCTGTATCTTATTGCTTTTAATTTCCGGAATGGCTATTGAGCTATATGCCCAACAGTCCCAAAGAGTCAGCGGACAAATATGGAGCATGGCAGCAGACGCAAAAGAAAAAGAGTCCTTACCTTACGCCAGCGTTCTCGTCATCAACGAAAAAGATTCTACGCTTGTTAAAGGCACGACAAGCAACGCAAATGGGAAGTTTAGCCTCCGGTATCCTGCGTACAAAGATAAACGCTATTTATTGAAAGTTTCTTATACAGGAATGCAACCAGTATTCCATAAGTTAACAGAAAATGTTCCTGACATTCATCTGGAAAACATTGTACTGAAAGAGGGTATCGAACTGGATGAAGTAACAGTTACCGCACAAGTACGTGAAATAGAGCAGATAGGCGATACTACCATAATCAATGCGTCTGCTTATAAAACACCGGAAGGTAGTTATCTGGAAGATCTCGTAAAACGTATTCCCGGGTTGGAATACAACAGCAAAGATAAAACTCTGGTCTATAATGGTCTGCCCATTACTGAAATCAACGTTAACGGTGAAGCCTTTTTTTCCGGAAATAACAGTCTGGCATTGGAAA
Source organism: Bacteroides sp. FSHCM14E1 (assembly GCF_019633785.1). Lineage (NCBI taxonomy): Bacteria > Pseudomonadati > Bacteroidota > Bacteroidia > Bacteroidales > Bacteroidaceae > Bacteroides > Bacteroides sp. FSHCM14E1. The sequence goes on from NZ_JADKYL010000005.1 coordinate 28,694, forward strand.
ATTTACCGGTAGAACTGATCAATAAAATAAAGGTATACGATAAAAAAAGTGATCTGGAAAAAATGACAGGAGTCAGTAGCGGAAAAGAAAATTATGTCTTAGACCTGCAAACCAAAAAAGAATTCAACAGCACTTTGCTGGCATCGGGTAAAGCCGGACTGGGCAACTATAATAAGAAGGACCTTGAATTATTAGGTAACTACTTTAAAAAAGGCGGTGAGAACCTTTCACTGATCGTCCGTTCGGGTAACCGTAACATGACAACCAGTTACAAGGACAATATACAGGATAACATAGCACTTAACTTTGTGAAAAGATTCGGCAAAAATTTGACCATTAATGGTAATACGACTTATAATCATAACAATAACGGTAATAAATCGGCCGGATACTATGAACAATACCTGAGTACGGGAAATAAATACCAATATTCTGCCGGTGAAAGTACAAACCGAAACCATACCATAAACTCTATGCTTGCCCTGTGTTGGCAAATAAACGAAAAGACCTTTGTGAGCTTCTCCGGCAATCTGAACTCAGGTAGAGGGAACAACACCAATAACAACCGGCAAGCCGCATTCGACGAAAATCCCAATCTCGAAACATCCGACCCTTTCGGCAATATCGGTAATATCCCCGATGATATGCGACTCAACGATATAACAATGAATTCATTATCTACAGACAAGCGCCTCCAATATACTTTCAATGCCAACATCACGCGCCAAATAAACCGAAAAGGAAGCAGCCTCAGCCTGATGGCACAATATAGTGACAGCAAAGGTAAAAATGAAAGTTTCACTATTTCGTCAACCACCTATTACCGATTGGAAAATAGCTTAGGGAATGACTCGGTTCTCTATCGGAATCAATATCAGCGAAGCCCTAACGGAAACCGGAATCAGAATATCGGACTGATATTCACTCACCCTTTTACAAAAAAGGTTCAAATGCAGCTCTCTTACAATTTGAACTATAGCAAACAGCAGAGCGACCGTAACACTTATAACCTATCCGGTCTGACGGATGAAACAACAGATCCTCCCGGCTATCTGCCTCCGCAGTATGAAACCGGATATACCGACAGCCTTAGTAACCGAAGCCACAGTCGCACACTCGGACACGAAGTCTCTTTCCATATAAACTACTCCACCCGGGTATGGAACATTGTTACCGGACTATCGATTCAGCCTGAGCAACGCAGTCTGGATCAGAAGACAGGGCTGAGACAAGCTGATACTACCATGTATTCAGTCGGATTCCGACCGACATTCACCATTCTGTGGAAAAAAGGGAAAAGTCTGATACGCTTGAACTATCGGGGAGATACCCGACAACCTTCCCTACCCGACTTGCTTTCACTGACCGACAATAGCGACCCGCTAAATATCACACGCGGCAATCCTGACCTGAAGCCCTCATATAGCCAATCTGTCCGTTTGGAAGCACAAAACATCCGAAAAGGTATATTCGCTACATTGAACTGGCAAAACGAGGTAAACAGCCAGACCCGTACCATTACTTATAACCGGCAAACGGGAGGGCGAGAGAGTTATCCGGTAAACATAAATGGTAACTGGAACATCCATGGAACACTACGTTACCAGAAACGCATCCGTAGTTTTAATATTTCGGCCGTCGGAGGAGGATCTTTTATCCAAAATGTCGGTCTCATCAATGAAGGGGAAAGTGAACAACCGGACTACAGTACTACCCATAACACCGGACTGAACGCAAATTTACGACTGGGATACTTCCCTAAATGTGGAAGTATCGACCTGAATGGGAGCTGGCGCTTTCAACACTCTTCCAATTCATTGCGGCAGACAAATACGTACACCCGTAACTATTCTCTGGGATTCAATGCCTATGCCGATTTACCCGGCAACATACAATTAAAAACCGATGCGACCTATACTTTTCGTAATGGTACAAATATCCGGAAGGGAGAAGACGACCAGATAGTATGGAATACAGGTATCACCTGGCGCTTCCTGAAAAAAAAGCAGGCCGAATTATCAGTCTATTGGGCAGACATGCTGAATCAAAAGAAAAACTACAGCCGAAGTACAACATCGAGTGGTTTTTCCGAACACCACACCCAACAAATAGGAAGTTATTTTATAATCTCGATGAAATACCGCTTTAACCGTCCTCTATACAAGCAGTAATAGCACAATTCTTTTTAACATAAATATCTTCTATAAAAAGTCATCTTATAAAATACAAACTACAACAACCAATAAAATATATTTATATTAAAAAGTTTACTATTAAACTTCAACAGCAGAATACCCATAAATGGGTATTGTACATATTTTAAACCGCATATAACTTTGTAACCGGATTAAAACAAATATTAATTATCAAAAAACCCATCATTAAACAATGAACAAAATTCAAACGTATATTAGCACGTTTATAGCAGTTTCCGGTATATATTTCACTTCATGTACTAACGATAACAACATTGATTGGAATGGAGTGGAAGTGACAAATACTGAACTAAGAACTATCTTGCAACAAAAAGGATATACCTTTAATGCAGAAGGCAAACTGGTACAGGATGATAAAGTAAAAAGTACAACTTCGCTTGATCTATCGGGCACCAAAATTGCTAATCTATCGGGACTGGAAGTATTGCCTAACCTTGCTGAAATTAATCTATCGAACAATGAGTATGGCCCCGTTTTCGACTTCTCCGCATTGCCCAAAAACATTACTGCGATTGATTTATCAGGTAATAAAATATATGATTTTAAAGGTTTGGTAGATGTGAAAATGGTAAATGATGAAATGAGCACTACTGTCTTACATCCACTCACCAAATTTTATTTACCGGAAACGGCCAAATACAATATAGAGGATCTGGTTCCATTCCATGCCGCCAGTGCAGCCACCGACATGCAGATGCAAAATGCAAACGGAACCCTGCAAGCCTATACCACCTTGCGTGATATTCCCGATGAATACTTCCGCACTTATCTGAAATCGAAGTTTGCAAGCCTGTTTACAAAAGATGGAAACCAGATTGACATTAGTAAGCCAATGGTCCTGACCGAACAAGGCAGCGGCATTAACATAGATGCCTGGTATGCGGATAATGAAAATATACATTCAATTGAAGGATTAGAATATTTTATCAATAATCCTTTCTACAAACCATTCTATGTGCAAGTTGAGTGCATGAATCATTGTTCGGTTGCTTATCTTATGCCTCGTGACAACCTTAAAGCCCTTTTCATTCTGAATGCAGATACCCCTGAGGGCATTGATCTTTCACAATCTGCCAAGTTGGCAAGTTTCGGTTCAAGCAACAACAAATATTTGACAGAACTGGATCTATCAAAAACACTTGTCACCAATCAGGAAGCAACCGACTTTGATAAAACAGTCTCTAATGTACTACATGTATTCGATTGTGAGAATTTAAAAGAAATCAAATTTCCGGAACAGAGCAAAGGGATTGTCTCTCAATTAGAACTGGCCAGCCTGCCTTCATTGAAAAAAATGGATTTAAGCTTTCTCCGCGGTTTTCAGGCTGTCATATTATTGCAACTCGAGAATTGTACCATCACTTATCCCAATTTCCAGTATGTCTATAGTGCAGCGTACGAAACACTAAAGCCACTGGCTGACGCACAGAAAGCCACAATCCTTATTTCAGAAAATGAATTCAAGCAAGAGGCATGTAAAACATTCCTTAGTACTTACAAAAAAAATCTAAATGACTCCGGATACAGAGACTACAGTGATTATGGTGCTTTCCGTTGGACAAAGAAGATTTAACAGCTAACAAGCATATATATATGTGTTATTTTTTATTTTAATTTTAAAACCAATCTTATGTTGAAAAAAGTTTTTATCTGGGGAATAGCTTTATTCGGAATGACAGCTATTTCAAGTAATGTTTCTGCAAGTGCAGCAAGTGACGTATATTCAGTAGCAACTGTTGCCGAAAGTCTGGAAGGTAACTATCAGGGTAACCTGATCCGAGTTTACATGAATGGAGAAAAAAATCCGGTTTATGGAAAGGTTGCCAATGTAACCGATAATGGAGACGGAACAGTCAATATTCATATTGATTCATTCAAAATAGGTTCGATGCCGGGATCGATTACGGTCGACGCGATGGACATCACTGTCCCTGCATCCGGAGGAAACTTCAGCCAGACCTGTGAAAGTGCCGTAAAACTCAAGATCGGTATACTCCCCCTAACCTATGATGCTTTAGTGGAAGGAGAAATTACCGGAAACTACCTGAAGTTTACAGTTACCGTAAATACTCAATATTCAGGTTCACTATTCGAAGCAATTGTTACATTTGAAGGAACAAAGTGAATTTTAGTGGAGCATAAAGTTTTTTATAATATTCTCCACAAAATGAACTAATGTACCATAGGTTGTTTTCTTGTCACAACAACAAGAAAACAACCTTTCATTCATATAAAAAAACAATAACCGAATATTCATTATATAAACCATAAAAAACTATTTTTCAAGATGAAAACAATAAAATTATCCTATATCATTCTTTGCAGTATCTGTTTATTTTTGGCATCCTGTTCATCCGACGAAGAAATAACCAAAGGAGGAGCTTCGGAAGAGCTCGTAAAGAAAGCAAAAGATTTTCTGACCGGAGAAATCGTATTGAATACCCATGCCACCCTGAATGGCGTCAATAAAACATTGCTTGAAAAAGGATGCCCCACCAAATTTAAGTTTGACTGGAGTAATACAGATACAAATACTTTCAGTGTGTCTCTTCTTAATTTCACCGTAGGCAAAATGGGGATGATCATCAACTTTAAATGTGACGTACAAACCATGCAACTCAACACATGGGAAAAAGACGAATATCCGGGTGCAGGCTGGATCAAATTCTATGGTGAGGACGGCTCTACTTGGGGGGAAGAAAAAGACGGCACTCCGGCCAATGCTAAAGGAAGTAGTGTAAAAGGCTATTATAATACCGACACTCACCAGATTAATTTTATTGTGGACTACAACATGATGAACGTTCGCTCGGAGTGTTTCCTGCAAACAATAGACAAGACGCGCATCAACAACTATGAAAAGGAGTTCGCACAATTTGAAAAAGACTTGGAAGAGTATAAGAAGGAACATGGGTTATCATAAACTGTGAATCACACACCCTTTTAGAAAAATGAAAAAAAGAGAATTTGTAACGATCACATGTCTGCTTCTGTTTATATGTACCGCCTCTATGGGCCAAACAAAAGTGCAACTCACAATACTGGAAGCAAAGACCGAGCAACCGATAATAGCGGCAAATATAGCATTTGCAGAAAATGATAATCCGGAAAAGACGTTGTATGCCATCACTGACCTGAATGGCAATGCCATCTTGAAGCTCCCTCGTCCCGGTACATACCATTATCACATCACTTCCGTAGGCTACATACCCCTGAAAGGAAAAATAACACAAGCAACCCGAAACCTGACCCTTCACATGACGGAAGATGTAATGGGACTGAACGAAGTAGTGATAACGGGTTCACGCACGGCACGTCCCATCAAACTTTCTCCGGTAACCACGCAGGTGTTGGGAGGAAAAGCACTGGTAGACGCCGGATATGGAAACTTGCAGCAGGCTCTGCAACAGGAAACACCGGGATTGAACATACAGAAAGTAGGCTTTGGCAATGAAATAAGCATGCAGGGACTGGATGCACGCCATGTGTTATTCCTGATGGATGGAGAACGACTGACCGGAGACATGGCCGGAAACCTGGATTACGAACGTTTCAATCTGCATGCCATAGACCGCATCGAAATTGTGAAAGGTGCCAGTAGTACTCTGTATGGTTCGCGTGCGGCAGGAGCCGTTATCAATCTGATAACTAAAAAGACGAACAAACCTCTTAGTATCGATGCCGGAGTGCGTTACGGGCAAATGAACGAACGTAATTATAAAAATCCATCAAAGAGTGACTTCCTCTACATGTTCGAAAAGAATGCTGACCGCCCAAATCTGCAAAGTTGGGTCTCCGCAGGTTTTAAGCAGGGAGCATTTACCTCGCAAACAGATGTATGGTACAGCGAAAGTGATGCTTTCTATCTTTATCAGGCGGAAAATGACAAGAAGATATATACACAGGAAGCCAATCCCTTCCTACCTCACGATATCATTGTAACCAGTGCTACAGCGCGTCCGCCTATGGGAATCGAAGGAACCGAGCATATTTCAGCTTCACAAAAGGTTTATTACGATCCGAACAAAGATTTATCGGTTTTGCTCTATGGCAGCGCATTCTTCATGAATACATACGACCTGATACAAGATCTGACTTTTAGTCAGGCACGTGACTGGACGGGAGGAATCAAAGCCACTTACCATGTGAAGGACTGGTTTTCTGTAACCGGAAGTTTACATAGCGATTTTTATGACCGCTTTAAACGACACGAACGCCGGAATGAACGGCAGAAGGTATATGAAAGCCGAATCTTGCAACCACGACTGACCATCACCAGTAATTACTTTAAAGCCCACCACCTGATCTTTGGAGTGGAACATATTTCGGATGACCTGACAAGCGACCGTTTTGTGAATCGCAAAATGACTACACGGTCACTGAAAGAAACGGAATATTTTCTGCAGGACGAATGGGAAGTGTCTAAACAATGGATGATTTCCGCCGGGTTGCGTACTAACTTTTCCCATGCTTTCGGATTCATGGGAATGCCCAAAATCGCAGCCAAGTTTTCACCCAACGACCAATGGAGTTTCCGTGCCAACTATTCAATGGGTTACCGTTCACCCAGTATCAAGGAGCTTTTCTTCAACTGGGATCATCTGGGCATGTTTCAGATAAAAGGCAACGAATACCTGCAACCGGAGAAAAACAACTACATGTCAGTTGGAGCCGAATACACCAACGACCGGCTATTCTTGTCCGGTACGGTTTACGGAAACTACTTTAAAGATAAAATAGAAGGAGTCTGGAGAATCTATGACATGCAATACAATTTTGAATACACTAATCTCAGCAAACAGCGCTTACTGGGCCTGGAGGCACTGGGACGTTGGCGCATGTTTGACTTCCTGACACTGAATGCCACCTACAGTTTTGTCAATGTGAGCAAACTTAAAGGTGTACAGGTTAACACCACCTCTCCTCACGCAGCTACAGCCAGTTTGGACTATAAGTACAATCGCAAAAACTATCGGTTGGGTGCCATATTCAGCGCATCATTTATGGGTAACAAGAAATTCGATGTGCAGGATCGTGTATGGATTGAGGAGGAGAATACCAGCAAGGATGCCTACTTCCGTTGCGATCTTCCGGCATATGTGCTGTGTAATCTGGCCGTTTCACAAACCTTCTACAACAAAGTAAAAGTGACACTGGGCGTCGACAACCTTTTAAACTATAAGCCCAAAACATTGGGTTCGGGAGTGACCATGTTCAATGTACCCGCCACCCCCGGTGCCCACGGACACGTACAGATTGAGTTTATGATAGACGACGTAATAAATGCATTAAAGAAAAAGAAATGAGAGAAATGAATGTTTTTAAAGCTTTATGCTTGTCATTCTGCTGCATTATAATAACTTCGTGTGTAAAATATGATGCCGAACCGTTTACCGGTAAGACACTGCCCCGCACATGCGGTTATTCCACCGGTGTTACGAACGATTGGATTTATTTCAACTTACGTACCGGAGAGCGGTTTAATACCCTTTCACCCAATCAGGATATTACTGAAGGAGAACAGAAAGAGCGCACAGATTGGGATCTCGCATTCTGCGGATATCGCCTGCGCACCAACAGTGGTACCAGTGGCATCGGTCAGGGTGCTGCCGCTGATCTGGGATATGGAAGCTATGACAAATGGAAAACTGTTTCGCAACTACCCGCTGATTTGAAATGGACGGTAGACAATGATACTGAAGTATACGTCACAATGTCGCAAAACGACTGGAACAAATATCTGATAGAGCATGGGCTGGATTTTAATGAGAATCCGTGGTTCGACCCCAATACCGGTCCGGCTAAAACATTGACCAGCGCCAATCCGATATTGGCTGAAGCCATGAGTTTCGCCGGCCCCCCTCCGGTTTACACGCCCTCTTATCACACCTATGTGGTACGTACCGCCGATGGTAAACGATATTTCAAGATACAAATCATCAGTTGGTATAATGCCAATTCGGAGATAGGCGACAGTGGCGGACAAATCAGTTACTATTGTGATGAATTAAATTAAGTATAACCCAAAATGAGACAAACAACAATGAAAAATCAAACCAGATATTGGTGGAAAACAATTGCTTCTTTTCTTTTAGTTCTATTTACCATGCCTTTGGGACATGCCCTAATGATTATGATGGAGCATCTGATCATTCCTACTGCACTCCATTATACGGCATTTGCCATGGGAGGAGTAGGATTGCTTATGGTTATCATCGGTGTCTTCGCACGAAACGACACGAAACAAACGCTTTGGGGGCTGTTCGGTGGCCTGCTTTTTTGGACAGGCTGGGTAGAGTTTTTATTTATGTACTATGCCAACCGATACGGAATACAGCCCGAAATGCTAAATGGAGAAGTAGTAACACGACCAGAATATCTGATTATGCCGACCTCATTCGGATTCTGGGCTATGTTCATGGTGCTCTATCTATTTAGTGTAAAAACAGGCTGTAACTTTATCAATTGGTGTCAGGCGGCATTGTTCCGAAGTAAGAAAAGTGAAATCGTGGCACGCCCCATGACCCGTCATACATCTATCGTTACCTTCATGGAACTTAACATGATGTTATGGAGTTGCTACCTATTACTGATGTTCTGTTACGACAGTAACTTCCTTGGGGACCATCATCCGGTGACAATGTTGATAGGTATGGGTTGCCTGGTCGGTTCAGTATTCATGTTTCGCCGGCAGTCACGACTTGCCTCTTGGGGAGCAAACATTCGCATGGCAATAGCCACGGTAATCGTATTCTGGACACCGGTGGAAATATTGGGACGAATGGATTTCTTCAGCGAAATATGGGTTGATCCGTTAGGGCATCCAACAGAGATGATCACGATTCTGGCTGTTTTTGTCATATTGGCTATCTATTTATGGTATATAGCCTCTAAGAAGAAACAAAAAGCGGCACCTCAATCCTCTCGGTAATCAACGCATCGCCAATTTATTCATAATCTTCGGGAACTGAACAGCGAAGATGGCTGTGCAACAAATAGCTGCCGTAGCATCCGATATGCCTTCGGCAGCATAAACTCCTACCACGCCCATCAGATGCGGAAGTATCAGAGCCAACGGAACCAACAAAATCACCTTACGGAGCAATGCTATGAAAATGGAAACTTTTGCCTGCCCCAGTGCGACAAACATATTCTGGCATGCCCGCTGCAATCCGAAAATCGTCATTCCTGCCAGAAATACAGGCATCACCCGCACTACGGTTTCTATCAGTTTTTCATCGGACGTAAAGGCTGAAGCGATGACAGACGGAAACAGGATCATCAGCAGAATCAAAATAAAATTGAACAAGAACATAAAGGTCATCACTATCTTAAAGCATTCTTTAACCCTCTCCCGGTTTCCATGCCCGTAATTATAACTCACAATAGGTACAAATCCCAATGCAAATCCGGAAAGCGGAACGCTGACAAAAAGCATGGCACTCTGCATGATCGTCAATGCGCTCACGTAGATATCACCAAATGTTTTCAGAGACCCATTCAAGACAAAGCCAACCAGACTTTCGGTACTCGCCATAATAAACGGTGAAGCGCCCAATGCCAGTATAGCACCCACTACTTTCCTATCCAATTTCATATATCGGGATTCAAGTCGCAAAGAAGCACGGCCGGATGTCAGAAAAACCAATACCCAAGCAGCACTGCAAGCTTGCGAAATAATAGTAGCAAGCGCCGCCCCTTTCACTCCCCATCCAAAAACAAAAATAAACAGAGGATCGAGTAGGATATTGAGTAGCGCTCCGATAACGATCGACAACATAGCGATACCGGGACGGCCCTGAGTATTAATAAAGGTATTCAGTCCTACAGAAACCTCTACAAACAAAGTACCGATCAAGTAGATCGAAAGATAATCCGTAGCATATCCGAGAGTCTGATTGGACGCACCTGTAAACAAAAGTACCGGCTCCATAAAAAGATAAGATAAGGCAGATGTCAGGAGCGTAAAAAGTAATAATAGCACAAAACCATTCCCCAATATTTTTCCTGCATGTGAGCGATTGCCCTGCCCTAAAGCTATGGCTGCAAGGGGTGCACCTCCCCCCGCCACAATAGCAGAGAAGGCGGAAATCAAAATAATTAGAGAACCTGCCACACCGATACCAGCAAGCGCCTGTGTACCAATTCCGGGAATGTGTCCGATATAGACTCGGTCTACAATATTGTAGAGTAGATTTACAATTTGTGCAATTACTGCAGGAAGTGCCATCCTGAATACAAGCGGCAACATACGGTCAGTACCAAGCCTCTCTTCATATTTATCATTCATAACCCAAAAGCAATAAAAAAGCCCTTTACGTTATCGTAAAAGGCTGATTATAATTTGTAGTGGGTACGAGAATCGAACTCGTATTACATGCGTGAGAGGCATGTGTCCTAACCGTTAGACGAACCCACCGACTGAAAATTAGATTCAAAAAAGAGCCAAGCAATAAACTCGGCTCTTCCCTTGTCATCTTAAAGTTGAGATTTGGTGCGGAAGCTGGGGGATTCGAACCCCCGGTACGGTTACCCGTACGTCAGTTTAGCAAACTGGTGGTTTCAGCCACTCACCCAAACTTCCTTTTTAACCGCATTTCCTCTCAAATGCGATGCAAAGATAGAGGGAACTTTTGAACTACGCAAATCTTTCTACAACATTTTTTTCACGGATTTTATGCGAAATAAGTTAACCAGCTAAGTTTCAAATGTTAAAGGAGAGAACTTTTTTTTCATACTCTCGCTCTCCAGGGCAGTCATTGGAGTAGAAGGAATCTTTTTACTTTGAAAAATTGATTTATATCAACTGATTTTCGTATTTTTGTCTCCGCAATCTATAATAACTTATCAATATATACATGATGGAAAACCTGAAAGAGACAGTGGATGCTGTTGTAAACTCCAGATATCCGGAGATGAACAAAGAGGGACGGGAACTACTGGCACAGGTCTTGATACGTAAAGAACTGGAAAAGGGTGAAATGTTGTTGAACGAAGGACAAATAAGCCGTCACATGGTTTTCGTCGGAAAAGGAATGTTACGGCAATTCTATTATAAGAACGGGAAAGATGTCACCGAACACTTCTCATACGAAGGATGTATTCTGATGTGCATCGAAAGTTTATTGAAACAAGAACCCACCCACTTGATGGCCGAAGCGTTGGAACCGGCAGTGATATACATGCTTCCCTACGACATCCTGCAAAAGTTACTGGAACAGTCCAAAGAGATCAATGCTTTCTATCGCAGAGTGCTGGAATATTCACTCATTGTATCACAAATAAAAGCTGATTCATGGCGTTTTGAAACGGCACGTGAACGTTATAACCTGCTTTTACATCACCATCCGGAGATTATCAAGCGGGCACCGTTATCACACATTGCTTCCTACTTGCTGATGACCCCGGAAACACTCAGTCGTGTACGTTCGGGAGTACTGTAAAAAATATTTTTTGATTTATATCAAAACGTAATCCAATTACATGCTGTATTTTTGCAGCAGTTAATAAATAGGTTGTTTTTTATAGGAATAAAGATTAGTTTTTAGGTAACAATTAAAAAAACAGGCAGTGTCGGAAATCCGCCACTGCCTGTTTTTTATAAGTATACCTTCCCCATCATTCATAAAGGTCGTGTTTCACCATCTCTTCGAAAAGTCTGGCGAGCTTCTCCACGATCGGTTTCACATAGCGTTCACCTTTTTCAGCAGTAGCTTTTCTGGGATCTCCCACTCCACTGTCTGCTGTCGCTTTATCCCAATGGCGGGGCACCCAGGCTACTTTCTCATTCAACGAAGCGATGGCAAACGGTTTCGACTTTCCGTCACCGGCTTCAGCCAGATTCACCAATTCCGGATGATAATGCATCATCACAGCAGTTTCCGACTCTCCAGCATGATCGTCAACCTCCGCTTCAAAATACCCTTTGGGAGAAACCACTTCAAACCAGTTTGCGGCAGCAATCAGAAAATCGGGATATTCAAAGGCAAGATCACGAATCATCCCCTTAAAATTGTTTCCTCCGTGTCCACACAGGATGACCAGTTTCCGGAATCCCTGCACATAAAGAGAAGATACGATATCTTCCAGAATAGCCTGTTGAGTAGCATAACGGGTATGAATACAAAACGGCAATTCACGTTGTCCCGGATTATGCGCTCCAAAAGGTACGGGCGGCATCACCATACAACGTACTCCCGAACGTGCAAGTGCCATTTCGGCTGCCTCTACGGCAATATCGTGAGGAAGAATACAATCGGTAAGATACGGTAAATGCAGATTATGGGGTTCCGTAGCTCCCCACGGTAAGATGATAACGTCATATTTCAGCCCTTTCACCTTTCCAAGGCAGGATACTGAAAGATCTACTTCTTTATTCATGGTCTTCTTTTTTTTAATTCAAATGTAACATCGCAAAGATATGAATAAAAACATTCCGATGAATACCTGATAGGCAAAAACGAGTTCACCATAAAATAGACAGAGCCCCACAGAGTTTTTCCTATTTCTTCTCGATAAAACTCTGTGAGGCTCTGTGGTGAACCCGGGATTTAATTCATTATCTTTATTCCCACAAAATAAGTCCGTGGCTGAGTCGGTCCATAAAAGTAACCTGCATCCCGGAACTCTCCTTTATCCAAGTCCTTTTGGAAACTATTGAATATATTTTGTATTCCACCGTTCACCTGCATCTTGATATGATCTTTCAGCACAAAAGTATAGTTCAGTTTCAGATTAAGGTCCACAAACTGCGGGGTGTGCTCCATACGCGACTTCTCGATGTATCCCGCCATATGCGGCACAATCATCTTACCGGTATAAGTACCGGAAAGTGAAAAGTCAAAGCTCTTCAACGGTGCCGACGTGAAAGTGAAATAACCGTAATAATCCGGTGTACGAGGCATCCGTTTCGTTGTCTGTTCCTCTTCCCCTTCACTGGTCCATATCTCTGCCCGGTTGTATCTGCTGCGTTGCACTGTAAATCCCAATTGCAACTGTGCCTCACGCCCGTGAGCTACCTTCGCATCCAGATTGACACCATATACTTTCGCCCCGCTACCATTCCGGCGCTCCTTTATCTTATCTCCATTCTCGTCCAGACCGATATCCTCGAGCACAAATACATGATGCAGATCAGTATAAAAACCTTCCAGAAGAATATTAGACTGCCAGTGTCCCATTGGGAACGACCAATCCACCGAACCACTAAAGCTGTTGGAACGTTCTTCACGTAACCCCTCAGCCAGTCGGATCTGCACCCCTTCACCTCCCACAGCTGTCACATGCAGGTCTTCATCGTAAGCCTGCGGGGCCCGGAAGCCGGTAGAGTATGTCAGACGTGCCTGCAAATTATCGCTCGGCTTATATAGAAAATTCACACGCGGGCTAAAGATCGGATGATCGATCAGGTTATGCTTGTCCAGACGTGCTCCCACGAGCATGGTCCAGCGGTTCAAGCGCCATTCGTTCTGTACAAATCCTCCGGCAATACGGACATCCTGCTGCATGTCACGGTGATACCCGGTCATCACATCGTGCAGAGAGTTATTCTGATACTCTACACCACCTGTAAATGTAGCAGGGGCAAAAAGACAACGGTCCATATTTCCCACATACATACCTCCCACTACCCAAGTCAGATCGTTTGTTTTACCATACGCATTCATATCCTGTTGAGCACCGTAATAGCTGTTGCGATCCGTATGCTGGATAGATCCATATACAGACATCTTATGCTTCTCTCCCCAATAACGGTCATAACTTAATCCTCCGCTATTGATAATATGTTTTGTTTGTTCGGTAATATCCGATTCGTGAGGTTGTAAATTGAATTTATTGCCACCCCGGCGAAATTCATTTGTTGTGTGATACTCCACATTGATGCGGCTGAAATAGTTGGGACGATAGTATGCACGCATCCCGAAAGTATTCATATTCAATTTGCCCAGTTCCGAAAAACCATCCCCGTCCGCATCATAAGGATTACGATTTCGGTATGTCTCATACAAAGCGATACCGTACGAATTATCTTTCGCAACCAGAGAAACGTTTCCTCCCATATATTGCTCCCACGACTTACCATTCATATTAGACATCGTGCTTGCCACCTGAAAAGAATTGTTTATCGGATCTTTTGTAATAATATTGATTGTACCTCCCACAGCATTGGCCCCAAACAGAGCCGATCCACCTCCGCGCACCACTTCCACACGTTCGATCATATTTACCGGAATCTGTTCCAGCCCATACACTCCCGACAATGCGCTGATGATAGGACGGCTATTAATCAGAATTTGCGAGTAAGGACCTTCCAATCCATTGATACGTACTTGCGGAAAACCGCAGTTCTGACAATTGTTCTCTACCCGCAGCCCTGATTGAAAATTAAGCGACTTCGCCAGGTCGGTAGAATTCACCGTTTCAAAAAGCTTGGCGCTCATCACGTTCACCACCACCGGCGCCGCCTTCCGGCTCACCTCATTCCGGTTGGCCGAGACAACCACTTCATCTGTCATAAAACTTTCTTCTTCCATCTGGAAATGAACCACCGATGTGGCCTCTGCACTGACCGTGATTGTTTTTTCCTGTGTTTTATACCCCATTACCTGTACACGGAGTGTATATTTCCCGGCAGCCAACTTACGAAATTCAAACTGCCCTTCTTCATTGGATACCGCACCACGGTTGGTCCCCAATATCATTACCGTTGCGAACGGAATGCTTTCTTCAGTGCCTTTCACAATAACGTGTCCGGCAATCATATTACCTTCTTTAATCGGATTGACTGCATACAAACTCATGCTTACACACGCAAGCACAAGCATAACTATATAATTTTTCATTGTTTGTTATTAGCTATGATATATAAAAGAGTAAAAGAAACGGAAAGGGGCTCTCCCCTAAATTTAGTTTAAGCCTGTTCGGCCGGAGGGGCACGCAAAGAAATTACCCGTAAATGTGTTTCTGTTGTCACCGGTATACTCTCAGGTATCTCTACCGTAAACAGCACCGGCCGTTCGGGTGTAAAATCATATTGCACATGGGCTTCCAGCGAATGGAATGTAGCAAAATGGGCAATAACAACAATATTAGATGTAGAATGTGAGTGAGTACCTTTATAGGGGTGAGAGTGCGCAATCATTACACCGTTTACGTAATGCACATGGGTAAACATCGTAATGCTCACCTGGTACGTCACGAACAGCGTCAACAACAGAAACGATAATAGAACTCTTTTGATGTATCCCACCTATTGCACTCTTATTTTTAAGTCGGCAAAGATAGTTATTATTTTCATAAGTATCTACACATTTCTTCCAGATATTTCCGGTCGGTTTCATCAAAGAAATTCAGGAGATCACTGTCTATGTCCAACACTCCCCATACCCTACCTTCCTTTATCAGTGGAACCACAATTTCCGATCTGGAAAGCGAGCTGCAAGCAATATGTCCCGGGAAAGCTTCCACATCCGGAACCAACTGGGTTTTAGCTTCCTCCCAGGCCGTGCCGCAAACTCCTTTACCTTTTCGAATGCGCGTACAGGCCACCGGTCCCTGAAACGGTCCCAGTACCAGCCGGTCCTGCTTCACCAAATAAAAACCTACCCAGAAAAAATCGAAAGCTTCCTTCAAGACAGCAGCTACATTAGCCAAATTGGCAACCAGGTCCTCTTCCCCCTCTATCAGAGCCTTTACCTGAGGCAACAAAGAGAGATATTGTTCCTCTTTGCTGCCCGATATAAATGTAAGTTCTTCAGCCATATTCTATTATTTAGTTCCAAACAGATATTCATAATCCCTCTCTGCAGCGGGCTTCACCCACTCTTCGGGAATAAATTTCCACTGGTTCAGCGCACGGGGATTCAGTGTGCCTTTCTTTTCGATATACTGCATCAGATAAAAACGGAGATCTTTATCCGTTGAGAATATGATACGCTCTTTCAGCTTTTCTTGTGGAATTCCCGATCCCTTTGTCAGTAGTTCTCCACCGCCGTTGCCACGGTAAGAGTTCAGTGCTACCTTATATATATGATCCATTCGGAACGGAGCACCGTCTGCCATGCTGACGATGGTCACTTTCTCTCCTTTCGGTTTAGTCACATCCACTGTATAAATGATTCCGGCAGCCGAATCGAAGTTAAAGCTGAAATTCTGGAACGAGGCCCGGTCTTCGGCACCCGCCGTACGTTTCTCCTTCAACCACAGCAAATGATCTTCCGGCGACTTCATCTGATTCGTCCACATATAATAGGATTCCTCCAGAAAATCTTTAATCTCTTTTCCCGATAGCTTCATTACATAAAGCATATTTTCATATTTATACAGGTTGAACATATCGCTCACGCGGATATCTCCTTTCTTTATCTCAGCATCAAACGATAGCGGAGCGGCAAACGAAATGTCTGCCCCCGAAATGTCGAGTTGCAGCGAATGGATAAAATCGATAAACGCCGACGAGCCGAAATAGGCCGGACGAGTAGACAGATCTTCCGTAAACACACCGATTTTCTTCGAAACAAACTTCTCTACCGCACCATATTGCACTGCGAAATGTCTCATAAAGGCTTCACTTACACCATATTCTTTTGTATCCGTCAATACCCCGTCTATTTGTTTGCTCACCACTCTGCCATCTTTCAGTTTCAGTGTCACATCAATGTCCGACACTACAATCCCGTTACTTGCCGGATCAATCACCAGCACGGAGTCACCCGCAACGTTCACTATCTTTTTGCACTCCTTGGCATGGTCATGCCCCAT
The DNA here is from genome assembly GCF_019633785.1 of Bacteroides sp. FSHCM14E1. Classification (NCBI taxonomy): domain Bacteria; kingdom Pseudomonadati; phylum Bacteroidota; class Bacteroidia; order Bacteroidales; family Bacteroidaceae; genus Bacteroides; species Bacteroides sp. FSHCM14E1. The sequence goes on from NZ_JADKYL010000005.1 coordinate 45,670, forward strand.
CAGTACCATATCGAATCCCGGCACATTCTTCGCCACATTCAACGATGCATTCTCGTTATACTTACCCGACATGACAAAAGCATCCTGACCTGCATGAAACAGCCCGATCACCAAATCCGGTTTTTCTTTCTCACGGATCACTTTCATCCACTTCCGTGCTGTCTCCTCCATATCGTCAAACCGTAGCCCCTGCCACAGATTCTCCGACAACCAGGCAGGAATAGCCGGTGTAATCATGCCCAGTACCACAATCTTCACCCCGTCACGTTCCAACACTTGATAGGGAGGAAGATGGGTCTTGCCCGTAGCCGTTTCGATAATATTAGCCCCCAGCACCGGAAATTTACACTCACCGATCCAACGATCGAATACAGGGCGACCCGTTTCTACATCATGATTTCCCATGTTTCCGGCATCGTATCCCATAAAGTTCATCATTTCGGCACACACATGTGGTGCTACTGTATCTATATAATTATAGTAGTAAGCCGAAGGCTGTCCTTGCAGAATATCTCCGTTATCCAGCAAAATAAGGTTCTCTTTATAAACTTCCCGATTCTTTTGCACCAACGCATACACGCGTGCAAGGCTTCCGCCCCACTCCTTCTGAGTGATAAAATTATAAGGAAAGTAATTACCATGCACATCGCTTGTCTGCACAATCTTCAGTTTCACCTCTCTCTCTTGTGCCGGCAATACACACACCAGACAAAGCAAGAAAGCACAAATACAAATCAATCTTTTCATCATAATAATGGTTTAAATTTGATTCACCACAGAGTCTCACTGAAAGGATTTAAATAGAGAATAAACTCTGTGTGACCCCGTGATAGTCTCTTTTTCTTATAACGGATGCGAAACAACAAACCTCGCCCCTCTTTCATAGTCAGGATCAATCCAGATACTGCCACCCCATTTATCCACTGTCAGCTTACAGATCGAAAGTCCTAATCCGGTCCCCTGAGCATATTCGTTCAGCTTCTCAAACCGTTCGAACACCTGCTTCTGTTTCTCTTTCGGAATGCCGCAGCCCGTATCCGCCACAGCAAACAATACCCGCTTCTTCTCCCTGTCTACTTCAAACTGCAATGTGATTGTACCGTTTTTGGTAAACTTCGCCGCATTCGTCAGCAAATTGATAAGCACCTGCTGCAAACGCTGAACATCTACCTGTAAAACAAAAGAGTCGATCTTGGTTTCAAAAACAAACCGGTTACCCGATTCCCGGCGCGACATCTCTACCGACGACAACGCCTGCCTGCATAGCTGAACCACGTCACAGTCCTCCGGAGTCAGCGTCACTTTATCTGCCTCCAACCTCGAAAGATCGAGTATATCATTAATCAGCCGTAACAACAAATCGGAGTTCGACTGGATAATTCTGAAATAATTCCGCTGATCCTCGTCCGAGCTTCCACCCGAAGCCAACACGTCCGAAAAGCCCACGATCGCGTTCAATGGTGTCCGTATCTCATGGCTCATATTAGCAAGGAAAGCACTTTTCAACCGATTCGATTCTTCCGCCCGGTCTTTCGCTTCATACAAATCCGCCTGCGAACGTTCCAAATCATCCTTCAGCCGTTTCGTCCGCAGATAGAAATAGATAGAAATCAGCAGTCCCATAACCAGGACACACAGAACGCCTACTCCACCCCAGATCTGATACCGGTATTGCCGATAGAAAGAAGGTGATTCGTTTACCAGCTTTACCGCCATAGGCAATGCAGCCACGTTTATCTTCTGTTCCTTCACTTTTTTACTATCCAGTAGTGCTTCCGTGCCTACCACTTCCACCCGTAGTGTCGTATCTCCGGGATTTTCCAACAACCGGGCTGTTTCCGCCGCCAGCTCTTTACCAAATGTCCGGAAAGCAGGCACTACCCCTCCGACAGCCCAATAACCCAGTCCGATGGAAGTAGCTGTAAATGTCGGTATGTCCGGAATCGCTTCCATCATCGAATACGTGGCATTCCTCATAAAATAGCCTTCGTTCTTGTCCACCCTCCACGTGCCTATTAGTACAGCCGTATGTTTCGGCAGTTTCCGAAGTTCGTCCACAATGGTATAAATGGTGTGTTCGCGCCCGTCCAGCAGAATCAGGTTCAGTTCAGGAAACTGTTTCATCTCCCTCCGCACATGCGCCTGCAAAGTGACACCCCCATAAGTATTGTCCGATATAAAAGCGATATTCTTTGTATCCGGATAGATAGCCCGGATCATGCGGATGTTCGATGCAATGTCATATTCGTACATAAATCCGCCACGTACCTGCCGTTTCAGATTATCTTCATAAAAATCGGATGATTCCGGCATCCAGTGTACCAAATCTTTTTCATCATCCGGAAGTAGTACCACATTCCGGCTGGTCAGTGCGCACAACACGGGCACTTCCCCTGTCACTGAATCGTTCAGTGACAAATAAGAGGCCCATGCCTCCTGTCCGAACAGAATAATCAACGCCGGCTCCTGATTCCCCCGGTATTTATCTAAAATGTCTCTCATCACCCCTTTCCAGCGAGGAAAATCAGAGAAGCTCTTACAGTTCATATTTTCAATGACCACTCCCCGTTTGCCTCCTAATCTCTCATATTCATCCATAAAATCGGAAACATTGGCTGAAGTAGGATACGCTCCCGGATTATACGAACAGATCATAAGGATAGGTTTCTCTCCGGTAGCGGCATATCCCGTCAGGGGACGGCAGAAACCCATAACTACCAGAAGCAAAAAAAGAATATATTTAAGCGACACCGGCATATTCATCTGTTTTAGAGTGTGTGTATCCGTTTTTTATGCCCGCAAAGATACTAAAAGTTGATGGTTATAGTAGATTATTGCGTACATTTGTCGCTCAATGTCCTAAAAATAGTTTATGGAAATCTTTCACAAAATGATTTCGGCAGCGCTCAACCTGCCGGAAAAGCAAATCAGCAATACCCTCAGGCTATTGGCCGAGGGAGCCACTATCCCTTTCATCAGCCGCTATCGTAAAGAAATCACGGGCGGCCTGGACGAAGTGCAGATAGAAGCTATCAAAACGCAGTACGATAAACTCTCCGACCTCGCCAAGCGTAAAGAGACCATTTTCGGCACCATCAGTGAACAGGGCAAACTGACACCCGAATTGCAGCAACGCATCGATGCGACCTGGGATGCCACTGCCCTTGAAGATATCTACCTGCCCTACAAGCCTAAACGCAAGACCCGTGCGGAAGCCGCCCGTCAGAAAGGGCTCGAGCCCCTCGCCCTATTGATAATGATGCAGCGGGAGAACAACCTCAACGCCCGGGTTTCCGCCTTCGTGAAAGGCGATGTCAAAGATGCCGATGATGCCCTGAAAGGCGCCCGGGACATCATTGCCGAGCAAGTCAGCGAAGACGAACGTGCCCGCAATGCCGTGCGTAACCTCTTTGCCCGTCAAGCTGTTATCACTGCCAAAGTAGTAAAAGGAAAAGATGAAGAAGCTGCCAAATACCGCGACTATTTCGACTTCTCTTCTCCCCTGAAACGCTGCACTTCACACCGCCTGCTCGCCATCCGCCGTGCCGAGGCCGAAGGTTTGCTGAAGGTCAGTATCACCCCTGACGACAATGAATGCCTCGAACGACTCTATCGCCAGTTCGTACGCAGCACCAACGAATGCGGACGCCATGTATCCGAAGCCGTGCAGGATGCCTACCGCCGCCTGCTGAAGCCTTCCATTGAAACTGAGTTTGCCGCCCTCAGTAAAGAGAGAGCCGACGATGAAGCCATCCGTGTTTTCGCCGAAAACCTGCGCCAACTGCTCCTTGCTCCGCCTCTGGGGCAAAAACGTGTCATGGGCATCGACCCCGGATTCCGTACCGGCTGCAAGGTAGTCTGTCTCGACGCGCAAGGTAATCTGGTACACAACGAAAATATCTACCCGCATCCCCCGGTAGACAAAAAAGCCGAAGCCGCATCCAAACTCCGGAAAATGATAGAAGCCTACAAGATAGAAGCTATCGCCATCGGCAATGGGACTGCCAGCCGCGAGACAGAAACCTTTGTCACCCACCAGCAGTTCGACCGTCCCGTACAGGTATTTGTCGTCAGTGAGCAGGGTGCTTCCATCTACTCCGCTTCCAAGATAGCCCGCGACGAGTTCCCCGATTATGATGTCACCGTCCGCGGCGCCGTATCCATTGCCCGCCGCCTGATGGACCCGTTGGCGGAACTGGTAAAAATCGACCCCAAATCCATTGGTGTAGGTCAGTACCAACATGATGTAGACCAGACGAAGCTGAAGAAATCGCTCGACCAGACGGTTGAGAACTGTGTCAACCAGGTAGGCGTCAACCTCAATACTGCCAGTAGTCATCTGCTCACCTACATCTCCGGGCTGGGTCCGCAACTGGCACAGAACATCGTCTCCTACCGTGCCGCCAACGGCGCCTTCTCTTCTCGCAAAGAGTTGATGAAAGTGCCCCGCATGGGAGCCAAAGCTTTTGAACAGTGCGCAGGGTTCCTTCGCATCGCCGAAGGTGAGAACCCACTGGACAACACCGCCGTACACCCCGAGAGTTATGGCATCGTCAATCAAATGGCGAAGGATCTTTCGTGTACCGTACCCCAATTAATTGCCGACAAAGCCCTGCGCAATCGTATCGAAGTAGAAAAGTATATCACCCCCACTGTAGGGCTCCCCACTCTGAAAGATATTCTCCAAGAGCTTGATAAACCGGGACGTGACCCGCGCGACACGATACAGGTTTTTGAATTCGACCGGAACGTTCGCACCATCAATGACCTCCGCGAAGGCATGGTGCTTCCCGGTATCGTCAGCAATATCACCAATTTCGGTGCTTTCGTGGACATAGGCATCAAGGAAAACGGACTTGTCCATCTCTCCCAACTTGCCAACCGATTCATCACCGATCCCACCGAAGTGGTCTCCATCCATCAGCACGTCACGGTGAAAGTACTGAGCATTGACTTCGAACGGAAACGGATACAGTTGACGATGAATGTCGAATAATGGCTTCAAACAAAAATTTCACCGCAGAGGTGAATAAAACCCCGGTACCTCCTTCAATTAGCCCCTAACAAGAATAAACGACAACCACTGTTGTACATGCTCTTATAGAAAGAGGTAACCGGGGTCAGACAGATCTTCAATGTCTTTATTTCTTCTTTGCGTCCCGTGTCGCCATATAACCGATTAACTGGTCCATCGATGCGTCCTTCAGGATCACCCGCTTCCGGCGGTCCAGCAAATAGAGGCTCGGCGTGGCATGAATGTCATACAGCTGCCGGCTGCGGATATCCCCCGCCTTATTCCAGCCTACAATCCATCCCCGCGGCATGTGTGCCGACTTCACCAGCCATTCTTCTTCGTTCTCATCCGGATAGACAGCCAGCACGCGCAGCGTCCCTTGTTCCACCATCTCTACAAAAGCGGGCATCTCCTCAAATACCTTCTCAAATTTCCGGCAGTTTGAGCAGTCCGGATCATAGAAAAACAGCAACGTATACTCTGCCTTCAATCCGCTCATCCGCCCGCTCTCACCCTTCGGGGTGACGTACGCAAAATCTGCTGCCTTCATCCCCGGCCGGTTCTTGCGCGCCTGTTTCAAGCGATCCGCGGGGCGTATCTCCTCCCACTCCGTGAGCCGCCCGGATGCCACCATTTGTTCCAACACAGCGATGTAATAATCCTCGTTGCGCATCGGCGAGTTCGGTTCGTAAAGATACTTCTCACCCAGCAGGCAGAAACGCTTGTACGCCGTACTGTCTGCCTCCATCCTCACCATCATGGTATACAACGCCTTCAAATTTGCCTCCGGCTCGGCATACTTCAGCGCGTCGATGAAGTCGGCATACAGTTGCTCCGTATCCATGCCGTTCACCCACGCCGTATCATCCACCAAGTAGTCATCCCAATAATGTTTCACGTAATATGCCGCCCGATCCGCCGGCTCAGTCATCACCTGTGGTATCTCCGGCCGTGTGTAATGCACTACATGTACTGAATCTTTCGCCGCAGATCCAACCACCGGTTCTATTCTTACCTCTTTCCATTCATCCGTCCCCGAACAAACTTTTACCAGCAGCAGACCCAGACAAACCACCACCAGGGCCATCAACACTACCGTCGATACAAATGCCACCAACTTCTTCTTTATATTCATTTTGTTCATGCTTATTATTTCGCCACAGAGTCTCACAAAGACATATAGTACTTAATTCCATATATTAAGAAACTTTGTGTTACTATATATCTATCGTGGTAAATCCGTTTATTGTCCCTCATCTTCTCCATCTTCCCCTCACCACCCACACCGCAGGCAACACATACACCTTTCCTTCATCATCCTTCAATCGTACCGCAGGACGATATTCTCCCGGTTTGAGTTCCGGAATAGCCGCAATCACCTTCTTATCCGAATATGTATACACAAGTTTGATCTCGATTACCTCCACCGGTTTCCTCTGTGCCACCAGACACAATTTAAAATCCTCCAGCGCATAATGTCTCAAATTACGTCCCCAAACCACCAACGGTGCCATTGGTGTGATCGTCCCGTCTTTCTTTCCGCTCAGCGGATCATAAATACCCGTAATCTCCGGAATATCCACACCTCTCCGTACCTCTTCAATCTTCCTTATTTCTATCATACCCTTCCTGGTTAATCGTTTATAGTTCATCATTCATCACGCTTCTTACCGGAAACCCATATTTCTTCATATCGTGCATCAAATACATCTGTCGACTGGGTTCTACGCAAAGCGAATAGCCATATACCGGACTTTGACTACTCCCCGTCCAGTAACGATGACCGTGCGGAACCACAATCCGGCAGCCGTTGATATGGCTCCGGTGTCCGCACAGCGGCAGGTATACTGGTACTCCGTCGTCACTCAGAAGGCAGATATTCGTCCGGTCCTCCTCCCGTTGAAGCTCCATCGGAGCAGCGGGACTGTTCATCAATGCCTCCATTTCAATACGCGATGGTAGCCTCCACCCCTCCGGTGAAGGGTCCAACTCATTAATCCGTGCAGGACTCTCTGCCGTGCCATCGTACCAACTGCCGCGACAGGGCGTAAAATTCTCCTCCCATCGATCAGTAGGACAGCCAAACTGAAAATACGTACCCTGATTAAGTGTGGTACCCACTTCCAACCCCAACGGGATGGCTACCTGTGCTAATTTCCCGCCTGCCGCCAGATTACGGTCCAGCCAATATTTACCCCGGATACGTACGTATCCACCTTGATAAATAAGGATATCGCGTACCACGCCCGTATCATTCACCAACGAGAGCACCGTGTGACGCGCTGCCGGAAATCCACCACGTACCCGGTATCCTGCATTAGAATGTACCTTCACCGTGAACCGTCCGTCATAATGTCCCTGCAACAGTTCAGGTTCGCTCACCTCCACCCAGGCCGCCGCCTCATCGCTCACGATACGCCACGACTGGTTACTGTCCACACACACACTGTATGTCCTCACCTCCTCCCTGTAACCCGGTGGCATCTCTATCACCCCGCTATGTCGTGCACAAGGATCTTCCGGCGGATACTCTATATAATAATCAAAGCAGACACCCTGCATCAATAACAGATCTGTCGTCTGGCTGAAAGGATATGTACCCGTCTCCAACGTCAGAGCCAGCGAGCGCGAGCGCACATTGGCTGGTTTCGCTTCAAGATGTACTTTCAAGTTCTGACTCCCTTTCTGTTGCAGGCCCACAGGCGGATAGACCGAATACCAACATCCACCGTCGTTAGCGTTAGCACTCTTCACGCACCAACATGCCTGTTCATTGTCAGGGATAACGGTTAGCGTCACCGCCTCGTTCTTCCGCCCGGCACTGACATAGAGCCGACGACTGACCGTCAACGTGGGATGAATACCCATCACCTGCTGACGCACCTTAAGCAAGTGTACTCCCTCGCCATTCCCTATCTCAATGGTTGCCTCCCGTTCCACGGCAGAAAAGTTGGTACGAAACTGCATCAACAGCCGGTCCCCCTCACGGCGCACGGCAAGCCAGTTATCCGGTTCACCTTTCGCATAATGCACGCTTCCCGTATACCATTGTTCGCTACACCCCTTCAACTCTACCGGAAGATCCTTTGCCATTGCGTCCGTAACCAATTCTCCCGGAAGCAATGCATCCAATGTGGCAGAATCGGTCTTCTCATTTTCCTCGTCTGTTTCCGTACCGGCAGCTATCAACTCCAACGACGCGCCATGAACAATCTCCTGTAATCCAGTTTCGGCAATACAGATGCCGGCATGACCGGCAAACAGGCGATCCACATCATCACGATGATGTATCCCGCTCAGGCAAAGCGCATGGGGGGTGAATAGCACACAGAAGTTCAACATCCCCTCCTGTACAGTGCAACGCAGCCGCCATTTCTTTTTCCGTTTCAGCACATCCGCCTCAGGGTACTTGCGCACCAGATATCCTCGTCGGTCAAAGACCAACAAGACCGCTCTCCGGCACTCTTCCGACAAATAATCCATACGTTTCAGAATCAGACTCACCGTCCACTCACGGGCAATGTGCACCTTTCGGTTTACCCGCCAATACTTCACGGCGTTGTATGTCATCCCCGAAGCGATAAATGCCATTGTTGCTATTTCCGCTATATCCATAACTTTCGTCAGTTTGTGTTTTCCATTTTTCTTTTCACCACAGATTACACAGATTTTCACAGATTCTTTATTCATACTTTACTAAATGCAACCACACGGAGAGAAAAAACGACTCCGTGTGAATCTGCGTATTCTGTGGTGAGCCTTTACTTACTTTGCACGAAGCGCAGTGCCCTCCCTGCCGGCACGCTTCCTCCTGCCTGTGCCAGGCTCAGGTAAACTTCCGCCTTTCCCCGGTCACCTTCAAGCAGACAGAGAATACCCATGTTACACCCGGCTTCAGGCAGGGTGGCAAAGCGTTGCAGATATCTCCGGGCACGCTCCGTATCGCGACGCAACAAGGCTACTCCGGCAGCGTTGATGCACGCCACCGGACTGTCCGGATAAAGACGTCCCGCCAAGTCCATCAAGTCATTGAATTCAGCCGAACCTACGGCATGTGCTTCTGCCAAGCGGCAGAAGTCCGCCACCGAGAATGCTTCCGGTTTGCCCGAAGTAACAACCGACACCCCTTCTGTCATGCTTATCGATGGCTGTGCCGCCAAGCTTCCGTCCACGTAGGTTACCTCGTACTCTATGCGACGTAACCTCCCGAAAAAAGCTGACGACAAATAGTGATAGGCAGTCCCACCCGCCAAATCCATCAGCATTCGTTCTCGCCCGTCCACCACATCCACTGTACGGATAATGTCGAGTACAGACTCTTTGAATGCCATCTCCGACCCAACTATCAGATCGGTCAGTCCTTTCCAATCCTCCGCTATCCAGTTCACCTCAAAAGGTACTGTACCGAAGCTTTTCTCCCGCCGAATATAATCTTTCAATGCCAGTGCGCGTTGTAAGCCCAGACGTTCGTTTGCCCGATAGTCACCGTCCGGAGCCGTATAACCTGTCAAACGAATACCTTCCAGACTCACACCCGGTGTTTCTTTAAGCGGACGTGTCACAGCCAAAAGTTTGTAAACAGCTTCTACAAAATTACGCTCATCATATTTCGTCTTCTGCCCGCGACTGTAATCCAACACGATGCTGCCACGCACTGTCTGCCGTACTTCCTCAACCTTCGGTGCCTCCGTAACCGAAGGTGACAAAAAGTCTACCCACGAGAGCAACATGCTGTCCGTAGGTAAGTTAACTTTCACCTCGCATACGGACAAGGGGCGTACCGAAGTAGACTTTCGAGTACCCACCGGGGTTATTTTCTGTCGTACGTTTTGTTTATTGTTCATTGCCGACGCCGTTTTTTTCTCCGGTGAGTCGGCACTGGCCTTCACTCCTGTCATTCCCGGAAGCAGCAGCAGACACAAGACTATGCTCAGTTCTCTTTTCATCTTATCTATTTAAAATCAATTTATTAAAAGGTGTGGATAGTCCGCTCACATTTACCGAGCCTCTCCCATCACTTATTATCAGTCATTTTAAACCACACTTGGAGTGTTATTCTGAATGGTAGTATCATCCGTCGTATACCCATTGTCGATTACATTCGCATTCGGAACAATCTGCACATCATTGATTGTCAATGTAACATGATAGTATCCTCCTGCATTCAATGCACCGCCAAACGCAGTAACCGTGACCGTACGGACTTCACCATCTACCGTTACCGAAATGGTCAATTTACTATCGGTCAAAGGTTGCGGAGGAAGTAAATATTCATAAACCCGGTTCCCGGATGGAATTTCTACATTCGGATTGTATACATATCCCCCCGCCGCAGGGGTCCCTCCAGTAATCGTGCCGGTAGTTATATCGACTTGCCGCTGAAGATAAAAATTGGTTGAATTATTCTTCAACACTATGTTTTCAATTTTACATTTACGGCCTGACATCACATTCGTCCCTCGGACAAATGTAAGTTTCAACCGGGCATACGCATGTTTCATATTAAGAAATTGCACTGCTTTATGATCATTATTTATCTTCGGCGATCCATCTGTAGCCGCAGCGGTACCGTAACACACATCTTTAGCTACATCATAAATTTGAGCAACTAACGTCGCAGTCGTCGTGTTATCGACAAATGATACAGACTGGTAAGGGTAATATGCGTATAGACCCACCGAACGGTGATCCACCAGTATTTCTGTGAATGCGGTCCAACCGGCTGCGCTATAAGTATAGGGAGCATCATACTGAGGTGAATATCCGTTAGCATTCGTACGGAAAAGACCTAATTTATAAGCAGCAGTATTGATGACTCCACGCGTGGACACTCTCGTACTTAAAGAAGCTTCTGTAACCCCGATAGGCACTTGTCTATCGGTTGGGATAGATCCTTCTTCCTCCTTCCCGCAGGAGAAAAAGAGGAATAGACTTAATGAAAGCAAACAACATTCTAATACCTGTTTCATTGGACATACAATTTATCGTTTAACACATCTTATCGTTCTGCCATCAGCCCGCGCCCAGCTTGTGTTTATAAAGGCACTATTCGAGCCTTGAGAGGCATTAAGCCCTTTAGCTGTTGCTCCTGAAGGGATCCGGGACCAATAAAATGCCCAAGAATCGCTTGCTGATATAGGGTTGTTTATTGTAGTAGATGACTGATTTCGGCTTCCCAGAGCAAGCAAGAATACACCATTGTTCCCTCCAAACCAGAAACCTTTAGGAGAACTGCTATAGGTGACTCCCGCATTAATCAGATCTTGTAATTGTCCATCAGAAGGTGTTTCCCAAGTACCGGGAGGGACTACTTGGTAACAGGGATCATTGGCTGTAGAGTAATTTCCACTATTATATTTAGCTACACCAATATCAAGAGTATTCCATCCGATGAATCCTCCTTCTGTCGCACCACCATGATAATTTGTCTGAGAAGCCTCAAAGTAAAAATTAGATCCGCTTTTATAAAGATTTCCCCTTGCCCATTTATAGCTCCTCACTGATATATAATTTGGCACAATGCTAACCGTTATCTTATAATTACCGGCTGCACTGAATAAACGGTTTGTAGCACTAACCGTAATGGCGTTATTCATTTGTCCATTACCGATTTTTAAAGTAGTAAACTTAATTGTAAGTGTACGGTTACTTTGAGGGAGTATCTTATACACATTACTATTCACTGTGGTAGCATTCGGATTGGTCCATGCCACGTTCAACGTCCCGCTTGTCCCTGTTACAGGAAGAGTTGTCTGGCTCGCATTCCAGGTCACAGGGCTGTTGCTAAGTCCCGAGATAGTTGCCGCACACTGCTGAACCGTATTATTATTAAACTCTTTAGCCACTACACACAACTGAAGTTGGGCACACTGCCTTGAAAAACTAATGCCGCTCAACAGGCATTGCCCGCTTGCATTGGCCGTAACATTTACCCCGGTCTTCTGACACAACATGAAATCCTGGTTATGCGTCACTGTTGTCGACCAATTACCGGACAAAGCGGCCGGAGCTGTATTGGTTCCGTATGAATAGAAGACAAATGCATACGTCCCGGGCCTTAACACCCACTGTCCGGAAACACCTGCGGGAGTGGCTGTATTCGCTACAATCGAGGCAATGCCGGAAGCATTGGTACTATAAACCGCTGTACCCGCATAATTAGCAGCCGTTATGGAATTGTTTTTATAGGCTACAACCCGAAACTGCATATTGGCCATATTGCTACGCGTCTGCACCGGATTAACGGGAAGTAAAGATTCAATTGTCGTTTCTACATCATAGCCCGAATCATAAGTACTGTCCAAAGGCTGCACTATCTTTGTCAAAATCTCTCCGGAACGGGTAACCGCACCACCTAAAAACTCATCTACCCCATCTACTTTTACGTTGATAGATACCATCTCCCCATCTCCCTCTATCGGATCATGATGTCCCGAAGGAAATCTTTCATCTTCCTCCCTGTCACATCCTGTCACTGCAAGCAAAATCAAGAACAAAGAACATGAACGAGCCATTAGGCGAATCATACTTCTAAGTATTCCCGTTTGCGTCCTGTCAATTATGCATCTCATATTTATAATCAAAATTAGTATTCCCTTGAGTCCCGTAATCATTCACTGTCAAAGCATTCGTAGGTACCATCTGTATATCTGTAATCGTCAGAGATACATTGTAGTATGATCCGGCATCCAACGAACTGCCGAATCCCGTAATATTCAAAAAACGCACTTCACCGTCCACCGTCACAAGAACTGTTAATGTATTGCCGGCAAGTGGCTGTGGAGGCAGCAGGAAGTCATAGCTCAATTGCCCCCCGATCGCTATATCCACATTTGGATTATAAACATAGCCTGTTGCGACGGCAGTTCCTTCGGTTGCGCCGGCTACCGTAGCGATATTCAAATGACGTTGCAGATAAAAACTTGTATTATTAGATTTCAAAGTAATATTTTTGATATTACATGCCTTACTCTTATCATAATTCGTTCCGCGCAGCAATGTCAGTTTGAGCCGGGCATAAGCGTGTTTCATAGCTGTAAAGTCCACTTCCGGAGCATCATTATTAATCAGGCTTGCACTCCCCACAGGTAGCCCCTTCCCATAACACATATCTTTGTCCGCACTGTAAAGTTGCGCATTCAGGACGGCTGTTGTCGTATTATCTACAAAGGAAACGGATTGATAAGGATAATAAGCATACAAACTCACCCCGCGATGATCCACCTTCACTTCTGTAGAAGCCGTCCATCCGGTTGCTGTATACGTATAAGGCGCATCATACTGAGGAGGGTAACCTTTGTCACCGGTACGAAACAGTCCCAATCGATAAGTGGCGTTAGCAATCAGCCCACGCGTAGTCTCCGCACCGTATTCAGGAACAGCAACAGTCGATATTCCTATAGGAATCTGCCTGTCGGATAATACTTCGGATGAAGTATCCGTTGTAATCTCTGCCCCGCATGATATAAACAATCCGCACATGGCAATAAAAAACATATTATTAATTTTCATGACCAAAAACAGTTTAAAACAGAATTTGTATGTATAGTAGCCTCACCTATCAAGTCTCCCGAAGCCTCTTGGGGCGTAGGCCAGTCAACAGTAGAAACTCCATTCGCCCCAATGACGATTCCATGCGCCCCCTGTACGGTAATCTCAATCAAATATTTTTTCCCGGCTTCCAATTGAGACAATTTAGTAAGCGGAATCCCCAATGTATATACATCACCATCTACTGTAAGGTCTACTTTCATGCCACAGTCAGCTACTCCCAGAATGGTTCCGATCGATCCTAATGTGCAAGGCGCGATAAGGAAGCCCACCTCTACATAATCAGTTTCCAGTTCCGGAATCGTTTCGTTCACTTTCTCTGCGATTCCCGGCTCCGGAGTGGCTTCAGAGGCGGCATAAGTTCCGTTTGTAATATTCAGAGTAGTGTATGTCAACACATTGGATACTTTTATTTTTGACAGCTTAGCATCTTTGGTATACTTATGTCTGTTGACCTGAAAAACGACCCAGCTATAAGCATGCTCCATATTTAAAAAAGAAATATCTACAGGAGTTTTACTTTCTGCAGGCTGAGTAAAACTGGTCTCTTTGGCTATTCCGGTTCCCGGCCCATAGCACAAATCTTTCTCAGCCGAATACAGTTTTGACTTTAGAGGAATGGCCGTCCGATCCGTATAATCCAATCCGTTTTCCTTATCGGCATGATAAGGATAGATTGCCCAAAGGTTTGCATATACATCTTCAGCCAGTGACACTGTGTTTTCATCGTCAATCGGAGTCCACTTTCCTGATAGCTTGGTATATTTACAATTATTCCTGTCCGAATATTTCCGGCTGTTACCTGCATTCTTCGCCACATCGTCAGTCAAAAAGACCCCGATGGATTCTCCGTCATTAAGTGCGGCACGAGTATTGACCTTATACGGTTCGATTACACTCACGCTATTGACAGTGCAAGGTACGGTGGCATCATCGGGTATACCATCCATATTGTCATCCTGGCTGCAGGCGACCAAAACCAGTAGCAGACACCAAATCCTGATCAGATCATTTAAATTATTCATTATTCATTTTTTACGACATTACACTTCACCATTTTCAAAATTTTCATCTTTTGACGCATCTTATCGGGAATGCATCCCAATACCAATAATAGTTATTTTTAACAGCATAACTCTGATTAAACTCCAGATAATAGCAACGCTTATTACTGGCGCCCGTACTGCTTCTATAATACCCCGTTCCAGGCCAATAGTTTACATTATTTTTACCTCTGTTTCCCATTGCAGGCAGAAAAACTTTATCACCGCCAAAAAATCCTCCGCTCTTACCATTCATACTTCCAGACCTATATCCACTATTTCCCAGATTCTGTAACTGGTTGGCAGTCGGAGTACACCATGTTCCTTGGGGAGCAACCTGATAGCAAGGATCATTATTGGAAGAAAAAGAGCTTCCTCCATACGTATTATTACTGGAAGAGAGCGTATTCCAGCCGAAAAAAGATCCACCTTCTGTACCACTGTGATAACCACTTTGTGAAGACTCTAAATAAAAATTACTCCCACTCCTGTAAACGTTCCCTTTCGCCCACGTAGCTCCTCCCACAGTAATACCGTTTCCGGTTATCTTAACAGTTATCTTATAATTACCTCCTGCCACAAATTGACGTCCGGTGACATTAACCGTCACTCGGTTGTTGTATTGTATATTGCCAATTCTCAAAGTCGTGAACTTAATGGTTAATGTACGGTTGCTCTGAGGGAGCACCTTATATACATTACTATGAACCGTAGCCGCATTCAAGCTGCTCCAGGAAAAGTTTACAGCTCCTCCTGTGCCGCCTGTTGAAAGGGTTGCCTGACCGGCATTCCAGGTTATGTTATTGCTATTCAAATTGGATACAGTGGCTGCACATTGTTGAACCGTATTATTAGAAAAATCATTGGCCGTGACAGCCAGTTGGAGTAGAGCGCACTGACGTGTAAAGCTGATTCCTCCCAATGTAAACTCTCCCCTATCATCGGGAGCTACTACAACTCCTTCTTTCCGGCAAAGCATAAAATCCTGATTGTACGAAACGGTTGCGGACCAATTACCGGACAGCATCGCCGGTGTACTATTCACTCCATAAGAATAGCACACAAAAGTATATGTGCCCGGCCCCAATATCCATTGTCCGGCACTATTGACAGGAGTAGCTGTCTTGGCTACAATAGCCGCGACTCCCGAACCATTTGTCTTGTAAACAGCTGTCCCCGCATAATTAGCGGCAGACGAAGCATTTGTTCTGTAAGCCACTACACGAAACTGTACATTACCCAAGTTGGCACGGGTCGACACACTATTCTCCAATGGAACCGACTCCACTGTTGTCTCCACATCATATCCGGTATCATAAGTAGAATCCAAAGGCTGCACTAAACGAGCAACAGTTTCTCCAGAACGCGTCACTGCCCCTCCGTAAAATCGATCAACCCCGTCCACACTCAATTGTATCGGAACCATCCGGCTTTCATCCACAGCGGGCTGTTCTTCATCCGGAATCGATGGATAAAACGTATCGCTTTCCTGACTGCAACTCATTACGAGAAGAGAAAACGACAGGCTCAAACAAACCATTTCCATGTACCGTCTCATTCCGCCATTTACTTTTAGTTTATCTTTCAGTTGTATCATCTTTATTCTCCGTTTATGTTATAATTCCGTATCTATCGGAGTATTTCCTTGTCCGCCAAAATCATTGACAGTAACAGCCGCCGATGACAGGATGATTCCCACATCCGTAAATGTCAGCGATACTCCATAATATTTCCCCGAATCCAAAGAACTGCCTAACGTTGAAATGTCACAACTCCGAGTCACCCCGTCGACAGTGACAAGAATAGTCAATTTACTACCGGCAAGTGGTTGCGGAGGAAACATATACTCATATGTCACGCTTTTACCGGCGGCAATATTAACGTTAGGATTATGAACATACCCGGTAGTCACAGCGCTTCCTCCGGTAGCTCCGGCAGTTGAAGCAATATCGAGGCTACGTGTCAGGTAAAAATTGGCATTATTCGATTTGAAAGTAATATTCTGTATATTACATTTCTTAGTCTTATCAAATTTTTCCCCGCGGGTCAGTGTCAACCTCAACCGGGTATACGCGTGTTTCATATCCAGAAACTCAACAAACGGATTGTATACACTAACCGGACCTCCACCCAAGGCTCCACCTGCTCCATAGCAAATATCCTCTCCGGCATTGAACAGCTGTGCTTGCAGGGTCAAGGTAGTGCCACTTGCCAGTCCGGCATAATTTCCGGTCGCTGTATGATAAGGATAATAGGCAAAAAAAGAAGCATTCCGATAATCTACCTTGATTACATCATCAGATCCCCACTCTCCTCCTGAATAAATATGCTTCACATTGAATAAAGGCATATAAGTACCGGCAGTGGTCCGAAAAACCCCTAAAGCGTATGTATCATCGTTTATAATTCCGCGTGTTGAGGGCCTATCATCGGAAGAAGCGGACACTACAGCCAGTGCCTTCTCTCCGGACACCTTGTCTTCTTGTTCACAAGAGACTAATGCAAATAGGATGCAAATAAAAAATAATAGGTTTGTCTTCATACGTTTAATATTAAATTACAGTGCTCCTGATCCATTTTCTGTAGGATCCGACGCCCAATCTTCTGTTCCCACTTTACCACCATCAATAATGATCTCTGTTGTATCTTTAATAGTAGTGGCATCACCACCGTCAAATTCTGTTGATTGCCACTCTGTCGTGGTAACCTCCACTATATTAATCGGTATTCCCCCTCTGATATCCAATCGGACTACGTGGCGCTTTCCTGCTACCAGCCCGCCAAGATCCTCCAGTGGCACAATCACACTGAAATCACGTTCATCGATGGTCAAAGTCAGTTTCAACCCGGACGCGAGAGTCTGAGGAACAAACAGATAGTTACAAGTGGTATCTCTCGCCGCTTCTCCTACCCCCAATCCCGTGTCATGCATAGGTCCGGAGGTTGGATATGAATAAGAAGTAACATCCGTTGTGTTTTGCAGGCTCCCGTCTTTTATATCGAACGTCCCGGTGTCAACCATCGAGTCCCCGTTTTCCAATTCTATACGTACATTGGTTATTTTACACTGCAACGGATACCTTCCGTTACGAATCATCTCCAAAGAGAGCTGAGAATAAGGTTTCTCTAATAAAAATTCTATCTGTGGTGACAGATTATTGACTGTGACAGCCGCATTGTCTTTGGCATACCACCAATCCGCATCCTCCGTGTAAGCTTGGTTTTTTAATGTGGTCTGTGTAACTGCGGAAAAAGTAACTCTACCATATGGATAATAAGCACACAGACCGGCTCTTACCCCGCCCACCCAAACAGGGGTCTCTGACGTCCATTCGTCATCAGGCTGATAAGTGTATTTCACATTACTCTGAGGGATAACATAGTTAGCATCCGCTATCAAAAAAACTCCGATACTGCTCCCTTCAGGCAAGGGTTGAGCGGTGGCTCTTGTAGTCACATCCGCCTTGAACGAAGTGAATACGCTTAAAGGCACACTGTCCGTTTTTTCTGTCGGAAATAAAGTTCTTTCCTGCGAACAGGCAACCAATAATAACATCATTGCATATATGGCAGCCACAGAAGTATTTATATTCATATTGAGTTTCATAATCATGCTGTTCATTTTTGTATAATCATTAAGGTCGGGGAAGCGGTTCGTAATCTATACCTTCATTCAGTATTTTCTCATCCCAGTCAGTAGTGGTTACGGTCACCGATTTAATTGCAATCCCTCTCAATTTCAAAGAGACAACGTATTTTTTACCACTCTCGAAATCAGAGAGATCGTCTATCGGAATGATCACCGTTGCCGGAAATCCGCTTACATTCACTATAATGCTAAGCCCTTTAGTCGGTTCAAAAGGGTCAGGCAATAATTTTGTAGGAATCATAAGCAGATCAGCCTGGTATTTTTTAGTAGGACTGTCTAAAACATAAGGAAGGCCTTTTGTAATGTTATATCCACCCCTGAATTGTTTCTCCGTATCATCCGGATGGATGCCAACAGTACCACTCGTAATATCTATCACCGCTTTTCGAAACAATGAGTCGTTTGCCAAAGCCACCGAATTAATACTACATGTAGCCGGATAAGCATCTTCGACCCCTATATTCAATACTAAACGTGAATAAGCATGCTTAAAACGCATATTTACAAAATATTCCTTAGCATCAACTTCCTGGTTAGTCACATAATACAGTTCTTTTAAAACGTCATAGTTTTGTGTCTCCATAGGAATTTTAGTACGGTCCTTATAAAGCTCATCCACTGTTTCTTCCGTATAGGGATAATACCCGCACACATCCGCCTTCTCGCTACCTAAATAAATGGTACTCGCCTCCGACTCGGCTGTCCATTGACTCTCACCGGCATTTAGCGTATATTTTCTGTTATTCACAGGCGTATAACTCGTTTCGGCAGCCTGCCCATGACAAAACAAAGCAATGGAACTTCCGGGCGTAAAAGCTGCATTGGCACGGGTCTGTAGATTGCCTTCCACAATGGAAGCAGACGCAATCTCCAACTCAGTACGGGCTGTTTTGTCTTTTTTCCAATCCGGTAAGCTATCACCATCGCTGCACCCCAGTAACATGCAAACTAAAAAACTTATGTATAGTACTCCTTTCATAGTAGCTCAGTTTTAAATATGATTTTATTCAACAGGATATTTATCCCCGCCATTGACCTTATCATCTTCCCATTCCAATGCTTTGACGGTAGGCACGATTTCTGTTCCTTTGATCTTTAATCCGATAACATACTTCTCTCCCTGCCTGAACTCTCCAAGTTCGGAATACGGGATCTCCACGAGCATCTGTTGTCCATCTACCACAAGGCTGACAGACAGCCCGAATTGTCCTCCTTCCGCATCTGTCCGCTCAATTTTAAGCGGAACCGGAATCATCAATACACGGCGTACATAAGATCCGCCAACAGCCAATGTATAAGGTGAAGCCGCAGTTACTGTTGTCAAATCATAATTCCCTGTTTCCGAAGCCTGTATGCTTCCGTCAACGGCAATGTTAATAGTGCCTTTTTTTATTAAAGCAGAATTCATCAAGGTTATTTTACTAATTTCACAAGGCATGAAGTAGTTCTCACGACTGATCTTTAGCTCCACCAAAGAATAAGCATGCACCATATCAAAAGTAATCGCAGGAGTAAAACCATTTATCATTGTATTCAATGCATAATAGATATCTTCAGTATCCACATAATCCTGTGATTGTAATGGAATGACCGTCTTATCCGCATACGAATCTTTATAAGGGTAGTAAGCGCAGACATCAGCATCGTTACCCACTAAATAAATTGTATCATTAGCCGTCGGAGGTCCCCAATGACCTTCGCTGTAAACGTATTTACGGTTGTCAATAACTTTATATCCGCTTTCAGGTTCTGTGCCCGACAGAAAAATCCCTATGGCCCCTTCCGTCAAAGATACCGGATCGGGAGCTAAACGTGTAACCACCTCCTGCTTAATGACTGCCGAAGATACCTCGAGCGGTACTCGAAGTGCAGATGCTTTCCATCTCCCGTCATCCATCTCACTGTCATCAGAACAGCTACTCAATAAAATACCTCCCACCAGGATCAATAATAAACGTTTCATAATCTTCATATTCTAATTAAAACTGGTATCATAATCACTGCCACTGCCTCCGGTCCCTGTCTGCACCTCTGTCCAATCCCTGTCAATCAAGATTTTGTTACTCAGCAAAGTTAACTTTCCACCTTTGACAACCAATGACACAGTATATTTAGTACCTCTTACAAATGTGCTCAGTTTATCGACCGGAATAGTGACGGAATAATCCATGCCATCCACCGTAAGTGTCAAGACTACGCCTTCGGAAAAAGTTTGTTGGGGCAGCAGCCAGTCAAAACTCGTATCATCTGTAACCCCTATTGCAAATCCGTCTTTTAAACCGGTCGTCACAGTGTGAATATATTGAGGTGTTTGTGTTCCGCTTCCTTCGGTTCCGGTACTGATGTCAACCGTATTGGCTGTGATTATATTTCCGGCAGAAGCCTCTATTTTTGCTTTCGTTATCTTACACGTGTTCGGATACGTAGCATCCCGTACCACAGACAATACCAAACGGGCATACGCACGCTTCAATTCAAAATTCGCAGTAGGAGTCTTTTTCCAGACTTCATCTCCCCCACTGACAGCAAAACGCATATCTTTCTCCGCCGCATAAGTCTGCATTGTCAGGCTGGCTTCTGTTTTCAACGAACTATTTTTAAACTCTACAGAGTTATAGGGAGCATAAGCACATAGCCTGGCGTAAGTGGCACCGACATATATCACAGTAGAAGCCGGCTTCCAGTTTTCTCCCGCAACACGGTTATAACGAATATTTTCCAATGCCGTATAATCCGTCTCGGGTAAACGGAAAATTCCTAATGTTCCTTCAGTCATTTCTACAGCAGTAACAGCACGAGTGTCGACCTCTGCACCGGTTGTAGCCCGGATTTCAAGAGGTATCTCTCCGTTCTCACCCCCTACAGAGTCTGCAACCTCTACTTGTGAACAAGAGCTCCAGCCTACTATTAAAAGCCACATCAGCCACAAGCGTCTTGCCAAGTGAGAATCCGGATTATGCGTATAAAGTCGTTTCATGATTCATCCTTCCTTTTTATGGTTCCGGATTATATTCACCATCTACCGGTTGATTATCCCACGGAGTATCTTTCACACTCAGTTCAAGTGCAGTACCTTTTAGTTTCAGGCTGATCTGATGAATAATGCCTTTGGTTAATGCGCCCAATTTAGTATACGCAACCGGAACTGTCATCAGTTGACCGTCCACCGTCAACTCCAGTGTCACTCCTGTATCTCCATTGTTGGCCAATGTACAGGGAATCATCAGTACATTACTTTTTATAGTCCCCGATTCAGGAACCACAATGCCATCTGCCTGCTTTGCCACATTTGTCCAATAACTGAACGCAGCATTGATTTTAGTCGATGTATAAACCGCTGTTGCCAGGTTCAGCGTAGCATTCTCAATTATATTCGCGTTCTTTATGGCTATTTTAGTTACTCTGCATGTATTAGGATAATTCTCCCGGCTAAAGACAAATTCGATTTGCGAATAAGCATGTCCCATGATAAACTCAACGCTCTTAGCGGCAGAAGTACCATTCACTGTTTTCTTACCTGCATATACCAAATCAAGTTCGGCGTCAAAAATCTGAGAAGTCAAAGAAACAGCTTCTTTAGTTGCCAAATCTAATTTCGTTGTTTTCTTATAAGCACACACATTGGCATTCTCTCCACCCAGATAAATTGTTTCCGTGTTGGGTTTCCAGCCGGAGTTATAGTCATACTGTATATTGTCTTTTTTTACATAACTGGTTCCGGATTCGCCTTCCAGAAAAACTCCGATCGAACCTGATGTAAGTAATTGTGGCGTGACGGCACGTGTCTGCACGTCACCTGTTACAAATGCAGAAGCAATCTCTAAAGGAACTTTTTGTTCTTCTACCGGAAAATCATCATTACCACAGCCCGCCAGTAAAATCAGCGATAAAGTGGCTATTATAATTGGTTTCATATCAGACTTGGTTTTCATTACTATCCTTTCTGTTACAATCAGTTATTAATCTAAAGTCGCATCGTTATCACCACCGGGTACAACAGAGGTATCCCATGGATATACTTTCACTCCCGAAATATCTACTCCCGTACCCTTGACCTCCAGGAAAATGGTAGATAAATACCCGGCTTTCAGAGCTTTCAAAGTCTCGTACGGAATCGTTACCGAATATTCACTTCCATCAATTGTCAATATCAGTTGGGTATCGTCCTCAAAATCCTGTGGAGGAAACAATTTGCTGATACTTACATCCGTACTCCCTTGGGCTATCCCTGCTGTCCCCATAGCAAGCGCAGATGTATCCAGCGTCCAACCGGAAGCTGTGCTCCCTCCCAACTGTCCCGCATCCGCAGCGGATTTACTGATATCCATGCTACGTTCCACATAAAACGTCTTTCCGCTCGTTGCGGGTTTCATCACAATCTTGGTTAACTTGCACTTCAACGGATAAGTCGAATGACAAGCAATGCTGAACTTCACACCGGCATAAGCATGCTTCAGCAAAAAGGAAGCAACCGGATTGCGGTTATTGACTGCCGCTAAAGGAGCATCGGCATAACAAAAATCATTATCCGCCGTATTATCTTTCACTGTCAAAGCAGTAACCGTACTATTATCACCATTAAAAGTGACCTTACCATACGGATAATAGACATGCAAAGAGGCGTCCGTACCGCCAACATATAGTTTATCTGCCAAACTCCATCCGGTTCCGTCGTGAGTACACTGTACATCATATTGTTGCGGAAACGTAGCAGTGTAAGGTGCCGTGCGAAATATTCCTATACTGGCATTTGACAAAGCAACCGCACGTGTTTCAACGCCATTATCCTCAACGGTTTCCACTCTGACAGGAACATACTCGTCCTCCCCGCCGTTATCCACCGGATCCATCCCTCCGTTGCTACAGGCAATCAATACTATTGCCATCATCATATTTGCCAGAATGTGTTTCATCTTTCTCTGCTTTCTTAAAAACATATTTATTCCTTTCTGTCTCTTTATTGCGGCACAAACGGATCACCGGAGTCTCTGACTGCCTCTTCTATCCATTCCTCCACATCCACAGTTCCTATCTCTACTTCAGTGGGACGAATAATGACATCTATCTCATACTTTGTCCCTTCCACCATTTTCTTGTTCGTACCACAAAGCTCGGCAGCGCCAATCTTACCTTTCATCTCCTTTCCATCTACCATTAGTGTAAAAGAAAGATCCCCGGTGAAGTCAGCAGGCACTACCATATAATCCAGGACGGCAGGAGCTGCAACGGTTCCGATAGTTATCGGAACGGTATAGCTGAACATCACCCCCTGCACTCCTCCTTCAACGATCCCTGTAAACAGATCCAGTGTTCCGGTGATCCGTAAAGCCGCAGAAAATGTAAATGAGCTGATCTCACCGTTCCCGGTATACTCTCCTTTATTCAGAGCCACATCCGTTACTCCCCTGATAAAATTGAATCTCAGGAGCGAATAGGCTCTGCGTAAATTCAGCGTTACGGCACCTGTTGTATTCGAAGCCTTAAAAGGGCAATAATAGATTTCTTTTGAAGCCGCATAGAGCTCACTGTTCATCACCACACTACTTGTCCGATCCTCTTTATAAGGATAGTAAGCCGTCAGTTCCGCCGGCCCATCGATCAACACCAGTTCTTCCCCATCCGTCTTCCAGTATGGAGTTCCATATGTATATTTTCTGTTATGAATGGCTTCGTAGCCATTCGCGATATCTTTTTTCTGAAAAATCCCGATAGCGTCGGTTGCTGTAGTAAGCTCAGCAGCCGAACGCGTAAGTACCTCTAACCGCCCTGTTGAAACTCCTCCTATGCATAAAGAAGTGCGCTCTCCTTCTCCTGTCCTTCCGTCATCCGGAACAGCGCAGTCATACTGCGAACAGGAGAAGAGCGCAACACACAGAAGAATGCAGGACTTCTGAAAACAATCTATTTTACACTTCCTTATTATCATCGTTCTCATTATCTTTTTATGAAATCATTCAATTCACTTCTACATCCGGTGGAGTTACTATCCCATCGGGAACTTTCCAATCGGTAGGGACAGTAACCGTTCTTATACCAAAACTACCCGCTCCGTATGCCTCATCGGGAGTGTCAGCCCCCTGACTCAAAACATCTTTAATAACCACCGTATAAGCATTGTTACGTCGTAAATACTGCACATCATTTTTATCGATATTAATATTCACCCGATACCATCCCTTATAAGGAGACTTTTCACATTGCAGCAGCAGACATACCGCCTGTGTCTGTAGCAGATAGGGAGTATGAAGGGTACGCAACACCTCAGTGGCATACAAACCGCCTATGATACTGAATTGCTCCGGTGCATTTTTTTCATTTGCATAGGTCAACGGCAGGAAAGCCATATCCTGCGGATCATTAAATACAGGTATTACCGGTGAAACATTACGAAGCATAGCCGATTTCAAGAGAACCGTCCCCCTTTTATCCTCAGCCACCCGGACATCTATGCGTACGGCGGCACGCAGTAGCTGTACACTCATATCTTTCCCTGCTTCTTTAAATGTTGTTCCGCTCATAAGTAAACTGTTATCCGTAACGGTATATGTTCTGTCCGTTATTGACTGCAACGGCATATCTCCCCGGAGTTGCACCCGCACTGCATTTTCAGTCTGTCCGGAGCAATAAGTATCAAAATCCATTCCGGGAAAATAAGCAGAAGCATTGGCAAGCACCAATACATTATAATCCGTATGATTGTCGATGCTTCCACTTTCCGGTATAATCACCGATATTTTCCCTGTCTTAGCCAGATGATTGCCATCGACGGTTCCCTGCAAGGAACCGGCATACAACCCGTTGCCATGTTCATCGTAAATGAAAAATAAGAGCTTTACATCATTTATCACACTTTCCTCCGGACGGGCCACAGGTATTTTCCCTCCTGTATCGGATGCCCTTGTTTCCGGATCATCAGCATCGGGGATGGTATAGTTCAGCGTGAAAGCGACAGGCTTGACAGGCTGCATATCACGTCCCTCTTCACTTGAACAGGCTGTAACCCCCATCAAGCAAAATACGCTTAGAAGCATACATCCTTGCCGTATATTTCTTTTAAATCGTTTCATAAGCCAACTAATCTATGTTTAATTATGCAGTTCATCTTCCTGGCTTCCTCCGTTTCCCCAATCATCGGGAGAACGGTCTACCTGAGTCAGTTTATAATGCACTGTCAAATTCTTTACTTTTATATAGAAGTCATCGTCATAAGCCTCACCGGTGGCAAGGTCTCCATAAGACTTTTTGGCCTTTACGGTAAGCGTACCCGCAGTGACGGTTATCTCATAGCGTTCATTAGAGATTACGGCCGACACTGCACCGTCAGATACCTTTACAGGTGCAACCGTCGCATTACCGTTAACCGGACTCGACGCATCAAAACTCAACTCCCAGAAAGGACTGAACGCGACATCGCTTTCTATGGGAATGGATTTCAGCGAACCTGCGTAACCGGATAAAACGAGCTTCTTTGTACCCGAAGAGAACCAGTTCTCACGGTCAAAGTCAATTTCCGTATTCACGTCTATCCAGTCAATCACTTTCACATAGATATTCATCGGTACCCCCCGTAGCGGCATCGTCAGGATTGTCATACCCCGGACCCGAGACATTCATAATCTGAAAAGTGTACTTATGATTGCGCAATAGTTCAACCAGTTTTTTCGGATCGTCCGGATCCGTCAGATCAATCCGGTAATAAGTGACATCCGCATCGTCTCCATAAATTCCGCCTACCACCAAACGAGTGGTAGCCACTTTGTCGTTGCCGGCAATATATCCGGGCTGATCAAAGCCGTTATCCGAGTAATAAGTGTTTTCGTATAGATAGAGCGGTCCGGCAAGGGGCAAAGAAGACTCACTCTTCAAAAAAAGCTTGTCACCTATCGGGCGAACCCCTAATTTGGCGGGTAAAGTCGTTTTAACCACATTACGGGTCTTTTTCTCGTCTTCTGAACCTGCGGTAACCACTTCATAGGCCTCCTTTAACGGAGCCAACCTACCGCTATCCGCCGGGAAATAAGCATAAAACTCACGCAACTTAAAAATCACCTTACCATCGCTATCCAACAACTCACCCGGA
Source organism: Bacteroides sp. FSHCM14E1 (assembly GCF_019633785.1). Lineage (NCBI taxonomy): Bacteria > Pseudomonadati > Bacteroidota > Bacteroidia > Bacteroidales > Bacteroidaceae > Bacteroides > Bacteroides sp. FSHCM14E1. The sequence goes on from NZ_JADKYL010000005.1 coordinate 72,006, forward strand.
TTTCCCGTATGCGCGTCATCCACTTTTGCCTGTACAGCGGCTACCGAACGCAGCACCGGTACACTAAGCGTTTGTCCTACCGACTCTTTCGAAACAGTCACTCCTGACAAAAAACCATGCATAGGCAAACAGTCTATCCCGGACGGATTATTCTCCACTTTGGATACCATTTTTTCCAATAATGCATTCATCTCCATCCCTAAACCTTTATAGGCACCGCTACGCACCAACTCTGCATGGCTATTCGTAAATACATGCACTTCCAATCCTTCTCCCACAGGCATAGTCACCTGAAACGTATTTTTACCGGCAACCGGAGTTCCTTCGGATGCTGATTTCAGATACAGCCGGTTCCGGTCGGACACTCCCGGAGCAAATACCAATACGTCAATGCCATTGATCACCGTCTCTTTATTATCCGTCCCATCGGCTCCGGAAGCATAAGTGCGGGGAACATTCACACGGAGGTACATGTCTTTATCCGGGTTCTGAGAGATACTTTCGGAAGTATCATCCGAACACGAAACCAAAGCCACGGCCAGAAATACCATCAGTTGACATATCAGAATTCTTTTCATGCTATACTCTCCTTTTATCAGCTTACTTACATATTACTTTCTATTGCCGCCACTTTCCATCCGTTGACACGAACTTGCATAACGGGCTTCACATAATGTCCGTCAATCACCAAGTCAATATAATTGCCCGGAACAGAAGTCAACTCAATAGGAGCACAATCAAACGAAGCGACCTGTTCATCACGAATAAACACGTCTACTCTCAGGAACTTTCCTTCCGAAGAAAAAGAACCGAACCAGGGAGTCAGTACATTTCCGGTACTTTCTTCGTAATAACATTCAGGTTCAAGTATCACTTCGTCCGTATTTGCTTTATTATTATAATCTACACCACTACGCGTACCGTAAAGGTGGAACTTAAAATCTTCGGGGGAAGGAATAATACTGCTTGCGGCACGTGTTGCTCCTCCTTCTTCAACGACCTGATCCTCTACTGTCTGAGGAATCATTGTTATACGCGTACGGCATACGGCACGCACAAACGGAATAGTCACAATATTGCGGTTTTCACGCAGGCCGGCATCTATGGCAATGCGTCCGTACAACAGATCGTCTACAGGCCGGCAGATTCCGCTGCCGTCGGTAATTTCTTTTAATTTCACATACCCCTCTCCTATGGGAGTATCAGGAGTATCTACATAATCAATTGCCTCATCATATGTCCAGGCTATCAGTTCCAGACTGTCTATATCATCAAAGGTTTTCAAGAATCGATAAGGTTCGGTCAATCCTACTTCATCCAAACCTATTTCCAGTTCCCGATATTTATGCTTCTGTTTATAAAAATGAAGTTGCGTAGGAGTAGAAACCGTTTCAAAAAAACGATTGGCTCCACCATAAATATAGCTGAAATAGATGTGCATATATCCGGCACAAGCATCCATATCATCTTTAATACATGAATTCAGCAATAGGGCAACCCCCAGAAGTATCGGTAGCAGTTTCTTCATTTTAGTTTTGTATTCTTCTCTTTCCGAAAAAGAAAGAGATATAAACCGGAGCGGATTTTCCATCCGCCCCGGATCATATAAAAAAAGAGATTCTGATTACATATTTATATTGTTAACAACATATTTCCATGGCTTAACAACTACCTGTACAAGCATGTCAATATTATCCGAATTGATAGCATCTTCAATACTCTTGGCACCCAAAGTAGTAATAGTACCTGTAATATGATAGAATGTGTTGCGTTCGGTAATCTTCATTGAGGTTGTTTCGTCATCGCTATAGTTGGCAACATCAGCACGATAGTAACGTTTGTCGTTAGGTTTAATCGTAATAGCAGCTTCTTTCTTAGCTTGTTCCGTTTCACCTCTCAACGCAAGTTTATACGTCTCATTCGTTTCCAGGAACGCAACCAATGCTGTTACATTATCAGCCTTATCCCAGAAATCAGCAGCCAATTTATCATAGGTGACAGATCCGTCAGTAGAAGTAGCACCTTGGAAAGTGCCATCTGCCAAAGCTTCTTTCAACATTTGCTCCGTAATAGTCGGTTCAAGCAGGGTATGTGTACCGATATAAGTAGCCTGGGTAACTACCACAGTAGCACAACCGGCATTATCGGCATAGTTAGGAGTTACATAAAAATAAGGAGAATATAACTTGTCACTCTTAACGTATACCATCGAAGCAGCTGCAGGAGTACCTCCATCAGCCAGCGCCTTTTCACCAACAACCCATGTCAGACGATATTCTTTCGCGTCAGCATTGTATTCTCCCTTATTCAATGCAGGAGTCGTTCCAGGAACCTCCGCAATAGTAGGCGCAGATTCTTTCTCACCTGCAAATGCTTTCAACCAGCCTTCCACATCCCAGTCTTTAGCAGTTGCATCCGCGCTCTGCGGGAAATACCAGTCACGAGTCTGTGCTGTGAACGGAGACACACGTCTCGGGATACGCACTACGACAATACCATCAGGATCTTTAGTACTTGTCGGATTTTCCCATTCTGCATCTTTGATTTCCATCTTACCATAAGCCTCGTATACGGGGTTGGTAGTAACGGAAGCATTAAAGAATACTTTCGCTAATTCACGATTCAGAGGAATCGAAACTTTAACGGTAGATCCGTTCGGGATATTCGGGTTGGTAGGAATAGCCGATACACCTGCCATGATATACTTCTTAGTCTGCGTTCCGTCTTTAGCAACGGTCAGATCATTCAGGTAGCTCTTAGACAGATTAGAAATATAGGCACGGATAGCGGCTTCCGATTTGTCAGCCTGGTGTGCCAGTGTCTGAGCGGTAGCAAGGGTCATCTGAGGATCATTCACAATGACATAAACGCTATCTCCCTGACGTACGCCGTTAAACGTACACATATTTTTCTTCGTTCCGGGAGTCGCAACATCGCCCTCACCAATTGCGGTTGTCACACCAGTGTCTTCCGCACCATTGTCACCTGCCACACGCTTCACAGTCCAGTCACCTACTTTCGCGCCTTCATGCTGCGGATCATTTTCTTTGGCAAACAGATAGGCCACATACACGTTATTTTCAGTGCCTACTCCTTCTATTTCACCCTTATCCGCACGGGTGGCAGGAGCTGTAGAATTGGTAAAAGCAATGCTGATAGCATCAATCAATTCACCTTTTTGACCACCATTGTCAATTCCCGGTTCATCATCATTACTACATGCAGCCATTGCAAGGGCCGCCAATGTAAACGTAAATAATTTGTTTAATTTCATGTTACTAAAAAATTTAATTATAGATATAAGTTCGAATATTTTATACTCTTATCCGCTTTGGATATTCCTTTCTCCCTTCCGAATCGCGAAGGGTGAAAGGCAGAGAGAAAAAATGCGGATACTCCCTGTTCCATCGTTCTGTTAACTGTCACTGTCTGTTTCGTTAATCAAAAATTCCTTTCCATCACTTTTTAATTCTATTATTACCATTCACTAATTAATTTGAACTATATATTATTGCATTAACTTCAGCTTCTTTCTTTCGGTCAGCAATGCGGGAGCGGTGGCATCAGGTATATACAATGTCATGCCGCAATGATCGCCAATCGTAAATCCGCCCCGGCTCTGTGACATAAAGTTCTCCGTAGCCGCTTTATAGACTATCGCTTTCTCCAAGGCCTCATCAAAAGCGGCAGACTCTTCTGCGCTTCCAATCCTTTCCACATAGGCCGAAGCGTCATAAAAGAGATGTTGTCCATCCGGCAAACGATCAAAACTCTGTAAGCCGCTACGGTCTATCCACTCCCAACGTTCCACCCGGCTCTCGGCTGCATGAAGTTGCGACTTCAACATTTCCAAGCCGTTAGTCCGGATCACACTGATGGTAGCCGAACGGTAATCCCCTTCCAGATTGTTATAATAATCATAATAGGCGGCAGCCACTGCCGACAGATCCGCTTCCTTTTTATAAAGCAACGGAAACATTTGTTTGTATACCGGAGTGAAGCCCGGTGAAAGCATCTCGGCCGATGACCCGACCACATATTGTGTTTTATCTTTCAGTTCATAGGCTACCTCAAGTCCGGCCATGAAACAACCTTCGAAAAGGATGAAATTGAACTGGCCATCCGGGATGGCTGATGCAAAATCCTGTAAAGTCATTTCAGAATGATTATCCTTGACAACCGAACGGGTCATACCGCCCGGAACCACTGCCGTACCTACCGGCAGCCATCCGCTGGTATGAGAAAATACGATCAATCCCGGATCAACGGAAGGATACCGGGCCATAGCCTCATTAACAACCCGTGCAAATACGGAGGCACTGGCTGAATTCTCCTGCTTATACTTAGCCAATATTTTTGTTACCTTTTCTCCCTGTTCATCAAAACAAACCTCTAACAAGCGGGTACTATCCGCTCCTTTTTTATCCTGATAAATCAATAGATGCCCCGGAAACCTGTCCCATGCCTCTGCTAATGCTGACAATTTTTCGTCGGTCTCATCGGCTAAATCATTATCCCCTCCCATATAAACCAAAAGGGTACGATCAGACAGACGTTGCTCCAACAGACCGTCCGCTTTCTCACCGACTACACAACCGGCAAGCAACAAGCAGAGCATATATCCTATGTAATACATTCTTTTCATATTCTTATTTTACGTATCTAATACGACATGACACTCGCCGGAGCTTCGGAAAATATTCCCGCAGCAAGACTCCGAATGTTTTCCCTTTATTCAGCGTTTTCAAAGATTTTTTCCGTTGATTGTTATCTTTTACGGTACGCAGGATTGAAAGAATTTCATCACGCTCCGGAAGGTCGGAAAGTTCTATATCTTTCTCAAACTGTTCCCAATCTTCGCCTACCCATTCAACTGCGATCTCCATGCGTTCGCCATATTTATTTTCAAGAAACTCCTGAAGAGCTTTGGCACGCTTCTCGGCCAGACGTTCGTTATTCAAGGCATATCCTTCCGGGGAAGAGTAGCCGGTAACAGTGACTCCCGATATGGAATTCCGGTTATCCCGCTCAATAGAGTCCACCTGATTAACGAAATGCATCCAAGAGGCACGGTTCAACTCATGATCGGGAAGAATGCGCATTTCGTTAGTAGGGAAATAAATATCAGCTTCATATCCCGCCTGAATAGGAACCACCTTCCTATGGGAAGAGGCATCCGCAATCACAGGTGGCTGTTCAGATACATCCGGAACTACCCGGACGGTGTCACGAATCACAATAGTATCCACCCGCTCTACAATCAATGGGGGTATCTGCTCTGTCTGCATGGCAAAAGGTACCAAACGGGCATCACAATTGCAATTGGTATCCCGCATCCACACTTTCACATCTTCCATCCATGCCGCATAAGGAACTTCGATTCGATAATGGATGTAAGGCAAGGCGTGATCTCCCTCACGAAGCACAGTATAAGGAGGAATCTTCTCCAATCCCGAAGTAGTGCCCAAGGCCCGGCGTCGGCGATACATCAAATCGCTTTGAGGCCCATTGAGCACAATGGGAGGCAGCGACAACGAATCGGCGGCATTGCCCGAAGAGAGTAGCGGAAACAGATAGACCGTACAGTCCGGCGCCAGATGGACGCTGGTCAGGTCGACAGCCAGATCGACCAACAAGACAGAGTCCCGGCGTTCCAAACGATACACCTCTGTACGGACAGGCTGCGTAGATCTATCTGCCGCTAACACTGATAGAGAGATGAAAAATGAGAAACTTATGAAAAAAGCTTGCCTGATATTCATGTCTTACCCCTCCCCTACTTTAAAAGATAGATAATGGACACACCAACCTTGGTAGGGCCTACATAACCGGTCCGGTAATGATCGACACGCTCACCGCAGGTAGGACAATAAAACTTATCATAATCAACTTGAAGGTATCCCAAACCGATATCGACTCCGATATTCACCCGGTTACTGATAATCCACTGATAACCATAAGTAACCCCTCCACCATACAACTGACCTTCAAGCCGATAATCCTTCAGGATGCCAAAAGGAAGGTTACCGAAGTTGAAGATACCTCCCGTAGCATGCACGCCCAAATAATGCCCCTTGAAAACTTCACTCAGCCAGTAACGGTATTCTACCTGCCCGACCAAATGTTTCATTTTCCGGTTTTTAGCGTAAGTAAAAGGATTATATTGAATAAGACCGGCTACACTCATCTTTGAACTAAAAGCATATTCGACTCCTACATTCGGAGTAGCCGTGGCCCAGTAAAGACCATTGGTAGTCAAGCCCCATTGCTGAGCGCGCCCCATACAAGGAAACGCTAAAAGCAAAGCAACAACCACCCCCAATGTGCATAGTACCTTTTTCATATTTATGGTTTGTTTGATAATTAGGGGCTCTTTCTTATAATGAAAGGGAAAGCTTCAGAATTACCAACATAATCACCTGTAAGACAGAAAAATAAAAGAGTACCGATCCGGAAATGTTTCTGATTTTTTTTATTTTCAGAAACAATTGCAGGAAGTATGAAAGTAAAGCACTGATTCATAGAGCATTGCTTGATATTGACTCAGAAACGATTTCAGAAACATAGATGGAAAGGGCCGTAAAAGAGCAACACGAAGGATGATGTACAACCTGCATATATCTGATTATAAACAGATTAATCATCCTTGTGAATAAATAACGGCATGTGCCTGAAGCAGTGGGGACGGGCAGATGAAAACCGTTGGAAAAGAAATAGCGAGAAACCGGTGTATGCTTTCTTAGAAGAGTCTGTAGACAAAAAGAAGGTGTACAGGAGGATGTTTTTTTCTATATGGAAAGAGAAAATAAATAATTGACAGCAAAAACAAAAAAAACTAAAAAAAGATTTGCTTTATTAATAATTTAATATGTATCTTTGCAAAAGTTATTTGAGATCAGAGGGTATCTCACGGTTGGCTCTTTCATTATAAGAAAGAGTTTTTTTTGTCCTTTTCTCACCCCCTCTTTACCGAAGACAGTTTATCACTAACCGATTGGCCCTGTCAAGCCGCGTAGTATCTATACGATCCAAATAGATGCGTGTAGTCTTCTCCGATGTGTGTCCCATGCAGTCACTGATGACCGAGACAGGTATATCGTTCGCATGAGCAAGGGTCGCCCAGGAGTGGCGGGCCACATAAAACGTAAGCGGCACCTCCAACCGAAGCCTGTCACCCAATTCGCGGATCTGTTTATTAAGCTTGCGTTGCTGTCGGCGGTAATCCTGATAGCTGTCACCACGGCGGAGCATCGGGAGCAGATAATCCGATGAAGAATCGGCATAGCGGTCAATCAACTCACGCAAACCGTTTTCAACTCGTATCCGCAACTCTTGTCCCGTCTTCTGCCGTTTATAGCAAAGGTAGTCTCCTTGCAGATTTTCTTTATTAATATAGCACATATCTACAAAAGACATTCCACGCGTATAGAAACTGAACAGGAACAGATCACGAGCCAACTGCATATCGGCACGGGAAGCAGTCAAATCGACTTGCTCGATCCGTGCAATCTTCTCGCGGGAAATGGCACGCTTGGCAGTCACCTCTTCTTTAAGGTTCAGCCTCCGGAAAGGTTTCTGATCAGTATAAACCAAGTGGTCGGCACAGGCGCGATTGTAGATGGCACGCCACTGGCGGAGGTAAAACGAAATGGTGTTTGGCTGATTGCCCCGGTTGCGGAGGAAGTCGGCAAAGCGGTCGATTACTTCGGGAGTCAATTCTTCGAACGAGAAAGGACGGTCACCCACAAACAACTCGAACGCCCGGCGGGCACTACGGTAATTGGCGGCTGTGCCCTGACGCCCTTTATTTTCCAGACCGGCTATCACGGAGTCGGCGTAGACCAGTACCTGGGTCAAATCATTGTGATAGTTGTAGACGCGTACAATGTCGTCCACCGTATAAGCACTCCCCTTCTCCGCTTCCAGCGATTCGCAAATAGCTGTCAACTCCTTCCTTATATATATAAGGTATTCGTTGGCTTCGCGAACAGTGAGCAGGCGACGGCGATTGCCACCGGTATTCTCTACCATTTCTAAACGGGTGTTGAACTCTGCCTCCCAAAATCGGTAAGGCGTATAAATCTCTCTTTTCTTTCGATGGCGTATGATCTGTATCACGAGTGGATAGCTGCCATCACGACCCTCGCGCGAGCGATTGAGCCGTGGAGTGATGGAGGTCATCTTCTTTTTTACTTTTGAAAATTTTGCAAAAGTATAACAACGTCCACTATCAATATGTTGGCAGCTTTTTGACTTCACTATCTTAAAAAATCTTATACATTTTGTTTGTACTCCCCTCCATGAAGAGAGGAGCAAATGTAGCCCAGCCCCCGGAAACAACCTAAAAATAGCCGTTGCATTTTTGCAACACCTCTCTTTTTCAGGGTGTCGCAAATATGCAACACCGGATTTCCATCGATGAAATGGGCTATTTTTGAACTACCTGCATGATTTTCTTTATTTCACCGGGAAGAGAAAAAAATCTGTCCGGATAAAAAAGGCATGGATATTATGGGGTATCATATGATCTAAACTTTCGACTACCCGATTAGCACAACAAACAATAACCTACGCCATATACGCGATATATATGAAAAGTATATACACGATAAGAAAACATGAACCCCATATTACCTACTATTTGTTAATCAGAAGTTATCGAGACTTCAACTATAAATAACACTCAGAATGCTTTCCTTTCATTGAAAAAGCGCAGAAGCAGCACTTATCTTTGCACTGCAAAGCGTAATGTTTGCTCTCGTAGATCAATCGAATCACTTATTTGGCAATAGAATCTGAAAATTGTCATTTTGTATTTTCTATAGCTTATAGAATTCATTTTTTCCGTCCAAGTTCCAAGGTTAATCAAAAGAAGCTCAAGAATCCGTATCAGAGTAAATCGAAAAGAAAGCAAATAAGGCAATACGCAATCCACAAAATCGACATACGTAACCGATTGCAATATAAAAGATAAATATAATTCCAATTATAGATCATTTTCATATATTCAGAGAAGTCATAGACGAGAAGCAACCAGAAAAATATGCAGTGTTTTATGCCCCTTTTCCGAAAGAAAAAAGAGAGTTATCGGCTGCAAAGCAACTTGCCACCGGTTAGATGTTAACTTCCTGCCGGCACAAAGCTAACTTTCTGCCGACAAAGAATTAACTTTGTGCAATTACAAAGTTAACTTCCTATAGATAAAAAAGTGGATATCCGGTTCTTTTTTACTACCAAACTCTCTTTTCATCTGTCTTTATATCCCCGCAAAGCCCCTATTCCAAGAAAACGGAGCATTGCACGCGTCAGCAAAAAAGGAAATATCAAAGCAAATAGTTAGAATTTGAAGGAAAATCAATACGTCCTCTACACACTCTCAGAAGAGAATCCACCAGCCAATTCATATTTAAGCAAATCAGGAGTTCTACTTATCAAAAACATTTCTGAAAGTTTTCATTTTTTATCTGTATCTTTGCCCCAATTATATGCGGCCGGAGAAACAAATCGGTTTTAGCAACATAAACGATAGCCTAATCGTCATCAGAATCACCACCTCCGATAACCAAAGAAAGGCTATAATAGACTTACTCATTGGGGTAACTGTACCGTCTCAGGACGTGGTGCACTGCCATTGAGTAAGCAGGCTTGTGGTGAGCCTTGATGACGTATGGCGGGCGCACTACGTCTTTTTAATATATATATGTTTGAATTGATTTTGAAATTATTCACATTTATTATGGGGGAAAAAGGACGCTGTGAGAGTTTTGTCCACGGGACTCGCAAACATTGTGCGAATAGGACATAACCAACATCTGACATTGAAACCAAACATAAATATGAATCTTAAAAGCCTTCCTTTTCATAAAAGAAACGAGTATCTGCAAAGAAAATACCACCAGTTCAAGAATATAGAAAGTGCGGAACAACAAACGATCTATTACATCTATTATAGTACAGTGGTCTGCTTCAGTATCGGAATCCTGGCCGATCTTTGCGTCTACCTCATGCGAAATAACTTATTGCTGGCAATATGCAATATACTCTCCCTGGGATTATTTGCGTTATTCACTTATTTACTGATTCGGAAAAAAGCCCGGATCGTATCTCTACTAAACAGTGTTTTCTATACGATACAAGGCAATATACTGATCTCGATGTACAACCGTATCTACCTACCGTCGGAAGAAGCCGGATTCTTTTTGTCGCAGGACCTGATTATCGGAATGGTGACCTGCGGACTGGCTTCCATTTCCGTAAAACGCCACACGGTCATAATCCTATCCCTCTCACCGGTTTTACTCTACCTGGGCATCGGACTCTATACATCGTCCGGCCTCTACCTTATGAATTTTCCCAGCCTGACGGTAGCTTATATTTTTCCTCCGGTAATGCTCGCCAAGTTACAGGAAATATTGCGAAGCATGCACCGGCAAAAAAAAAGGATGACTTCCGAACTAAAGCTATGGGCGGCTTTCAACGCCCTGCACCTTCAACCCAGCAACAAAGAAATACAATTCTGCTGCCTGATATTGGAGAACAAAACGACAGAAGAGATAGCTGAACTTCAATATATAGCCCCTTCGACTGTGAGAAGCAACCGGAGCCGGCTCCGACAAAAATTACAGATAGGGCAAGAGACTGATTTACAGGAGTATTTATCAGAATTAATAAAAAAAGATTTCGATTAGTTGAAAAATGTAAATTAAAACCTCTATATTTGTCACCGACAAGAATAAACGACAGCACGCTTTAGACAGAAGTGAGCGCGTTTATGAATACATTTAATTTAAAACTAAATTTCCCCAACTTGTTGTGGGAGATAGCCGGATATAATTTCCCGTCTCTATTCGGGAAACGGGCTATACTCTTTATTTTCATAGCAATATCTTTTCAAGTATCCGCCCAACGTATGGCCATCAAGACTAATACGCTGGAATGGTTAGCGGCATCTCCCAATCTGGGAGTGGAATTCCCGCTAAACGATTGGATGACAGCCGAAATTTCGGCATCGGCTAATCCCTGGAAGATTACAGATAAACTTTTCTACCGTCATGGGCGCGTACAAGCTGAAGCTAAATATTGGCTTCGGAACCTGCTGGCGCGCCATTACATCGGTATCACAGGATTCTATTCCATGTTCGACGTAGGAATAACCCCCAGGGCATATTATGGAGATGCCGTAGCTGCAGGTGTCACGTATGGATACAACTGGATTCTGTCACGCCGCTGGAACCTTGAGGTTTCAGGCGGTGTGGGTGTGGCACGCTACAGGTTGGTGCGTTACCAACCGGGAAGCACTCACGGTGAACCGAATGAATCGGGATGGGCCCCCATACCGGTTAAACTAAGTGTATCTTTTATCTATATAGCCAAATAAAATAACCCTAATGAATATCAAAAGATTTTTGCTATTGGGGATAGTGACCCTATACGCCATTATTCCGGCATGGGGACAAGCCCAGAAAGTAGAAATACGCGGAAGCGTAATCGATGACGAAGGAGAGCCTGCCATCTCTATCGTAATCAGAGACCAGAATGAAAAGGGAGATGTATACGGCATCACAGACCTGGACGGAAAGTTCAAGATCATGGCAGATCCCAGTACGACCCTCCATTTCTCGGGCTTTGCCTACGCATCAAAAACAGTAAAACTTAAAGGAAAGACAACGATAAACGTAGTGATCTCGTACGAAGCATCGATGATTGACGAAGTGGTGATCACCGCCAAAAAAGTGGTGGACAAACTGCTACCGGAACCAACCGACATCGAGATCGTCGGAAATCAATACATCATCCACCCAAAAGTAAAAATTCCCAAAGAAATGTATAAGCCGAACACACGTATCGTAGTGCAACCGATGTTGGTGAATATTACCCGTAAAACACAGAGCCTGTTCCGCCCGGCAGTGGTGACCGGAAAGGAGTATGCCATCACATTGGAACGAATGATGGAATTCGACCTGAGCAGAGACCCGTTAGCACCTTTTCAGGAGAAAACGCAAAAGATTGATAAAAATGAAGTGATTGCCTACGTAGACTCCCTCTATATGGATAACCCGGACGATGAATGCCGGTGTGACATCTACATGTATCTGGTAGAATATAAAAAACTGGCATACAAAGATACAGTAGTGATAGCCAAAGGTACGGTAAATCCGATGCGTTTCTTTACGTACCAAGCGGATGGCATGAAAATCAGAGATGAAAAATACATCCCTAAACCTCAAAAACAACAAAGAGGCGACAGAGGAGAAGTGAAGCTGAACTTCCTGATCAACTCGGCAACGATAGACGAAAAGGATCCGAACAACCAAAGAGAACTGGAGAAAATGCGCTTGCGCCTGCAAGAAATAGAAAACGATCCGAACTCGGAATTCCTGTCGTTTTCCGTCAAAGGAGTATCGTCGCCAGAAGGTCCGTATCAGTCGAATCTGAAACTGGCACAAAAACGCACGGACAGTACGCTGAAACGTATCTTTGGTTTTCTGAACGGAGGTACTATAGACGCGATAAAAGACAGTACATATACAGAAGGAGTGGTGGCCTCATGGGAAGAGGTAGCAGAATTGATGGAACACGACTCACTGCCTACAGACAAGTTACGGGAAATCATCAATTGCTATCCGGACAACATGGCCTCGCAATACAGCCGGATCCTACGACTACCGGAATACCGGAATGTCATTCTAACGACTTACTTACCACGGCTGCGCCGGGTGGAATATAGTTTCAACTATTCGGTGATGAGATTACTGAACGATGAAGAAATACGCATAATGTATAAACAAGACTATAAAAAATTGGTACCCTATGAATTTTGGCGGATATACCTGAATGCCGATAATGACTCTACACGGGAAGTAATCTGCCGACAAGCACTGGAACAATATCCTAAATTTACGATTATGGCCAACGAATTGGCTGCATTACTGATAGAACAAAAGAAAGCAGACAGCAAATTGCTGGAACCGTTTGTCAGCAGATCGGCTCCCACAGAACTACTCTGTAATCAGGTAATCGCCTTAATGGACGAAAGAGCTTATAACCGGGCGGACTCCATTATAGACTTTTTGCCGGACAACGACATGACACAAGACGTAAGAGCCATCGTTGGAGCTTACAACGGGCATTTTGAGGATGCTTATGAACGGTTCGGAACACAAGGCGGCATAAATGAAGTGGTATTATTAATGGCCATGAAGCAAAATGAAGAAGCGTGGGAAAAGGCACAAGAACTACCGGATGAACCACTCAGCTATTATCTAAGGGCGGCATGTGCCAACAGGTTGGACAAAGTGAGCGAAGCATATGCTTTCATAAAACGGGCCCTGAACGAAGATCCGTCACTGAAAGAGATTGCGCAGATAGACGGAGACGTAACCGACCTACTGCAACAATTGGAAGAGGAAAAGAAAGAACAGAAGGAAAAAGCGGAGAAAACAAAAGAAAAAACCGAAACGGAAGACACCGAAACGGAAGAGAACGGCTTGAATGAAGAAAGAACGATAAAGCAATGAAGAATATGAGAAAGAGCTATAAAAGAATCCTGCTGTTAGGAGTCGGTTTCGGCTTATGCGGAACTCTGGCAGCACAAGAGCAAAAGCAAGATTCAACAGCGGGAAAAAACAATATAGAGGCCTCAGAATATTTGATACCCAAAAGAAAGGGAGCGGAAAAGTTCCATTCGAAGAGAGGGTCGGAACATCTGTTTTTCTCTGTCGGATCGGGCATCGGTTATCTGTTTAACGTAGGAGGCGGACAAACCGCTCACGGACCACGGGCATCATTCATGGCAGGCAATTGGCTGACTCCCGTCATAGGATTACGGGCCGGAGGGGAATATACACAATGGAAACAAGGAAATACGGATATGCATCTGGCAGGAGCCAATGTAGACTACCTGATCAATATCAGTGCATTTGCCGCCAGATACAACCCGAAGCGGGTATTCGAAGTGATCGGCGCTCTCGGACTCAGTTATCAGGCCACTATCATAAAAGACCAAAAAACAATCCATTCATACGGATTGAGGGCAGGATTACAAGGGAAACTGAATGTATCGTCTGCTTTTAACCTGTTTATCGAGCCACAACTGGCACTTTATCCGGACCGGGTGGACAACCAGCCATCGTGGAAAAGATATAACCTGGCAGGATCACTAATGGCAGGTATTACTTACAAACCGGCAGGATACACTACCCTGACCTTCCTTAAAGGAGGTTTTGCCTCACTGGCGGCCGGCACGGGAAACACCGGAAATGTATTGTTCGACACGGAATTCGCTTTAGGTAAATGGTTCGACAAAATTAACGGAATGCGGATCAGTGCCGGCAGTAGTACCGCCTTTTTAGATAATGAAGAAAGCGGAAGCAACCGCGATTTTAATATCAGCCTCAACATCGACTATCTGTGCAACCTCACAAGGCTTTTTTCCGACCGGGACAGCCACGTGTTCAACCTGACAGTGGCAGGTGGCATCGGGAGCTATTTTCCCGGAACGGAATCATCATCTTCCATCATCCTGAACGGCCGCATCGGACTACAGGGAGAAATCAGGTTGTCGGCGCATACCGGGCTTTGGCTGGAACCCCGAATCAATATATTTAAAGACAGAAGTTATCGGGCTGACCTTCAGGAACCCATACGGGGAACAGTGGGGTTAATGGTGGGAACAACGTATAAATTTTAGAATAAGATTCACCCCCACATACTTTATGCTCTCTCTTATGGACAAATTAATATAAACCTACATTGATGCAAGTGTTATAATGGCTGTTGTACAGCTTTTATTTTGTTTTGTTTGTGTTTAATAGTGCGCAACAAACTTACTGCGAAGTAAATGCGTCCTTGCTTTTCCACTCTGACTTACTGTGAAGTAAATGTGGTGTTTGTTTTATCAATGTCCCAGAGTTCAGCGGAACATGGGACATTTTTTTATTGTTCAAACCACCAGATTATGAGCAGTGTAAAGAGCGTTGCCAATGCCGTGCAAACCAGCGAACCTTCAAAACCAAATGCTCCTCCGTTGATCAGATTATTTGCGGGCAGGCGAAGTGAAAACAAGGTTTCACAGAAACGATTGCCACTGACTTCAAATCCAAGCACGGGCCCTTGAATCCAGTTCCAAAAGAAATGAAGCGAAATTGGAAACCAAAGGTTACGGGTATAAAGATAGGCAGCTCCCAGTAATAATCCTCCCAACACCAGATTAAGCATAGGCAAAAAAGCCACATTGGGATTCATCAGATGGAGCAACGCAAACAAAAAGGAAGAGATGAAAAGAGAAATAAATTTATTGAGTCGCGTACGCAATAAGCGCCCCAGAATATATCCGCGCATCATAGTTTCTTCGACAATGGCAACCATAGCGAAAAACAGCCCGCTCAAGAACAGATCGCTCCAATGAAAATGAACACCGACAACCTCAATCTGACCGGTCAGCAAACAAACAGCAAAGCCAATGGCATAGATAAGCACTGCCATCAAAAAGCCGTATAAGATGTCTTTACCACGTCCTTTCAGACTGAATCCTAAATCGGAGAAGGGACGATGATCCAGAAATTGCATAATCAGGAAAGTAACAACAAACACGCTCAGCAACATAGCTCCCTCCCCAATAAAGAAAGCCCCCATTCTCCACTCTTTTAATACAGGGATAGAACTCAGGATAATCCCAAACAGAGGTATAAGAATATAGAAACCCACCAGAAATAATGCAATACTTGCAAATGCCGGAATTCCTCCCGAAGAGGGGATCGGACTGTTCTCTTTTTCTTGTTGTTCCATTTTGTTAATTTATTAGTTGAAGGACAAAAATAACTATATTTTCCTAAAACTCTCAACGAGATAAAGTATGATTCGCTATATTTGTCTAAACATTTATCATAAATATGAAAATAAAACATCTGTTTATAGGAATAGCCCTTGCTGCCAATCTATTTGCAGCTACGGCACAAGAAGTTAAGAAAACATATTTCGTCAGCAAACCGGGAACTCTTATTTCGATGATGACGGAAGAAGAAGCAAACCAGGTGACTCACCTCACTCTGACAGGAAAGATCAACGCAGTGGACTTCAAGCATCTGCGCGATGAATTCAAAAATCTGCAAGTGCTCGATATAGCGAATGCAAGTATCAGTATGTATTCGGGAAAAGAAGGTACGTATCCGGATAAATTCTATATTTACATGCCAAACTTTGTTCCGGCCTATGCTTTCTGCAAGATGGAAAACGGCATTGCCAAAGGGAAACCGACCCTAAAGAAAGTGGTTCTTTCGGAAAAAATCAAGAACATTGAAGATGCAGCCTTTATGGGATGCGAGAACCTGAACATCTGCCAGATCAAAAAGAAAACTCCTCCCAACCTGCTGCCGGGAGCTTTGGCTGACAGCATCACTGCAATCTTCGTACCACTGGGAGCAAGTGATGAATACCGGCTGAAAAATCGTTGGGATAACTTTGCGTTCATTGAAGGCGAACCATTGGAAGCTAAAATAGAGGTAGGTGCTTTGAGCACACTGGAAAGTGAAATACAAAAAGCAGGGCTACAACCGAAAGAGATCAACTTCCTGACCATCGAAGGCAAACTGGATGCAGCCGATTTTAAACTGATACGGGATTATATGCCGAATCTGGTTGCCGTAGACATCGAAAAGACCAATGCGACAGCTATCCCGGACTTCACTTTCTCACAAAAAAAATACCTGCTCCGCGTTCGTTTACCTCATGGACTGAAAAGCATCGGACAGCGGGCTTTCAGCAATTGCGGACGTCTGTGTGGAACCGTGGAATTGCCGGAAAGCATTACAGCCATCGAATATGGTGCTTTCATGGGATGTGACAGGCTACGCTACGTAGTTGCCAAAGGAGATAAAATCACAACCATAGGAGACAATTTATTCGGGGAAGGGAAAAATAAGTTGATTTATAAACGATAAAAAAACGGGAGCATATCAAAAAACTCACCACAGAGGACACTGAGGAACACAGAAGGAATTTTAACGACACGAATAATCTGTGGAAATCAGCGCAATCTGTGGTGAGAGGACCTTTGACACAACTTCACTCCTTCTTGTTCATCGCTTTTTTATCCAATAACCTATACCCAAAAGAATAAGCAAGCCGGTGAGGATAAAGGCCCAGATGTTGGGTACGCGCGACTCGGCAGTCAAAAGATATTCGCCTGCCAAAAGACGATAGGCATCTACTTTCCAGACCCAATGACCATCCTCCCTAAAGGTTGTATTTGCCGAAAGCATTTGTCCGGGCATATTGAGTTCATATTGAATCACCACTCCAAATAACTCAACGGAACGTGTTTCCTCATCAAATTTTTGATCCACTTCCTGCTGTTTTTCTTTATAGAGAAGCGAAAAGCAATCAGTATGAAAGTGAGTATCAAGTAATTGACAAACGAGTGCCGGAGAGAAGTCCGGATCATCATTCTGAGGCCGATATGCCTGATACAATGAATCCTTAGCCGCATTCAGGCGTGAAAGATAGTCACCCTGCTTCAGGTCAGCTATAAAAGGCCGCATCACTTCAAGACTTAATTCATAGAGACTCCGGTTGTACCATTGAACAAATTGTCCTTCCAAACGATCGAGCACTTCTTTCATCTCCAATCCGTTCATTCCCCGATACGCAGTGTCGTCGCCCTGAAACCAAAGTTTCTGTTCCGACTCGTTCAGATAGTTTTTCAGAGGTACAGGCCCTTTTTCTGTCAGTTCGGGATAAACACCGTTATAGGTATAATACGTATAGAACCAACGGAAATGTTTGGTCAGTGTTTCCCGCGGAGTCACCAAAGGACGAAACATCGGATCTTTAGGCCGGACCTGCTCCGAAAATAAGTCGACAGAAGCCTGCTCCCTGCTGGCACACACGTTTATCTTTTCCTTCTCTCCAAAATAATTATGCATCCGGACAGAATCAAAACGCATCACCGTCCAACCGGAATCCAATGAGAACATAAAAGGATTTTGTGCCCGATTTCCGGCCATGAATGCAGAATCGCCAAAGGCATAAACCTCCCTACGAGCCGATCCATCAGGAAAAACCTGGGTTTTCACTTGATAATAGGTGGTGCAGGACACCATTGAAACGGCCAGCAACAATATCGGTAAAAGATTTTTTGTTTTCATACGCATCTATTTTTTAAAGATCACTCACTCTTCATTATCTGTTTATACTGAGTATAAAGCCGTTCTCGTTTAAGCATTTCCCTTTTCCGATTACGGGATGCGGTAAAGAAAAGTTCCTGCTTCTCTCCTATCGTCAAACCTCTATGCTCCAGACTGCCTGTGAAAGTATTCGATTGATAGGGCTCCGGTATGATGATTACTTCAGACGAGGGAAATGAATCAACAGACATCGTTTCTGCTACCCATATCGCCAAGAGCAAAGTTGCAGCAATGCCCGAACACCAGGCAACAAGATTCGGTCTGCGCTTGGCCGGACTTCTGAAAGAAGCCGCCTTGACAGCACGCATAATATCTTCGGTCAATGCCTCCGGATTTTCCAGAATGGGGGGTGTCTTTTTTAACTGTCCCAACCACCTTTCATAATTAATTTCTTCCTTTTTCATCTTTCTTTATTTATTTCATTCAACTTCTTACGGATACTCTTCCGAGCGAGATAGAGGTTTGTTTTGATCTGGATCGATGTAAGTCCGGTAATAATCTCGATCTCTTTGATTTCCAACTCTTCTATATCGCGCAATGTAAATACCAGCTTCTGCTTAGGAGTCAGTTGTTGCATAAAGTACAGGATATGTGCTTTCAACTCCCGGTTGACTAACACTGCTTCGACGTTATCATCGGAAAGAATGGGCAACTCGGAAAACGCAATATCGGAAAGCGCTCCGGCCGGCGAGTGTTGTAAAACCCGCAAACGATCATAACAAATATTACACGCCACCCTGTAAAGCCAGGTCGCAAAGCGAAATTCAGGACGGTATTTGTCCAACGAAAGCCAGACACGCAGGAAAGTCTCCTGTACCATATCCCGCGCTTCCTCTTCATTACACAACAAGCGGAATGCCAGGCGAAAAACAAAAGTCTGATACTCTGCCACAAGCAAAGCAAATGCACTTGCATCTTGCTTCCTGCTCCTTTCTACTAATGCCTGTATTTCCTTTTGTTCCATAAGCCACAGTATATGTTGTTTATATATGATACGTAATAAATGGAGAAAGGTAAAATAACGATGAATGATAAACTATGAACGATGAACAACAGTAAACGATAAATAAAGTGAATACGAACAAAAAAACGATGAACAGGCGCCCATTCAGGCACAACCTGTTCATCGTTAATCGTTCATCGTTCAAAACCGTACATCATTACTTGTACATCTTGGCTCTCAGCTCTTTGATGTGATCGGAAGTAATGTATTCGTCGTATTCCATCATCTTATCGATAATACCGTTCGGAGTCAGCTCAATCACGCGATTGGCAACGGTCTGAATAAATTCGTGGTCATGTGAAGAGAAAAGGATATTGCCTTTATAGGTTTTCAGGTTGTTGTTGAATGCCTGAATAGACTCCAAGTCGAGATGATTGGTCGGAGTATCGAGAATCAGACAGTTGGCATTGCGCAACTGCATACGGGCAATCATACAACGCATTTTCTCACCTCCCGAAAGTACACTCACTTTCTTCAGTACTTCTTCACCGGAGAAAAGCATACGTCCCAGGAAACCTTTCATATAAACTTCATTACCCTCGCCGTATTGGCTCAACCAGTCGACCAGATTCAAATCAGTATTGAAATATTCGGTATTATCCAAAGGAAGATAAGCAGTTGTAATTGTTACCCCCCAGTTGAAATGTCCTGCATCAGGCTTCATATGACCGTTGATTATCTCAAAGAAAGCAGTCATCGCACGCGGATTACGGGAAATGAACACAATCTTGTCACCTTTCTCCACATTGAAGTTCACGTCGTTGAACAATACAACCCCTTCTTCGGTCTTCTTGCTCAAACCGGAAACTTCCAATATCTGATTGCCCGGCTCACGCTCCGGAGTAAAGATGATACCCGGATATTTACGGGAGGAGGGTTTGATTTCTTCAACATTCAACTTTTCGAGCATTTTCTTACGACTGGTAGTCTGCTTGCTCTTGGCAACATTGGCACTGAAACGGCGGATAAATTCTTCCAGTTCTTTCTTTTTCTCCTCAGCTTTGGCCTTCTGGTTCTGCTGCTGACGGAGGGCCAACTGACTGGATTCATACCAGAAACTGTAGTTACCGGCAAAAAGATTAATTTTTCCGTAATCGATATCGACCGTATGTGTACAGACAGAATCGAGGAAGTGACGGTCGTGACTTACAACCAACACGGTATGTTCGAAATTAGAGAGATACTCTTCCAACCAGGTAACAGTCTCCATATCCAGGTCATTGGTAGGCTCGTCAAGCAACAGGTTATCCGGATTTCCGTATAATGCCTGTGCCAGCATCACACGCACTTTTTCCTTACCGCTCAATTCACCCATCAATGTATAATGTTTATCTTCTTTCACACCTAAACCGCTCAACAACATAGCTGCGTCACTTTCAGCATTCCATCCGTCAAGTTCGGCAAACTTCTCTTCCAGTTCGGAAACCTTCAGACCGTCTTCATCAGTAAAATCTTCTTTGGCATAAAGGGCTTCGCGCTGCTTCATAATATCCCACAACACGGTGTGACCCATCATTACGGTATCCATTACCGTATAAGCGTCCCACTTAAAGTGGTCCTGGCTCAATACCGAAAGGCGTTCGCCCGGACCTAACGTAATGTTTCCGGTAGTCGGGTCGAGGTCACCGTATATCGTACGGAGAAAAGTTGACTTGCCGGCGCCATTGGCACCGATAATACCATAACAATTTCCACTTGTAAACTTCAGATTTACATCATTAAACAATACCCTTTTACCAAACTGTACCGAAACGTTTGAAACTGTAATCATTCTATTATTATTCCTTAATTTATTTATTATCAAATAATGCGGTGACAAAGGTAGACATTTTTAGTGAATAACGAACTATCAGTAATGTGTCAATCTGACATAAAAGTATTACCTTTGCTGCGTTTTTTGGCAAAACAAACAAACTGGCAAAGTTTTTGCTGCAAAGCCAATACATTAAAATGCCGTATTGACATGAAACTAAATCCGTTTAACAAGAATAAAAACAGAATAGATATGGACCCAAAAGAAAAAAAAACCAAGAAAGAAGAAGAGTTGACAGTAGACGATATTCAGGATACCGTTGAAGGACAGTCGCAAAACGAAGAAACCACTGAGGAAAGCACACCGCTGACCGCAGAGGAGAAACTGGAAAAAGAACTGGAAGAAGCCCATAGCCAGATCGAAGATCAGAAGGACAAATATCTCCGTCTTTCGGCTGAATTCGATAACTACCGTAAACGGACCATCAAAGAAAAAGCAGAGTTGATTCTGAACGGTGGTGAGAAGAGCATCAAAAGTATTCTGCCGGTAATCGACGACATGGAACGTGCACTGACAACTATGGAAACGGCTACGGACGTAGCTGCCGTAAAAGAGGGTGTTGAGTTGATATATAATAAGTTCCTGTCTATCCTGTCGCAGGATGGAGTAAAGGTTATCGAAACCAAAGACCAACCGCTGGATACGGATTATCACGAAGCCATCGCTGTGATCCCTGCTCCGACAGAAGAACAGAAAGGTAAAATACTGGATTGTGTACAGACTGGATATACCCTTAACGGCAAAGTAATCCGCCATGCAAAAGTAGTTGTGGGTGAATAACCGGAACACGACAAACTTGCTAACATAATTAAAATCAACGAAACTAAAATATGGCAGAAAAAAGAGATTATTACGAAGTGCTGGAAGTCACGAAAGAGGCAACAGTCGAAGAAATAAAGAAAGCATACCGGAAAAAAGCCATCCAATATCACCCGGACAAAAACCCGGGTGACAAGGAAGCAGAAGAAAAGTTTAAAGAAGCAGCCGAAGCGTATGACGTACTGAGCAATCCGGATAAACGTGCCCGCTACGACCAGTTTGGTCATGCAGGAATGAGTGGAGCAGCCGGAAACGGCGGACCGTTCGGAGGATTCGGTGGCGGAATGTCTATGGACGACATCTTCTCTATGTTCGGTGATATTTTCGGCGGCCATAGCGGCGGCGGATTCGGTGGTGGTTTCGGAGGCTTCGGCGGATTTGGAGGCGGAGGTTCTCAACAGAGAAAATTCCGTGGCTCAGACCTCCGGGTGAAGGTGAAGCTGAATTTGAAAGAGATCTCTACAGGAGTTGAAAAGAAATTCAAACTAAAAAAATATGTACCTTGTTCGCACTGTCACGGAACAGGGGCAGAAGGTAATGGCGGTTCTGAAACTTGTCCGACCTGTAAAGGCAGCGGTTCGGTAATCCGTAACCAGCAAACCATCTTAGGAACCATGCAGACACGTACTACGTGTCCTACTTGTAATGGCGAGGGAAAAATCATTAAAGACAAGTGTAAGGTTTGTGGTGGAGAAGGTATCGAATACGGTGAGGAAGTAGTAACAGTAAAAGTTCCTGCCGGAGTAGCAGAAGGCATGCAACTCTCTATGGGCGGCAAAGGAAATGCCGGAAAACATAACGGTATCCCGGGCGACCTATTGATTTTGGTGGAAGAAGAGCCACATCCGGAGCTGATTCGTGATGAAAACGATCTGGTATACAACTTATTGCTGAGTTTCCCTACAGCAGCTATCGGAGGTGCGGTAGAAATTCCAACCATCGACGGAAAAGTGAAGGTAAAAATCGAAGCAGGTACACAACCGGGAAAAGTGCTCCGACTCCGCGGTAAAGGGTTGCCAAGTGTAAACGGTTACGGCACAGGAGACCTGCTGGTTAACGTAAGTGTATATGTGCCGGAGACACTGAGTAAAGACGAAAAAAGTACTTTGGAAAAGCTGGAAGAATCGAAGAACTTCAAGCCAAGTACTTCAATTAAAGAAAAGATATTCAAGAAGTTCAGAAGTCTTTTCGACTAAGAAGTTTCACCACCGATCACACTGATCTACACAGAGAATATCTCATAAAATCTGCCCGGGTATACGTCGAAAGATGTAAGCCCGGGCAAATTTATATAAAACAGAATACCGGATAGTTGGATAGTATCCCGATGATTTATCAATCTGCCACCCTTTATTACATCCCGGCTTCAAAAAGACATAAAACATGCTGTTTGAAAAACGCCACATTTCTTTTTTGAGACACATCTGGGAGAAGGAAGTTCCCTCAAGGGGACTTTGCAAGCCGAAAAGCCGGGATTGAAGGCTTCGAAAGCCGGGATTTTGAGAGAATAGCGCCGGGCTTTCCGGAAAAAGAAGTAAGCATTTTCACAAAACGCTTACTTCTTTCGGGACAAATGCCTACTTCTTTCAGAAAAATCTCCCCATGTTTTTCCATATTACCCATATTCTTCACAGTCGAAAGCCGAAAAGTGACGAAAATTTCCCTGGTTGCTACTCCGAAACGAACAAAGCAAAAATGACAAATAAGCGGATATTCGGGATAATTACTGTCTATAGGTTCTGACTTTCACCGAAAGTAACGTGATTTTATCTACTTATTTCTCCATTCAGATGACAGAAGTAAAATCACTGATTTCCTTGGGAGACGTTTTTAGCCACACTGTTTAAGAATGGGCCGAAAAAGAGCAATCCAGGAGAAGTTGAAATATCATTTTGGCAAAATGTCAGAAACCGTTTGTGTGTTTTGCAATTTTAATACCCCGGATTCTGTGTCAGATTGGGATTCATCAAACGGATTTTCTCCGGAATAGGAAATACTGTGGTATATCCACTTTCCTCACCCGGAAGCCGGGGCCTGCTTGTATAAGCACGGGTATATTGGCGAAAACGAACCAAATCTTGCCTGCGCCAACCCTCCCAGGCAAACTCTAATTGACGTTCCGAAAGCAAACTTTCTAATGTAGCTGTCCGGAAAGGAGCATTCACACGGGCGCGAACAAGATTCAGTTCTACATCTCCATTTTCTCCGTTACGGACTTTGGCCTCACTCTTCATTAATAAAACATCGGCATAACGATAGAGTACAATATCATTTTCCATCAGTTTACCATCTTTTGTGGCGGTTTCATCAATCTCATACTTTTTCATCCGTGCGCCTGCGGTCTTTTCATAGGAGGTATTAGAGATATCGACATCCACCTTCCAAGGAAAATACTCCAGCAAAGTACCGTCATCGAGTGTGATGACCTTTCCCTTCAAATCGTAAACAACACCTGCAAAATAACATTTATCAAAACGGGGATCGACAGTTTGGGTATCATACCCAAAGGTTCGAAGTACTTCCACAGTAGCGCTTGAACCATTCTCTCCTCCCAATCCGTAGGCCTTGGCATGATTATAGTGACGGGAACGGAAAAGATATTGCATCTGGTTAGTATATAAAGTCTTACTCATTGGAATGGTAAAAATATTCTCGGCAGAAGATTCATTGTAAACAGCAAAGTTTGCTTCATAGTTATCTTCCAGACGATATCCCGCCGCAGTAATGGAATCACAATATGCCTCCACCGTTTGCCAAGCATTGAGCCGGTTGCCATCTACTTCAAAATAGATGTCTCTTCCATCGGGATATTGTGTATCGGTCCAGTTATCATCCGCATATATCTCAGCATTCAAGACAAGTTTGGCAAGCAAGAAATGGACTACAGGACGGGTAATCCGCCCATAATAACTGCCGGAACGATTGCTATATGTTTGCGCCAATAAAGGGGCAGACTCCTGTAACTCCTTCACAATAAAATCAAAAACTTCTTTACGGTTGTTTTGTTTCACCTCTTTCAAAGGTATAGCAGATGAGAGAATTAGAGGAACACGTCCGAACAAGTCCATTAAATGATAGTAATACAAAGCACGGAAAGCACGAACCTCTGCCCGGTAAGCAGGAAGTTCCGTGTCATGGTGAGTCTCCTGATAAGTATCGATTCGTTCAAGTGACTGATTGCAAAGACCTATAACCTTATATAAATATTCCCACGTAGCCTGAATAGCATCATTATCGACTCCCCAACGATGAAGAAAAAGTCCCTGCCAGAATCCTCCATCATACCAGTCACCTCCACGGGTAGGCATAATAGCCTCATCGGTGGTAAAGGTATTCAGATCGTAAATTCCCCTGCCGGTGCCCTGCAACCCCTGACTATCACTATAACCTCCTATGTTATTGTATAAGGAAGCCACTGCATTATAATACAAATCGGTGAGACTCTTGTAAGCATCCTCTTCGGGAATCTTGTCTTTAGGATTTTCATTCAGAAAGTCATCGCATGAAAACAGCAGACTAAACATCAGGATACAGACAAAGGAATATATATAGTGCCTTTTCATAATTAATCCTCCAAATTAAAAGTTAATACTCAAACCAAGCGTATAGGTACGTGTTAAAGGATATCCCCGTTTGTCATCCACTCCCAAAGTAGAATTAACGGTAGAACTGTTGATCATAGGTGACAGACCGGAATATCCGGTAATAGTAGCCAGATTATTGACAGTCAGTGCGAGACGGAGGGACTGGACGTATTTTTTCCACTTCGACACAGGAACATTCCAGCCTATCGTAACATAATCGAAGTTTACATAATCACCTTTCTCCAGCCAATAGTCCGTAGCGGTCTGGTCTTTGATATTACGTCCGGGAGCTTTCTTCATTACATTGTAATCAGGGAAAATATTCATATTCATGTAGGTCAGTGAAGTACCGTTATAGATTTTATGACCGAACGCCCCGTTTATCTGTACTGAGAGATCGAAACGCTTATAGCGAAAACTGATATTGGAGCCAAGCAAAGTCTTGGGCACCGCCTGACCTGCCACATAGCGGTCTTCTCCATCTTCAAGGCTCACCCCTCCTCCGTTCAAATCGGCAATGTCATACGTATACCCACCATTGCCATCGGAAATAAGCCCTTTGCAATGAGGCAGGTAGAATACCCCTAAGGGTTGTCCTATCATCTGATACACAATATGATTATATCCACCATGAAATCCGGCTCCGTCCAGACTTGCCAGGCTTTTATACTCAGGTGCCGAAATATTCTCTCCACCATACATTCCACTTAATGAAAGCAATTTATTTTGCTGGAAAGTGACATTAACATTAATGTTCAATTCCATGTCGCGGGTCTTCAAAGGAGTGATGCCGACAGCAATCTCCGTACCGCTGTTGCGCATGGAACCTATATTTGCCAAAAGAGTGTTATAGGTAAAAGGCGGCACACTGACATTATAAAGATAAAGCATATCAGAGGTCTTGGAATTATAGTAGTTCAAAGAAAAGAGTAACCGGTTGCCAAACATACCAAGATCCGCACCTGCATTAAAAGTACGCTTTACTTCCCATTTCAAATCGGGATTGGTATTACGCATATTACCCAAAGTAACCACCTGTGAACTACCAACAGGAACAACTCCGTTAGGCTTTACCAGATTAAGCGTCGTATAAGAGTCGATGCCACTCTGATTGCCGGCCAGCCCGTAACCGATACGGAATTTCAGATTATCCACCAATGAAATACGTTTCATAAACTTCTCTTCACTGACAACCCAGGCAGCCGACACGGATGGAAAAAAGCCCCATTTATGATTGGCACCAAACTTGGAAGAAGCATCGGTACGGGCATTCACCGTAAGGATGTACCGATCGTCAAACGTATAATTGAAGCGACCGAGAAAAGATGCCAACCGCGGCTGTTCAAAATAAGAGTTCGTTCCTTCCCAAAGGCGAATGGCACCTGCCTGAAGGTTGTTATAACCAAACTGATCGGAATTGAAATTGGTCACAGTGGTGTAAAAACCGCTATAAGTCTCTTTTTGAAGTTCCGCCAGGGCCAGCACATCAAAATAATGTTTATTCCGGTTCTTTTTATAGGTCAACATCAGATTGCCAAGCAGTGATTCCATTTTCCGGGTACCTTTATATGCTTGTCCGTGTGCCCATACAGATGTAGGCAGATACTGGGAATTTTCAACAATATTATAAGTATAAGAACCAAAAAGAATCAGTTTAAGCTCGCGCAGTAAGTTAAAGGTCAGCCGGGCATGAGTACTGATATGTGAAGTCGCATCATGATCTTTCACTTCCATCCAGGCCAAAGGGTTAGTGATCTGGCTGGCATTGGTAATCTGATCCCAGGAACTGGTTTCCGGATTACGGTGATTGGGATATGTAGGATTAAAAGTTGCAGCCGAATAGAATGTTTTTTGAAGGTCAAACAAATTATGGTTCTTTTGGATAGAGCCAAACATACCTAACTCGCACACCAAGAAATCATCAAAAACATGCTGGGTCATGTTCATATTCGAAGTGAAGTTCTTCATATCCTCGTTCAATATAATGCCCTGACGATCCATAAAGCCCAACGAAACACGATAGCTTGAAGCATCCGTCCCACCATAAAATGCAACATGATGATTCTGTTGCAGACCTGTTTGCTCTATCTCCTTCAAAAAATTGGTTTCATTCCCTTTATCAAGTATTGAAATGCCCTGTTGCTGCGCCAGATTGCGAAACTCACTGCCGGAAAGCATCTCCAGATTTTTGTATACGGAGGATATGCCGAAACTACCGTTATAGCTGACTCTGGTTTTGCCCCGAATTCCCTTCTTGGTAGTGATCTCGATAACACCTGAAGCACCACGGGAACCATATTGTGCTGTCTCCGAAGCATCTTTCAAGATAGTAAAGCTTTCTATATCGGTAGGATATATAGAAGTCAACATACTGAGATCACCAAACACACCGTCAACAATAATCAGAGGGTCGTTACCACTGGTCAGTGAAGTGGTTCCCCGCAAACGTACGGCATCCAAAGCAGCCGGACCATTGGTTCCTTTTTCTATGGTGAGTCCGGGAACACGTCCACGGATAGCCTCCAGAGGATTGGTAATCTGGTCCTTATTCATTCCTAACCCCGTAATTTTTTCTACCGAACCGGAAATATTCTTTTTATTCCCGGTGGCGTATCCTACAGTAATAAGAGAATCTGCCAGCCAAACAGGCTTATCCTGTGCTTGCAAAACAGAGCTGGTAAACATCAAAAATAAAGCTAAGACGAATGTTGGTATGTGAATGATCCGGTATTGTTTCATACTATCATTATTTAAGGTTTGCATATAAAATATAACAAAAAAAGAGGGTATCTGGTTGCCCGGATCCCCTCCTTTCTTATCTTTATCTGAACGGATTATTTACTCTCGATCACCAATGTACCTTTTTTCAGGCCCTTCGCGGCAGCCTCGAGTGTAATCTTTCCTGCTTTCTCGGTAGATTGCACAATAGCTGTCATCATGCCACTGAACACTTTCATCTTCGGAGTCTGGAATGACTCGAGTGAAGCCGGATTACCATTGGCTCCTGCACGATAGGTACCTGCCCCTTTCACCTTGAAGCTGATTTCATTGTCGGCCAACGGGCAAAGATTACCATCTTTATCAACCACCTTAACCGTTACAAACGAGAGGTCCTTACCATTAGCATCGATCACACTGCGGTCTGCCACCAACTCAATATGATCGGGCTTGCCGGCAGTATGAATTTCTTTTTCCGCAACGGCCTTACCATCCTTGTCATAAGCGACTACTTTCACGGTACCCGGTTCATACTTCGTATCCATCCACATCAGACGATAACGCTGCTGACGTTTGAAATTGGCGACAGAAGCAGAATCACCACTATTATGTACCGTAACCGAAAGGTCTTTTGTGCGTTTACCCTGGCTCTTACCGTTGATAAACAGCTCGGCCGAAGGATAGTTGGTATATACAAATACAGGGGTCACTTCACCTTCACGTCCTTCCCAATTCCAGTGAGGCAGGATGTGCAAGGTTTCCGCATCTTTATTCCAGTGGCTGCGGTAGAGGTAATAACGGTCTTTCGGAAGTCCGGCAAGGTCGATAATCCCAAACAATGAAGAGTGACTGGGCCAATCAGTATAATACGGAGTAGGCTCACCTAAATAATCGAATCCGGTCCATACAAATTCACCAATGCAATAAGGCAGATCTTCATGCTGGATAAAATCATCTTCAGGAAGATTGGACCAACCACAGTGTTCTACATCATACGATGAAGACTGGTGGTCGTCATATTTCTGCATGGCACGACGTACCACCGGGAACTTGTAAACCCCACGTGAACTGACAGTAGAAGCAGTTTCGCTACCCAAAATAATCTGTTGCGGAAGTTTCTTGTAATTTTCCTGATATTTGTGAGGGCGGTAATTGAAACCGGCTACATCCATCACGGCAGCCATGTTGTTATTAACCACAGCATCAGGCGCATCCATACCCTGAGTAACGGGACGTGTAGGGTCTTCACGATGGCAGATGTCTTGCAGGAAACGTGAAAGCTTCGGTCCACGATCGCCGTTCCACTGATCCGGCACTTCATTACCGATACACCACATAACCACACTTGGATTGTTACGATACTGATGAATCAGATTCACCAGATCTTTTTCTGCCCATTCATCAAAAACTTTATGATAACCGTTCTGCACTTTGGCCGCTTTCCATTCATCGAATGATTCCGCCATAATCATCATACCCATCTCATCACAAGCCTTAATCAACTCAGGAGCGGGCATATTGTGTGAAGTACGGATGGCGTTACACCCCATATCCTTTAGGATACGGATCTGACGGCGAATACCGGCTTCATTGGCGATACCTCCCAACGGACCGAGGTCATGATGATTGCAAACACCCTTGAACATGGTTTTCTTTCCATTGAGGAAAAAGCCTTTGTTCGGAATGATCTCAATGGAACGGATACCGAACGGAGTAGTATATTCATCCTTCAAAGTGTTGCCTTCGTACACTTTTGAAACCGCATTGTAAAGGTTAGGAGTATCGGGAGTCCACAAAGCCGGAGCAGTAACAACAAAATCCTGTTCAAAAACATTGCCGTCGAACTGACTGCCCTGCTTTTCATTAGTTGCCACAACCTTACCATTCTTATCCTTCAATTCGGTGACAATACGGTATCCTTCAAATGTTTTGCCTGCAGGTATATCGAGTTTTGTCTTCAGATTGACCTTAGCAAAGTCGTCCTTCACTACCGGAGTGGTCAACTGAGTACCCCAAGTAGGAATATGAGCATCTTCATTCACTACCAGATGTACATTGCGATACAATCCCGCACCGGGATACCAACGTGAAGATTCGTTTTCGTTTTCAAGACGAACAGCCAGTGTATTCTTTTCACCCGGCTTCAAATAAGGGGTGGCATCCACATAAAAACTATTGTAACCGTAAGGCCAGTAACCGGCCTCTTGTCCGTTGATATAGACATGAGCATGGCTCATAGCACCATCAAAAACCAAAGTAGCCTTCTTACCTTTACTGAATGAAGGGGCCTCAAAATCGAGACGATACCACCCTACACCTACAAAAGGAAGCCCACCGGTACGTCCGGCATGCTCCATCGCCTCTTTTTGTCCATCTTGCGAAATAGCCACATTCTGCTTATCGTTATTGATACTGAATGGACCATAAATAGCCCAATCATGGGGTACCGTTACCGATTGCCACTTTGCATCATCATAAGTGGAGTTACTGAAGTCTTTATTGTCTTCACGGGTAAACTTCCACCCTTTTTCAAAGGTTTGTTCCGTACGGACCTGTGCACATACCAACAGCGGCACAGCGAGCATCGAAGCAAATGCAATTTTGATTTTCTTGTTCATGATTGATTTGTTTTTATTTTAATATAAATTCCATTGTTCCGGCATGCACCAACTCCTCATGGCTGATACGATAGCCTGCATGTTTCTTTCCGTTCAACCTCACCTCTTTGATCAGATCGGCATCATTTCCGGGACGAACAGCCGTAATAACCAATTCTTTTTCTTTGTAATACTTCGGATCAAGCCGAATAGTCACTTTGTCGAAAGTAGGTGTAGTCAGTGTATAGTCGGGCATTCCCGGACAATCGGGATAGAGACCTATCATACTGAAAATGGCCCATGCCGACATGGTTCCGGTATCATCATTACCGGGAATACCATTAGGCTGGTCGGTGAAATATTCGGCAAGCAAACGTTTTACCTGTTTCTGAGTACGCCACTCTTCTCCTTTGAAGTAGCTGAACAAATAAGGATAGGCAATATCCGGTTCATTAGCCGGATCATACAGCCCCTCATCAAAAACTTTCTGCAATTTATCCACAAACTTCTTTTTACCTCCCATCAGACGGGTTAAACCTGCAATGTCATGGGGAACATAAAAAGTGTAGTTCCAGGAATTGCCTTCATGAAAACCGGGACTGGGAGCAAAATTGGCACCCTCCATCGGGTCGAACGGAGAGTAAAATGTTCCATCGGGTAAAATAGGACGCAATGTACCAAATTCTTTGCTGTAATAATGTTTATAACCCAATGAACGGTCATAGAACAATTTTGCATCTTCTTTCTTTCCTAAAGCCTGAGCAAAACGAGACAAGGCATAATCGGCAATATAATATTCAAGTGCATGCGAAACAGAATTGTCATACTGCTCTGTCAAAGGCACATATCCTTTAGCAATATAATCATCGATATCGGGACGCATCAGATTATCTTTACCCGGAGTCGTAGCGGACTTATACATGGCTTCATAAGCTGCCTGTACATCAAAGTCACGTAAGCCTTTCATCCAGGTATCTACGATAACGGGAATACTCGGATCACCCTCCATAGTAAGCGTTTCACGGCCGTAAAGTTCCCATTTGGGCAGCCAGCCGTGTTCTTTATACATATCGACCATCGTGCGAACCATGTCCAGTTGGCGATCAGGGAAAAGCAGGGTCATCAGCTGATGTACGTTACGATAGGTATCCCAGAGAGAAAACACGGTATAACGATTTCCCTTCGTTGTAAGGATCTCACTGCCTTCCATAGCCGGATATTGTCCGTTCACATCCTGCAAAATATTCGGATGGATCAGCAAGTGATACATAGCGGTATAGAACACTGTCTTCTGCTCTTTCGTGCCACCTTCAACGAGGATACGCGAAAGATCGTCCTCCCACATGGAACGTGCTTCGGCACGAATCTGATCAAATCCTTTACCAGCCTGTTCCTTATCCAGATTAAGACGGGCATTGGCTATGCTGACAAAGGACACTCCCATGCTTACCTCGATGGTTTCGCCTTCTTCGGTATCGAAAGTAAACCATGTACCAATGTCATCGCCACTCATCTCCTTGGTATAAGCAGTATACAATTTATTCTTGCCGGACGTATTGTCCCATTGGGCTTCTACTGTCATCGGACGCATCTTTTTCCAGTAGCCACGGGCACGAGGGACTTTATTGATACGCATTACAAAATAAATGGGAAACACAGCTTGCGGATTATAGCAAAAAGTACCCAGCAGTTTAGTCCCCTCTATCTCACGCTCATTGACAAAACGGACGGTAGCTCCCGTTTCATTAGTCAACCCTTCGCCAAGATTCAGCAAAATATTACTTTCTCCTTTAGGAAAAGTGAAACGAGTGATTCCGGTACGTAAAGTGGCCGAAACCTCATTCTTGATTCCGTATTTAGTCAGGATATTCGAGTAATAACCGGGCGTGGCCTTTTCGTCTTTATAAGCACTTCCGTACTGTAAATAATCGACGTTCAGCTTTCCGGTTGTAGGCATCAGCAGTAGAGAGCCCAACTCCGGACATCCCACTCCACTCAGATTGACGTGTGAAAATCCGGTAAAATAAGCATTGGTATGTTCATAAGGAGTAGACCACCATTGGCTGTCTTTATCTATTTTATTACCAACGGACTTTCCTCCCATCACATTGAAAGGGACAACCGACATCATGCCTTGAGGACAGATGGCTCCGGGATTCGTTGTTCCGTAATTCGTTGTTCCGATAAACGGGTTCACATAATCCACCGGACTCTCTTGCGCAGAAGCTACTGCTATGGACAGCCAAACGGCTGCAAGTGATACTAAATAAGGTAGTTTCTTCATTCTTTCAATACTCTATATTTATCTAATTTATACGTTCGGTTTTACCGGACCTGCGGAAAGAGTTACTTTACAACGATTTCGTCTGTAAACACCCATCCCCCGAATTCCTCTCCGGCACGAGCCTGGTAACGGACATAACGTCCTTTGGCATTTCCGTTCCATGCATAGTTCTTAAATACTACAGCATCCGATTTAACCACTTCATGCGTCTGACGGCTCAGCTCAGTGAAGTTTTCTCCATCTTCCGAGACAGAAATTATCACTTCGACAGGCAGAAATACTTCAGGACCCACTACCTGCATAAAATCAGCACCAATCAAATGCAGATCTGTCGATTCTCCCATATCGATAGTTACGTCCAAACGATCGCGGGAAATAAATCCCTGCCATGCCCCGTCGCTATAGGTCCAACTCCCACGGATTCCATCAGTCAGGGTTTTATCACCTTGTGCCGGATAAGACGAATTGTAGGGAGCATTATATTTTACGGTCTTGCCCAATGCAAGATGCTGAACCGGTTGCGCTGCTTCCGGCCGATTGCCGATCTCCTTTTTCAAATCGAACGGATGATATCCTTTGGATTGTAAATATCCTACAGCCTTTAAAGCACGGGGACGAAAATCAGTCCATGATTTCCGTTCAGGTGCAGACCAAGCCACTTCGGCCAACGCAAGAATACGAGGATAAATCATGTATTCACAATGCTCGTCAGTCTGAATATATTCTGCCCAAAGATTGGCTTGAACACCATAAATCAATTTTGCTTCATCGGGTGTAAGCGAAGCGGGAATCGGATTGTAAGAGTATACTTTTTCCAATGGCAGATATCCTCCGATGGCTTCGGGCTGAGAATAAGGAGCATCCTGATAACTATCTATATAACAGTGCGAACCGGGAGTCATAATCGCCTGATGACCGGATTTTACGGCATCGATACCACCTTGTTCACCACGCCATGACATTACAGTGGCATTAGGTGCCAATCCACCTTGCAGAATTTCATCCCATCCCAGTAACTTGCGGCCATGGGCATTGAGGAATACCTCCACACGATGAATCAGATAACTCTGTAACTCATCTACATTATCCAGTTGCTCATCCTTCATGCGTTTTTGGCATTTAGGGCAGGTTTTCCAAGCAGCTTTTCCGGCCTCATCACCTCCAACATGAATGTATTGGGAAGGGAAAAGCTCCATAACTTCCGTCAACACATCTTCAAGAAAAGTAAAGGTTTTCTCGTTTCCGACACAAAAATCGGCATTCTTATAAGGCTCTCCTGAACAAGACAGTTCCGGATAGGCAGTCAGAACCTCTTCCGAATGGGCAGGCATCTCTATCTCAGGAATAATAGTAATATGACGTTCACGGGCATAATTGACCAATTCACGAATATCATCCTGCGTATAATAACCTCCGGAAGCACCGGGAGCATCAAAACGACAATATTTCCGCCCACCTTCATTCCACCATCTTTTCCAGTTGGCTTCCGGACGCCAGGCAGCAAGTTCCGTCAATAAAGGATATTTCTTAATCTCGATACGCCAACCGGCAGCATCGGTAAGATGCAAATGCAGGCGATTGAGTTTATAATAGGCTAAAGCGTCTATCTGCTTTTTCACAAACTCCTTAGAGCGAAAATGCCGTGAAACATCGAGCATCAGCCCACGGTATTCGAAACGTGGCGAATCCTGAATCGTTGTAGCCTGAACTGACCAGGCACCCTCCATTGCAGGTTGAGCCATTTGCAAAAGAGTCTGAACACCATAGAATAATCCGGCACCGGAAGTAGCCTGCACTGTTATTTTATGCGGAGTTACCTCCAGTGTATAGCTCTCGGGAGAAGATAACTGAGGATTAGCCTTCGTTATCATAAGAGAGACCACGTTATCTTTCGTTTGCTTTTTACCGTTTTTGAAATGGATAGGTAATGTCTCCAGATAATCCATCAACATTTTCTTCTCTTCACCTTTCAGGTTGGTATACAGCTTAGTGTCACCGGTAAATAGAAAAGTACCGCTACCTTGCTCCATCCGGAGAGGAATAGGAATGACAGACTGCGCTTTCACACCAGCTGTTGCTATCATCAAACCGGCTGCAAGCAAGAAAGTACAAATTTTCATTGTAGGTTTTATCATGATATGATTGGTTTTAGTTTTTTGTTTTCAATGTACAAATATAAGTAAAATGTCAGATTATCTGCAATCAGTCAATCATTATCTTAACTATTTCCGGGGTACGGATTCCCGGCTTCAGCTCACCATTGATATTAAAGAAGGTCTGTCCCTGCCCTGTCAATGCAGCACCGGCACGGGCAACATCTTCACCCCGAACAGCCTCTTCCCACTTATCCCGACGTGTATTATAAATCAAAATCCGGTCATTAAAACGATACCATCCTGCCGGATGCAACATATACTTTTTTGCTTC
This sequence comes from Bacteroides sp. FSHCM14E1, assembly GCF_019633785.1. Lineage (NCBI taxonomy): Bacteria > Pseudomonadati > Bacteroidota > Bacteroidia > Bacteroidales > Bacteroidaceae > Bacteroides > Bacteroides sp. FSHCM14E1. Next base: position 107,433 of record NZ_JADKYL010000005.1, read on the forward strand.
CAACTTCAGACTGTCTACAACAGTTTGCTTGCCATTGGCCACGGCTGTCTTCATCATTTCCTCGCGCTGAAGAGCAGAAAAGAAAATATCTTTGTTGACTCCACCGGTACAAAGTATCAAACTGTCCGTCAGTGCTATACCGGCTCCACCACCCAAAGCGACAGGCACAGAATCATTGCCAACCGGAACAGATACCGACTGCCATTGTTGCAAAGATGGAGAATAGCAATATCCGTCAGTAGAAAGGCTTGCAGACCGTCCATCGGATGCACCGGCAAAACCTCCCCATAAATATAGAAGGGTTTCCCCCTCTTTACGTTGTCCTACACATACCGGTTGTACACGGGGAGAACCCGGAAAATCGGGAAGCCTCTGCCATCCGGTCTCCGGGCTACTCAGACTGAGGCAATAAAGTGCATTCGAAGGTTTACCATCCACATTGCCTCCGGCTACGAAAAGTGTATAATCCACTACTGAACCGCTCATATTATCCATTGTACAAGGTAAAGAAGGTAGTGTATCTACAATCACAGTCTGTTTATCGTCAGTCAAAGAAAGGCGGTAAACAGCAGATAAGGATCCATTTTCGTTCGATCCACCCACACAAACTACCCCTTGAGGAGTCGAAACCGAAACTCCATAAGCAGCAGCAACAGGCAGCTGACCGACTTTTCTCCATATGAAAACTGAGTCTGCAGAAGCGTCAGCGGCATAAATACCTTGGTAGAATTTCTTCTTTCCTCCTTCGGCTGCCGGCGTTTCCGGAAAATTACATCCGCCGGCAATCAATAACTCTCCCTGATAGATGCCGGCATAACATGCCGATACACCCAAAGAAAAACCGGGTTCTCCTTCGGGGAATCCGGTCATTTTCTGCACGCTAATCCCTTCTTCATTAGGCGCAACTTGCCGGGAGCTGCACGAAGCAACCATCCCGGCAAGTAAACATCCAATGATAGAAAGAAAACGAATCGTTTTAGTTTCTGTCATTTCTATTTTTTCAATTCAACGTAATTTCATCTACAAATAAGAAGCCCGGATTACCTTTACCACCATGCCATGCCGGAATGGAGTGTTCCGACGTTGCAACCACTTTCACATAACGGGTTTTTACCGGATCGAAAGTCAATTTGTGCTCATAAAGCCCATTACGGTCGGTCTCTTTCATCTCGGGATATGCTTCAGAAGCAACTTTAGTAAAAGTCTTATCATCATCTGAAACCTCAATTGAGAAAGAACGTGCATCGAATACCCAGTCCCCCTTTTCAACACAAGTAGTGATAGCTACACTTGAAATTTCGGTAGGTTGCTGCAAGTCAATTGTTACATCCATATCATTCTTATAGAATGCGATCCAACGGCCGGTTTTGTAGTTACCATTTCCTTTCAGTCCGTCTACTAATGTAGAAACACCACCAAATTCATATTGCTTGTTTACAGGCTGATTAGCTTTAATAGGCTTTGAAGTAGATTTACTGAAAGCAATCTTTTCAGTCAGCATTTTGCTGTTTCCGGTAGGACGAACAGCAACCGCCTTTAAAGTACAACTTTCCTTAATCGTAAGAATACTGTCACATACGGGAGAAGCTGCCGTAGGCTCAGTTCCATCTAATGTATAATGGATGGGAGCACCGTCAATAGTAGTCATCACTACATCTACTGCTCCTGTAGCCGAATTAGCAACAAACTCGGATTTCACATCAAATACATGTTTGGCATAATTATATCCTTCAGCTTCATATATATTAATCAATTGTGGCAAACGGGTCAGGAAGTTTTCATAATTCTTCTTTTCAGGATTAGACCATTGCACCTCTGCTAAAGCAGCCCAACGCGGCAACACCATATACTGAGCCTGAGAGAAAGTAGGAATGTATTCCGTCCAAAGATTAGCTTGTACACCAATAATATATTTTTGCTCTTCCGGAGTCAATGAAGAGGGCATTGGCTCATAACTATACACTCTCTCCAAAGGTAAATAACCACCAATAGCCAAAGGTTCATTCTCAGTATCTTTGGTCTGATAGTAGTCAAAGTATAGATAAGTGTTCGGAGTCATGATAACATCATGTTTCTGCTTGGCAGCCTCGATACCGCCACCTTCACCACGCCATGACATCACGGTTGCATTCGGAGCGAGTCCACCTTCCAAAATTTCATCCCAGCCGATAATCTGACGTCCGTGCTCGTTCAGGAATTTTTCTGCATGGTTGATAACAAAACTCTGCAAATACTCTTCTTTTGAATGCTTAGCATCACTCTTGATTCCCAAAGCTTTGATACGAGCCTGACACTTCGGACATTTCGCCCATTCACTCTTCGGACATTCATCACCACCAACATGAATATATTCAGATGGGAAGATATCCATAACTTCTGTCAGTACATCATCGATAAAGGTCAGTACGCTGTCGTTACCTGCACACAATACCTGATCGGATACTCCCCATATCTTCCAAACTTCATACGGACCACCGGTACATCCCAAATGGGGATAAGCAGCCAATGCTCCCTGCATATGTCCCGGAAGGTCAATTTCCGGAATAACAGTGATATAACGATCGGCAGCATAAGCTACGATTTCTTTTGCTTCTTCCTGAGTATAGAAACCACCATAAGGTTTTCCATCATATTCTCCTGAATTACGTCCGATTACAGTTTCCGATCTCTTTGAACCGATTTCTGTCAACTTAGGATATTTCTTGATCTCAAGTCTCCAACCCTGGTCCTCTGTCAAATGCCAATGCAAACGGTTCATGTTATGCAAAGCCATCATATCGATATATGTCTTTACTTCATCTACTGTGAAGAAATGACGTCCCACATCAAAATGGGCACCACGATAGCTGAAACGAGGATGGTCGTTGATTTCTACAGCCGGCAATGAAGGAGTTGTACCAATGGCAACCGGAATAGACTTGCGTAACGTCTGGATACCATAGAATACACCGGCTTCAGTGGGAGCAGCAATGGTTACACCATCTGCATTCACACTCAACTGATAAGCTTCAGGGTTCTCTGATTCCATACCCAATTTAAGCAGAATAGCACCTTTACCTTCAGTTCCAGCTTCAACTGCATAATCCTTACCTGTAGCTTTCTTCAGATAATTCGCCAGAAATTGGGCATTACGTTGCATCTTCTCATTTCCTTCCGGATAGATGATTTTCACACTACCATTCAATGTAAATGGTTGGCTTTGAGCAGTAGTAATTTCCTGAGGTAAAGGAATTACCTGGTAATTAGCTGTAGTCTCTTTGTCGTTACACGAAGAAATAAATCCCGTGAGCGCCAGTAAACCGGCAATTTTAAAAAGATTTCTCATACAAATTATTTAATAGGTGTTAGTTATAGGTATCTCGTACATGTTTCACTGTAATATTTTGCTGTTCTCCTTTCTTAATATCCGGAGACGTAATCGTTATCTTCTTGTTTTCCCCCGGCAACAGATCAAAGAAATTATCACTGAAACGGGCGCCCTGAACAGGAATCTGGATAAATACATCTTTAGCCAGCTTAGAAGACGATAAGGTCACTTCACACTTACCATCGGATTGCTTTACTTTCATAGAAACATTTGTTTGGGGCAACTCCAAATCCTTAGTCTTATTAAAGAAATAAACCTCTTCAGCTATTTTCTTACCGGTTTTATCTTTCAAAGCAAGTAGTAAGAAACTGTTTTTACGATGTTCCGATGTCACCCACTCACTCAACGGTTTACGAAAGACACAAGAAGAAACATTCGCCGGAACCTCGACTGCCCTGACAACTTCCTTATCTAATGTCTTGCCATTAAAGTCAATCACTTTCATTTCAAGTGTAAGTTGACTCTGTTTCTCCAACAAATCAGATATCAGATAAACACTCAAACTATCACCTTCTTGTATCGCATTGACCAGCAGTGGTGCAAAAGCTCGCTTTGCCTGATAGTGCAATGCCTTCCAATTGCCATAATAGTCTATACTTGACCAGGAAACGACAGGCCAACTATCATTAAGCTGCCAGTATAATGTCCCCATACAATAAGGCCGGTTGCGACGATGTGCTTCCATGCCATGGCGCATACCATGCCCCTGAAGTACAAGTCCGATATATACAAAGTCTTCAAACTTCTCAGGAACAACATAATCACGCTCCATATAAGTTCGTATCAAATCGTTACCGATACTGCTTTTCTGGTGTCCGTTCATTACCTCCGATTCAATCTGATAATCTTTCGTAGACGCAAAAGTAGCAATCGTCTTCATTTCAGGGAACGACTGGAAACCGAATTCGCTCATGAAACGAGGCAAATCGGTATCTAATGACTCAAAAGGCTTTTTGCCATACCACACACCCCAGTTATGACTATCGCCCGTGCCCCAGGACTCCGGACGTCCCCAATTTGCGAAATAGGGAGAAGTATGTTTGTAGAAACGCCCTTCATCAAGTTCTTTCACCTTTGCAGGCAGCAATCCCCGGAATAACTTATCATATCCCCGGAACATGTTTTCATATACTTCCGGAGTATAATTCTTTTGCCATCCCCAGTATTTTAATCCTTCCAGAATTTCATTATTCCCACACCACATGGCGAGTGAAGCGTGGTTTCGCAGACGTTTGATATTATATTCCGCCTCCTCTTCCACTCGCTTCAAGAAAGTAGGATCACTTGGATAGGAAGTACATGCAAACATAAAATCCTGCCAGACAAGAATACCATTTTCATCTGCCAGATCATAGAAACGATCGTCTTCATAAGTTCCCCCACCCCATATACGAACCATATTCATATTAGCCTCTTTCATATCTTGAAACAGAGTCCTATAACGTTCGGTAGTTATATTGGGGAGCAACGCATCATCAGGAATATAGTTTGCTCCTTTTGCGAACATCGGGATGCCATTCACCTCAAAATAAAAAGATTCTCCATCTTTGTCTTTTTCGTTCACTACGCGTATCGTACGAAGGCCGATTCGATGCTGCCGTGCGGCGACCGTTTTGCCATCACACACCACCTGCACTGAGAAATCATATAAATGAGGTTTCCCCCACCCATTGGGCATCCAACGCACGGGGTTCTGAATATCCAATGGAATTTGGACTTGATTAAAACCCGGTTTTAATGTTACATTTTCCTTTACCATCACTTCCTCTCCTCCTTCCAATGAATAAGAGATCAAGACCTCAGCAGGCTTTTCTTTCTCAGAAATACTATTAATTTCCAATTCATTAGAGAGTTTTGCAACCTGATCTGTCAGACTAAGCTGCTTCACATGAAAATCTGCAATAGTAGCAACATCATAAAAACGAAGAGTAACAGGACGCCAGATACCGCTTGTAACCATACGGATTCCCCAATCCCATCCATAACTATAAGGAGCTTTCCTGGTAAATACACTAAGACGTTTTTCGTGGTGATCATTATCTGCCGGATAATTAAATCCATTGGAGGACCACTGTGGAAGGGTTTGTTTTATCGGAGAATGAAAATAAACATGCAGCAGATTCTCCCCTTTACGTAATACTTGTTTTACGGGAACTACATAGCCCACAAACATATTATCTGATTTCAGAATCAGAGAACCATTCAAATAAACATCCGCATAAGTATCCAGTCCCTCAAAGGAAAGCTGGGCGGCATCTCTCTTCAACTGCTCTTCTGTAACGACAAAACTGGTTTTATATTCCCAATCCTCATTTTCCACCCACTGAATCTTCTTTTCATTGGTACCATAGAACGGATCGGGTAGCAATTTATGATGAATCAAATCCTGATGAACAGTGCCCGGGACAGTAGCTGGTAGCCATTTTTCTGTCCCCACCTGTGAGAATGACCAATCGTCATTCAACATTAACACATCCGAAGTGTCCCTGTTTTGCCCATAAGCTAAACCGCAACAACATACAAGTCCATACAATAATTTTTTCATCATAAACTGCTCTCTTTTTCAAGTTTATCTTCCCCAGTCCGTACGGAACGTAGATGCCGGTAAACCATCACCATTGACCAGATTGGCCCGGGTGAAAGGCTGCCAGCCGTAACGTACACGAAGAGGATTCTTCACTTCTTTACTATATACTTTTATTTGATTTCCTACAACTTCGGCTGTAGCCGGATAATAAACATCCTCTGTTTCAGCCACTTCGAATGTCCGTAACGGTTTCCCATCCGATGAATGCATACCTTCAGCACAATCAAATGACACGTAAGCAGCACCATCACGGAACTCTACATTGCGGAACATCGGCCCCGAAGGCGTTACATTCTTCTTTCCATAAGTCTGATTCAAAGCCCAATGTGCCAAACGCTCCCCAACAGGCTGTTTGTGTTTGGGGTGTACATCAAGCGAATCACCCAGGTCACTCGATACTGCCATACCTGTATTAGGAATCTCATACATCATTCTGCGCTGGCTATCACGGAACCATGGCCATGACGGACGATTGATGCTTGACAACTGCACATAATAAAATGGCAAATCTTTATTTTCCCAGTTTTTACGCCAACTTTCAACCAATAGTTTAAACAATTTCTCGTGTGCCTCACGATTATGTGCATTCGATTCACCCTGATACCAAATAATACCTTTAATAGGATATTGTTCTAAAGGACGGATACCGGCCTCATACAGGTAACAAGGTTCATAAGGATGACGTTGCTGTTTGCTATCCGCCTTTTTCACATTAAGAGCGGCACGACCGCGTACCCAGTCTTGGATAAAGTCATTTTGAGTCCAGTTACGTAATATAGCCGGAAATTTATATTCCAATGTATTACGGTCTACCCATGCTTCGGTAGGCGAACCGCCGATTGCGTTACAAATCAATCCGACAGGTACCTTTAGACTGTCCTGCAGCATTTTACCAAAATAGTAAGCTACCGCAGAGAAAGAACCGGCAGTAGCAGGCGAACAAACTGTCCATTCGGTATCTTTATAATATTGCAGATGATTTAATGAATCCAATACGGACTCATCCCATTCAACAGCATCTGTACGCCAGCGCGCCTTCATATCGAACAAACGAATCTGACCATTGGCGGCTTGCGGAATATCCCTTTTAGCAGTTTTACTCCAACCAAGATAGAACTCCATGTTCGATTGTCCGGAACAAAGCCATACCTCTCCGGCTAATACATTATTGAAAGCTTGTTTCTGCTTTCCCGCAGAAACAGTCAAAGTATATGGGCCTCCAGCCTTCAAAGGCTGGAGAGTGATCGCCCAATCACCATTGGAAGCAGTTTTCACAGACTGTTTCTGTTTAGCTATTGCTACAGTCACTTTTTCTCCTGCGTTTGCTTTGCCACGGATAGTCAGAGGCTGCCCATGTTGAAGCACCATATTGTCAGTATACAGTTCAGATAAGTGTAATCCACCGAAATCTCCCGTAATCGCAGAATATACCGTTTTCGCAAGAATGCCGGCACCCTCTACATTAGGATGTACAGCATCCGGAAGAAGATACGGATACGGATAAAGCGGCGCATGGAAATCTATCAACTGAACCCCGGCATATTTAGCTATTGTCTCGATACTTTGCTGAATTTCTCCATGCCAATCACGGGTACCCGACTCAAAACGAGGATGACGATCGGCAATCGGTGTCAGTCGGGCAATAATAATATGACATTTAGGATTAACAACACGGAAAGAATCAATCAATGCCAGATAATCTTTCACGAAATGATCACGATAGTTCGGCCAGTCACGAGGATCCGTATCATTGATTCCCAAGTGAATAACAACAATATCACCGGCAAAGGCAAGCGCTTTTTTAAATTCTTCCTGCTGCATGTAAGGGCGGTGTCCTTTATTTAATAAAGTAGCCCCTGATTTTCCGAAATTTCCAACTTCATAAGTATCGCCCAAAAGTTGCTGCAACTGTGAAGGATAAGAATCCGTTGCCGGATTTGGAAGAGTATACCCATACGTAATACTATTCCCCACGCAAGCAACTTTTATCCGCTTCTGTGCGGACAAAACTGCGCAAATCATCAAAAATAGAGATAAGAATAGTATCTTTTTCATTTCTTGTTTATATAAGGTTTAACAATATCCACCCATTTAAGGTAGCCTTTACCCAGTAAGTGTAAACCATCATTTGTATACTCAATATTCATCTTGCCGGTCTTCTCATCAACAAAATGAGAATAGAGATCAATATAGGTCACGTGTTCTCTGTCAGCCAGCCGAAGCAGCCCTTCATTAATCTTTTTCACCTCTTGCCAACGTGACGTATGTCCGCCAAACATCTTATAATGATCGGTTACCGGAAGTACACTTTGCAAATATAGCTTTGTTTTTGGAGATTCTTGTTTAATTTTTTGAGTAATCATACCAATACGATGAACAATTGTATCCGCAGAGGTGCCCCGGCTTACATCATTTATACCGATCAACAAGAATATTTTAGCGGGTTTTCCTTTTAAAATCGCATCCAGCCGATCATAAACACCCATACAGATATCACCACTGATTCCCCGGTTTTTGACATGCTTATTATTCAATAATTCACTCCATTCTCCCCCGTTAGTAATACTATTACCCAGAAAAATGATATCTTTTGAAGTCACAGGCAGCTCCTCAAACAGAGTTGCACGTTGATAATAGAACGTAGAATATTTGCGTTCCTGTGCGTTGCCCGCCATTGAGGCGAGCAACAACATCATTAATAAAATTTTCTTCATTCGTTTTTATTTTTTCTCGATCACTTCGTTTTGTCGGGCGAATAGATAAGTCCGTCCACTGCATTTTCTCCGTCAGGAGTTACAAAAACTGTAGTAAACATCCACTTCACCAACCGCACCTCGGGCATATTGAATTTGCCAACCGGCAATTTCAGGAAAACTTTATTCCAGCCTTTATTCAGATGTACGGCGATAGGCGGACGTGCCACACAATTTTCATTTCCCAACGCTATTTCATTACTCTTTGTACTATGAGTAGCTGTCCATACAGGCGGCTGTATTTCTTCATTATTGATCCAGATACGGCTGCCTTTATAGTCCCATTTACCTTGTAACGGAGCCAAGTCCATTTCCGAACGACCATAATTCTGAAATTCAGCCCATAGCCCTACTTCCTGATCTTTCGGAGAGTAAACCCATGTATAGGCATAAGCCGTATGATTCTCTTGCGGATCTTTATAGAAAGTAGGTACCATTTTCCCCCATACATGACGAAGATAGATACCCGCACCAATGGCAGGGTGTACCCCATACTCTTTTCCTTCATATAAATAAGAATCCTTCAATTCCTGTTCCGGAGGAAAGACTTTATTCAAATCTCCACCATTAGGAAATGCATCAGTAATATTCCATTTTACATTCGTCTGTTTTACATAGGCGAACGGATATCCCTTAAATGTATGCTCTTTATGCCAAAGCATACGATTCTCAAAATCAGCAAATTCTTTAAACTCCGGAGAGTCTTCAGAAGGTAAGATAGTACCATTCTTATCAAAATATTCTGTACCTCCGCCTTTCCATGCACGTTCAGCAATAGCCAGCATATTAGGATAGAAATTATTCTCAAGTATAATATTGCGTTCGTTAGCTACGTAACGGTCATTCCAGATGGCAAGAATTGTCCCTGCAATATCGTCACTTCCTTGCTCAACATTATAAATACGGCTGTTATACAATGCAATGATATCGCCAAAAGTATCAAAATGATTGAGATAATGAAACTTAGAATCAATTGCGGGAATACCTTTTTGGGCTTTTCCACGATAACTCCACAAATGCGTCATATCAATTTCGCCAGGTTTATAATGCCATCCCGGATTCCACGAAATTACTTTCTTTCCTTTGGCACGGACATATTCGACCATTTCCGGAACGAACTTTAGATTGGTAAACCGAACTTCATCCGTACCAATATGAAGATAAGGTACATCAAAAGTCTCGCAAACTTCATCTACCAGCAATTTAAGAATTTTCATTCCTTCCGGGCTCTGCATATCATGACGGAATGTACGGACAAAAGCCTCACTATGCCCCGGCATATCAAATTCCGGGATTAAAAGTATATTATGCGCTTTACAAAAAGCGACTAAATCTTTCGCTTCTTCCAATGTATAGTATTTACCCGGCATACGAGTCGTATTCACACTGTCATTCAGCATCGGAAAAATTTTACTTTCCAGCCTCCACGATTGATTTTCAGTCAGGTGCCAATGAAAGACATTAATTTTAAAACGTGAAAGAACAGCAATTTCACGTTTCAATTCTTCAATCGACATATACGTACGCCCTACATCCTGCATAAAGCCACGTATTCGGAAAGCAGGCCAGTCAACAATTGAACAACCGTTGAATGTTGCCTTTTTCTTTCGCACATCCTGTAACTGGGCCAAAGTTTGCATAGCCCAATACACACCATGCTCCGTCACAGCCTCAACCGTAACTTTACCATTATTTACCACCAGGCGATAAGCTTCGTCTGCGTTCAAAGGTACCTCTTCTAATGAAGGTACCAGTTTCACTTCAATACTTGCACGAGCTTTGTCATCAATGACTCCACCCCTATCGACAACAAAAGCTTCCCACTCTTGCCGAAGCACCGGAGTAGAAAGCTTTGTTCTGCCCAGTACAAAGCTGGAACTTAAAGGAGTGAACTTTTGCGGCTCCGGAAGCAGGTGATATTCACCTGCCCGGACCGTAGAAATTGTGCATAAGTAAATAATGAAACTGATTAAGAAAATTTGTTTATTTCTCATCGGTGTTTATTTAGTTTATGGGGGAAAATTTCTCATTTAATAATGTCTTTCAACTTCACTGCCTGGAATGTCATATGTGCCACACTGCTTTCATAAAGAATACCAACCGTTTCTTTATCAATCATAGTAAGACAAGAATAACCCCAGTTATTGCCTTCATCCAATAAAAGTTGGTGTTCGGGTGACCAAGTCACACCACCATCCAGACTGATTTTAATAGTAGTATTATAACGTCCTTTCGTCGTATTAGGATTAGAGAATATCAATAAATCCTTGCCCAAAACATTATCTTTGGCTTTCACGCTTATCAAACTAGCCATGCAAACCGATTCCGGCAATGCCTTGCGAGAAGATTCATGTTCTGTCCATGTTTTACCCAAGTCTTTTGTAATAGCCACAGCACGACTTCCACCACGATTATCACGCATATTCAACATCAATACTCCGGGCTCGACCTCGGCAACCTGAGCCTCTGTAGTATTCGTGCGTGCATAATTGTGCATTTTCCAGTTTTTACCACCATCTTTGCTATACATGATACCTGCATTGGGTACACGTGTCGAATCAATAAACTGAGTAGGGAATACCAAAGTACCGTCACTCATAGTGATGCCCCGACCCGGACCTTGCAACAGAAAATACCAAGACGGATCTTTTACCTGTTCTGTGATATTAATAGGTGCAGACCACGTTTTACCGTCATCCGTACTTTTGGCAAGAACAAGTTGCGCAGTATGATTCATATCCATACCCGGATGTGAACTCCACCATGCACGTTGGTTACCCATACCATGTGTCCAGGCAGCAACCACCCAAACATTATTTGTTTTTGTATCAACAAGGATAGAAGGGTCTCCTACTCCATTCTGACCGGCAGGCAGACCACCGAACTCCCCAAATGCCAAAGGCAAACGCATTTTCTCCCAGGTTTTTCCACCATCTGTACTGCGGCTTAAACCAACATCAACATGCTCTTGCAAGTCCACGCTACTATTATACCGTACATCATAAACTCCCAGCAGTGTACCTTTATTAGTAGTCACCAATCCCGGGATACGGAATGCGGCAGAATTATCATCTCCGGCATGACGTACTCCTACCCCCATGCGGTGTTCAATTCCTTCTTGCGAAACAACATCCAACAGAGCCTTCTTACCATCCAGAGTGACCGAAGCAATATCGGCAGTCACCTTACTGGTAAGGGATGTACCCGGCTTCATTTGCAGACTAATCCAGAAATAGTTAATTCCCGGAAACAGTTTTTGGTTCCCTTTCAAAACAACTTGATTGCCAGGATTACTCACCTCCGATTTTTTTATTGAATAAGAAGGATTGGCGGCAAGCGTTTTTCCCGGAGTGTTACTGGAGATGTATCCCACAGGAGCAAAACGTTTCTTATCTCTGTCCTGCAATGCTTCTGTACCACCATAATAAAGTTTTATAGACTGAATTTCAGACAGATCCACTCCTTTACCAAAATTCAACACTACATCATTAAGAGTCTGGCTCTCTTTAGCATCCAAACGAAGATAGAACAAGACATTATCTTGTCTCTCTATCAAAATAGGAATACGGGTCTCACGAACAAAAATTGTATCTGCGGCTCGAACTACCGGTATAGCACACAGAAAACAGAAAAGCGAAAATAGAATTACAGCTTTTTTCATGGTATCGACTAATTAATATTTATGTTATCGGGAGCAAAGATAGTATTTTTTATTATACAACAGCTATATTAATTAAATATTTTATTATATACCAGCCAATTAATAAATAGCACGCAAGCTAAGGGATTGTTTTTAATTCTATTTGCCATAAAAGCCTGTCTAAATTTCCTTCGTCTGTTTTTTCACAGAATACAGATACTCCCAAAAGGATAGAAAGAGACTAAGAAATCAATTATAAAACGACAAATTCCTCTATTCAAAGTGCTAAAGGACCGAAAACAAACGTATCTAAAATGGTAATTAAACTTCATCCTGGCTACCAGGATGAACTTGGCTTGTACGAAGAAAACATTTCTCTAAAGATCAAGATATACTTTACTCTGAATCTTTCGGATTCTGAGTTTTAACTTTGTGATGAGCATATCTGAAGTCAGAATAAAAAAGAGAGAGACGTTATCTTCAATAACACCCCTCTCCTCTACTTTATTTAAATAATCTATTGAAAACCGAATTATTCTTCAGCAACCTCTCCAATCTTAGTTGGCCAATAAGGATTCTGGTATAATACAGACGTTTCTACTTTTTCATCCGGAGACAGCAATTCCATCTCGCGAACCGGCACAGGGTTGAGATAATGAGCTTTCTGCCAGGTATAACCGTCGTATACGTCATTATTGGCTTTCAAAATGGCATAAGGACGCAAATACTTAAAGGTACGTGAAGAGATATTGGAACCTTCTTCACCGGAATCTTTAAATGTAATCTCAGCACCATTCTCATCTTTGTTAGCCGACTTATACATTTCATCCCAGAAATTACATCCTTCAGGCATATAGTTTTTCGTCAGCAAGTGATCCATCGAACGCCAACGAACCAAATCATCCCAACGCATACCTTCACCAATAAATTCACAACGACGCTCACGACGTATATTTAATAAGGTAGCATCTACAACCTGGGCACCTGAATACTTACCCCAATCTGTTTCCTGATTCAAATCAGTCGCATTGATAGTTTTTGTAAAATCAGGATCCAATCCGGCACGTTCACGAATAGCTCTCCAATACTGAGCCGCTTTGCCTGCCACATTGCCATTCTTCATATAATAAGCTTCCAGATAATTTAGATAAGCCTCAACACCACGGTAAATAATACATCCTGTAGTTGATTCAGCCTTTCCCCAAACATTCTGTGCCATATCAAAGCTGGCATATTTACGAATGCGATATCCTGTCTGGTCTCTCATCTCTTCACGGTTAGACACCGGGTGTGGAGCAAACATTTTCACCGTACCCGCTTCTTCGGTTGAATATACAGGCACAAAATTACTTTCACCAAACATAAACAACTGAAGACGATTATCACGATTTGCTTTCACATTATCCAATGTAGCATCACCTTTGTAAGGAGCCGCACTGCTTGCCGCATACCAAGGTAAACCATCCTGCATCAAGAAACTTTCAACATAGCTTTTCAACAAACCATGATTAGAACCGGATGCAATCCATGCCGGAGCACCATGCATGATAGAGAAGCTACCGGTTTTTGCATATTGACGCCAGAAAAGCACTTCATCATAGCCACTCAAATCAACAGTAGCATACATCTCAAAATAAGGATTCCATCCGGATGTAATAGAAGGATTAGCCGGGTCCGCAACTTTCGTGTTGGGTGTCAAAGTGATTTTATCTGCCACTTCTTCCGCAGCCTTCATAGCCTCTGTCAAGAAGAAATCAACTTCTGCTTCCACATCCAACGAAAAATTAGGATGCACTTTCTTTCCCGGCCAGTTGTCATCTCCCGGTACCCTTCCTGTACCTTTATGGTACCTTTCGAAAGAAGCTTCATACAATGCTACCCGTGATTTAATCAACAAAGCCGTCTCACGATTCAAACGAGTATTATTCTTAAATCCCTGACTATACATCATACTGGCAGCGTCATCCAAATCTTTCAAGATAAAACGGGCAACCAGATTACGAGGCTGACGAACACCTTTCTCCATCAGTACCGCTTTATCGTCAGGAAGAACTTCCGTTATGATCGGAAAATCACCATAATTACGCAACAGATTATAATACACAAGCGCACGCATCAAATGCATTTCTCCAATATAATGACGAATATCAGCATCCGCTCCGGCAACTTCACCCGCTTCATATTTAGGCACAGCATTTTCAAAGAAGTAATTGCAATAACGGATATTACTAAAACTCCAGTTGCCATCACTGGAAGGAACTTTCCAAAGTCCTTTTACATAACGGCTACTACGCCCTCCGGCTACCATATTATCTGTTCCGCCATCATTATTGGCTATGCCTGCTCCATAACCGCCATGCGAAGAAAAATAGTTCTGATACTTCGCTATGGAATAAGCAGCGAAATGGTCTACTGTCTGAAAATAGACTTCCGGTGTGACAGAAGAAAGCGGTTCTCTGTCAAGAAAGTCATTACAGGATGTGAGTGTCAATGCCCCTCCTGCAATAAAACATGCTTGTATAAACAGATTTTTTATTTTAAGTTTCATAATACTTCAATTTAGAAATTAATGTTAACACCGACAGATATTACTCTTTGCAAAGGATACAGTTTACCGGATCCTGTTCCGGCCAAACTTCCGGTAGCCTCCGGATCGAAAATCTTAGAAAGGCTGGTGATTGTAGCCAGGTTATCTCCTGAAAGATATACACGTACAGAAGAGATTCCGGCTTTTTCTGTCCACACCCGAGGCAATGTATAACCCAACTGAACATTTTTCAAGCGCAGATACGCACCATTCTGCAAATAACGTGTCTGGACTTGGGTATTACGGCCACCACTAAAGTTAACACGTGGATAATACGCATCTAAATTAGCACCCAACGGGTCACCTTCCGGACGGAAGAAATCCCAATGTTCAGTAAATCCGGTAGATTGCCATTCATTTCCTTGTCCGTTGGCTCCCCAGAAATAACATCCGTCCAACCACAGGTCACGTTTTCCGATTCCCTGCATGAAAATACTGAAATCGAATCCTTTCCACGCAGCGTCCAACGTAAGACCATATTTCAAGCGAGGGGTTGAATTACCGATAATGCGATAGTCACCGGTATCTCCTAACTTATTAGTACCATTGCTTATTTTTCCGTCACCATCCAAATCGGCATACATAATGTCACCGGCTCCCCAACTGGTTCCCAAAGAAGACTGATCAACTTTTGCCAAATGGGCATCCATCTCTTCCTGTGTTTTTGCAATGCCAATTGTTGTCAATCCCCAAATATCATTCAAGTGTCTGCCTTTATAGTACGAACCTACATCATATGAGTCATTCGGATAACGCAAAATTTTCTGTTGGTCATCAGAAAGCACTAATTTAGCTCCATAAGAAACTTCACCAATCCGGTCTCTCCAATTCAACTCCAACTCAAAACCATATGATTTCATATCCGAGTTGTTGATTTTAGGAACTGAAGTTCCCAACAGACTTGAAAGTTCAGGAGCCGGACCAATCATATCATAAGTATAACGTACGAAATAGTCGAATGAACCAGACAAACGATTATTAAAGAAAGACCAATCCAAACCGACATCCCAAGTCTCTACTGTTTCCCATGTTTTCTTAGAACTGACAATACCCGGATTTGTAGCATAGTTAGGACGTTCGCCATTTACTAACCAACCATAATTAGACCCTACAGGCATAGTCTGATAAAATGGATACCAAGCATCATTGGTATTCGTATTACCCAACTGTCCCCATGAAGCTCTTAACTTTAAACTTCCCATATTGATCTTTTCAGCAAAGCTTTCCATAAATGGTTCGCGGGCGATATTCCAACCGGCAGAAAACGAAGGGAAGAATCCCCAACGTTCTTTTCCGACAAAACGGGAAGAACCATCATATCGGCCATTAGCCTCAAACATATAGCGATCTTTATAACTCCAGTTGACACGCGCAAAGAAACCGGCTACAGAGTTGTCGGCATAACCACCATAAGCCTGTGGGTCATCAGTTGCCGTATTAATAGTCGGTACCCCCGGAGTAATCAATGTGTTTTTCTCAGCCGTAATGTTTCTGGTTTTATATAACTCTGCATTAAAACCAGCCATCACTTTAAAATAATGTCCGTTATCGAACTGTTTGAAATAGTCCGAATAAATATTTGTGGTATAATAATTTTCCTTCCAACTATATTCATTCACGCGAGAAGAACCTGCCGCATAAGAACCATATCCCATATCCCACACTGTATAATAGGGATCTCCATCTACATTGTAGGCATAAACAGGTAATACTTCCCAATGCTGATATTGAGTAGTGGTACGTACACTACCTTCAAGATTGATTTTCCAGTTTTTAATAGGCTCAAAAACCAGTTGCAACTGATTCGTATAAAAATCTTTCTGGCTGTTCTGCTTTCCTCCATTTTCCATCTGCTCCACTTCACCTTCGTCCATAGGGAATCCGTTAGGATCATAAGCCGGATGCACAGGCCATTTACGAGCTAAGTTATGGAAAAAGTTTCCTGTCAAGTAAGTAGGACGTTCAAAATCCTCACGGGTCCATTTAGTAGAATATGCCACCTTGAACCAGTCAGTGACAGCCGTTGTGATTTTACCATTCAGTGTGTAACGTTGAAACTTGTCAGATCCATGACGCATTAAACCTTTCTGATCCAGAAAACTTCCACTAATCAAGTATTGGGTTTTGTCCGTACCACCATTAATACTAAGGTTATGTTCCTGAGATGGCGCCCAATGATCATAAAATTCTTCAAACCAATCCGTGTTTCCATTCGCACTAGCCCATTTTTGCCAAATACCTGCTCCATTATCAACTGTAGTAGCTTTCAACGTTCCTTCTTGATAGGCTTTGATGCGTTCCATTACGGCAGGTGCAAAAATATCACCGCCACTTTTATTAGCAGAAGCACGATTGAAGTACTGAGCAAAAGTGTAAGAATCCATAATATCGGGAATACCAATAGCATCAGAAAAACGTGCGCTACCGCTATATGACACATTTGTCTTACCGCTCTTACCACTCTTTGTAGTTACAAGAATCACACCGAACGAAGCTCTTGCACCATAGATAGAAGCCGATGCAGCATCTTTTAATACCGAAACAGATTCGATATCGTTAGGATTGACAGTATTCAGATCACCCTCAATGCCATCAATCAAAACCAATGGAGAAGAACCCGATCCATCACCGATCGTTCCGGCTCCACGAATATTCATGTTCAATGTTCCATCCAGAGAACCACCGTTATTGCCAACAGTAAGATTCAAACCGGGAACAACCCCCTGTAACGCTTGTGAAGCATTTGCTACCGGCCGTGCTTCCAATGCATCAGCACTAACCATACCTACAGCTCCCGTAACGTTCACCTTCTTTTGTGAACCATAACCTACTACAACAACCTCATCCAGAACTTCCGAATCTTCTTTCAGCACAATATTATAAGTGCTTTCAGAACCAACTTTAATAGTTTGTTGTTTATAGCCAATATAACTCACCAAGAATTGTGAATTAGGCGCCACTTTTAACGAGAACTTACCATTTAAGTCAGTAATTACTCCATTAGTGGTTCCCACTTCTACAACACTTGCCCCAATAACGGGATCTCCGGTAACATCTGTTACCACCCCCGAAATCGCCTTTACCTGTGCCATCACATTAAACGATAGCAAACAGCCCAACAAAATAAAAAGGACTTTTTTCATAAATTGATTTTTAGTTAATAAAAAAGGAAAATTATCTCTTCTAAATCTCTTAAATATAAACACCTGAAAATGAGCACAGTCCTATCGGTACTTGGTTATATGGTATAACAGAAATAAGGACAATAAATATGCAATAATCTAAACATCAATTGTTTATCTTACAAACGAAAGATTTTAAAAAAATATTTTCGTACAAATGTTCACAAACAAATTTATTATGGTGAAAAGTAGTGAATCATCAGGCTATACTTTTCATCTTTTCTTGTGTTCGGAAGCCACTTTTATGTAAGTGAAATGAAGTGATCCATCTTTCAACACAAAGAAACATCTTATAACATATAATAAGGTTATTAGATATAATCTTTGGCACTTTTCAAGTTAATCAAACAGTATTTCAAAATAAAAACATATTACATTTGTCCATTTTAATGAAAGCAGTCTCATATATAATATAAGAAATCAATATTATATATATAGCACTCTTCCATAAACAATCTTTTATGAGAATCCGGAGCTGATTATCTTAGTTTTTCAATATTATTTCGGTTATATAAAAAATATATTTAAAATATACTTGTGAGTTTTTAATATAATATATATATTTGCAACGGTTTGATAGTATATAAATGAAAAGAAATAATAAATTTAACCTTTTTCATTTATTATTTAGGTAGTAAAAATACCAAGTACCGATAGAACTTAGTAAAAGCAATTATAATTATCTTTATTATTAACTAAAAAGCAATACTTATGAAGAAAACCATCTTCTTGATTTTGTGCTTATTATGCTCTATAGGAGCTATAGCTCAAACAAAATCCATCACAGGTGTGGTTACAGATGGTACCGGTGAATCTGTCATCGGTGCAAGTGTCGTTGAGGTAGGTACAACCAATGGTACAATCACTAACCTTGACGGCAAGTTCTCATTAACGATAGCTACTGGCGCTAAATTCACAGTTAGCTATATTGGTTACAAACCTCAAACAATTACTGTTAGCGCTGCAAACACTTACAATGTAGTACTGAAAGAAGATACAGAGGTATTAGATGAAGTGGTGATTACAGGATACGGTGGCTCACAAAAACGTGCAACTTTAACTACTGCTATTTCAAAGCTTGATAATTCTGTACTTAAAAATGCGGCTTTCAGTAATGCAGGACAGTCTTTACAAGGCTCTGTTACAGGTCTTCGTGTTGTTAACAAAACGGGGCAACCTGGTAGTGAACCGGATATTACATTGCGTGGAGGCGCTACTATTACAGGCGACAACAGCAAAGCTCTTATTGTAGTCGATGGTATTGTTCGCAATAGCATGAGTGATATTAATCCCTCTGATATTGAATCTATTCAGGTTTTGAAAGATGCCGCTTCAACAGCTATTTATGGTGCACGTGCCAATGGTGGTGTTATTTTGGTTGAGACTAAAAGTGGAAAAGAAGGAAAAGCATCTGTTAATTACAAATTTAAAATGGGTGTGAACTTCGCTCGTAAAGGCTATGATTTTTGCGATGCACACGATTATATTTATTATAACCGTATGGGCTACAAAAGAACCGGACGTACCAATGTCGATACACAAATGGGATATGGTATTGGAAATAACTTATTTGATATCCGCTATTTGACAGACGAAAATGCTAATCTGAAAAATGAAGGTTGGTCTTCTATGGCAGATCCATTTTATGATGGAAAAACGATCTTGTATAAAGACTACTCTGGTGAATTGGACGATGTGGTGTTTAACAATAGTGCTTTAACTCAAGATCATTATGTGAACATTACAGGTGGTAATGATAAAGGGACTTTTTCTGCAAGTTTAGGCTACTATAAAGAAGATGGTCAGATTAGAGGTACTGGTTACGAGCGCTTCAATGGTGCATTGAACGGTTCTTATAAAGTATTTCCTTTCCTGACAGTAAAGGCTAATGCGACTTACTCTTGGTCAACTCAACCGGAACTTTGGATCGGTCAATATGAATTTTTCTACCGTACACGTTCTCAACGTCCGACATGGAATCCTTGGAATGAAGATGGAACTCCGGCCTCCGGTTTCGGTACAGGAGACGGTAATCCCGATTATTACAGAGATAAGTTGACGAGCGAGAACAGCACTAATAAATCAACCTACAGTGTTGGATTTGCCCTTGACATTTTACCTAAAAAATTAGTGTTAAATGGAAATGCTTCACTTTATCGTTATGACTGGCAGAGAGAGAAGTTTAATAAATCTTATCAAGCTCAATCTTCTGCAACTCCTGATAATACACGTCAGGCTGAAGCTTATGTCCAGAAATACAATCAAATTCAGTTGAACGGAACACTGACATACACAGATACTTTTGCTGAAAAACACAATCTGGAAGCAATGGTAGGAACTGAATACTTCACCTATGATCAGTTCGATTTTGAAGCTAAAACCCAAAACTCTCCAACTGATGATATTCCTACCTTGAATGCTGGTTCTACAAGGACTTATACTTCTACAACTAAAACAGCATACCGTATTCTATCAGGGTTTGGCCGTATCAATTATAACTATGACATGAGATATTTAATTTCATTTGTTGCTCGTTATGATGGTATTTCAAAACTGAAAGATAACCGTTGGGGATTTTTCCCTGGTGTGTCTGTGGGTTGGAATATCATGGAAGAAAATTTCTGGAAGGATTCTAAAGTCTCAGAAGTTATTTCTAACTTGAAACCTCGTCTTAGCTATGGTGTAAATGGAAATGTAAATGGTATCGGAAATTTCGATGTATATGGTGCTTACTCTCAAGTAGGTGCAAAGACATATGGAGGTTCAACCGCATTCTACAACTCAGGCTTGGTAAACACCGGATTACGCTGGGAACAAAGTCAGTCATTTGAAGCTGGTCTGGACATCGGATTCTTAAACAATCGGTTAAGTTTCATTCTTGACTACTACAACCGTACTACTAAAGACTTGTTAACTAAACAAGCACTTCCGGGATATACAGGCTTTACAGAGATCATGACTAATATGGGAACTCTGCGCAACTATGGTTTCGAAATGGAAGTAAGAGCCAACATTCTGAATAACCCGAAAGGATTGACATGGGATGTTACAGCCAATCTGTCTTCTGTAGCAAACAAAATTGTGAAATTACCTTATAACGGCAATGAAAATAACCGTGTAGGTGGCTATGAAGTGGCAACCGGACGCAAAAAAGCCGATGGAACTCCTGAAACAAAATGGATTGCCGGCCGTCAGGAAGGTGGTAAATTGGGAGAATTGGTTGCTTACAAACAAAATCATATATTCAAAGATTGGGATGACGTGAAAAAGTATGCCAATAACCGCATCGACGAGGTAGCCAACTTATATGGTCCCGGACTTGCAGCCCAATATGCCGGAAAAGAAGGATGGCAACCGATCGAACCGGGTGATGTTTGTTGGGAAGATATCAATGGCGATGGTGTAATCAATGGATATGACCGTCAAGTAGTAGGAAATATATTTCCAAAAATTACTGGTGGATTCTCTACTACATTGGGTTATAAAAACCTCTCTTTATATGCTCGTTTCGATTACGCTTTAGGACATACCATTTATAATGATCTCGCAGCACGTTCTTTGGGACAGTATCAAGGTTCATTCAATATTATTAAAGAGGTAAAAAAGACATGGAGTGAGACCAATACTGATACAGATTTACCTGCATTCTATTACGCAGACCAGTTAAGCAAGAAAAATATTACACGTTCAAATAACGGTAATACAGCTATTGATAATAACAGTTCACGCTTCTATGAAAAGGGTGATTATCTGGCTTTGCGTGAATTGACATTAAATTATAATCTGCCTAAAGCATGGATCAGTAAAGTTGGCATGACAGATGCATCAGTCTATGTAACAGGACAGAACTTATTCTATATCACCGGATACACGGGTGTTTCTCCTGAGCCGGCTGTAGATACAACTTATGGTCGTGGAATAGATAACGGACGTTATCCAACTCCGAGAACAGTTTTATTCGGTTTGTCAGTGACATTCTAAATTATATATGATTAATACAAATAGCATTATGAAGAAAATATTTACATATATGTTAGCAGGGCTTTCTCTCCTGCTGTTTTCAAGATGTGATGCACTGGATATTGAACCTACCAGTTCTATTGCGGATAGTAATTACTGGAAGACTGAAGCTCAGTTCAGTACCTTTAATGTAGGTTTGCATGCATTACTTAGAGAATGTAGTTTTAATTTTTTCTTATTAGGTGAGCCTCGTGCGGACATTTATGGAGACGTTCCCTTTGGAGGAGAAGCCACTCAAGGTATGGAACGCTTGCCTTTCAATACGATAAATAAGGAAAACACAGGAATAACCAACTTTGCAGGAATGTACAAAGTGATCAATCAGATCAATTTGATGATCGCTAAAACCAAAGAAACGACTGTACTTCCCGAAGCTACTAAAAACTATTATTTAGGTGAAGCTTATGGTATGCGGGCATATCTTTATTTTCATTTATTGCGTTCTTGGGGAGATGTTATTCTCTATCTGGATTATACGAATGGAGCCTCTTTAGACTTAAGCAACCTCTCAAAAGCAGCCTCTCCTGCAGAAGATGTGATGAAACAAATCAAAGAAGATATCATTGCTTCTGAAAAGGCATTCGGCAGTGATTACTCTTTCAAATTCGGCAGATATTACTGGTCAATGGCCGCAACACAAATGCTGAAAGGTGAAGTTTATTTATGGAGTGGGCGTCAAATGGGTGGCGGCACAACAGATTATACTACAGCCAAAACAGCTTTACAATCAATTATCAGTAATGTAAATGTCAGCTTGCAGGATGATTTCTCAAAAGTATTTGCTTACAATAATAAAGATAATGCCGAAATTATTTTCTCTATACGTAATGCAAAAGATGAGTATAACATGTGGGACGATAGATTTAGACAAAACTTAGTACCACAGCAGGCATACATGACTGCAACTTACTGTAATAAAGAAGGAATTTCATTTAAAGATTTGCCTGAAGGACAACTTAACGGTTTGATTCGTCTGCAGATAAGATACGATTTGTATAATAAGGCATTCCGTGATGGAGATACCCGTAAGGACGCTTCCATGACAGCTGTTTACCAAAAGCAAGAAGATGGCACAATTAAATATATTGCTCCTTTCTGCAATAAGTATCAGGGAGTCCTGTTGGACGGAGCTTCACAGCGCAGTTTTTTGAATGATTACCCCATTTATCGATATGCAGACTGCCTGTTATTACTTGCCGAAGCAAAAGCGCTGTTGGGAGAAGATCCGGCAACTGAGATCAATCAAGTTCGTGAACGTGCTTATGGAAAAGAGTTCTTTGAGTTAAACAAAGCTACGCTATCTTATCCGAATGATAAAGGAGACTTCTATACGGATAATAAATACATGTCCGGTGATGAAGATCCTTTGGAAGCCATTTTGAAAGAGCGCATGCGTGAATTTATGTTTGAAGGGAAACGCTGGTATGATTTAAGATTATTGGGTGCAGACTATGTGACAAAGCGCACTTCTGCCGTTGCGACCCGCTTATTATGGCCGATTAATGAAAGTGTATTGACAGACAATCCGGCGTTAAAACAGACTCCGGGATATGAAAATTGATTAGTTAGTATAAGCGGGGAATGTCCGGCCGGACATTCCCCGCTTTATTTTGTTCTCCTCCATCTGCATATATAAAAATCGGCTCTATGATTGGAGAATAAGGAGTAATGTGTGTATGGCAATGAAAAAAGAGAAGCTGTCTCAATAATAACCGAGACAGCTTCTACATTTAATAAATAATCATATTTAAAACCTATTGATTAAGTTTTATTTTTCATATCCAGGTGTCTGTTTCAGCAACGGATTGACACTCATAATGTTAACATCAATAGGCCATAACAACTTGTATTCCTCGCTTGGGTCCAAAAGAGGTTTATCCGAAGGATAATTCGCAGTAGCAGAGAAAGCAAGAGATTTGCCATTAGCATCATGCATACGTACTACATCAAACCATCGCTTACCTTCCCAAACAAACTCTTTATCACGTTCCTGGAGAATGGTCAATTCATTCTCTGCATAATTTCCTTCCGTATATTTATTAGCCTCATAATTGGAGCCATATGCACGTTCACGCACTTCATTAATATAACCTGCGCAAGGATTTCCTAAACCATTTTCTATTTCAGCCATCATCAATAAAGCATCGGCATAACGGTAAACAATCACATCGGTATCATAAATACGATTGTTGTTCGAGTTGATAGAACCAATAGCCTTAAGCATAACACAACCAAAGCCTTCTTTATTCTTTTGGGTATAATATTCTAAGAATGTTGCATCACGACGAGTGTCTTTATCGCTATAGCTTTTCCAGAAATCTTCTGTATATTCATGGCGGAATGTACCTCCGGTACCTTTCAAATTTAATGTATCCGTTTCAATTTTATTATCATCACGGTCATATACCTGTCCAATGAATACTGCCTCCTGATAGAGGAACATGCCTCCCCAGTTTGTAGCTTCGCCATCAGCAAAATGTAAGGTGAAAATAACCTCTGCATTATTACGGTTAGCTGTACTAAATACATCGCTGAATTTATTTAATAGCTGAAATTTGCCTATCACTCCATTCAGAGCTGTTTTGGCTGTTTCTAAATCCGATCTTCCAGAAGCTGTATAGCCATTTATTGAAACTTTAGCAGCCCACATATAAATTTCCGCTTTCAACATCAGAGTAGCAGCTTTAGACCACATTGTCTTATCATATTTATTGGTCACTTCTTCTGTACCAAAATAGTTTTCAGATTTACCGATATCTTCTTTTATGAAGGCCATAGTGGCCTCGGGTGTAGCACGTTCGACATAAAATTTATCTGCAGTCACTTTGCCATCCAGCAACTCGACTGTTGTTACAATAGGTACTCCGCCGTAAGTTTTATAAAGCATAAAATAATAAAGAGCCCTTAAACCATATGCTTGTCCTAAATAGGCTTTTCTGTCTGCCTCACTTAAAAAATCACATTCATTCTCAACTTTTTGAATGAAATGATTAACTTGCATAATCGGGCTATATAATCCAAACCAGTTGCTGAATCCCGGATTATCCTGGCTTAAAGTGTTGGTACGCAATATGGCATAGTCCAAACTGGTGTTTTGTGAAGAACTACCAACGCGCTGTGTACCACCGCGCAATTCTCCCAAACAATAAAACATATTATAGTTACCTCTCAATTGAGAGTGCATGCCATTCATAAACCCTTCCACCTGGGCTTTATTATTCCAGTAGTTGCCGCTTCCGAAATAGTCTTCCGGAGCGAGATCCAATGCATCGCATGAAGTGTAAAGCACAGACGATACAAATAAGGAAATGATATATATTATCTTTTTCATAATTTGTCTTTTTTATATTTAGAAAGAAACATTAATACCAAAAATCACTGTACGAGGTAATGGATATCCTCCATTATTATCTGCTTTTTCCGGTGAGAATAGGTGTTTTGCTTCTGTCAAATAGCCTAAGTTCTGACCTGTAATAGATAGTTCCACATTGCTCAACTTAGCTTTTTGCGCCCATACAGATGGTAATTTATAGGATAATGAGAGTTCACGCAGCGCCAGATAATTTCCATTATAGGCAAACATGGATGAGCTACGGCAATAATTACGTTTACCCAATTGATCGGCCCATACATAAGTTGGATATTTAGCATTCGGATTTTCAGGAGTCCATGTGTTTTTGGTCTCCTCAATGGTATTATAAGTACCTTGAGCACATGCCATGATCCACATTGTTTTCCAGTCCACTGCGGTGAATCCCAATGCATAGTCGAAACGTGCAGACAAGGTAAGGTCCTTCCAGCTTACAGTAGTATTGATACCTCCTGTCCATTTAGGAACAGTATTCCCAATTTTCACCATGTCATAATTATCAATAACTCCATCACCATTTACATCTTTCCATTTCACGTCACCCGGCTGAATCGGAAGGGCATTGGCTTTTTGAGAATCTGTTAATTTATTGTAACCTTCTGTTCCACCATAAAGAGGACGGCCACTTGAACCGTTATTACCTGTTGTCAAGTCAATCAAGTTAGCCGGGATTTCGTCTTGAGATTTATAAAGTCCTTCTGCCACAAACATGTATAGATCGCCCGGACGTTGTCCTTCCTGATATCCACCAACCCACATTTTTTCATCTCCGTTTCCAGTATAAACCTGATAAGCACTTTGACGATTTCTTTCAAGTCCATTGTCCGGCAAAGAAACAACCTTGTTTTTGTTCAAAGCACCATTCCAGTTCAAGTTCCACTTCCAGTCTTTGGAATCAATGATCCGGAATCCTAATTCAAATTCAAATCCTTGATTCTGGAACTCACCATTGTTTGAAGTAACAGAACTTACACCTGAAGTAGACGGTACTGTGATATTAGCATATTTATCACTAGTCAAACGGTTGTAATATGTCAAGTTAGCATTGATGCGATTTTCCAAAAAGCCCATATCTAAACCGACTTCAAAAGTTCTCGATTTTTCCCACATCAAATATGGGTTAGGAATGCTGCTTAACAAGAAACCGGTTGAACCATTATAGCGATTGCTGCCATAAGCTCCCTGAACTGTATAGTTTCCAACAAAGTTCTTGTTTACATTACCATTTAAACCAAAGCTGGCACGTAATTTACCGAATGAAAGAATAGATGCTGTGTTTTCCATAAATTCTTCTTTACTGAACACCCATCCCGCTGATACACCCGGAAATACTCCCCAACGGTTTTCTTTAGCTAATTTGGAATATCCATCCCGTCTTAAAACCAAAGAAAGCAGATACTTAGATTGGTAGTCATAATTAACACGTCCAAAGAATGACATAATACGTTGACGAGAATGTGAAGAGTCTATAGAACGCATTCCTTCCTCTTTTGAGGTGTATTCCAAATCCATAAAATCATCGGTGGGAGCTCCAGAACCAGAAGCACTGAATCCCTTGCCGTATGAATCATAGTATTCAAAACCAACCATTGCATCCAAGAAGTTGTCCTTATTGATCTGATAATTATAGTTCAATACGGCATTATATGTTTGGTCTAAAGTACGGCTATATGAAGCAGAGGTGGCGTGAGATGTAATCAAGTTACCCGGAGAGCTCAAATAGTCTTTATTAAAAGCTTCTGTTTTTTCTTCGGAATAATACCAGATGGCTCCTAATTTCAATGAGAGACCTTTCATGAAATCAATTGTGAAAGATTGATTCATCGTAAACTTATCCGTATTATTATCACGAACGAATTGCTTAAAATTGTATTGTTGGTTACCATCACCGGAGTTCGGTCCTAATAGCATATCTCCATCTGCATTATAACCACGGAAAGTAGGAGGTAATGAAAGACAGCGTGAGAAATAGTTAGCCTCAGCTGTTTGCGATGCAGGAAGTCCGTTCCAGGTCGCATCTGCAAAATTGAAACTTGAATTAGAAGTTAACCATTCCTTAAGTTTATAATCAGCATTAAAAGTAAAAGTAATTCGTTGATACCAGTTACCTACTGCTGTACCCTCACTCTTATTGTAGCCCAAGCCGGCATAATAACTTCCTTTATCATTACCACCGCTTACGCTTAAGTTATAATCCTGAGAGAATGAAGGTGTGTTTATATTAAAATCGGCAATGTCTGTATTTTTATAAATAATTTTATCTCCATATACCGGGTCAATCATAGTCTGCCATCCTTGATTGAGCAGAAAAGATAGATTATCTGAATAGATCATCGGACTCCAAATAGCAGAACTTGTTTTATTTCCGTCTAATGGCGTTACACCATCCTTGTCAAAATATAAATTACCTGTTCCATAAGGAGTTGCAGTAGTCAATCCGCTTAGAGAAGACCATCCTTTCACATTAGCTCCGTCCGGGTGTTTCATATCTCCAACGTAAGCATTCATATAACCTGTACGCATCCAATAAAGGTAATCACCGGCATTCATAAAGTTATAAGAATCCTTGAAGTAGTTCAAGCCAAACTTTGCTTTTAGATTTACCTCTGCTCTACCCGCCTTACCACGTTTTGTTGTTACAAGTACTACACCATCATTAGCACGTGCACCGTAAATAGCAGTTGCACCGGCATCTTTCAACACCTCCATTGATTCAATATCATCCGGATTAATATCACTCAGCGAAGAGCGTACCTGACCGTCAATTAAGATCAGTGGAGAACCGGAACCATCAAAGTTCGTACCACCACGGAGTACTAAAGTTGGAGCACTACCCGGATTACCCGAAGTCTGACTTACTGACAAACCTGCTACAGCACCGGAAAGAGCTTGAGCCGGATTAGTAAACATACCTTGTTTTAAAGTTTCCTCTTTTACTTTGGCTATGGAGTTAGTCACTTTAGAACGCAATTGTTTACCGCCATAACCTGTTACAACCACTTCATCCAACATTTCAGAATCTTCCTTCAACTTAATATTAAAAGAATTTCTGCCCTTTACATCGATCGTTTGAGGCTGATAACCAACATAAGAGACTTTGATCTTTCCGTTGGGATCGACCATTAATGTAAACTTGCCGTCAATGTCGGTAATTACACCATTGGTAGTGCCGACCTCGACAACACTTGCTCCGATGACTGTTTCACCGGTAGCATCTGTAACCACACCTGTGATTGATTTCTTTTGCGCCATGGCTCCGATGGAACATAACAAGCACAAAATCAAGAAGATGGTTTTCTTCATAAGTATTGCTTTTTGAGTTAATAATAAAGATGTTTATATGTGTTTTTAAAACTGTTTACTAAGTTCTATCGGGACGGTAGGCGAAAAATGGAAGGAGAAGAAAAAGAGAGTAAGCAGGAAAGAAGCTGATATACAGAGATATACAATTTGTTTTTTAAGCCCCAAAAGGCTAATATAAGTGAGAAAATAACTTTTTTCGGACGGTAGACTAATGGTATAAAACAACAGATAAATGTTATAAAAATGCAATATAAACATTACTGTGGACAAGAACAGGGGAAAAAGAAAGTCATTAGAAATAATATTGATAATTATTTACAATACATACATTCTAACACAATAGAAAAAGCAATGCCACTATTAACATTTTATAGTACTAAGTGACGGATACTTGAAGGAAAATAAATTCAGCTATACTTATAGAGATAATTATTTAAAGAAAAAGCTTCATAGAGTTTATATTTAAGGCAGTACCCAAGTATACAGAAAGATACTCAGATACTGCCTTTTCAATTTGTGCAGCATGCTCGTGCAACAAAAAAGAAACTAATCGGTTTTATACAATATACCTATCGGTCTTTTTTATTTTCTATATTGTCCAATTTAAGAACCCATGCATAATCACAAGGTAATTCATCTGCGTACAGAGAAGGCATTGTGATTTCAAGATCATTACCTTTTTGTTTCCAAAGAACTTTCTTATCTGATCCTAATAAAGCAATCTTAGTCTTATTCCTTGTTTGAACGTTTTTCAACACAATTTTATTTTTAGGATATTGAGATAAAATAGCGTATACGTTTTCTCCCTTTGGGGTGAAAAAAACTTCTTTTACCGCATATCCGGGCTCCGGATCGACTGTCTGTTTCAATATAGCATCTCCACTGACATAATGCTTTTCTTTTGATTTCCACTCCCTGTTACCCTTAGTCCATTGGCATGAACGGTTCCAAGCACGTATGACTTTTATTATTAATTATTGGATACAATTTCCAGAAAGAATAATTAGTTTGCTATTGGAAGATAAATATAAAATAAAAAACAAACCTTCATTTTTACAATAATGGGACTTATCCCTGGTAATACAGAAATAAGTCCCATGCCACTTTTAAATATCTGAGAAAATCTTTCTCCAGTATATCGAATAATTTCTATTTAACATACCCTGGAGTTTGCTCCAACTTGGGATCTTTATTTAGCATTTCAGTTTCAATAGGCCAAAGTACTTTATATGCTTCAGTAGCCTCATTCAAAATAGGAGTGCCGTCTACGCTTCCTTCTGTACAGAACACCAGTGGCTTTCCGCCTTTAGTTAGGGTCATACGTAATACATCCCACCAGCGCTGTCCTTCACCAAGCATTTCTTTATCTTTTTCGTGAAGAATCGCTAATTCATTAGTTGTGAAATCAGCATTCTCATAACCATATTTAGCCTTATCCCAAGCCTTGCCATAGGCACGTTCACGAACAAAATTAATGTATTTAGCAACATCTCCTCCTTGCATATTTTCAACCTCAGCCATCATCAGATATACACCTGCCAAACGATATAATACAGCATCAGCATCCCATACATATTGATTGGTTGTTTGATTGAAATGTCCCATAATCTTTTTAAATATGGTGCCTTGTAGTTTATTCGTTTCTTTGTGATAAGCACTTAAGAACGAAGCATCCCGACGAGTATCTATTTTATCATACGCAAGGAAGAACTGTGATTTGTATTCAATGCGCTGTTGCCCGGTTGTACCAACTTTCAAAGTATCTCCCATAAGTTTTCCGTTTTCATCATTATAACCTACAGTCTTAAAGTTTCCTGTTTGAAAATTATATATGTAGGTAGTATAGCTATTACTAGCTTCCCCCTCAGCATATCTAACAGCCATAATAATTTCAGAATTACCTTTATTAGTTACATCAAAAACACTACTATAAGATGGTTGTAACGTTAAGTTATAATTACTCATCAAATTATTAAGATGTGTTTTTGCTATTTGCAAATCAGTTTCATTTGCTTTGTTATCATCAATTGATACCTTTGCATTCCACAGATAAACTTCTGCTGCCAGATATTCTGTAGCTGCTTTGGACCAATAAGCCTTTTTATTACCTCTGTTGTAAGGATCAAAAGAGTTATTATCACCAAAATACTTCAGGGACTCAGTCAAGTCTGATTTTATCTGTCCCATCAGAGTGGATCCACTTGCACGTCCTGCATACAACTCTTCCGGATTAAAGTTCCCATTAACGACCGGATTAGGATCCAAACGCAAAGGGGCAGTTCCATATATCCTGTATAAATCAAAGTAATAATAAGCACGCAAACCATAAGCCTGACCTAGGTAGTAACTTTTTTCGTCTTCGGTCATATAAGTTGCATCCTTTGTGTTTTGTAAGAAGATATTTACATTAGCTATCATTCCGTAAAGTTCTCCAAATTTGCTTACTCCCGAACTTTGTGGGGTTAATTGTTGAGTGACCAATTCACCATATGATAGAGAAGTACCGTCTACAGCAGTTCCCACGATACTTGTGCCGCCTCTTGATTCTCCAAAAGTATATTGATGCTGAAAAATCTTATCACGGAGATTTTTATGCAATCCATCCATATAGGCCTGCACATGTTCTGGTCTTTTCCAATAGTTTCCTGTACCATAAGAGTCAATAGGTGCCAAATCGAGTGAATCACAAGCACTGTACAAGCAGACAGTAACTGCCAAAACTCCTAATCGTATCATTATTTTAAAGATGTTCATATAATCATTCTTTTAAAGGTTTGTAAATTTAGAAAGTCAGATTCACACCAAATAACACCGTACGAGGCAATGCATATCCTGAACCTACTTTTCCGTTAGCTCCAGTTTCTGGTGATGAAACATTCTTTGCTCCTGTAATATATCCCAGGTTCTGTCCAGTTATGGACACTTCAGCACGTTGCATTTTGGCAGCACTCGCCCACTTCTGAGGAAGAGCATAACTCAGTGACAGTTCACGTACAGCTAAATAGTTCCCTTTGTAAGCAAACAAGGTTGATGGAGTATTGTAGTTATTCTTACCCAATTGATCTGCGTATAAGAAACGAGGGTATTTAGCATCTGGGTTTGATTCTGACCATGTATCATAGTATAAAGTAGGTACATTATACGAACCTTGCATACATCCCATATACCATGGTGTCTTACTCTGATCTGAGTTTTCATACACCCAGAAATCAAGTGCAAAGTCGAAACGAGCATATAGTTTCAGTCCTTTCCATGAAAGAGTTGTATTGAAACCACCCATCCAATGTGGATTCATATTTCCTACTTTTACTTGATCGAATTGATCGATGGTGCCATCGCCATTTACATCATGCCATTTTACATCACCAGGCTGGATCGGAAAATTCTTTTTAGCATCTTGTTCCTCCGCACTAAGTTTATTCCAAGCTTCTGGACCATAGTAAGTTACTGACCCCATATGTTTTACAATCAGATTACCAGGAATTTCATTATATGATTTGTAAATACCATCTGCTTTATAAAGATAAAGCATGTTGGGTTCACGACCTTCCTGATAACCATCTACCCACATTTTTTCGTTACCTTTACCAGAATAAATCTCATAAGCATCTTGCCGATTTCTTTCAAGTCCATTATCTGGTAATGAAACAATTGTATTTTTATTATATGAAATATTACCAGATGCAGACCATGACCAATCTTTATTCTCAAAAATCTTACCGGACAATTCAATTTCAAGACCGCGGTTACGCAGTTCACCATTGTTATTAGTCACAGAAGAGAATCCCGTTGAAGTAGGAAAACTCAAACTAGCATATTTGTCGGATGTCAAACGATTATAGAATGTAAAATTAGTAGTCAAACGATTATCGAAGAAGCTCATATCAATACCAGCTTCAAAGGTAGCAGTCTTTTCCCATCTTAAACTCGGATTCGGAAGTTTACTGATAAGATATGCCAAATTTCCATTATAGTTAGTGGTAGGTCCATAAGCTCCTTGCAAATCGTATTCACCAATCCCTGATGCATTACCATTAATACCATAACTCATACGCAACTTACCAAATGACATTACCGGAATCGTATTTTTGATGAAATCTTCACGACCGAAAATCCATCCGGCAGATACACCTGGGAAAAATCCCCAACGATTATCGCCTAGCAAAGAGGAATAACCGTCACGACGGAATACTGCTGATAACAGATATTTTGATTTATAATCATAATTCAGACGTCCGAAGAAAGATAAGATTCTCAATTTTTTATGTTCTGAATCAATAGAACGTTTGTTTGCTCCTGGATCAGTTAAACCAAGGTCTGGCAAATCATCTGTTGCCGCACCTTGTCCTGAAGCTTTAAATTGACGATAATACTTATCATAGTATTCTGTTCCAAGCATCAATTCGACATTATGGTCTTTAAAGAATGTCTGTTTATAGTTTAATACCGCATTGTAGGTCTGTCTAAAATCACGGGTATACTGCATTGAACTTGAACGGGTTCTATCATAATTCCCAGGATTCTTTTCGTAGTCTTTTGTGAATTTTTCCTGTAAATCTTCTGAGTAATACCAGTTTGCATTCAAATTAACCGATAAGTTTTTCAACAAATCAATTTTAAACGACTGTATCATTGTGAATTTATCAGACTGTAAATCTTGCCACCATTTATCCGGTTGGTAAGACTGATTTCCATCTGCCGTACCTGGACCTAACACCATATTTCCTTCTTCGTCCTCAAAAATCACAGTAGAAGGTAACGAACGAATACGACCAAAATAATTTGCCTCTGATCCATTGGAACCAGGCATACTTTCCCAATTAGCGCGGTTATAGTTTAACGATGATGTACTTGTTAGCCAATCTGCTATTTTATAACTTGCATTTGTCACAAATGAGTAACGTTCATAAAATGTATTAATAGGTATACCTTCCTGACGATTATATCCGATACCTGCATAATAACTTCCACGATCATTCCCACCAGACATATTTATGTTATAATCTTGTGATAATGCCGGATTGTTTAGATTATATTTATCCAGATTGGTATCTTTATAAATAATATCTTTTCCAGTAATAGGATCAACTACCGTCTTCCATCCCTTTTGAAGCAACCACGAGTTTTCATCATTTAAATACATTGTACTATATGCTGATTTACCATATACATTACCTGTACCATAAGGCTGTGCACCGTCAAGAGCACCATTCGCATAAACACCGTATCCCTTTGTATTACCGGCTTTATCAACAAATAAATTACCTGCATCATAAACAGCTTGTCTTAACGCTTTGATATATTCTCCACCATTAAGAAAGTCATAAGGAGTATATGCGTAATTCAGACCAACTTTAGCTTTAAAGTTTATCTCACGAAAACCTTGTTTACCCTTTTTAGTTGTTACAAGTATTACACCATTACTGGCACGCGCACCATAAAGTGCAGTCGCACCGGCATCCTTAAGTACATCCATGGACTCAATGTCCTCAGGATTAATGTCATTTAGTCCGTCACGAAGCTGGCCGTCTACAATTACCAAGGGAGAACCTGTGCCATCCAGATTAGTTCCTCCACGAAGAATAATAGTTGGTGCTGCTCCTGGATTACCGGAACTTTGAATAACTTTCAGTCCTGACACCGCTCCAGATAAAGCCTGAGCTGGATTAGAGAACAAACCTGTTGTCAAAGCTTCCTCTTTTACTTTAGAGATGGAGTTAGTTACTTTAGAACGAAGCTGTGTTCCGGAATATCCTGTGACTACTACTTCATCCAGCATTTCAGAGTCTTCTTTCAACTTAATATTAAAAGAATTTTTGCCTTTTATGTCGATTACTTGAGGCTGATAACCAACATAAGATACTTTGATCTTTCCATTGGGATCGACCATTAACGTAAACTTGCCGCTAATGTCGGTTATAACACCATTGGTGGTACCGACCTCGACAACACTTGCTCCGATGACTGTTTCACCGGTAGCATCCGTAACCACACCTGTGATTGATTTCTTTTGCGCCATGGCTCCGATGGAACATAACAAGCACAAAATCAAGAAGATGGTTTTCTTCATAAGTATTGCTTTTTGAGTTAATAATAAAGATGTTTATATGTGTTTTTAAAACTGTTTGCTAAGTTCTATCGGGACGGTAACCCAAATGTGGAGAAATGGAACAATAAGCACATTTAATAAACAGCTAACATACAGCAATTTAAATAATTCACATAATTATAAAAAAGAAAAAAATAGACCCATTATTTATAAATATTAGCGGTAGCATAGGGGTATAAATGACAAACAAATAAGGTTATATTATAAATATAATCTTCATAATTAACTTATATCATAATAGACAAGACGTTAGTTCAAAATAGTTGACATATATAAATTGGCATATCGAAAAGAACACAATCAGCTATTAACATTATTATACAAAGCGTCAGAGGAATCTTATGAAACATTGTACTTGAAATAATAGAAATAGAGTTATCTTTGTAACCGCGGTTACAGTAACGCCCGTTACAAAGTAAGGACTAAATAAACAAAGAATATGAAGTTTTACAATAGAGAGAATGAATTAGCTGAATTACAAAGGATACAAGAATTATCTTTTGGAGAGAACTCTCGTCTGACAGTAGTTACCGGAAGAAGAAGGATAGGTAAGACAAGTCTTATTATGAGAGCCTTTGAAAAAACTTCTACTATCTATTTGTTTGTGGGGAGAAAAAATGAGGCATCTCTATGTCGGGAATTCATAACCTTAGTTTCCCAGGCACTTGATATTTATGTACCAGAAGAAATATCGACTTTCAAATCCCTCTTTCGGTATATTATGGAAGCTGCTACCAGACAATCATTCAATTTGGTTATAGATGAGTTCCAAGAATTCTACAATATCAATAAGTCAATTTATAGTGATATACAAGATATCTGGGATCAGTATAGACAAAAAACCCACATGAATTTCGTTGTGAGTGGCTCTATTTATTCGTTAATGGAAAAGATTTTTCATAATGAAAAGGAGCCGCTTTTTGGCCGTGCTGACAACATTATAAAACTTTCTGCTTTCAGTCTGAATGTATTAAAGAAGATCATGAAAGACTATCATCCCCAATATACAAATGATGATTTATTGGCACTATACTCATTTTCTGGTGGAGTTCCTAAATACGTCGAATTATTTTGTGATAACAGAGTGTTAACTGTTGATGAAATGATCGATTTCATGGTCAGAGACAACTCCCCCTTTACAGATGAAGGAAAAAATTTATTAATAGAGGAATTCGGCAAGAATTACGGTACTTACTTCTCAATCCTGAGCGCCATCTCTGGCGGATATAATACTCAGACGGAAATAGAAGCACTACTTGGCGAAAAGAGTCTGGGCGGTTATCTAAAGCGATTAATTGAAGACTATAACATAGTAGTACGCCAACGTCCTGTCTTTTCTAAAGAGGGTTCTCAAACTGTCAGATATGAAATATGCGATAACTTTATTCATTTCTGGTTTAATTATTTCGATAGAAATCGTTCACTCATTGAAATAAAAAACTTCGTTGGCTTACGAAAATTAATAAAAGCTGACTATCCGACATATTCAGGAAAAATCCTGGAACAGTATTTTAAGCAAAAATATGCTGAAAGTTATGAGTTCCGTCTTATTGGTTCGTGGTGGGAGCCCAAAGGCAATCAAAACGAAATTGACATTGTAGCTATTTATTTAGATAACAAAAGTGCAATTGTAGCAGAAGTCAAACGTCAAAAAAAGAATTTCAAGCCAGAACTTTTCCAAAAGAAAGTGGAGCACTTAGAGAATAAAGTTTTGGCTAAATACCAAAT
The DNA here is from genome assembly GCF_019633785.1 of Bacteroides sp. FSHCM14E1. Taxonomy (NCBI): domain Bacteria; kingdom Pseudomonadati; phylum Bacteroidota; class Bacteroidia; order Bacteroidales; family Bacteroidaceae; genus Bacteroides; species Bacteroides sp. FSHCM14E1. Next base: position 144,079 of record NZ_JADKYL010000005.1, read on the forward strand.
AAATACAGTCTGTTTATCATTAGAGGATATGTAGTAGATAAATGTTCATTAGTAAAATGATAAAAGTATCTCGCTATGGAGCAGCCTGTTTTTTGAATACCCCTTTTATCAATTTGATATATTGGTACAGATCTGACATTTTGTATTTCTTGATGTCTCTACATCGTGCTAATCAGAGGGATGAGAGGAACCAGAATAGAAAAAACAAAATCTGAACCGTTTTATCAAATCAAAGGAAAAGTGAAATCACGATTCTACGATCAAAAAGCATATTTTTACCGACTTACGATTTACTTTTGCATAGAGATATTTCAAAAAAGGAACATAGCCACATATTTCTTTTTTCTTAATTTCATTGTCAAATAGAACATATAAAAGATTATTTTCACACTCTTAGCAGTGATTTAGACCGTCTGTTGACAGAGAACTAACAACTTGTTTTCAAGAAATTAATTTCGTATCTGTACGAAGTTAACTTCTTGAAAACACAAAGTTAACATTCTGATTTTAGCCAGTTAATATCTTCCGGTAGCAGTAATGAATTTATATACATTACTTTTGCCAATACAGTATATTATTCCTCAATTTATTCATATTATCTTCTATTTGTAGGATAGGAGATAATATTACAGGATTCTCAAACAAATAAAATACTATCTTTTTGCATCATATCTTATACTGTCACTTACTATATGTCCAATTGTATATTTCAACAATTAAAAGGAGTATATCAAAAAATAAAACTATATTTGTAAAACCTATAAAATTTAAATCACATGAAAAATATTTTTTTAACAATTGGAATATCACTGTTTTTTAATGGCAGCCTATATGCTCAGTCCGATGGCTGGTCTCCTAAGGATCATAATTTAATCACGTCTGCACGTGAGGACGGGCGATTTTTAAGCTCTTATGGTGTAGTGCACGCTATGCTCAGAAATACTAAGCCATGTTATGCTTTTCATGATGACTTCTCTCCCAAACAATTTCGAAAATGGCAAAAAGGACTTCGCCATGCGATGGAAGAAATAATGAAATTTCCTCAAATAAAAAATTCTCCTGCTCCTGTTTGTATAAAAAGAGAACAGCGGGAAGGTTATCGATTAGAAAAATGGGAATTTTATCCGCTTCCTGAATGCGTTTCTACTTTTCTTGTTTTAATACCTGATAATATAAATAAACCCGTACCTGCCATTTTATGTATTCCCGGTTCCGGAGGAAATAAGGAGGGACTTGCAGGTGAACCGGGGATAACTCCCCAATTGGACGACCGGTACAAAGATCCGAAACTGACCCAAGCCCTCAACTTTGTAAAAGAAGGATATATAGCGGTAGCAGTAGATAACCCGGCTGCCGGAGAAGCCTCAGACCTGGAGAGATATACTTTGGGCTCTAATTATGATTACGATGTTGTATCTCGCCATCTTTTAGAATTGGGATGGAGCTATTTGGGATACGCTTCATATTTGGATATGCAGGTTTTAAACTGGATGAAGACCCAGGATCATATTCGTAAAGATCGCATTGTAGTAAGTGGATTTTCTTTGGGAACCGAACCTATGATGGTATTGGGTACGCTTGATACTTCAATTTATGCTTTTGTTTACAATGATTTCTTATGTCAAACTCAAGAACGGGCGGAAGTGATAACTATGCCTGATAAAAACGGACGCCGTCCATTCCCTAATTCCATACGTCATTTAATACCTGATTTTTGGAAAAATTTCAATTTTCCAGACATTGTAGCAGCTTTGGCACCCCGTCCTATCATACTGACTGAAGGGGGATTAGATAGAGACTTGAATCTTGTAAGAAAAGCGTATGCTATAGCAGGCGCTCCCGATAACGTGAAAGTATATCATTATAAGAAATTCGCAGATCCAAATACACGAAAAAATGTAGAATACTTACCTGAAGGACTGGATCGTAATGAATATTTTCGAATGGTAAATGTAGATGGTCCCAATCATTATTTTAAATCAGAACTGGTTGTACCATGGTTGAGAGAATTATTGGAAGAAAGATGAAATGTAGTAATTGAAACCTAAATAAACAATCAATTTTAATTGAGGAGACGGAAAACAAAAACAGGAAGAAAAGAATTTTGTTATCCGCCCTCTCATATCACCATGTATACTGTTCGGTACATGGCGATTCTTTATCTATGATACAATTTACTGTAATACTCCACCAAAGTGGGATATTTCGCCTGTTTCAGTTTGTCATTATTCAAATCAGAGGACGGATAAACGGAATCTACCTTTATGCAGATAGATAGTTATCGAGCTCTGTCTCGTCTTAATGGACGGACAAAAGACATGCCGTATACTAAACAAAGTACACGGCATGTTGGCAATTAAGATTAATCGTATTTAATAATACCTATTCTTGTTTTTTATAAGTAGCATACCCCGGAGTTTGATAAATCAAAGGATCATTACCCAATAAGGTTTTGTCAACCGGCCAAAGCACTTTATGAGCCTCAGTTGTTTCGTCTAAAGCAGGCGTATCTGTTCCAATGCTTCCCTCTTTACAAAAAACGAGATGTTTTCCTCCTTTAGTCAATGTCATGCGACGAATATCCCACCAACGCTGTCCCTCTTGAATGAACTCTTTATCTTTTTCATGAAGAATCGCTAATTCATTTGTTGTATAATCAGAGTTTTTATATCCGTATATTGCCTCATTCCAATTAGTGCCATAAGCACGTTTACGAACAATATTAATATATTGAGCAACATTTCCTCCTTGCATATTCTCAATTTCGGCAAGCATTAAATAGACAAGTGGCAAGCGATAAATAATATAATCACCACAATAGATACGGCTTCCCTGAGCATTCACATAACCAATGTTTTTACGAACATGCGTTCCTCTTAAGGTCAGCTCATTTGTCTCAACATTTTTATTATACGAAGCAATAAATGTAGCTTCACGCCGCGTATCTGTTACATCAAAACTATTATAAATTTCATGTTTATATTCCAACTGCTGACTACCTGTATTGGCAATATTCAATGCATCAAGAAATTTTTCACCATTAGCTAAATAATTATCTTTAGTACTTCCAGTAGCCATTGCATAGGTGAACAAATTATTGTTATTAGTGGCCTCACCTTCTGCATATCTAACTGCAAATATGATTTCAGAATTTCCTTTTCCATTTTTGGCATCGAATACTGATGAAAAGTCATCTAACATTTTCAGTCCATAATTGCTCAAGACGTTTTGCAAATGTGTTTTTGCTATTCCCAGATTCGATTCATTCGCAGAATCATCTCCAGTAGATACCTTGGAAATCCAAAGATAAACCTCACCCATCAAGCACTCAGTAGCGGCTTTGGACCAATATCCCTTTTTATTTCCACGATTATTTGGATCAAATGAGTTATTATCACCAAAATACTCCATGGATTTATCCAAGTCTTTTTTTATTTGATCCATGACTTCTTTGGGAGTAGCACGCGCCATGTATAGTTTATTGGGGTCAATAACTCCTTCTACTACATCTGCAGAGAGACGTAAAGGTACACCACCATAAGTGCGATACAAATCGAAATAGTAAAAGGCTCTTAAACCATAAGCTTGTCCAAGGTAATATCCTTTTTTGGTATCGTCCATATAGGTGGCATCCGTTACTCTGGCGATAAAGAGGTTTATATTAGTCAACCGCCCAAAAATATCACCAAATTTATTAATGCCTCCAGTATGGTCTTCGTCAAAATTCTGTAATTTTATGTCACCATATAACATACCCATGCCATCGGCACTAGTACCGGAACTTATTAAAGCACCACCACGGGCTTCTCCCCAAATAAAAGTATGCTGAAAGGCCGCATCACGTAAATGCTTATGTATACCATCCATATATCCTATTACGTGTGCTTCTGTTTTCCAATATGAACCACTCCCATAGTAATCAATCGGGGAAAGATCTAATTTATCGGCACAAGAAGTACAAAGTACTCCGGAAGAAGCTGCCAGTAGGCTATATAATATTGTAGATTTTATTCTTTTCATATTTATTCTATTTAGTAATTAATTACTTAAAATGTTACATTAAGTCCAAATAAGAGAGTTCTCGGTAATGCATAGCCTGAACCCGCATTAGAAACCTCAGGTGTTGCTACATTGGCAGAAGTTATATATCCCAGATTTTGACCGGTGATTGACACATCTACTTTTTGGCAATATGCTTTGTTTGCCCATGCTTTAGGAAGTGAATAACTCAAAGAAATTTCCCTGATAGCTAAATAGTTTCCCTTGTAAGCAAACATAGTTGAATTTCGTGCATAATTAGCATTCGTTAAGACGTCTGCATATGCATAACGGGGATATTTTGCATTAGGATTCTCTTCTGACCAAGTATTGAATACCTCTTTAGTTGTATTATAAGTACCTTGAGCACAAGCTAAGAATATCTCAGGTAAAGTGTGGTCATAGATCCAATAGTCCAAAGCAAAGTCAAAACGACCATAAAGTTGGAAATTTTTCCAGCGTAAAGTAGTGTTGAAGCCACCGATCCAGTGGGGAGTTGTATTACCTGCTACGACTTGATCATAAGAGTCAATGATTCCATCTTCATTAATATCTTTCCATTTCATGTCACCCGGCATAATAGGCAAAGCACTTTTTTGTTGTTCTTTGGTTAGTTTTTTCCATGCTTCAGGACCATACATTTTTTTACCAAAATAATTACCGGAGGTAATAACCAAGTCCCCGGGAATCTCATCCCAACTACGATAAATTCCTTCTGATTTATAAACGACCATTACTCCCGGCTCTTTCCCTTCCTGATAGCCGCCAACCCATTTTTTTGCATACTCTATTTCACCTTTTTCATTAGTGAACTTTTCTCCTGTATAGATTTGTTGTCCACCTTGACGATTGAGTTCCAGACCGTTTTCTGGTAATGCAACTACTTTATTCTTATTAAATGAGATATTTGCGGATGCTTCCCAACTCCAATCTTTTGTTTTCAGAATTTTTCCAGATAGTTCAATTTCAATACCACTGTTTCGGAATTTTCCATTGTTATTTTTGATAGAGGAAAAACCGGTTGTTGATGGTAAACTGAAATCTGCATACTTATCAGATGTCAAACGATTATAATAGGTAAAGTTTGCATTCAAACGGTTTTCAAAGAAACTCAGATCCATACCAACTTCAGCTGTTTTTGTTTTTTCCCATCTCAATCCCGGATTAGGTAAAGTTCCAATTAGAAAACCTGTATTTCCATTATATACTGCTGTATTATAAGAACCTTGTAAAGTGTAGGCACCAATGCCTGAAGCATTACCATTAACGCCATAACTAGCACGCAGTTTACCAAATGACAAGAACGGAATGGCATCTTTTATAAAATTCTCCTGACCGAAAATCCAACCGGCAGATACACCTGGGAAAAATCCCCAACGGTTATCACCTAATAGAGAAGAATAACCGTCTTGACGGAATACTGCGGATAGAAGATATTTACTCTTATAGTCATAATTTAGACGGCCGAAATATGAAAGAATACGATATTGTTCATGCCAGGAATTAATAGTACGTTTTCCCTCTCCTTTATCTGTTAAACTCAGATCAGAGAAATCGTCTGTCGGTGCACCACTTCCTTTTGCTTCAAATCCACGTTTGTAGTTATCATAATATTCCATACCTAACATTAAATTAACATTATGATCTTTGGCAAAAGTATGAGTAAAGTTCAGGACTGCATTATACGTTTGCGCAAAGTTACGTTCAAACTTGGCGGTACTTTCGCGAGTTTTAGTGTAGTGTTCAGTCAACATATTATCCATATAATCTTTAGTGAAAGATTCATATAAGCCTTCTGAATAATACCAGTTTGCTGTACCTTTGATAAACAACCCCTTCATGATATCAATCTGAAATCCTTGAATCATGGTAAATTTATCTGTTTGATTAAAGTTTTGCCATTTTTCAGGTTGAAAAGCCTGATTTCCATCAGCAACGTTAGGACCTAAAGTCGGATTTCCATCTTCGTCTTCAAAACGAGCCGTAGGAGGAGTTGACATGATACGACCAAAATAATTTCCTTCACTTCCATTTGATCCCGGCATGTTTTTCCAGTTGGCTCGATTATAGTTGAAATTGGAAGTACTTGTCAGCCAATCTGTTATTTTATAGTTAGCATTTAATACAAAACTATAACGTTCATAGAAAGTACTGATTGGAAGACCTTCCTGACGGTTATACCCCAGACCGGCATAATAATTTCCCCGATCATTTCCTCCTGACATATTAATGTTATAATCTTGTGAGAAAGAAGGATTATTTAAATTATAATCGGCAGGATTAATATCTTTGTAAATAATCATATTTGAAGGATCCAATGGATCAACCATTTCCTTCCAGCCTTTCTGCAGCAAGTAAGCATTATCTGCTGTTTTTCCCATAATATTCCAAGCAGATTTACCTAATACATTCCCTGTACCAAAAGGCGAGGCACCTGTTAGATTAGCCAATGGAGCAATTGACACGTATTCACCATCAGAACATTTATAGCCAGATTTAGCATAGGTAGTACGCAAAACGTTGATATAATCCTCACCTCCCAAGAATTCATATGGATTATTCACATAGTTAAGACCTAATTTTGCTTTAAAGTTTATTTCACGATGACCGGCTTTACCATTTTTAGTTGTAACCAATATAACACCATTACTGGCACGTGCACCATACAAAGCGGTAGCACCTGCATCCTTTAAGACTTCCATTGATTCAATATCCTCAGGATTAATATCATTCAAACCATCTCGAAGCTGACCATCAATCATAACCAACGGAGATCCTGTTCCGTCAAGATTGGTACCACCACGCAATACAATTGTTGGAGTTGCTCCCGGACTACCTGAAGCTTGTGTTACCTTCAAACCTGCAACAGCTCCAGATAATGCCTGTGCAGGATTAGAGAATAAACCGACTTTTAACGATTCTTCTTTTACTTTTGAAATAGAGTTCGTAACCTTCGTACGTAGCTGTTTACCACCATAACCGGTAACAACCACTTCATCCAGCATTTCAGAGTCTTCCTTCAACTTAATATTAAAAGAATTTTTGCCTTTTACGTCGATTACTTGAGGCTGATAACCAACATAAGATACTTTGATCTTTCCATTGGGATCGACCATTAACGTAAACTTGCCGTCAAGGTTAGTTATTACACCATTGGTGGTACCGACCTCGACAACACTTGCTCCGATGACTGTTTCACCGGTAGCATCTGTAACCACACCTGTGATTGATTTCTTTTGCGCTATGGCTCCGATGGAACATAACAAGCACAAAATCAAGAAGATGGTTTTCTTCATAAGTATTGCTTTTTGAGTTAATAATAAAGATGTTTATATGTGTTTTTAAAACTGTTTGCTAAGTTCTATCGGAACCCCAGCACATTATTACTCTCAAAGCATTAAATAGGGAGAAACATTATATTACTATTAATCAATTATTTATAATCACATTTATAAATTAGATACAAATACATAATGCATATATTTAGTCTATTAAAAGACAGTATCATAATAGTCATTCTCTCTAAAAAGACATTTACCTTATATAGAACATAATAACACTGATTATAAGCAATATATAAATAGAGGAGAGAGAATCTTATAATAAGAAACTCTCTCCTCTCCCATTTGCATAGAAAAAATAAACATCTATCAAATCAATGATGATAGAAATTTACATAACAGCTCTATAATAAAAAACGCCTGGATTATTAATATTAACAATCCAGACGTTTTTTTTATTATACGTTTAACAAACTACAATTTAACTTTTGCTATAAGTTTACGAATCTTACCTTGTCCGATAAGGGGAGCATGGGGATCCTCCGGATATACAATCATGAATTGTCCCGGGAGCAAATCAACGAATGTAGTAGGCACATCAGAGTAAAGAGCACAATCCCCTTCTGCCGCATAAGGTTTCATTTCACTCTTTAGATCTTCAATAGCTTTCCAGCCTATAGTCTCTGTTCCTTCCAACAAAATATGTACATCAATGTAATCGCGATGTAACTCCAAAACTTGTTTATCGCGTGTAACACACTCAGGATTCACATTATTGATAAATAAGTTATCACCATCTATCTCAATTCGTCCTAATTCAGCATGAAGTAAATCATGTGTTTTTACGTAATCAAACAGAGTTTTAAACAGTGGGTGAAGTCCTTCTACCCTTTGGCTGTTCTGTAAATTAGATACAATCATTTCCTTTTATTTTTATTCCATATTATCTGTTTTCGGACGCAGGAAGTAGAGTTGTACTGCCAGTGCTATAAATACAATGATAGCCAACATGGCAAAACCTAAACCTAAATTTCCACCATCGGTCCACTTACCCAGCAAATCCGTGATAAATGCTCCTGCAAATACTCCTGTCATATTCATGATGCCATATGCTGTTGCACGATATTTAGAAGAAACGAACTGACAAAGAATAGGCATATTATTAGCATCAAAAATACCATAGCCGATACCGAATAATAACCCAGCCCCAACAACAGCAACAAAACTATGCCCAAATCCCAATAATAACAAAGAGGGAATCGTCAATCCCAAACCAATTGCACCGGTATATACACGCCCACGAATATTTTTTTGTACCCATTTATCAGAAAGAGTACCACCTAAAATTACACCAATAAATGAAGATAGTGCAATTGTTATAGTCGACATAGGTCCTGCCTGTGACATTGGAATATCAAGGTTTTCAGCAAACAAAGTTGGAAGCCAATTTTTAGTAGCCCATCCCGGCAAACTAGGAGCCGCAAAATAAAGCAATATAACCCAGAAAGCTATATTACTGAATAGTAATGATAGGCCTTTAAACAAACCTGCTTTCTCGCCATTCTTGGATGAAGGTTCCGGACGTTCTACTTTAACATGCTCTTTTTTATCTCTTAAAAATAATACCAAAACAAAGGCATATGCAATACCAATAATACCAAACCAATGAAAAGTAGTATGCCAAGAGAAAGCAGCCGCAACCGTAGCGCCAAAGCCACCAATAGCCTGTCCGGTATAAAGTCCGGTCATGTGAATACCAACCGCCAAAGAACGTGATTTTTCACCATGATAATCAGCAATTAAAGAAAGACCGGCCGGAATATAAAGAGCTTCGCTCACTCCCATCAATGCACGTAACCAAAAGACTTGATTAAATGTTTCTGCAACTCCCATTAAATAGGTCACAAAAGACCAAACAAAAAGACTGCCAACAATCAACCATTTACGATTCAGCCTATCGGCAATCATACCAGAAATTGGGCTCATAAGACCATAAATCCAAAGGAAAACGGCCATTAAACGGCCAAAATTAGTTGCCGACTGAAGTTCTACAATATCTACTTGCATAGCATCTTTCATCGTGCTAAGCATTTGTCGGTCCATATAATTGAGTAGGGCTACCCCCCATAGGAGGGCAACCACTATCCAAGGATAAATTTTTGAGTTTTTCATGATATAAATAAGAGATTATTTTTCTGACAGCAATTCCTGACAAAGTGCATAGCCTTTCGTCATCATTCTAGGAATGTGGAATGGTCCCTTAAACAAATTTCCTTTTGCAGGCTGAGAAATTGTTCCGTCACGATGAAGATAACCGTACCATTCACCAAATTCCGGATCAGGGAAATGGGCATAAGTCCAATCACTGATTTGTTTATGCATAGCCAAATATTTTTCATCTTTAGTAGCTTGATATGCATATAATGTTGCAATAATGGCTTCTGTCTGTGGCCACCAGAACTTCATATCATGTGCGTAATCTTGCGAAGGCAGGTTTCGACAGTCACGGAAGTTTATAATACCTCCAAATTCCTTATCCCAACCCCATTCCCAGGACCAATCAAGAATCGTAAGCGCTGTATCAACCATCTCTTTATCCCAATTACGACTCTTAGCTTCTTCAAGAATAAACCACGAAGTCTCGATACAATGCCCAGGATTAATGGTACGAGTAGCATTTGTATCAATAAATTCTCCATTGGGACCTACTGTTTCAAGCAAAGCTTTAAACTCCGGATGCATGAAGTCTTTACGCAAAATGGCTATGGATTCCTCTATTTGTTGATCAAGAACCGGATCATTAATAGCAGCACGAATACGTGAAGCTACATTAATAAGAATCATAATAATAGAGTGTCCTTTCATCTGTACGCGTTCACAATATTTCGGTTCCAGAATTCCAGGAGTAGAAAGAAAGCGCCGGATATCATTGAACAGTTTCAAGGCTTTAACAGCGTAATTATGATCGCCCGATGCGATAGCATATTCCGACATCGCAATGGCAGCAAATGTTTCAGAGAAAACATAGCGACGTTTACGAATAGGCAAACCCGTTTCAGTCACTTCAAAAAACATACGCCCATCTGTATCGAAACAATGTGCTTCAATAAAATCAAGAGTACTTTTCGCAGCTTCCAGCCATTCTGAATTATGTTCAATGTGATTATATGCATATGAACATGTAAAAGCAAATCTCCCTTGGAACCAAACAGATTTGGTTGTATCCATCAGCTGGCCATCTCGGTCTACGCAGGTATAAACACCTCCGTTTTTGCGATCCCAACCATATTTCATCCAAAAGGGCATGATATTGCTTATCATGTCATTTTTATAAGAGTCAGACCATGTCTGTAGATATTCTGTAGTATTCATAGCAATTGCAGTATTAGTTTATCTTAAAACTTATTGCAACGATCAAAGAAATGAATAGCCTCTAACTCAGCTTTCATACGTATTTCTTCATCATCTGTCATATTCTGGAAAGGAGTACGATTCTTACCTAAATCCAATCCTATCAATTTCATAATCCGCTTTCCACCTACAATATTTCCTCGGAAATGACAGATTACATTAATAACTTCCTGAGAGAAATTCTGTAATTCACGCGCTTTATCAAGATCTCCGGCTTTCCATGCTTCTATAATACCAACCAGATTTACACCATTATAATTGGTAGTTCCTCCAATGCCGCCTTGAGCACCACCCATAGCCAGACATGGAAGAATGGTTTCATCTTGCCCATGCAGCATATCAAATTTACCTCCTTTATACAAGCGGCACTGATTGTATTCATACATACTCTCAAAAGTATATTTAATTCCCGCAAAATTCGGAATACGTCCATCTACTGCCTCCAGAAATGAAACCATTGATAAGAATGCTCCATTAAATGCAGGAATATGATAATAATAGAATGGAAGATTTGGAGCGCCACAGGCTATTTCTTCACAGTATTTCACGAGTTCTTCGACACGACCCACTTTCGGAAAAGGAGGAGCCATAGCGCCAATTCCCCATGCACCGATTTTCTGAGCATGTTCGGCAAGCTTACGACTTGACTTTACACAGCAACTACCTACATGTACAATTACCTTAAATCCTTCCGGTGAAACTTCTACCCAACGTTCGGCGAGTTTCATACGTTCTTCATCGGTTAACATATATCCTTCACCAGAAGATCCATTAATGAATACACCTTGCAGACCGTTCTTTACTAACATCTTAGCATATGCTTCAATGGGTTCATAATTTACTTCTCCATTTTCATAAAACGGAGTAAAAGGAGCATTGATCAATCCAATAATCTTTTCCATGATAATTTCGTTTTTATATTAATGATATAGAATTTTAATATGGATTAGGAACTAGTTTTTCATAATACACTCGTAATATCCTTAGCATATCGGTACAAATATACGCATATTTATTAAACAATCAACATATAATAAAATATTTTATTAATAAAAAGAAGATTCAAATATCCGCTTAATAAAATTCATTCACTATTATTATCAATTAAAAACAATAGAGAAACATCTTTTCACCCTGAAAAACCTGAATTAATAAACAAATTAACTATCTTTGTAGATATTACCAAAATAATTAATCTATATGAAACAACATCTTTTAAAAGAAATAGAACTAGGAACCAAAAGCGCTCTTCTCAAAAAGAAAATTATTACACATTATATATATAATGGCAGCTCAACAATTACTGACCTGTCTAAAGAGTTGGATCTTAGCGTCCCCACAGTTACAAAATTTATTAGTGAAATGTGTGAGGAAGGCTATATTAACGACTACGGTAAATTAGAAACAAGTGGAGGGCGCCATCCTAATTTATATGGCCTAAACCCGGAATCCGGTTATTTCATAGGAGTTGATATTAAAAGATTTGCTATTAATATCGGTTTGATAAACTTCAAGGGCGACATGATGGAACTTAAAATGAATATCCCTTATAAATTTGAGAATTCAATAGAGGGATTGAATGAATTATGCAAACTCATTTCAAATTTCATAAAGAAACTGACAATAGCCAAGGAGAAAATACTGAATATCAATGTAAACGTTTCAGGCCGTGTTAACCCGGAGTCCGGATATAGTTTCAGCCAGTTTAACTTTGAGGAACGTCCATTATCAGAAGTCTTGGCAGAAAAGTTAGGATATAAGGTCACTATAGACAATGATACACGCGCCATGACCTATGGAGAATATCTAAAGGGATGCGTAAACGGTGAAAAAGATATTATTTTCGTAAATATCAGTTGGGGATTAGGTGTTGGAATTATTATAGATGGCAAAATTTATACCGGCAAATCAGGATTTTCCGGAGAGTTTGGCCATACCAGCACTTTTGATAATGAAATCATTTGTCATTGTGGCAAAAAAGGCTGTCTTGAGACCGAAGCTTCTGGTTCCGCACTACACCGTATCTTGTTAGAACGTATACAAAACGGAGAAAACTCTATTTTATCCAGCCGTATAGGAGATGTCAATAATCCTATAACACTGGACGAAATCATTGCTTCTGTAAACAAAGAAGACCTTTTGTGTATTGAGATAGTGGAAGAAATTGGGCAGAAACTAGGAAAACAAATTGCCGGACTTATCAATCTCTTCAATCCAGAACTTGTCATTATCGGTGGAACAATTTCACTTACAGGTGACTATATCACCCAACCTATAAAAACCGCCGTCCGCAAATATTCACTTAATTTAGTAAACAAAGACTCAGCAATCGTAACATCAAAACTTAAAGACAGGGCAGGTATCGTAGGAGCTTGCATGCTTGCAAGAAGCAGAATGTTTGAGTGTTAAAACTCAAGCATTCGCTCCATAAATAATCGGGCAGCCTCCTTGTCAGCAACTGGAGGTGCCCAAGATGCCAGATTCTCCGGAGTAAGAGGTACAAAAGGCCCCTGCTTAATTTCATAAATAACCGTTCCTGATTCCAAGACAATAATAGTATGCCATACGCAAGGAGGAATCTCAATTCCATAACGACCTTGAGTCGGATTCAGATTGACCTTTTCCATTACATTACCCTCATCATCAAATAAAATAGCCAATAAGCTCCCTCGTAAAACCAAGTAAACTTCTTCCTTATCCGGGTTTTTATGGCGATGAGGGGGTAAATAAGTTCCAGGCTCTAAAGCATTCAACATCCTATGAATAGCAACTTCCATGGATTCATGGAAATTATAATTCATTCGAAGACGTGAATTTTCCTTAGCCTGATCAGTTACTCTATCAAGAAGTTCTTCGGTAATCAGTTTCATTGTTTTTCTTTTGATACTACACAATCTGCAGATACTGTAGCCAAAGCACATCCTAACCCTTCAATCCGAAGTAACAACTTATTGTTTCCCTGACATTCAACTAATTCAGCCACTAATCCCTGCAACTGTCCACGAATCACCTGTACAGTAGCTCCTGGAACAAAATCTGTAGGCGCGAACTCAACCAATTCATGGGAACGTTCTATCATCGTTCTGAAAGTTTCCATCTGCACCTCAGGTATAGAAACGTATTGTCCCTTTTCCTTCAACAAAAAAGCTACTCCATGAATACTGGTTATTTGTGTAATCTCTTCAGAGGAGATATATACAAATAGACATCCCGGAACAACAGGAATAAAAATCTTTTTCTTACGATTGTTCCACATACGAATCACTGGCTGAAGAGGCAGGTAGTTATCAATACCTATCTTATCCAGTTGTTCCTTCACTTTCTTCTCTGCTCTTGGTGCCGTATATACAGCATACCAACAAGAAGCATTTTCTTTTATTTTTCTGGCTGTTTCTTCCATCCGTTCAATAAATCTTTAACAAAGAGAATCCATCCTATACTACCAACACCCGCTAAGAATACAAAACCAATTAAAATCATGATTTTATTAGGTTTAGCCGGTCTCAAAGGGACTGTTGCAGGTTGTACTACAGTATAAACAGGAGTAATTTCCTGTACTTTAGCTTTCGCTACTTGCAGTTGTTGCGCCACTTGAGTGAACACTCCATAAGCCAAATTTACCTCATTTTGCAAGCGCTCTTGCTCTGTACGAAAACTCTGCATAATGATATTCTGGTTACCATCCATGAAGTGAGCATATTTCTGCTGAGCCTCATAGTAGTTCCCCTGAGCTTCATCAAATAGTTTCTCCGTAAAAGCCAAATCATGACGCGCTTTATTTGTGCGATAATCAGTTATATAATTTTGCAAGCAATGCATTACTGTATCTGTTAAAGCTGCAGAAATTAACGGATCCTGCATTGTTACAGAAAGTGTAGTCACTCCTGTTTTCTTATCTACTGAAACAGATATACGATGACTCAAAGCATCTGCAATCCCAGCCTGATCCGGAGTCAGACAAAAAGGATTTATTTTTGCGTCTCCAAGTTCTTCCGGCGTATCTTTAAACAAAGAAACCACCCAACCTAATGCCTTAAAAGGAGCTGATGCAATCGCCCCCCACCATGGAGATCGCTGATGTTTATCCAAGTACTCATATAGAGTCGTATTAATTTTACCTTTCTGGTCAGTCACTTTTACATCAAACATTTCCAACAAGAATGGTGTAGAGCTGACAATATCCGGATATAATTCGGGAGAAAGAGCATCTTCTCCACTTGAACTGCCAATATTGATACCAGCCATAGCAGCTAATGCTCCCATACCTCCTGTAGATGACTTACTGCCAGTCTCAGGCGCCAGCGTCACACTAGTAGAATATTCTTTGGGAATACTAAAAGCTACCACAAGGCCTACCAACAGGGCAATCCCACAAACTTTAAATACCAATTTCCGACCAGCCCAAACTTTCTGAGCCAACTCTATCAAATCGATCTCTTGTTCTTCAGGTTGTGGAGTCGTTTTATTTATATTCTTATCTTCAGTCATAGTTATTACTTAAAGAGGTTAACCATAGTTGCAATCATAGTAGCTAATGAAGCCGCAGAAGTACCCATTCCTATAATTTCGGCTGCCGACATTCTCTTCTTCGGATCCTTACTTGGCACAATAATCTCACATCCCGGTTCTATTGCCTTGGAATTACCTGTACGCAGACGAGAAACGGTACCATTCATATAGACAACAAAAGCTCTTTTCTTTTTCGCAAGACTTGCAAAACCACCAGCCTGATTAATATAGTACTTCAAACTTTCACCCTTCTTATACAAGACTGTATTAGGATACATTACAGCGCCATTGATTTTTACTGTACTTACATATTCCGGCACGAACAGAATATCACCTTCACGCAACACCATATCAAAGTCCGATCCGGGATTAGCCAAAGCCTTTTCCAATTCTATACCTACAGAATAAGTATCAGAAACATCCAGTGTCTTGACAGAGATAGAATCAGCCCCACCTTTATTAGCCATGCGGAGTGCATCTTCCTTGCGCCGTAATTCCTCTTCAGTCATTTTACGAATCAAACGCGCACCTTTTACATAAGCATCTTGGGTAATCCCACCGGCCTTGGCAATCAAGTCACTGAGGCGTTCATTCTTTTTCGATAACGCATAGCGACCACCAAATAAAACTTCACCGCCAACCGTAACATTTTGTTGTTGATGATAAGCAGGACTACGACGAATATACACCTCATCAAAAGGCTCCAAATGGAAATCCTGATCGCCTCCAACAAGGAAACCATCCTTCAACTCAAAAGAGAAAGTCTTACCAACCACATTGCTCAATTCTGTACTTTTTGAATTTTTAATTCGACGGGACACATCAACACGAGCTGTTGAAGCAGCTTCTAATAATCCACCGGCCTGCAAAACAAGATCCTCAACCGACATATTCGACGAGTATAAGTAAGTACCCGGATTGGCAACCTCGCCATGAATAGTAAGTGTCGCTTCTTCTTTCAAATCTTCAATACTTGGAATATAAAGTATATCATTCTTCTGAAGAGGAATATCAGCAACTGTGCCATTCAACAATCCCTTCAGATCAATTTGAATCATTTCATGAGTAAGGTCGTCGTTTTCACGATCGATAATGGCACGATTCAAAAAAGCATCTCCTCTTACCCCTTCAGCTTTCTTTATTAGCTGTTTTACAGTATTTACAGTACCATCAATTTGATACATACCGGCACGATAAACAGCTCCACGGACTTCTACACGATTCTCAAAACGTTCTAATACCGAATCAACAGCTAAAACGTCTCCATCATCCAGTTTAAATACCGAATAGTCCATTTCGTCCACATTATATACTTGATGTTCACGACCCGTTTTACGAATCAGGCGTATAGCTTTCTTATAAGCATCTCCAGTGAATCCTCCTGAGTATTTCAAAATAGTAGCCATCGTCTCGGAAGGTTTCATTTCATAAAACATTGGTCTTTTTACCTTGCCAGTAATTTGTACTAAGGATTCATAAGGATCAACAATAACCACATCACCGTCTTGCAAGCGGACATCGTCATTCAATTTACCTTTCATTATAAAATCGTAAACATCCAAATCGGCTATTTTCTTACCGTTACGCACGACTTTGATACTACGCAGACTACCGATCTTATTAACGCCACCAGCGCGATACAAAGCATGGAATACAGAAGAGAATGCCGAGAGCGCATAAGTGCCCGGTATAGCCACTTCTCCCATAATACTGATTTGGATAGTACGTATATTCCCCAATGTTAAATCGACAGAGGTGTTAGGGTTCGGACCTGAAATGCCGGCATAGATTTTTGAAAATTCACGACGCACCGTATTATTAGCTTCACGAACAGTCATCCCGCTTAAATAAATAGGACCGAGATTATCAACTAAAATACTGCCCTCTGGCGAAATAGTCTGTCTTATTGTTGTCTGAGAAGCTCCCCAAACATCTATAATCACCTCGTCTCCAGGACCCAAGCGATAGTTTACAGGAGTAGCAATATTTACATTAGGCTCGAATGTAAGATTCTCGTTAGTGAAGATATTATGTCCAAAAATCTGTTGTGTCGGATCCTCTTCCGGTTTCATCATATATTCATCAGACCAATCCTCTTCATACATCATGTCCTCATCAGTCATTTCCTGATTATCATCGCCCATACCCCGTTTATTTTTCTGGTTAGCCGATTGACGGAGACCTTTTATATTTTTCTGATTCTTTTGATTTTTCTGATCCTTCAGGTTTTTCTGAGAACGATTCGAATAGTCACTTTCATCATTTTGCTGAGTACGTGTACGAGACCTTGTTGTATTCTGGTTACTCTGTGTACTTGTACTACCATTTCCATTTTCATATTTTTCCTGAATACGCTCGACCTGTTCCTTCGTAACGCCTCTTCTCATCAACTCTGTTGTAATCTGCTTCTGAGTTTTACCCATCTTTTGAGCATCTTTTACATACTGTACGACCTGATCATCGGACATTTGCTGAGCTACAGCTACACCGGATAAGGTAAAAATCAAGAAGAATAGTGTAATAAATCTACGCATAAGATATTCTGATTAATCTTTAGTGTTCCTCTAATAAATTATAAACCGGGCACAAAGGTAACATATTATTTTCATAATATACATTTATTTCATTCCTAAGTTTTCGAAAATAGATTAAAAGAGGCTTTATCCAATATCTCAAACTCAGAATTCTTACTAACAAACTCTGGAACGATCTTTTTCATAGAAGCAACAATGCCCATGGTGTCGGAAGTATAACTCAAATCTATTAACCTTTGAATTTCTTGCTTTATCTTCTCATAATCATATTCACGAACTTTTGCTATCATTATTTTTTCATGATAAGTAGGACAAGTAGACTCTTTTACATTCAGCAACTCTTCATACAGCTTCTCACCATGTCTTAATCCGGTAAACTCTATTTTTATATTTTTCTGCCCACTTAAATAAATCATTCTTCGCGCCAAATCAACAATCTTCACAGGATTACCCATATCAAAAATATAGATTTCACCTCCATTTCCCATGCTTCCAGCCTCCAATACCAACTGACAAGCCTCTGGAATAGTCATAAAATAACGTATAACCTGAGGATGTGTCACAGTCACCGGACCACCCTTTTCTATCTGCTGCTTAAATCTGGGTATTACAGAGCCATTTGATCCGAGTACATTTCCAAAACGAGTTGTGATAAACTTCACTTGTGCCCCATCTTTTGCATATTTAGATAACTTACGAGCAAGGGACTGAACATAGATCTCGGCAAGCCTTTTACTGCACCCCATAATATTGGTCGGATTAACAGCTTTATCTGTAGAAACCATCACAAACTTATCTACGCCATATTTCACAGCCAAGTCGGCCATAATGCAAGTTCCCAATACATTCACCTGTATCGCTTCAGACACATTATCCTCCATCATTGGCACATGCTTATAAGCAGCAGCATGAAAAACATATTGCGGCCGATACTCCTTATAAATATACTCCATCCTCGTTCGATTAGTTACATCAGCCACCAACATTTTAGCATCAATATCCCGCCAATTATCCAGTAATTCTAATTGCACATTATGTAACGGAGACTCCGCCTGGTCAACCAAAATCAACTTATATGGGTTCAGCCCCGCTATCTGCCTAACCATCTCACGTCCTATAGACCCAGCAGCTCCCGTGATCATAATCCGCTTCCCTTCAATGTGTGAAGATATTTTCCGGATATCAACATGTATTGGATCCCGTTGTAACAAATCTTCAATCTGTATATCTTTTATTTGCACGCCTTGCCTTCCAAGATCATTGATAGGAGGTACTGTAAGAATACGGATATCTTCAGCTATCAACCGATCAATCATGCCGGAAGTTTCAAGGCGATGTACTTTCTCGGAAGAAACAATAATAGCCTCGACTCTTTCTTCTTCTAATATATCAAACAAAGACTCATTATTCGCGTATACCCGGCAACCCATTGTTTGCTTCCCAATAAATCCCGTATCATCAGAAATAAACCCTTTCAATCTAAAATGATTACTTCTACTAACCCGTAGCGATTTGGCAATATTAATACCAGACCCTTTTGAACCATAGACAAAAACGCGAATACTGTGCCTACGATCAAAAGTCATCAACTCATGTATCATTTTCACCAAGATTCGCAAACAAACCATCAAGGAAAAATTAACTATATAAGCTGTAAGAATAACACTAATCGGCAGAACTTCTCCTCCACTCCACCCTATCCAAAGCAAATTGCCGATACAAACAACAAAATAGCCCAGAGTTAAAGAAATAAAAATACGAGAAATGTCAATAAAGGAAGAATAGCGAATTACTCCTACATAAGTACGATTCAGATGAAAGAAACACACATTACATATTACGCAGAATAGAGTTGTCCACACCCATAGTGAGAATTCAAAAACTAACACAGACAAACCTATTTGCAAAAGGCTCGCCAAAAACATTGAAAAAATCACTAAAAGAACATCGACAGCAAGTATCAGCCATTTTGAAGCAACTCGTGATGAAAGATACTTATAATAAAATCGTATATTCATAGTAATATAAAAGTAGATTTATCAGTAAATATGCAAAGATGAGTTTTAATATTTGAATCTACAACTATTTTCTAATTTAATCCTCAACCTTTTTATTTTATAAACATTTCAGAGAAAATATCACGAAAAAAGTATAGATTCATTTTGTTTTTAAAAATAAAGATGTAATTTTGCACGCCGTAAACGATAAAATGCAACGCCGCTATAGCTCAGTTGGTAGAGCAACGCATTCGTAACGCGTAGGTCGCCAGTTCAAGTCTGGCTAGCGGCTCTTTTATTATCCCAAAGGTGTAACTTGTATATAAATACCTGTTACACCTTAATTTTATCCATACAATAGCTGCTAACAATAATCATTGGAATACAATAATGCCTACGTACCCACATATTACTCGAAATTTCAAGCTTTAAATTTTCAATATCATGAAAAACAAGCGAAAAAAGTCGTCTAAAAAATATCATAGAAATTCGTTTAAGAGTATTTTCGGAATAGCTCTATTTGCAATCTTACCTTTAATTTATGGAATCTATCTTTGCATACCGGAGATTCAGACTACCCTCTTTCAGACAATAAAGGAATCAAAAGAGAAAGCTGTACCTAACTGTTTATGTTATGAGAATCTGGAGATTCCAATTTCTCAACACTCGCTAAACGGACAGCTGGTTTGTCACAAGGGATACACTGTATCTTATAATACAATCCAAAAGATTCCAAACTGGGTAGCTTATGAACTCACCCGACAAGAAACAAAGGGAAATGCCCAAAGAAACAATCAATTCCTCGCCGATCCTTCTATCAAAGGCAATATGGCAACTAATTCTGATTATTCACATTCCGGATTCGACAAGGGGCATATGGCCCCCGCTGCCGACATGAAGTGGAGTAACGAAGCTATGAAAGAGTCTTTCTATTTCAGCAATATATGCCCGCAACACCCCGAATTAAACCGGCGAAAATGGAAAGACTTGGAAGATAAAGTACGTGAGTGGGCAGTAGCCGACAGTTCCATCTTCATTGTCTGCGGTCCGATAATGAATAAAGAATCCCATACAATCGGCAAGAACCAGGTAACCGTACCAACAAGATTTTTCAAGGTCATCCTTTCTCTTTACGGTTCTCCCCCCAAAGCTATTGGATTTGTTTTCAACAACGAACCTGCAACAAAACCACTACGAAATTATGCAGTCTCAGTTGACAGCGTTGAACAGCTCACCGGCTTAGATTTCTTTTCTCCTCTTCCCGATTCTTTAGAAAATAAACTAGAGAGCCAAACAAATATCGCTTTGTGGAAAATATGAACGGGAACAAAAGCGTATATCAAAAACTAAAAATGAAAAAGTAAATACCCCTAAAAAGTAAATAATAACTAAACAGACAGAAAACATTTATTATCCAAGAACAAACATCTTTGAAATCTTCTTAACTTTGGCACAACTTTATAAATAGTGAATATTCTATATGAATAAGAAAAGAAAAAATATATTTTTCAGCATACTGGCTATTATTCTCTTCATTGGCATTGCTGGTTCCGGAATAGTTTATTACTATTTGTTCTATCCTCAATTTCATCCAAGTAAAACCACTTATATTTATATAGATCGTGATGACACTACAGATTCTATTTTCAACAAAATAAAAAAGCAAGGAAATCCTCATAACTTTGATGGTTTTAAATGGATGGCCCATTTCCGTGAATTTAGTAAAAACATCCACACCGGACGTTACGCTATCAAACCGGGTGATAATGCATACCACCTATATAGTAGGTTATCAAGAGGATACCAAACACCTGTCAATTTGACCATCGGAAGTGTACGAACTCTGGACAGATTAGCCCGCAGCATAGGAAAACAGTTAATGATTGACTCCACTGAAATTGCTACAGCGTTATACGATCCCGCTTTCCAAGAGAAAATGGGATATACGAAAGCTACCATGCCTTGCCTTTTTATCCCTGAAACCTACCAAGTATATTGGGACATCAGCATAGAAGACTTTTTCGCCCGGATGAAAAAAGAACATAATAAATTCTGGAACGAGGACCGATGTTTAAAAGCTAAAACAATCGGAATGACACCTGAAGAAGTTTGTACATTAGCCTCCATTGTAGAAGAAGAAACTAACAACAACGATGAAAAGCCGATGGTTGCGGGATTATATATAAACCGTTTACATACAGGTATGCCTCTGCAAGCTGATCCAACAATCAAATTCGCCTTACAAGATTTTAGTCTGCGCAGAATTACCAACCAGCATTTAAGCATACAGTCTCCATATAACACTTACCTGAATACGGGTCTTCCTCCGGGCCCTATCCGGATACCTTCTCCCAAAGGGCTTGATAGTGTATTGAATTATGTAAAACATAACTATATTTATATGTGTGCCAAAGAAGATTTTTCGGGTACTCATAATTTTGCTTCCAACTATGCAGACCACATGGTCAATGCAAGAAAATACTGGAAAGCGCTGAATGAAAGAAAGATTTTTAAGTAATCCCGTGATAAAATGATCTTAAAAACGTATCTTTGCCCGATATTATAACAAAATACGTGATTAACACCAAAAGAAAATAAGATATGAGCAAACAACTCTTACTTGGCGACGAAGCCATTGCACAAGCAGCACTGGATGCCGGACTTTCAGGCGTTTACGCTTATCCCGGTACTCCATCCACTGAAATTACCGAATACATCCAGATGGCTCCTATCACGAGCGAACGTAACATACACAACCGCTGGTGTGCCAATGAAAAAACGGCTATGGAAGCCGCCTTGGGTATGTCTTTTGTCGGCAAGCGTGCATTAGTCTGCATGAAACATGTGGGAATGAACGTAGCTGCTGACTGTTTTATCAATTCAGCCATCACAGGCGTAAAAGGGGGACTGATTGTAGTTGCGGCAGACGATCCCAGTATGCACTCTTCACAGAACGAACAAGATAGCCGTTTCTATGGCGACTTCTCATTAATACCCATGTACGAACCGAGCAACCAACAAGAAGCTTATGACATGGTATACAATGGTTTCGAATTTTCCGAGAAAACCGGTGAACCGATACTAATGCGCATGGTAACACGTTTGGCTCACTCTCGTTCAGGTGTAGAAAACAAAGCACAAAAAGCACAAAACGAAATCTCATTCAGTGAAGATCCACGCCAGTTTATCCTGCTACCGGGCAACGCACGCAAGCGTTATAAAGCATTACTTACACGTCAGGATGAATTTATCAAAGCATCCGAAGAATCACCTTATAATAGATACGTAGATGGCCCCAATAAAAAAATGGGCATCGTAGCCTGTGGAATCGGCTATAATTACTTGATGGAAAATTATCCTGACGGTTGCGAATATCCCGTTTTGAAAATTGGGCAGTATCCACTTCCCAAAAAGCAATTGATGCAATTAATCAATGAATGTGACGAAATCCTCGTATTAGAGGATGGACAACCATTCGTTGAGAAGCAACTGAAGGGATATCTGGGCATAGGATTAAAAGTAAAAGGTCGTCTCGACGGTACATTGTCACAAGATGGAGAATTAAATCCGGACACCGTGGCACGCGCTGTCGGCAAAGAGAATCGTTCCGAATTCAGTGTTCCGAATCTTGTAGAGATGCGCCCTCCGGCTTTGTGCGAAGGCTGCGGGCATAGAGATATGTATATAACATTAACTCAAGTATTGAAAGAAGAATATCCTACTCACAAAGTATTCAGCGACATTGGTTGTTATACGCTGGGAGCAAATGCACCATTTAACGCAATCAATTCTTGTGTAGACATGGGAGCATCTATCACTATGGCTAAAGGTGCATCCGATGGCGGGCTCCATCCGGCTGTCGCTGTAATCGGAGACTCTACTTTTACTCACTCCGGAATGACTGGACTTTTGGACTGTGTCAACGAGAATGCCAATGTTACCATTGTCATATCCGATAATGAAACAACAGCAATGACCGGTGGACAAGATTCTGCCGGCACAGGCCGACTTGAAGCTATTTGCGCCGGATTAGGCGTAGATCCGGCTCACATCCGTATAGTTGTTCCTTTAAAGAAAAACTATGAAGAGATGAAACAGATCATCCGTGAAGAAATAGATTATAGAGGAGTATCCGTTATCATCCCACGCAGAGAGTGTATACAAACATTAGCACGTAAAAAAAGAAGTAAGTAAGCCATGAAAAAAGATATCATATTATCAGGTGTGGGTGGACAAGGTATCCTGTCCATCGCTACAGTAATCGGAAAGGCCGCCCTCAAAGACGGTCTGTACATGAAACAGGCAGAAGTGCACGGCATGAGCCAGCGTGGCGGAGATGTACAGTCGAATCTCCGAATCAGTGACCAGCCCATTGCATCAGATCTGATTCCCTCAGGTAAATGTGATTTGATCATCTCCCTTGAACCCATGGAAGGGCTTAGATACCTCCCCTACCTCAGCCATGAAGGTTGGTTGGTAACAAACGAAACTCCATTTGTTAATATCCCCGATTATCCCGCTGAGGCAGATGTTATGGCAGAAATCAATAAACTGCCGCATAAGGTTGTTCTGAATGTAGATAAAGTAGCCAAAGAAATAGGCTCTACACGAGTTGCCAATATTGTTTTATTAGGTGCCACTATCCCATTCTTAGGCATCGATTACGAAAAGATACAGGATAGTATTCGTGAAATATTCCAGAAAAAAGGTGATACAATAGTCGAACTCAATTTAAAAGCCTTGGCTGCCGGAAAAGAGATCGCAGAAAAAACGATGAAATGACCAGGAACAATTGAATATAGAAAAGGTGATAATGTGATCGGGACAACCGTTGCATTATCACCTTGATACATTATCACCCCTACTTAAATAATTTATAAGCCATGAATACAAAATATTGGGAAGAAGAGATAGAGACCATGAGTCGTAAAAAACTGCAGGAACTACAACTCGAGCGACTCAAGAAAACAATTAATATAGCAGCCAATGCCCCTTATTACAAGAAAGTATTTCGAGAGCATGGCATCACTTCGGAAAGTATCCAATCACTGAACGACATCCGTAAACTGCCCTTTACCACAAAAGCAGATATGCGAGCCAATTACCCTTTCGGACTTGTCGCCGGAAATATGAAAGAAGACGGAGTACGTATTCACTCTTCAAGCGGAACAACAGGAACACCAACGGTTATTGTCCATTCACAGCATGACTTAGATTCATGGGCCAATCTGGTTGCACGATGCTTATATTGTGTAGGCATACGTAATACAGATGTTTTTCAAAACAGTTCCGGTTACGGTATGTTCACAGGAGGACTCGGATTCCAATATGGAGCTGAACGGCTGGGAGCTTTAACTGTACCTGCCGCTGCCGGTAACAGTAAACGCCAGATCAAGTTTATTACCGACTTTAAAACAACTGCCCTCCACGCCATCCCCAGTTATGCCATCCGCTTAGCTGAGGTCTTTCAGGAAGAAGGGATCGATCCATGCAGTACCACTCTCAAAACTCTCGTAATCGGTGCAGAACCACACACAGACGAACAGCGAAAAAAAATAGAACGCATGTTAGGTGTTAAAGCATACAATAGTTTTGGAATGACCGAAATGAACGGCCCCGGTGTCGCGTTTGAGTGTACAGAGCAGAATGGCATGCACTTTTGGGAAGATTGCTATTATGTAGAAATCATTAATCCCGAAACCGGAGAACCTGTCCCAGAAGGAGAAATCGGAGAACTCGTACTCACTACCCTTGATCGGGAAATGATGCCGCTCATACGTTATCGTACACGTGACCTCACTCGTATTTTACCGGGAGAATGTCCCTGTGGACGTACCCATATCCGAATTGACCGCATCAAAGGCCGTAGTGACGATATGTTTATCATCAAAGGAGTCAACATCTTCCCCATGCAAGTAGAAAAGATATTGGTACAATTCCCCGAATTGGGAAGCAATTACCTTATCACACTTGAGACTGTTAACAACCAAGATGAAATGATTGTAGAAGTAGAATTGAGCGATCTTTCTACAGACAATTACATTGAACTTGAAAAGATACGTAAGGACATTACCCGCCAGCTAAAAGACGAAATACTTGTCACGCCCAAACTCAAATTGGTAAAGAAAGGCTCTCTACCACAAAGTGAAGGTAAAGCTGTCAGAGTGAAGGACCTGAGAAACAATAAATAATCATCCAATGAACCCAATATGCCGATGTACCATCCGAATACATCGGCGCATTGGCATATTGGGCACATTAACTTATTATTATAATCATGCAATTACTTAAAAAAAGAATCCTGCAAGACGGAAAATGCTATGAAGGGGGAATTCTCAAAGTAGATAGTTTTATCAACCACCAGATGGACCCGGTACTAATGAAGTCAATTGGCGTAGAGTTTGTGCGCCTTTTTGCCGGAACAAACGTCAATAAGATCATGACCATAGAAGCCAGCGGAATTGCTCCGGCCATCATGACGGGCTATTTGATGGACTTACCCGTCGTTTTTGCCAAGAAAAAGTCGCCAAGAACCATACAAAATGCCTTGAGCACTACAGTACATTCATTCACTAAAGACCGTGATTATGAAGTAGTCATCAGCTCTGACTTCCTTACCCCGAAAGACAATATATTATTTGTCGACGACTTCTTGGCCTATGGAAACGCTGCTTTAGGTGTTATCGACCTCATCAAACAGTCTGGTGCCAATCTGGTAGGAATGGGAT
The DNA here is from genome assembly GCF_019633785.1 of Bacteroides sp. FSHCM14E1. Classification (NCBI taxonomy): domain Bacteria; kingdom Pseudomonadati; phylum Bacteroidota; class Bacteroidia; order Bacteroidales; family Bacteroidaceae; genus Bacteroides; species Bacteroides sp. FSHCM14E1. Next base: position 170,577 of record NZ_JADKYL010000005.1, read on the forward strand.
TCATCATTGAGAAAGCATTTCAAAACGGACGTAAAACACTTGAAGAAAGAGGAGTAAGAGTAGAGTCTCTTGCCATTATTGAAGATTTATCCAATTGCCAGATTACAATAAAAGATTAACTCTGTAAAAAAGCCTTTGTATTCTCTCGGACAGGCTATACAAAGGCTTTTCTTTATAATACTATTCTACTTAGCTGATTCGTGTGAAATACTCACATTAGGGTTTAAATACTGCCCTTTACTTCTGGTTCTTTTCCCATATTGCACTGCATGCTTCGGACAAACGTGGTAACAAGCCAAACAAGATGTACAGTCCATCCCCCACACCGGTCTCCACCCTATCACAACTACATTCCCAACCGGACATATTCTTTCACAGCGCTTGCAACCGATACAATCATCAGTAACATAAAACGGTTTTGCAGAAGTCATAAAACGATTAAAAAGCGGATTCAGTATCTTCGTTTTCAACCATGGAAAACTCCCCTCATTGCAATGAAAACCCGTCTCACGAGCATTTATCGAGTAGTTAACTTCTTCTACCCTGCCGACAGCTTTTTCTAATTTCTCTTTCTCCAATTCTTTCTTATCCACGTCAAATCCGGGAAGCAACACATAATTATTAGGCATCGTCACCGAAAATCCGGCATTACACTCTATTCCTTTACGAGATAATGCCCTGCGAAACACTTTCTCCGTCAATCCTGTATCATCTCCACAAGAACACACGAAATAGACATATTGGGAGTGATAATTAGCCAAAGTGACCCAATCCAGAAACTGCAACACGGCCAACGGAGGTCCCCATGAATAAACAGGAAAAATAAAACCTACTTTTTCATTATCCGCCAACACAAACTCTTTTATTCCATCCCTAATGGCATTCGGCATAAAAACAAATGTTTCGTTTTGTACCCTTGCAATCTGCTCCGCAATCCATTTAGAATTTCCAGTTCCTGAAAAATAGAATATCATAACTATATGTGTATTTAAAAGAAAACAGCATAAAAAAAGGACGGTAGTCTTTAAATGATTACCGCCCTTTTCCTTTATTAAAAAGCCGCACCGATGATGTGATGAAACTCCGAATGACATGATTTGAGTGCCCGTCCTCTTTGTAATCCACCGACTATAAAGTTATCCCGAAGGATGTGGCCCGCCATTGAGAAGCGAAGCTTGTCTCGGTTTTCAGTTTAATTGATGAGTTTCCCGATCCAATCAATGCGGCTAATATTTTACTACAACAAATGTAGTTACTTTTAGTGAGATAAACAAGGAAAAAGAAGATTTTGTTTCTCTCTTAGACTATTTTTTAAATTATAAACCCAGCTTTAAAAATGAAAAGTGCCGGTTACATTAACTGTAACCGGCACTTTGTAAATCATAAAACTGTCGGAACTTAAGCAGCTTTAGCCTTAGCGACTACAGCTTTGAAAGCTTCCGGATGGTTAACAGCTAAGTCAGCCAAAACCTTACGGTTGATTTCGATACCGGCTTTGTGCAGACCACCCATCAGTTTAGAATATGACATTCCTTCCAGACGTGCAGCAGCATTGATACGTTGTATCCAAAGAGCACGGAAGTTTCTCTTCTTGTTTCTACGGTCACGGAACGCATAGGTCAAACCCTTTTCCCAAGTGTTTTTAGCTACGGTCCATACATTTTTTCTTGCACCAAAGTAACCTCTGGTCAATTTCAAAATTTTCTTTCTTCTTGCTTTTGAAGCAACATGATTTACTGATCTTGGCATAGTTTTCTCTTTTTTGAATGTTAGCGCCGTTACTTCACGTAACGAACTTGAAGCTAAAGCATTCGGTTAATAACTTTAATAATACTTTGTACGCTTTTGATTACTTCATAGCTAAGAGTTCCTTAACCTGGCTTACATTTGTTGTATCAACAGTTGTTGAATAACACAGGTTTCTTTTTCTCTTCTTAGACTTCTTAGTCAAAATGTGACTGTGAAAAGCGTGCTTTCTTTTGATTTTACCTGTTCCGGTAAGGGTAAACCTTTTTTTAGAACCGGAGTTAGTCTTCATCTTTGGCATCTTAATTGTTTTTAAATTATTAAATTATATGGCAACGCACTATACCTGCGCGTTACGCATTTTTCTTACTCTTCATTGTTTTCAGCAGGCTTTTCTGCTTTTACTGTAGCCGGAGCAGCTGGTTTGGGAGCCGCAGGCTTCTTTACAACTCCTTCTTTCTTCTTCGGAGAAAGCTGAATCGTCATACGTTTACCTTCCAGAATCGGCAATTGATCGACTTTTGCATAGTCTTCCAGATCATTAGCAAAACGCAACAGAAGCACTTCACCTTGTTCCTTAAAAAGGATGGAACGACCTTTGAAGAAAACATAAGCTTTCACCTTGTCACCATCTTCCAAAAAGCCTTTAGCATGTTTCAACTTAAAATTATAGTCATGGTCATCCGTTTGCGGACCAAAACGTATTTCTTTTACGTTTACTTTTACCTGTTTAGCCTTTTGTTCCTTCTGACGCTTCTTTAACTGATACAGAAACTTGGAATAGTCAATAATACGACAAACAGGTGGTTGGGCATTGGGAGAAATCTCCACGAGATCCATTTCTTTTTCTTCAGCCAATTTTAATGCCTGAAAAATGGGATATACTTTAGGCTCTACATCATCACCTACAATGCGGACTTCTTTCGCACGGATCTGTTCATTGATCCGATATTGCGATTTCATACTGTCATTCTTCATTAAATAACGTTTACTTCCAGTTTGTTTTTTATTGTCTACCAAATTAAATTATGTATTAAAGTAAAAGCTGTCTTTAGAACATTATCAAAATGCTGTGCTTTTACAATTGGGCGCAAAGTTACCATTTATTTATCATATTCTGAACTTCTTCGTTCAAAATTTCACCAAAATCTTCAAATTTCATGGTTCCTTTGTCTCCTTCTCCCTGTCTGCGGACAGAAACTTCACCATTTTCAGCTTCTTTCTCGCCGACAATCAGCATATACGGAATGCGCTTCATCTCGTTATCACGAATTTTACGGCCGATCTTCTCATTGCGATCATCCACAATTGCGCGAATTTCTTTTGTTTTCAAGTAAGTCTTCACTTTTTCCGCATATTCATTGAACTTCTCACTAATCGGGAGAATAACGACTTGTTCCGGAGTCAGCCATAACGGGAATTTACCGGCAGTATGTTCAATCAATACAGCAACAAAACGTTCCATAGATCCGAATGGAGCGCGATGGATCATCACCGGACGGTGCTTCTGGTTATCCGATCCCATATATTCCAGTTCGAAGCGCTCCGGCAGATTATAATCCACCTGAATAGTTCCTAACTGCCAACGACGACCGATAGCATCTTTCACCATAAAGTCCAATTTAGGACCATAGAAAGCAGCTTCACCATATTCGATCTTAGCTTTCAGCCCCTTTTCTTCGCAGGCCTCAATGATAGCTTGTTCAGCTTTTTCCCAGTTCTCATCACTGCCAATGTATTTTTCACGGTTCACTTTATCGCGCAAAGAAATCTGTGCTTCAAAGTTAGTGAAATCCATAGAACGGAACACGATTGAAATAATATCCATCACACGAAGGAACTCTCCCTTCACCTGATCCGGACGACAGAAAATATGTGCATCATCCTGTGTAAAGCTACGCACACGTGTTAATCCATGAAGTTCACCGCTCTGCTCGTAACGACACACAGTACCAAATTCAGCAATGCGCAGAGGCAAGTCCTTATACGAACGAGGGAAATTCTTATAAATTTCACAATGATGAGGACAGTTCATCGGTTTCAGGAAGTATTCTTCACCCTCTTCCGGTGTATGAATGGGTTGGAATGCATCTTTACCATATTTTGCATAGTGCCCCGAAGTCACATACAATAACTTGTTACCAATAGGCGGAGTAATCACTTCCTGATAATCGTAACGAGTCTGGATACGGCGAAGGAAATCCTGCAAACGCAAACGCAAAGCAGTTCCTTTCGGCAGCCACATAGGCAATCCCTTACCCACCGTATCGGAGAACATGAAAAGTTGCATTTCTTTACCAATCTTACGATGGTCACGTTTTTTAGCTTCCTCCATTAAAGCCAGATACTCATCCAGCATTTTCTTTTTAGGGAAAGTAATACCATAAATGCGAGTCAGCATTTTACGGTCTTCATGTCCGCGCCAGTATGCACCGGCAACAGAAGTCAGCTTAATAGCTTTAATAGGTGCGGTTGTCATCAAGTGAGGGCCACGACAAAGATCCGTAAAGTCACCCTGTGTATATGTTGTAATATGTCCGTCTTCCAACTCCGAAATCAGCTCACATTTATAAGTTTCCCCACGGTCGCCAAACATCTTTAAAGCATCGTTTTTTGCGATATCCCGGCGAACCACAACTTCTTTCTTTGCAACCAGTTCAGCCATTTTTGCCTCAATTGCAGGCAGATCAGACTCTTTGATGACAGCCTCTCCCGGATCAACGTCATAGTAGAAACCGTTTTCAATAGCCGGACCAATACCGAACTGAATACCCGGATAAAGCTCCTGCAAAGCTTCAGCCAACAAGTGAGCACTTGTGTGCCAAAAAGCATGCTTACCCTGTTCATCTTCCCATTTATAAAGCACTACCGAAGCATCTTCATTGATGGGACGTCCCAAATCATAAATCTCACCGTTCACTCCACACGCCAATACATCTTGCGCCAGACGCGAACTGATACTTTCTGCAATTTGCAGTCCGTTTACTCCCTCGTTATACTCACGAACAGAGCCATCAGGAAATGTTATTTTTATCATAATGTTATGTTATATTTTTCATTATTGCACGCAAAAATAAGGATTTCTTTTTGAGTTTACTATTTTTTATCTAAAAAATGTTATTCCGGCACTTCTGTAAATCGTTTCAGGATATTATAGGCCGAAACAATGCCCAACTCGCCTGCCTTACTTAAGTCAGCTATTCCATTCTTATTGTTACCCAGGAAAATATGTGTCAATCCACGATTAAAATAAGCCTCCGCAAACTCTTTATTCAATTCGATAGCTTTATCATAGTCCGCAATTGCCGCACGATAATCTTTCAACATGGCCAATACATTGGCACGGTTATAATACGCATAAACAAAATCGGGGGCTAAAGAGATCACATGATCCAAGTCACTTTTCACTATATCATAGTCCAAGGCACTGATTTCCGACTTCGGTGGAGCGGATATACCCGGTAGTGTGGCCGGTGCTGCCGAGGCTGCATTAGCTTCTTCTGCCTTTTGATATTCCAACTGCTTGCAACGCACCAAGGAACGCATAAAGTAAGCAGGGAAGAATTTATCATCCAACAAAATGGCCTGAGTCAGATCTTCAACAGAACTGGCAAAATCTTGTACCAGATAGAAATCAAGTGCACGGGAGAATCGTATGCGTGCATCCTGCGGATTTTCAACAATTGCCGAAGTATGTGTATCAATCAATGCAAAGTGGAACTTCACTTGTTCTTCGGTAAGCGGTGATTCCATATTAGTGATATACAAACGTTTTGGTAAAACACCGGCACGATTCAAATCATCTATATACTTATAATAATGTACCGTCCGCTTCACATCGCTCATCTTCTCGTAATAGGTAAGAGCATACATCGGTTCCATCTTGATATTAACATTACGATCCTGTACCCTGCCCCGAATATCACTCTTATATTTCTGTTCCACTTCAGAATTATCTGCGATAACGATTTTCCGGTAATTATTCATATCCTTATCGGACTTTTTACGAGTTTTAGTCTCCTCTTTCTTATTACTTTTTTTATTATCAGCCACGGTCTTATCGCTATTACTTACACCATTTTGCTTGTCAAGTTGCGCTTTCATGACTTTAAACTCGTCCATTTCAGCACCTTTACGGTCGCCGATCTTTCTCCTTGCCTCTGCACGTTGATAATATCCGGCCAAAAAGTTCGGATACATATCAATCACAGTTGTATAATCCTTAATGGCTCCCCGGTAATCCCCCGTTTGTGCACGAAGTAATCCTCGGTTAAACGTAGCCATCATGTTATCCGGTTCTATTTGCAGTACAAAATCAAAATCCTCAATAGCTCGATTGTCATCTCCTACTTGTGCCCGAAGCAAACCACGGTTATAATGTCCGATAAAATTATTCGGATCAATATCAAGAGCCAGATCATAATCACTCATGGCTCCCCGCAGATTATTCTGATGGAAACGGGCTAAAGCACGATTAATATAATTCCCGGCGTTTCTGGCATTCAAATGCGTTGCATGATTCAAATCCGATTCTGCCTCTGCATATTTTCCCTGTTGTAACCTGACGATGGCCCGGGATGCCCAGGCATCAGGATCATACTTATCCATCTCAATAGCTGTATTGAAGTCATTCAAAGCCCGCAATGTATCCTGTTGCTTCAAAGCCACCTCTCCTCTCATCAGATAGGCTCTTGTATATTTGGGAGCAACTGCCAGCAATTTACCCAAATCATCTTCAGCAGCTTTATAGTCTTCTTTCTGTATATGGCATAAAGTCAGATTATGCCAAAGCGTAATATTTTCAGGGTCAAAATGAAGTGCTTTCTTATAGTCTTCAATAGCCCCATCATACTTATTCTGTTTAATCCTTGCAAGCCCACGAATCTGATAAGCACCCACTACAAAAGGATTCCTGTCAATGGCCGCATCACAGTCATCTTCAGCTCCCTGATAATCATCCAGGTTGATCTTGGCAAGCCCTCTGAAAAAATAGGGTTCATACAGGTAGGGTTTTGCATTGATCACTTGATTAAAATACTGAATGGAAAGGACATAGTCCTCAAAGTATAACGCGTTTCGGGCAATCATCATTACCCTGTCTGTGTTTATCTGAGCATATATAAATGTAGGAAACAACAATAATGCTGCTAATATCTTTTTAATCATCGGCTTCTGAATACTTTTTAAGTAGAGCAAAAGTAATGCTTTTCATCTATTAAACAGGGATAACGGACAACTTTTTATATTTTTTGATTATTTTATAGGACCCCTCCATGCAGATATTCAGTAGTCTATACACCTTCTTAACACCTATTAACCTCACATTCATTATTAACTTACGATTATTTCGTAGATTTGTAATATGCCCATAAATCAATATATGAAACGGGTTATCCGAAAATTAAAAATACAGAAAGAAAGACACCTGTACAATATTGCAAACAGGGGTTCTTTTATACATAAAATAGTATCAACATGAAACCAAAATCACTTCTTTTACTACTACCTTTCCTGCTGCTTTCTTGCGGCGGAAAGAAGAACAGTGACCAGCCGTCCGAAGCAACGGTCCAAATTACAGAACCAGAATTCCCTCAAATCGTACCTTTCGAAACAGGTATCGAAACAGAACGGGAAATACTACTGAGTGAAATAGCCGATTCAATACGGTATATCCCGTTGGAGACAAACAATAAATGCCTGATAAGAGGGTTAAAGGGAACCAATATCATCCAGACAAAAGAGTATTTCTTCCTACCATGGCTCGATAAATTATTTCAGTACACAAAAGATGGTAAATTCATACGGACACTGGGCCGCAAAGGCGGTGGACCAGGTGAATTTAACTGGATCATGCAGATTGACGTGGATGAAGAAAAAGGATTGGTCTACATGCTAACAACTACAGGAAAAATCAATATCTACTCTATGGAAACAGGTAAATTCATCCGTGCAATGAAAGTTCCTAATATAGAAGTTAGTGAGTTTGCGATGTTACGTGTTCAGGATACAATTGCCGCAACATTCATGCGCAATAATAACGGAAGACGAAAAGAACGTATTTACCTTTCCAACCTGAAAGGTGATACGTTGCAAATCTTCAATCGTTGGGACCTATTTGAGCTAAACAGCCAATATCGCTGGATGATCAGTAGTGATATAGATCGTTATATGTTCCATTACGAAAACCACACCTGTTATAAAGAATATTATAACGACACCCTATTCACTGTCACTCCAGAAGCTTTAGAACCCCGATATATATTCCAGATGGGCAAATACTCATTACCGATGGAATGCAGGTTTGAATATCTGGATGGAAACGGAAAGCGTTTTCAGGAAATGGCCGCTCCTTACATACAGTACAGTGCCATAGAGACTGACTCCTACATATTCATGCCTTATTCTAATTGGGCAGGAGAGAAAGCGCGAGAAAGACAAATGGCTATTTACGACAAAAAAGCCAAAAACTGTTTCAAAGTAGCCACAGGCCATATAAAAAATGACTTGACTCCTGGTTTACCATTACGCCCGATAACGGCACTTGACAGCCATACACTGTTATATGTATGGGAAGCTCCTGAGCTTTTAGAAAAAGCGGAAGAAACGCCTTCCATACTTCAAATCGAACAGTTGAAAGGCTTAAAGGAAGACGATAATCCGGTAATGATGCTGGTATATTTAAAGCAACCATAACCGGGCTCTTTTAAGAAAAACATCAAATAGCCGTTGCAAGATATTTGAGATGCAGTCCTGAAAAAGTAATGGGTAAAATTGATTTATATGATCAACTTTACCCATTGCTTTTTATTCGAAAATCTCAGGTATATCATTTCACCTGCTTCATCTTATAGGAGCTACGAGCCTTTCCTTTCAACATCGTATTCAGTTTTCCTTTTATCATTTGTTTACGCAAAGGAGAAATGTGATCTATGAACATTTTCCCGTCCAAATGGTCAAATTCATGCTGCATAACCCGTGCCAGAAACCCTTCTACCACTTCGTTATGCTCTACAAAATTTTCATCCATATATCGTACGTGAATCTTACTGCCTCTCTTTACAGACTCGTGTATGCCGGGCAGACTAAGACATCCTTCTTCCATGGATACTTCTTCACCCTCCACAACATCAATATGTGCGTTTATATAAGCCTTACGAAAATCCTTGTATTCAGGATAATCTTCTGAAAGCACATCCAGGTTAATAACAACTACGCGGACAGGTAAGCCAATCTGAGGAGCGGCAAGCCCTACCCCATCGGCATGATCCATCGTTTCAAACATATTTTCAATCAGCTCTTTCAGGTTCGGATAATCCGGCGTGATATCCTCCGCCACCTGCCTGAGAACTGGCTGACCATATACATAAATAGGTAAAATCATATCTTATAATTATTCTTTTTAAATATTGTTTCTTCTTACAAACGTTTACTTTCCAGATAAGACTGCAAAATAATAGTTGCGCTAATTTCATCGACCAATGCCTTGTTCTGTCTGTCTTTTTTCTTAAGCCCGGCTTCAATCATCGTACGGTGTGCAAGCACAGAAGTAAAACGTTCATCTACATATTCAACGGGAATATCAGGCAAACGTTTTCTTAACGAACGTACAAAAGGCTCTATATTTTTCATATTTTCAGAAACCTCATTATTCATCTGCTTCGGCAAACCTATAATAATGCGTTCCACCGGTTCCTGTTTTACATAATTGGTTATGAAATCCAGAAGTTCATGACTTGGTACAGTTGTCAGCCCGTTAGCGATAATCTGCATCGCATCACTCACAGCTATTCCTGTACGTTTTCGTCCGTAATCTATTGCTATTATTCTACTCATATTTGGAGTGCAAAAATACGATTAAAATTTGGATTATCCCCTATTTAACAAACAAAAAGGGTATCCGTTGTGCGGATACCCCTTCCATTATTTATCGGGCTATTGCCTCAATAAAGTTGTATTATTCCAGAATCACAACGCGGTTCAAGAAGTTCTTGCCAAACATGTTGGCAGTTCCACCGAAGCCTACCAGTTCAAGCTGATCCTTGCTTACACCTTCTTTAATAAGTGCATCGTAAACAGCCTGTGCACGAGCTTCAGACAACTTCTGGTTCCACTTGGCGCTACCGGTAGCTTTATCTGCATAACCTGCCACCTTATATTTCTTATCCGGATTAGCCTTCAGGATCTTAGCTGCCAACTGAATATTAACCATACCATAGTCGTCAATCTTAGATTTGCCAATCTGGAAGAAGATAGCGCGAGGTCCGGCTACTTCAACTTCCTTCACAACTTCTTTTGTTACAGGTTTCACGTTAGCCAACGCGTTCTTGGCATCAGCCAAGTCAGACTGAGCCTTAGCCAGTTCGCTTCTGTAACGATTCAGTTCTTCATTGATAGCATTCTGGTCTACCTGAGAACCACAAGATACGAATCTCTTGCCACCAAATGTATAAGTTACACCTGCAGTCAGAGAAACAGCGCCGTCGGTATGAGCAGAGCTAATATTACCGAACGGAGAAGGAGAAACCTCGCCTCTTGCTTCAATGTTGATATCTAAATACTTATTGATATTGAACTGTCCAGCCAAACCAACAGAACCGTTGATCAGTGCATTTACTTTATCCTGATTACCATAAGCTTTGGCAAATGTCAAACCGGGACCTGCAAATACAGAAACTGTGAACAAACGGTCCGGATTGTAACCGCCAATAGCATTCGACAAGTTAAACATACCGTCCGCACGCAGAGTGAAGTAATGTTTATTCTTGCTCTTAATATAAGTATCGGCAGGTTGTCCGTAGTTAGAATACAAGGTAGTCCATGCGCCAGCCACCTGACCACGGATACCCCAAACCGGATTGAACAGTTTACCAACTGACACATTGATCAGCGGAGTTATGGCTTTACCAAAGCCATAATCAAAGTTGTCCGGGTTTACACAACCCTGAGCGCCAACACCTACACTCACAAAGATATTGTCCTTAAAGCTTTCGCTATAGAACGTCTCTTTAGTCTGAGCAGTAGCTGCAGTAGCACCGGCCAACAATAAAGATAATATTACTAATTTACTTTTCATTGTTTTTTGTTTTTAAATATTTCAACTCTTTTAGTTTCTTATTTGCTCCGACCATTCTGCTTACTTCAAATAAATCTTATATGTAAGCCCGCCGGTAAAATATTTCATTCTTTGCAATTCTACCTGCGCATGCAAATGGTTGAAAAGCAAATAGGTAGCACCAAACGCGAAGTCCTTTGCATCATATTCTGCGATCACTGTCAGATCAGGAGCAAAAGATGGAGCATAAGTGAGCCCTCCGGCTAATCCATTCAAGTGGTAATCCACTCTTCGGTTGTACAGATATGACAGATGCACACCTATCTTCTCCTTTCCAACCGGGATATGCTTGGTGGCTGCGACATAAAAACGGCAAAAATAGCCATTACCATCGGCAGAACCTACTTGCCCATCACCTGACTCAGTATAAGGATCAGAAGTTCCCACTACAACAGCCGGCATATGCTTCCACAATTGTCCTTCTTTCAAAACTCGCAAACGGGCAGAAAAATATCTGTCCTGATTCGTAAACTTCTTCTTTCCAACTTTCCAGTCAATCCCTATAGTCTGCGACTGAAACAGCGTACATGTATAGGCTATTTCGAGCCAGGGAAAGATAGTCACGTTCAAAAAGTAATTATACGTATGGTAGTCCCATGTAGGAGGAGTTATCTCCTTATTTAGAAAATTTCCACCGATCATCACTGTCTTATCCCGTTGCATTTCTGCTGACGGAGTATGGAGCAGACCGGTAGTTCCGTACGTCAACTGAGCCGAAAGTGCCAAATGACAGCAAAGGAACAAGCCCATAAGAAGTATCTTTTTCATCATTACCTGCAATTTCTATACTTTCGGTTCAACTCGTACTTTTTAATTCTCAACAATTACTTTTACCTCTGATTAGTCGTTAGATCCACCACCGGCGTTCGGGTTGAAGCCGTGAGAGTCATGAGAATCGTGAGAATCGTGGCTGTAATAGTTAGGATAGATCATTACGCTGTTCTGGTAAGAAACGATACCTTCATAATATTTGCCAGAGATCAGGAATGTCAGCTTCTTAGAAACCAATTGTCCTTTAACTCTATAGCCAATAATACCATAACCGCTCAATACGCTGATCTTAGCATAACCAACCTTCTGTACGAAACCGGCATTCTTGTTCAAAGCTTTAGCAGCATTTGCAAGGAAAGCAGCCTGAATATCAGTAGAAACAGCGCCTTCTGCTCTTGTTGCAGGAGCAGCCACTTCTTTTACATCACCTGTAAGTTCACAACCTTCATTGTAGAAGTAAGGAACCAAGATAGCGGCATCTTTAACAGAGTTTGCAAATTCAAACGGAGTAGTAACCAAGATCGATCCATCAGCCTGAGCTTCAGCAGTAGTAGCTCCAGTAGTAACGTCACCGGTCAACTCTTTTGTAGTTTCCAGACCAGCCTTTTCCTCAGCTGTAGCTGTTGCGCCATCCCACATATTCTTAACTGTTTCAGCAGAAGGTTTAGCTTCTTCAGCCGCTTTAGTTACCAATGCTCCGGCTTCAGATTCAGTAACATCAGTCTTAGGATCAGTCGGAGAAACTACCGGAGGAATAGTTGCTGCTTCAACAGAAACCAAAGCAACGTCTACAGTAGCAACACTTGTCTGGCCGTCACTAACCTGGTTCAGGTATACTTGTCTTGTTACAGAATAATAACCGGTTGCAGAAACTTCCAAGCTATATCCTTCTGCTTTATAAGTAACTTCTTTGTTGAATGTAGCTCCAACTGATTCGCCACCCAATGTAACTTTAGCAGTAGTCAAAACCTGACCTGTAGTTGCGTCAGTAATAGTACCGGCAATATAATACTTTGCAGGGGCTGGTTTTGTTGCTTCATCAACTTCTGCTTTCTCGTAGCAGCTTGTAAACAGTGTACCGCAAACTGCCAAAACGGCTAACGCTAACTTAGCGCCATTACCGAAAAATTTACTTTTCATTTTCATCTCAATAAAATTAAAAATTTAATAATTCTGATTTTACAAAATATGGATTAAAACTATTATCATTCATTACATTATCACTTGCCTGAGAGTTATACCCTTTACCATATATACGTTCATTACCCGCATTATATTGGAATCCGAAATTATTAGGCATTACTCTTGGGATATACCCCTTTCTCTTATATTTGTATGGAGGCAAAGCTATCTGAAACAAGAAACCTCCATTCAGTCCTTTATTACCTGCATGTTGCACTTTCATTCCATAAAAGCCAATAGAGGCATAGCGAAAATGGCGAACCATATCAAAACGGACTCCATATTCTTCCTCCAAATATCGCTCTCCTTTTAAACTAAACTGTGTATTGTATTTCGGCCAATAGAAATTAGCTCCGATAGAACCGGTCAGAGTCCATTTGGTACCATGATAAAAGGCCCAATCTTCAAAATACCCTCTTCCGGTATACCCGATACGCGCATCTACTGAAAAGCGCTCATCTTTAAAGAAGTGTTTTGCTTTTAAATCACCTCCCCAGCGAAACTTATTAAAAAATCCGACTGAGGCGGTCAGAAATGTGCGTTGAGGCAAACGCACTGTCTGTGACAAAGTCACAAATCCGGGACGGATCTGCTTATACCTTTGACCATAATCATTATAGATAGGGAAAATCACTTGTCCGGTCAGTTTCATTCCCTTCCACAAAGAAACTTCTATGGCAGGAGAGACATTAACCACTATTTCATAGACCTTAGACAAAATATAGTTTCTGAATAATAATTCCGGATATACCACTATATCTACCTTAAACAAAGAACTGTTTTGCTTCTTAATACGTCTTGCTTGCTTCCATCCTTCTCCCAAATCATAACTTACATTCCAGTCGGCCCGATTTGCTTCAGCAATACTATCTCCTTTCATAGGCTGATAATAGAGAGATATCTGAGGTATATTATTGTCCAAAACTATTAACCTACATGGCTTATTTTCGGGTAAACCCATCTTTTGAATCAAATCAACAGCTTTACCTATTCCGACTCCTTCAAGACGATAGGCTGAATTCTGTATCACAAAAACCCGTTCCTCATTATCTTCTGTCCACCCTACATTCTCAAATCCCATTTTCACCAGTGCGTCAACAGTAGCCTCTCCTGTTTGACATACACCTTTTAAAGGGAGTAAACAGAATGATATGAGTAAAATTCTGAGCAAAGTAGCGTCAATTGTTATGTTTTTCCTCATGTAAGGGCTTTTGTGATTCATTTGTTTGCTTTAAAACTTATGTACCCTAAAAATTATAGATACAAAATATGGTGCAAAAATAGACACAATTTTAATAATACCAAAGAGTTTTACATGTTTTTTCGCAGATTTGTATCAGTTTTTTTTCATTCGAACTCCTGCTTACTTAAAAATAGACCAGAAAAACCATTTATAATCTTAAATAATATCCATTATATATTTTAGAATCACTAATAGAGCAAGTTATATAGATAAAGAAGTGATAAAATAAAATAGAAATATATATTAATACTAAATTTCCAATAAAATACCGCTATATTACAAATTTACTAAATCCGGGTAAAATCAAGTAGTAGCTAATCTAACCAAATGCACAATTATTACCAACTAAAACAGAAATGCATCGGAAAGACCAGTATATATATAATAATGTATTCATATATTAATATAAACCTACTATATAAAGCAGTTGAATTAACAATGTTAACTACAAAAGCAGCCAATTATATTCTTAGATTTACGAAGTTAACCTTATGTATTTACGAAGTTAATATCTTGGGTTTACGAAGTTAACTTTAACACAGTGTTAAAGTTAACTTCGTAAACCCAAGATATTAGTATTTAATGTCACTGTTTGTCAACACCTTATGTCTTATTAGCTTTTTATCGTTACTCCACAACATTCAGGCATAAGATTGAGGTTCACATTTTCGCAACTACATACCCGAACCATTTATCACCCTCTCAAGTTATATCCGGAATCAGATCAATAGCTTTCTCTTTACTTTCATCTACTATCTTGGCATATATCTGAGTTGTTTGAATGTTAGTGTGTCCCAGGAGTTTGGACACGGTATAAAGATCAGCCCCAAGAGTAATCATCATCGTAGCATGAGTATGGCGTGCCGAATGAAATGTGATATGTTTTTGAATACCGGCTTTAGCAGCCCATCTTGGCAATATCTCATTGGTCCTTCCTAAACTGATCAGTCCTTTGAATACTTTCTCTGTATCCTGAGCCTTCCCACGGACCGGGAGTTGTTTTAAAGCTTCATTACTCAAAGGAAGCGAAAGGAGTTCCTGAGTTTTCTGCTGTGTCATATGCAGTTCTATTTTCCCTATCTTATTTTTTTTCAGATTTCCCCATGTAAGTGCCACTATATCACTATGTCTCAACCCACAAAAACAACTAAATAGAAAAGCCCTCTTCAAAGTCTTATTATGAAAATCCGTTTGCGATAATGTTTTAACTTCATCAATAGTTAAAAAGGCCCTTTCGGTTCTTTTACGTTTAGGTTTTTCCTCTTTTTTTATCTTATCCATCGGGTTTGAGATTATAATTTCATCAATTATGGCACTATTAAGGCAATAATGAAAAACTTTATAATAATATACCTGAGTATTGGCATTTATATGCTTTATACTTTTGCAATGCTTCTGAGTTGCAGTTTTCAAGTACTCAATAAAGCCGAGTATATACTTTTTATCTATCTGCCTAAGCTTAATACCTAATTTATCATAACGCTGGAGATGATATATCAAAGTATACATAGACACTTTTCTTGAAGTTTTTTCTATATCCCTGTCTGCCAAATACTTTATATAGTCTATCAGTGTTATATCCTTTTTCTCTTTTTGATGGTTAAAGCCATATATTCCATTCTGCAATTCTACAATTCTTTGAGCTTTCACCGCATTAGCAAGCTTCATAGTACTCTGATTTAAATCTTTGTCTTCCCGCGTATGCTCAGGTATTATATATAACTTTAAAAACTCATATTGTCTCTTTCCATCTATATATATATCTAAATATATAGACTCACAACCATTCGACAGACACTTGGTTCTAATTCTAACCGGTTCTTTAATCCTTACTTCTTTTTTCATATTATTTGTTTGCATGTTATTAGTTATAAATATAGACATTATTCCGTTATAAGTAACAAACAGGTAACAAAAGTCTCAGAAAAAAGATTTCTAAAGAAAAATGATTAGACGATATCCGCCCACAAAACTCAAATAAACATCTGTTTTTTAGCTACTTATCAATTTCACAAAGATTCTTTATGAGTCTTAATTAAAGTAGCAGTTCGGTAACATACATACTTCATGAAAGTAAAGATCAATCAAAATCATAATAAACCAGGCAAAAGCAACATTTACATAAAACACTATCTATCAATAATCTAAAATCAAACAACAAGCAAAACCATATTATGCAAACCCATATATCGATTTCCCGAAAGAAAGCCATGTCGAATTATCGTTTTGAATAACAACGTTCCTCAGATTTCTCTTTATTATCAGCCATCTAAAAAAGACAGTACCATAGATATTAGCAAACAAGACTGGGAAGTCAGCTATAATCTTGGAAATAGCTGGAACAAAGTAAAAAGGAATAAAAAAAAGAATAGCTCTTTGTATAAAGTAGATATCACAATATATCCGGAATTATCACTAAAAAATCTGGTAATAACGCAAATCTATCAAGTACTTTTCAATTTATCACCCGCCATAGAAGTCTCTTTATGGAGAGGGATGAAATTCACCGCTCAAATGGTGATTCCGGTATACAATGACGGATATGCCAGCAGATACGATAAAGTGCATCCGGGTTTCCTTGAACTATCACAAACGGTTCGTTTACCTTATAACTTATGGGCAACACTGTCTGTAGGTAATTTTAATAATAGCCGATATGGCATTGATTTCAATCTGATTCATCATTTCAACGATGAACGTTTCAGCGTAGAAGGACGTATAGGATATACCGGAACCGGATATTGGGAAGGTTTTACTATGCACTACGGCACAAAGATGCGTACAACATGGTCATTGGGAGGAAGTTTCTATTGGCCCCGCTATAATGTAGAACTAAATGCAAGAGTGGAACAATATCTACTGCAAGAAAAGGCGGTCAGAGTAGAAGCAATCCGGCATTTTCGCTATGCCTCTATCGGCTTTTATGCCATGAAAGCCAAGAATGTAAAAGCCAATGGAGGTTTCCGTTTCCAGATAGCCTTACCTCCTTACCGATATAAACGTAAAGGATATATCCCCCGGATCACACCCTCCAACAATATGGGAATGTCCTATAATGCAGGAAATGAACAATATTACTATAAAACTTATCGGCCGGCACCCGATGACAACATAATGAAGAATAATAGTTTTAATCCATATTTTGTAAAATCTGAGTTATTAAATTTTTAATTTTATTGAGATGAAAATGAAAAGTAAATTTTTCGGTAGTAGCGCTAAATTAGCGTTAACCCTGTTAGCAATGTGCGGTATGTTCGCAAGTTGCTACGAAAAAGATGAGATTGATGTACCTAAAGTGACCGAGCCTACAGCAACAACATATCAAGTTGCAGGTATTGTTGCAGATGCTGAAAGCAATGCTGTGATGGATGGTGTAACGGTAACCAATGTTACAAACTCAAAGTCAATGACCACCGCCGCAGACGGTAAGTATGCTTTGGAAGCCAAAGTAGGAGAAACCAACGTAGTGACTTTTGCAAAGAGCGGCTACAAAACAGTGACAAGCTCTGTATTTGTTACCAAACAAGAGAATGGTTCTATTGTAGCTTATACTATCAATGCCAACATGATAAAAGGCAAAGATACGCCCAAATACAAAACTGTACAGTACAACGTTGAAGGTTCAGTATTTGACGCGACAAGCAGCAATACTAAAGTAGCTATCAAAACAGTAACCATGGCCGGTGTCGTAACCGTCCCTACTATTGCAGGCAACACATTCAGCTTTGATAATGTAACTGTAGGACAACACACTGTATACATTACCGCTGACGGATATACTCCTACTACCGCTGAAGTTGTGATCAACGAAGTAGAAGCACCCGAAGGTGAAGGTGTATACGTTCATACAGCAAAGGTTGCTGTTGGTATGCAAAAAGCAGATGTAGTGGCTGACGCTAAGTACTATCTGTCAGGATGCCTATACAACGAAGACGGAGCTGTTGTAAACAACGCTACTGTTACAGTAAAAATAGGTGCTTATGTCAACACAAGCAACTCGGCAAGTGGCGCTTACAAAATTGAAATTCCTGCAGCAAACATCAAAGGCTTGACAAAAGCTCTTGTTACAATCACTCATGCTAATTACAAAACTTACTATTATACAGCATTCATTGCCCCAGTCAATGCAAATGAAGTGTCTAACAAGACTATTGATGTGACCTTGGTAAAGAAGAGCGAAACGATTGTACCTGATGAAGACGAAAACGAAGTGTTTGTTCCAGGTAATGTTGATATAGCTTTCGATGAAAAAGTAATGGAAAAAGCTCAGGAAGCGGCTCCGGAAAAAGCTCCTGAAGAAAAAGTTCCTTCTAAAGCCGCAGTAGAAACTTCAATCAACAAAGCTTTGGAAGCCGCAGGTTCTACAGTAACAATCACTCCGGTTCAAGCAGAAAAAGTTGTCGAAGCTATGCAGCAATATGTTGATAAAGGAACTATCCAATCTGTAGAAAAGATCGCAATCCTGCCAGTAGAAAAAGAGATGAAAGTAGAAGTTAAGTCTACAATCATTAACACAGATACTGAAGTAGAAGAAAATGTTATCGATGTTATTACTATACCTGAAAACTCAGTGATCATCTTTACAAGCGGTGTTGCCAGCAACTTGAGTATCGAACGTGCAGATGACGGTAAAGAAGAAGGTACTTCACTCCGTGAATTTGACGGCCAACCTACAGGTACAATCTTCGTAACTCCGATGGAAGTGAATTTCGTTCCTGCTAAAGTTGAAGTTGTGAAGGGTGAAACTCCAGAAATCGCTTTGGCTACCCTCTATTACAACGAAACAAGTAAGAAATGGGAAGCTGAAGAAAACTATGCCACTTATAAAGACGGTGCATTCGTTGGTGAAATTCATCACTTCTCTAAATTTAAATTCGGATTTGAAGAAGCCGATAACAAATCTACCGCTGAAGCCCCTATAGATACAATCACTATCGACAAAGTATACTCTACCGGAGATGAAGCTGTTAATACAACCCTGAAAATCACTTATAAGGGTGGCATCAAGTGTAAAGACGGTGCTTCTGTAGCAGCAGTTATCAAGAAAGCACATCCGACATTGACATCTACAACTCTCAACATGGTTACCAATGCTCTGATAGGGGCTATTAAGACAGACAACGAAAACGTGACTCCGACTGCCGACTTTACAGATCAGTTATATTCTGGAACCGTCACAATAGCTGCCAACACCCAGTTGAAGGGTTTCAAGGTAATTAAAAACGCTATTGAAAAAACTTACACCTTACCATTCGCTATCAAGAATGCTAATGGCAGTATTGAAAAGAAGACTGCTTCTGTTACCATTATCAAAGTGGTTAATATCGTAGCCAGCCAGATTACAAGTATCGGTCACGGTCACGGACATGGTGATGACATCAATGCCGGTGGTGGTATCGTAATCTCTGAATAAACAGTGAAAAATAAATGTAGTAATTGAAATCATTGACCTGAAAGTATAAAGGATGTATACAGTAAAATTAAAACGAATCTTCATCGTATCGCTATTTATAGCTATACCCTTTATGCTTTCGGCTCAATTGACCTATGGCACTACAGGATTGCTGCATGCCCCCTCGGCAGAAATGCAAAAGGATAAAACAGTGATGCTGGGTGCTAACTTTATGAATAAGGAGATAACTCCTCCGACGTGGTATTATCATACGTACAATTACTACCTGAATGTAACCATTCTACCTTGGATGGAAGTGGCATATACTTGTACTTTGTTCAAGGCAGAAGCTCTTGGATTAAAACCTTATGGTTACTCAGGGTTCACCAATCAGGACCGGTATTTTTCTCTCAGATTACGGGCATTGAAAGAGGGACAGTTCTGGAAATACATGCCCGCTGTGGTAATAGGAACCTCCGATCCTTTTACCTCGTCCGGTGACGGAGTTGTCGCCCCGACCGAAGGTAACGGATATTTCAGCCGTTTCTATGTCGCAGCCACCAAACATATCCGATTGGGATCAGAGACAATAGGAGTACACCTCTCCTACCTTTATAACAAACGGATAGAATACAAACTGAATGGGATCGCGGCAGGTATCAGCTACAATCCGTCTTTCCATCCGCAATTGAGATTGATTGCCGAATATGATTCGAAAGATTTTGCGTTAGGTGCCACCTATTTGCTTTTCAACCATCTACACGCACAAGTGGAATTACAAAAGATGAAGTACGTTACGGGAGGATTGACACTCCAGTTCCGCTTGTCAGGGAAAAATGGAATAAAAAAGCAAAAACGAAACAAAGAGTTAAAATAAAAAATGAAATAACATGAAAAGTAGAATAGCAATATTGTCTTTACTGTTGACAGGCGCAGCCATCTCCGCCTCAGCCCAGACCAAAGAGCATTATTATAGCGAGAAAGCTAAAGATAATATCTTTATCAGTGTGGGTGTGGGAGCACAGGGATGTGTAAACCCTGACAACTTTGATTATGGCTTCGGACATGCCATAACTCCGCTGATCCATGCATCAGTCGGTAAACTGTTCAACCCTATCTGGGGTATCCGCGGTCAGGTAGCCGGATGCTGGAGCACATTATACTCCGAATACGGCATGCCGGAAGGAGAATATAACAAAATGAAGAATAAAAAGTACTTCACTTTGCGTGCCGACGGATTGTTCAATTTGTCAAATGCCATCGGAGGCTACAACCCCGACCGTTTGTTCACCGTATCAGTGTTTGCCGGTCCGGGACTTACGTTTGCCAAGGCTTATGGTAACCAGGATAAACTGGATGCACTGATTAATGGTTCTGTTGGTCTGATGGGACAATTCAACATCAACAAATACCTGGACATTAATGTAGAGGCAAGAGGAGAAGTTTCCCCTTCCGTATTCGGACGCTATAGCTCAGCTCATACGGATGGCGCTGTTTCTCTGACAGCAGGTGTTACTTACACATTCGGAGGTAAGAGATTCGTATCTTGTGGTGCCCAGGTAGACCAAAGTGCTATTAACGAAGAGTTGAATCGTTACAGAAGTGAATTGTCAAAAGCTCAGTCTGACTTGGCTGATGCTAAGAACGCACTGGCTAACGTGAAACCTGTAACAAAAGAAGTTGTAAAAGAAGTTGAAGTAGCCGGTCCTCGTGCTGTTTTCTTCCAGATTGGCAAATCTAAAATCGATGACTACGGCATGGTTAACATCCAGTTGGCAGCTAAGATCCTGAAGGCTAATCCGGATAAAAAATACAAAGTGGCAGGCTATGCAGATGAAGCTACCGGTAGTGCAAAGTGGAATCAGAAACTATCTGAAGCACGTGCCCAAGCTGTATATGACGCTCTTATCAAAGAAGGCGTAAGCAAAGATCAACTGGAACTCATCGGTTTCGGTGGAACTGCCAACATGTTTGGCAAGAACTTCCTGAACCGTGTTGTAATTTTAGAATAATAGGGTTTCGATTTCCTAATAGAGCGGGAAACAAATTGCTCTATACTTTGAAAAGGTACGTCGCTGAGACGTACCTTTTTTCTTGCCTTGTCAAGCCATGACTCCCCGCTCCGGAATATTTTCTTCCAATGTAAACTAACAAAAAAAGATGTGTCCATTATTCATGAACACATCTTCGCTTATCCTTTTCGTCTGACAGAGTCCTAATATACTAACTTCACATTGTCAATATAGAGCGAGTTTCCAGGCGATCCGATATATGCACCACCATGACTGGACGTAAACTGGAGTACCATATGTGTCGGTACATCATCAGCTTCTCCCCATGCCACTTCATGGATTGGAACACTCTCCCCCTTACTGTTCACCGTAAAATACTCAGAAGCCTGAAGACGCATCATATGAGCCTTATATGCCGGATCATTAGTTATATCGCCATACATAATATTGTAAGTGGCACCATTTTTCCAATCAGTCGAATGATAATAATAGTTCACCATTGTCCCGATACGTTTGGCATATACATTCCCTTTGGCATCTTCCCAACGTTTCTGCAACAACAAAATAACAGCAGGGAAATCCTTGCCCGGCACGTCTGTTATCTTACTGAATCCCGTCGCCCGTATGCGGTTTTCACGATCGGACATTTTCACTTTATAGTCAAACTGGATAGCTGACGGACGTTCGGTAAACGGCACTCCCATCTGTAACATTTTATTAGGATTCTTAGTGCTTTTAATCGGTTCATGTACTGTCCCGAGAAACATAGATCCTGCCGCCAGAACTGTGATATCTACGATTCCGAGCACTTTCACACTCTCCATACGGGTATCCAGACGTGCACAAAAACCATCTCCTCTTGCTTCAGGAAACACCGAAGTATTGGTCTTCGTAATCCCTGACACACGTGCCATAACGTTAGAAGTAGCCCATGGAGACCCTCCTTTATTCGTATAAGGTTTCGCACCTACAATGGTTTCCGTAGGTCCAATGGCATATACTTTTTTGGTATTTCCGCCAATAATACCCGATTCTTTTATCTCACGTGTCACCCACTGATCCATATTCCCAAAAGAGAACATCTCCACCTTCTGCTGTGCCACAGCAGGAGCAGAACACAAAGTTACCAGACCTGCCACCCATAAGCGATATGTCTTCTGAATCATCTTTCCTCCTTTCTTTTATAAACTATAATCCCATTGCTTCAGTGCAAAATCCCAATGATCCTGCACCAGCTGAACAGTACGGTCATCATACTTATATTTGTTTTTCTTATATCCTTTTTTACCTCCCACATACTTTTCTATTGCACCACGTGCTTCGGAGAATCCGGGAATATCCAAAGCATGGTAAATATTCTCAGTCATTCCCATAGCGTCTGCCTCAAAATCCTCAAATTTCACTTCCATCAGGTTTCCCTTGGGAATGAACTGCTTATCAGCTTCATATTTATGGTACAATTTAGCATAAATGGAAAGAATATTGTCCTCCAACTCGGCGGGAGTAATATCCTGTAATTTCAATGGCTGAATCGTATTGGTAAAGAAACTCCGTGTAGATTCAAATACTGTATACGGATTGCGCATCAGATAAACAAACTTCGCATTGGGGAACATTTTTACCAGCTCCTTCACCCGTCCTGTATGAGGGGGATTCTTACTGAGAAACTGGGTACCTTGCGTATTCCATAAAGAAATCTTGATCAACTTGGTAAATGTCTCCTCAAAAACCTTCAGTTCAGCTTCGCTGATATCATCAAAAAGCAAATATTTATCAGCATATTCTTGCTGATATTTGGGTAGGAACCAGAAATTATAGTAGGTATAAGGCATCATATTGGCAAGTGCGAACTCTTCTTCCTGCGGTAAATCGACGGCCAGTTCCATATTATCCGTCGGACGCTTATCCGGCATAAGCCAACTCATATTTTTCTTGAAGAACGGCTGGCCCCACATCATTAAATGTGGAAATACGGTTTGATAAGTCGTGTTATAGCCGAAATGTGTATCGCATGAAAAAACATTGTGCACAAAAGTAGTTCCACTACGCCAGTGACCAAGAATAAAAACCGGATCATGCTCCAATGGTTTATCTGCCAGTATCTTCTCATAACGCTTATCCTGAAGAGGAGCCAAAGTAGACAGTAAACGGCAAACAGCCTTTGTCAGACGATATTTACCTTTATAGGGCGCATCGACCTCCCTTCCTCCCGTAATAGCTTTAAATGTTTGCCAGTCTGCACCCACCAGAGTATTTATAGGAAGTTTATTAAATTCAAGTAATCCCATAATAATGTGTTAGTTGTTAATGTGTCAACAGGCCGTAACCAGCCCGTCGGCACATCGAATCATTATTTACTTTTCTATTCTGACTTCGAAACCTTGTTCACTCAACGATTTCACAGCCTTTTCAATCGCTTCATAATGCTCAGTCGTTATGCCCAGTTTTGGCAGGTTCAGAACCGGAAGATCATCAGAAGCATTCATGTCTTTCCTTTCAACCCGATCGATAATCATCCCCACAGCACTGGTATTATTGGTAATCGGATCAATCAGAATGAACGAGCCACACGATTTATTCTTCTGATACGGATCAAAGAACAACTCTTTGGCTGTAGTAAACACCACACGTGCTATTTCGTTCAAAGAAAGGAAAGGGACAGATGAATGTTCCATCGTATTGACATCCACTTTATACTTAATGCTATCAATACGGGTACGGCTAACGTTCGTTGTCTGTTTGATAAAGAACGATTTGTTGACATCCATCGGTTCTTCATCCATCCACACCAGCATCGCTTCAAAATTACGGTCTACAATAGGCAGGTTGTCCGGATGAACCAACATTTCTCCTCTCGATACATCTATTTCATCTTCAAGTGTCAGTGTAACCGACTGTGGAGGAAAAGCATACTCCTGTTCACCATCAAAAGTAACAATACTCTTAACATGAGATACCTTACCGGAAGGCAAAGCCATCACTTTATCCCCTTTACGTATGACACCGGATGCCACCTTACCGCAAAATCCGCGGAAGTCAAGATTCGGACGAAGTACATATTGTACGGGAAAGCGGAAATCATCAAAATTATTATCACTGTCGATATGCACCGTTTCCAGAAAATCGAGTAAGGAGAGTCCTTCGTACCACGGAGTTCTTTCCGACCTATCCACCACATTATCTCCATCGAGTGCCGAAAGAGGAATGCAGGTTACGTCAGGAATCCCCAGAGGAGCTACAAACTTTTTATACTCTGTTACTATTTCGTTGAAACGCTCTTCCGAAAAATCGACCAAGTCCATCTTATTGACTGCCAACACCACATGCTTGATTCCCAACAAAGAAACCAGGAAGGTATGACGTCTTGTCTGAGTGATCACTCCCATGCGGGCATCTACCAGAATAATAGCCAGATTGGCCGTAGAACCACCGGTTATCATATTACGGGTATACTGTTCGTGCCCCGGAGTGTCAGCAATGATAAATTTGCGGTTATTGGTAGAGAAGTAACGATAGGCCACATCAATCGTAATGCCTTGTTCGCGTTCGGCCTTCAGCCCATCCAGCAACAGAGCATAATCAATGTGTTCTCCTGCATTACCCAACCGTTTACTATCGCGTTCCAGCGCATCGAGCTGGTCTTCATACAATTTCTTGCTATCGAACAGCAGACGCCCGATCAATGTAGACTTTCCATCGTCTACCGAACCTGCCGTCAACAGACGCAGCAAATCTTTCTGTTCGTCTTTATCCAGAAATGCTTTTATATCTAATTTATCTGCCATAGTTGTAATATTTAAAAATATCCTTCGCGTTTCTTCTGTTCCATGCTACCTTCCTGGTCGAAATCAATAACGCGGGTTGTACGTTCGCTCTTGGTAGTAGTCATCATCTCTTCCACAATCTTCTCAATGGTGTCGGCTTCGCTCTCGACAGCACCTGTCAACGGCCAGCACCCCAACGTACGGAAACGTACCATTTTCATCTCAATCTGATCACGATATTTCTCCGGCAGACGCTCATCATCAGCCATAATCAGATTTCCGTCCATCTGCACCACAGGACGCTCCTTGGCATAATACAATGGTACAATCGGAATATTCTCCAAGCGAATGTATTGCCAGATATCCAGCTCGGTCCAGTTGCTCAACGGAAACACACGTATGCTTTCACCTTTATGTACGCGGGCATTGTAAATATCCCACAGTTCCGGACGCTGGTTTTTAGGATCCCATTGATGAAACTTATCACGAAAAGAGAATATGCGCTCTTTGGCACGTGATTTTTCTTCATCACGGCGGGCACCGCCAAATGCGGCATCAAATTTATATTTATCGAGTGCACGCAGCAAAGCTTGTGTTTTCATCAGGTCGGTATGTACCTTACTTCCATGTGTAAACGGTCCTACTCCCGCATGAAAAGCTTCCATATTGCTTTCCACAATCAGATTCCAACCATACTTTTTAGCATATTCATCACGGAACTGAATCATTTCCTTAAATTTCCATTTAGAATCGATGTGCATTAAAGGAAACGGCACCTTGCCCGGATAGAAAGCTTTCTCGGCGAGGCGTACCATGACCGAAGAATCCTTTCC
Organism: Bacteroides sp. FSHCM14E1; assembly: GCF_019633785.1. Classification (NCBI taxonomy): domain Bacteria; kingdom Pseudomonadati; phylum Bacteroidota; class Bacteroidia; order Bacteroidales; family Bacteroidaceae; genus Bacteroides; species Bacteroides sp. FSHCM14E1. The sequence continues at coordinate 196,632 of NZ_JADKYL010000005.1, forward strand.
GATGCTATACAGCATAACCGGATTCTCAAACTCCGCCGCCACTTCGCGGATAATGTGAATGGACTCGGCTTCGAGTTCCTTTAAGTGGCTTAATTTATATTCCTCTTTCATTGTTATGATTATTTCTTCATCTATATTCTATTCATGTCTGCTCACACGGGGCAATACAATGTCCAACAGACGCTTGACTGACTCTTCAAGTGAAAGTGTTGAAGTATCAAGTGACAAGGCCGGATGCTCCGGAGCCTCAAATGGAGCGGATATCCCGGTAAAGTTTTTTATTTCTCCTCTGCGGGCCTTGGCATACAACCCCTTCACATCGCGTTTCTCACATTCGGCAAGCGGAGTGCTGACAAATACTTCTAAAAAATCATCTTGCCCGATAATGCGGGCTGCCATCTCGCGGATATCATTATTAGGACTGATAAAAGCAGCAATCGTAATAATACCGGTATCAATAAAAAGTTTGGAAACCTCAGCTATACGACGAATATTTTCCACCCTGTCGGCTTCAGAAAAGCCTAAATTATTGTTTATCCCCGTACGGATGTTATCTCCGTCCAGGATACGGCACAACAATCCACGTTTATGCAATTCGCGTTCCAAAGCAATTGCAATCGTACTTTTGCCCGATCCGCTCAGACCGGTAAACCAAATCATCACGCCATGCTGCCTCAGGAGTCCTTCTTTATCCTGCCGGGTCAGCATCCGGTCGAATATTGGATATATGTTATTATTTTCTTCCATTATAATATGTTAGATGTTGTTTCAGTCATTAAAACGGCCAGATTAAAGGAATCAGGAAAATAGAAATCAGGAATGTTATAAGATTTAAAGGTAATCCGATACGGACAAAATCCATAAACTTATAGTTACCAATACCTTGTACGATCAGGTTAGTCTGATACCCAATCGGTGTAGAGAAACTGGCCGATGCAGCCATACAAATGACCACAAAGAACGGCATCGGATCGACTCCCAACTGGGTTGAAAGCGACAAAGCCAACGGAAAAGCCAACGCAGCGGCCGCATTGTTTGTAATCAGTTCCGTAAACAGATTGGTAATAATAAATAGAACCGCCAGCAATACATGGGGACCGTAATCATCGCTCATGCCGATTATGAACTCTGCCACCTTATCGGCCACTCCCGAGTTCACCATTGCTTTACTGATGGCAAAAGCACAAGCAATCGTTATCAAAATGTCCCACGAAATATATTTAGTATACTTGCGTGCCGGGAAGATTTTAGTCCAGGCCATGATAATAGTAGTAACGGAAACAAAGAAAAACATATCCAGTTTCATGTCCGGAAACATTTCCTTCACTATTGGAAGTTCTCCGACAGTAGCACCTGCTATCATCAGAATCAACAGAATCAATGCAAACCAGCGTTTCCCTTTTCCCGGTACAGGTTCGTTATCATTGCCGTTGGCTAACAACACAAACACGGAAGATTCTCCCCAAGTAGGAATAAATGTATCATCTGCCATCACTACCAATGTATCACCTTCACGCAAAACAACCTCTTCCAGGTTATTGACGAACCGCTGTCCGTTGCGTTTCTTGATTTCTTTGACCTCAGCACCATAATGACGCTTGAAATTAAACTCACCCAACGTTTTATTAATACCCGGAAAACGGGCACCAAGCACAGCTTCCACCCGGTGGAGTTTATCTCCTTCTTCTATTTCCTCATCAGGTACGGCCGTATCGGGACGTGCATCAGGGAGCAACTTTTTAGAAAAAGCAAACAGATAAATGATGCCGGCAATTGCAATAAAGATCCCCACTTTACCCAATTCAAACATCGTAAATCCTTCATGTCCGGATTCCAGTATCATTCCGTGCACAACCAAGTTGGTAGACGTACCGATCAAAGTACAAATACCTCCCAATATAGTCACATACGAAAGAGGAATTAAGAATTTGGTAGCAGGTAAGTGGACGGTACGCGCCCATCGTTTAATGATTGGAGCAAAAATAACAACAACCGGAGTATTATTCAAAAAAGCCGAAATAAAGGCAACGGAAGGTAATAAACGCAATTGTGCCCTAAATACCGTCGTTCGCTTCTGAGGAAGCAACTTTTTAATGACCTGCCCCAACGCTCCCGACTGGCGGATACCCTCGCTTACCAAAAAAAGCAGGGCCACGGTTATCATCCCTTTATTACTGAATCCCTCGAGCATCTCCTTCGGAGTCAAAATACCTGCACAGAGAAACAACACCACTACTGAAAAAAGTATCATGCCGGGACGCATCTTGTCCAGAATCAAAGCAATAACCATCCCCAATAAGGATAATAACACAAACGCAATTTCAAATGTCATAAACGCAAACAATTAATGGTTTATCTTCTCTTCTCAACAATAAACCAAGGATTCAGCAAATTTTCTTTATTATACTGCAAGGGAACATCTTTTTTATCCGCCTGATAAACCTCCATTCCCGCAGCACGTGCTATGGCATGTCCGGCAGCAGTATCCCACTCCATAGTAGGAGCAAAACGAGGATAAACATCCGCTTTACCTTCAGCAACCAAACATATTTTAATAGAACTGCCACTGGATATCAACTCCACATCGCCGTATTTCTGCTTCAACGCTTCAATGTATGCCTCTGTCTCCGGAGTCAGATGTGAACGGGAAGCAACAACCACAAATTGATTTTGCCGACCGCCCTGCGGTAGCCGTACGGAAGCAGCAATCAATTTATCAAGTGTGGCATTATCCTCTAAAGCTGTAATATCCGACAATTTATAAGCACCGATCTCTTCACCGGCAAAATAGAGTTCTTTTTTCACCGGCAGATAAATAACTCCAATAATAGGAACCCCCGCTTTCACCAAAGCTATGTTCACTGTAAATTCACCGTTTCGCTTGATAAATTCTTTCGTACCATCCAAAGGATCGACAATCCACAACATTTCCCACTTACGACGGGTATCATAATCCAAATGTCTCCCCTCTTCGCTCAGAACAGGAAAAGGAGTTTCATTCAAAATAGTGGAAATTATTATATGTGCTTTCCGGTCAGCAATGGTCAAAGGAGAATTGTCAGCTTTCCGCTCTATTTCGAAGTCCGAAGCCGGATCGGTATAAATAGACAATATCTCCTCTCCTGCTTTCAGGGCTGCATCAACAGCAATAAATAAGTATTTATGTTCCATTTTATTACGCAATTAAAACCTTGTTTCCGACAAGGCGTAAAATCCCCAGGTAAATAGAGACACAAAAGTAAAAACTTTATCTCTTTAAAAAGTTTTTAAATAGCTAATTATAACTTCTTTTAGTAGAAACCGGCAAAACCCTAAAAAACCTTTCATATCAAAAAAAACTATTCAGCTATACCTCCAATTTTTTATATGACACAGACAGTGCTAAAAAGAAGCTTCAAAGATAAAACATACGCTCCAAACAACTTCTCTGACGGAGCGTACAAATTAACATTGTTAATTCCTCTTTTGTATCATTTGTTTTCCATTCACAAACATCAAACCTTTTGCATCAAAAAGACTTGATATTTACCCACAAAAGACTTGGTTTAACACAATGTTAAACCAAGTCTTTTCCAAGCTTAGAACAAGCACTGCCATATCACTGGTTATAAGCAAAATAGTACAATACAGCCTTCTTTATCTAAAGAATCTTTATCTTATAGTTTCGGAAAAGATAATTGCTATTTAAGCAAGTAGCAACTCTCCCATCTGAATATATGAAAATAACGAACGGTAATTATACAGCTTAAAAGATGATTTATATAAAGAGTTTGTAAGCCTCTTGCGAGTATTAGACTTTTTTAATAACTTCACGCCGTACTCCGCGAGGATTATGAAACCAACCTATTAAGATTTAAAATCAAAAAAGAAAACACCAATAACTGATTATCAAAACCTACCACAATGAAGAAAAGTATTATTCTGCTATTTATTAGCCTACTTTTATCCCCGCTATGCATTAAAGCGCATCAGCCAGAATTCTCCACCGCCGGATTTTTCCGACTGGCTGATTCCGGTCGGGAGGTCTATTCCATGAATCCTGCATGGCGCTTTTATAAAGGAAATTGCGTTGGCGCCGAAGCTGTTAACTTCAACGATCGATCATGGGAGGTAGTTTCCTTGCCCCATGGCATCGAATACTTGCCTACTGAAGCCAGCGGCTGTGTTAATTACCAAGGTGAAGTATGGTATCGCAAACATTTTACACCGGATGCAACCTTGAAAGGCAAGAAATTATTTCTGCACTTTGAAGCCATCATGGGTAAAAGTAAAATATATGTAAACGGTAAACTACTATCTGAACACTTTGGAGGTTATCTACCTGCAGTTGTCGATGTGACGGATGCCCTGGAATTTGGCAAAGACAACCTGATTGCCGTATGGGCCGACAATAGCAATGACCCTAATTATCCCCCCGGAAAACAACAGGAAGTTCTGGACTTCACTTATTTCGGAGGAATATACCGGGACTGCTGGCTGGTGGCACATAATCAGATATTCATTACCGATCCGAATTATGAAAACGAAGAAGCAGGCGGAGGATTATTTGTCGCTTATGACAATGTATCGGATCTCTCGGCCGAAGTATTGCTCAAAATACAGATTCGGAACTCCGGAAAAAAAGCTTTTAAAGGAGTCGTCGAATACGAGCTTCAACAACCGGACGGACAACAAATAGCTTTTCTGAATTCAGTCATTCGTGTCAAATCCGGTAAGGCAGCCAGTTCATCTGATAAGCTGACGGTAAAAAATCCAATGTTGTGGAGCCCAGAGACACCTACACTATACAATCTGATTGTCCGCGTTCGTGACGAACAGGGCAACGTAATAGACGGATACCGCCGCCGAATCGGGATCCGCAGCATCGAATTCAAGGGAGAAGCCGGATTCTGGCTGAACGGAAGGCCTTATGAAACACCATTGATAGGAGCTAACCGCCATCAGGACTTCGCGATAGTGGGCAATGCAGTGCCAAACAGCATTCACTGGCGCGATGCCAAAAAGCTGAGAGATGCAGGGATGAAAGTTATCCGTAATGCACATTGCCCGCAAGACCCGGCTTTCATGGACGCTTGCGATGAACTTGGACTGTTTGTAATTGTCAATACACCGGGCTGGCAATTCTGGAACGATGCCCCTGTCTTTGCGCAACGGGTATACAGCGACATCCGGAATATGGTTCGACGGGACCGTAACCATCCCTGCGTATGGATGTGGGAACCAATCCTGAACGAAACCTGGTACCCGGCCGACTTTGCCCAGAATGCACATGATATAGTAAAAGCAGAGTATCCGTATCCATATTGTTACAGCGGATGTGATAGTGAAGCCAAAGGAAAAGAGCATTTCCAAATACTTTTCACCCATCCGCTCAATGGAGGCGGAGGAGCCTACTCAACCAACCATATCAAGAAACAGATCACTTACTTCACACGTGAATGGGGTGATAATGTGGATGACTGGAATTCTCACAACTCTCCCAGCCGGGTGGCACGCAACTGGGGTGAACAAGCCATGCTTATACAAGCGCAACATTATGCTTGCCCACCTTACAAATACACCAGTTATGATGCTTTATACCGTACCCCCCGGCAACATATAGGAGGCTGTTTATGGCATTCGTTCGACCATCAACGCGGTTATCACCCCGATCCGTTCTACGGAGGTGTGATGGATGTATTCCGACAACCCAAGTATTCTTACTATATGTTTATGTCCCAACGATCTCCCCGGAAAGAGAAGCGTCTTTTTAAGACAGGTCCGATGGTTTATATCGCCCATGAAATGACCCCGTTCTCCGGTAGAGATGTCACAGTCTATTCTAACTGCGACGAAGTGAGACTTACTTATCTCAAAGGTGGAAAAACACAAACCTATGTCCGCACCCCGGAGAAAGAAGGGATGCCTTACCCCATCATTACTTTCAAAGACGCATACGACTTTATGCAAGACAAAGCATTGTCACGCCAGGGCAAACAGGCCGACGTATACTTATTGGCAGAAGGGCTGATAGACGGCAAAGTAGTAGCTACGCATAAAGTTTATCCGGCACGACGACCGGAAAAACTACTCTTATGGATAGATAATGAAGGAGTAGATCTGAAGGCAGATGGTTCTGACTTTATCACTGTTATAGCTGCCGTTGCCGACAAGAATGGTAATATCAAACGTTTGAATAACTATACCATCAAATTTCAGGTAGAAGGTGAAGGACGTATCTTAGGCGGCGCAAATAACTTGGCTAACCCGGCATCTGTTCGTTGGGGAACGGCTCCGGTACTGATTCAATCTACTTTAAAACCCGGCAAAATCAAAATCACGGCCAGTGTTTTATTCGAAGGGTCACAAATGCCAAGTAGTGCCGTATTAGAATTAGAAAGTAAACCGGGAACCTTCCCTCAAATTTACAGTCAAGAAGAATCTGCATTTATTCCGGCCTTTACCGGACAAGGAACAAACAGTCTAACTCTAAAGTCAGAAACACAACTGGAAAAAGAGAGATTGCAGAAAGCTAAGAATGCCGAGAAACTGAAAGAAGTAGAACAGCAACAGGAGGAGTTCGGCGAAAAGAAATAATCACATCACTATTTGAAAAAGGCAGTAACTTCACAGTTACTGCCTTTATCCGGGAGCAAACATCTGTTGCTCCCGAAATTACCAAAAAGAATTTCTTTATTAATAGATTCTATATAACAACCAGGCACCCTGGAAGTCTTTTCTATTAGGATATTTAGCCTTGAAAGCATCACGTGCCTGTGCAGCAGAAGCTCTATCGGCAAATGTATTTACAATCACACGATACATGGCTGTTTCAGCATTAAAAGCAATAATTGCATTATAACCTTCTTTATCCAAAAAATCTTTCAGACCTTCTGCATTTGCTTTCAAACCAAAACTACCGCATACTACGCTATAATCTTTCAATCCATCGGCACCTGAAACCACTGTTACCTTTTCCTGACGAACGCCTGCAGCATTATCAACAGCTTTTTTAGTTTCTACCGGAGCAGTAACCACCGGAGTGACCTCTACGGGAGCTTCTACCTGCGGTTCAGCCAATTCCTGTTGTTTAGCTTTCTCGTATGCCTTTTTATAAGCACTTTCGCTGGATTTACATGAAGCAAATGCCAAGGCAACGCATACGCCCATCCCTAATACTACTAATTTTTTCATAATCTATACACATTTAGTTAATAATTTCGTATCCACTGTTTGAAGGGGACAAAATAATAGAATTTTTATCACCCCACAAAACAATCTTCCTAAAAAACACCTTTTCAGAAATCTCAGCAATCCTTTTTCTTATAAGAAATCGTACCGGTGGCCTGATAAGTGGGCATCACCAATACCTCGGCTATCTGTATATGCTCGGGGGCAGAAGCAGCATAATAAACGGTTTCAGCAATGTCATCCCCGGTCAGCGGACGAATGCCCTTATAAAAAGCATCGGCAGCATCTTTATCTCCACGATAACGGACGACCGTAAAATTAGTTTCCACCATTCCCGGTTTTATATTCGTAACCCGCAAGGGAGTATCTACCAAATCGATCCGCAGACCGTCCGAAAGTGCTTTGACGGCAGCCTTAGTAGCGCAATACACACTTCCACCGGGATAGGCTGCATCACCGGCTATCGAACCGATATTAATAATATGCCCGCGGCTACGCTCCACCATTCCGGGAACCACCATACGCGTGATAGCCAACAATGCCTTAATATTGGTATCAATCATAATATCCCATTCGTCCAAATTTCCTTCAAACTCTTTGTCCACTCCAATCACAAGACCGGCGTTATTCACCAACACATCGATATTTTTCCACTCTTCCGGTAAAGAGGCCAATGCTGCGGAAGCCGCTTTACGGTCACGTACATCAAACGGCAACAAACAGACACGCACCCCATTTTTAGTTTCCAGTTCCTTTTTCAGTTCTTCCAGCTTTGCCACATTACGGGCATTCAAGATCAAGTCCGAACCCTGTGAAGCAAACTTACGTGCACAGCCTTCACCAATACCGCTGCTTGCTCCTGTTATAAAAACGATTTTACCTTTCATTTCTCATATATTAATTTAGATTTCCCATATAATGAGACACAAAAGTACGCTTAAACCTCCGATGATATGCCCTACACCTTAGTTAAATAAGATTAAAGCATTACAGAAAAAAGGATTTACGTCTTACTATTGACCTATCTTTGTGCTATATAACATAACAGAGCCGAGAGGCTCATTCAATTATTGTACATGACATTTGAAAATTTGAATTTGATAGAGCCTATTTTAAAGGCTTTAAGACAAGAGGGTTACACCTCTCCCACCCCGATACAAGAACAGTCAATCCCCATTTTACTTCAAGGAAAAGATCTATTAGGTTGCGCTCAGACAGGCACCGGTAAAACGGCGGCTTTTTCTATCCCTATCTTGCAAAAATTGTATAAAACGGACCATCGCAAAGGGATCAAAGCATTAGTGCTGACACCAACCCGGGAACTTGCGATACAGATTGGTGAAAGTTTTGAAGCATATGGCCGTTACACCGGTCTGAAACATGCCGTTATTTTCGGCGGAGTAGGACAGAAACCACAGACCGACGCTTTACGGGGGGGGATACAGATATTGGTTGCAACTCCGGGCAGATTATTGGATTTGATATCACAAGGATTCGTTTCCTTGAATTCACTTGACTTTTTTGTTTTGGACGAAGCAGACCGAATGCTTGACATGGGATTTATCCATGATATCAAACGTATCCTGAAACTGCTTCCGACGAAAAGACAGACTCTGTTCTTCTCGGCTACCATGCCACCGGAAATAGAGAGACTGGCAAACTCGATGTTGACAAAACCGGAAAAAGTGGAGGTAACCCCGGCTTCTTCGACTGTGGATATCATCTCTCAACAAGTTTATTTTGTCGAGAAAAAAGAAAAAAAAGACCTGCTGATTCACTTGCTGAAAGACGCCTCTATCGAGTCGGTACTTATTTTCACACGCACCAAATACGGAGCTGATAAACTGGCACGTATATTGAACAAAGCCGGCATCGGCGCAGAAGCGATTCACGGCAACAAAACCCAGAATGCCCGCCAACGGGCCTTGACCAACTTCAAGAATCACACCCTACGCGCCTTGATAGCAACCGATATCGCCGCACGAGGCATCGACGTAGATCAGCTATCGCACGTGATCAATTATGAGTTACCTAATGTACCGGAAACTTATGTGCATCGCATCGGACGGACAGGACGTGCCGGACATGAAGGTGTAGCCATCTCTTTCTGCGAATCAGAAGAACTTCCCTACCTGAAAGACATTCAAAAACTGATAGGGAAAAACATTCCTGTAGTGAAAGAACATCCGTTTGTCACTGCCGAAGGCGCCAAAGCTCAGGAAGAAAAACAAGAAGAGATTAAGGTCAAAGCAAAAGCCAACAAAGTATACCGTGGAAGTCGGGCGAACGGTGACTTCTGGAGACGGAAAAAACAAAAGCCTAACCAGCCTTCTTCTAATAAGCAAGAAAAAAGGAAATAATCCGTTGGCAATAGGGCAGATGTGATTTTCTTTCACATCAAAATATATAAATCAAGCCAATGGTAAATAGAACCCAAAAGCGCCATATACACAGCCCCATGGTATGAGAAAAATCTTGGAGATTTATAACTCCAAGAAAACACTCCATATAAAAGTATAAAGAAGGTGCGTCATAACTCTTTTCACCACGGAGTGCCACAGAGTATCACAGAGTATTTTATTAATAATCAACAACTTTAAATTGCCTCCGTGTTACTCTGTGTCCTCTGTGGTGAGTTTCGACACACACTCTTTATTGATTAAATACGAATATTCCCACAAAGAAGTGAATCTCCCGCTTTAGGGGCTTCAGATTTTAAACAGAGTATTATTTTCTAAAAAAATTAGGGCAAATAGAACAAGTTTTCAATAAAAATGTTAGCTTTGTAATATGATCATTTAAAAACAAAAGATTATGAAAGGACTTAATGTATTAGCAGCTTTTCTAGGTGGTGCAGCCGTAGGCGCAGCCCTGGGTATTTTATTTGCTCCTGAAAAAGGAGAAGATACTCGTCACAAAATCGCAGAGATTCTTCGCAAAAAAGGTATCAAGTTGAATCGTAACGAAATGGAAAATCTCGTTGACGAAATTGCAGCCGAAATCAAAGGTGAAGTAATTGACTAAATGAACAAGACCAAAACAGAGCTATCATGTTTACAGACGATAAAAGCATTGAAAATATCCAGCAACTGTTTGCTGAGTTCAAGAAGTTTCTTGTGCTCCAAAAAGAGTATACCAAACTGGAATTGACGGAAAAATTAACGATACTCCTATCCACGTTAATTATGATTTTAGTGCTTACTATCTTAGGTATGGTAGCCCTGTTTTATCTGCTTTTTGCCTTGGCTTACATTCTTGAACCATTAGTAGGTGGATTGATGGTAAGTTTCGGCATCATAGCAGGCATCAATATCATATTGATCGCCATCATTTATTTTTTTCGCAGGCAACTTATCATTTCACCAATGGTAAACTTCCTTGCAAACCTGTTTCTCAACGATCCCGATAAAAAATGAAGCAATGAACAACAGCACACCTACTCCCCAAAAAATTACGCTGGAAGACATTGCTCAGCGTAAACAAGAAATATTGCAGGATATCCGCAACCAGAAACAAGCCATGGCGGATACTACCCGCCGGATTTTCGCCCCCCTTGCACCTGCAGCTTCAGGTGGTAGCTCACTGATGCGTTCTTTCAATACCGGTATGGCTATTTTTGACGGCGTCATGCTGGGCATGAAAATGATCCGCAAAGTTCGCGGACTTTTCCGGAAAAGATATTAAAAAAACACCCGGACATACATCATTGTATATCCGGGCGTCTATTATTATCATGTGATATCAAGGAAGTCTTCACACGTACGTTTCCAGTAATTTCACATTGCCACCTTGTGGAACAATCGTCACATCCTGAGTGGTGGCAGGAAGCAAAATCGTTTCTCCCGCACCAAGCGTCACCTCGTTGCCTTCATTATCGGTCATCAGACAAGAACCTTCTATACAAATGAAGATAACAAATGAATCCAGCTCTGAATAATCACAACTGATCTGCTCACTCATGTCATAAACCGACGTGGTAAAGTAAGGACAAGCCACCAACTCAACCGGTTCATCTTTCAGAGGTTCATATTTAGTACGATAGTCATCAAGCACTTCATAGTTGATTGCATCGAGTGCCTGGCTGGTATGCAACTCACGTGTTTTTCCATTCGCATCTTTACGATTGAAATCATAAATACGATAAGTAATATCCGAGGTCTGCTGGATTTCAGCGATGAATGCCCCCGCACCAATGCTATGGATACGTCCCGCAGGCAAAAAGAAAACATCGCCCGGATGGATTTCGTATTCCTGAAGCACATCTGTGATTGTATTATTGTACACGCGCTCTTTATATTCTTTCGGAGTAATCTGCTCAGAAAATCCCGAACGCAGTTTAGCCCCTTTATCGGCACCTACTACATACCACATCTCAGTTTTACCTTTTGAGTTGTGGCGCTTCTTAGCCAGTTCATCAGTTGGATGCACCTGTATAGACAGATCTTGCTTCGCATCGATAAACTTTATCAGCAAAGGAAACTCATTGCCAAAACGGGCATAGTTTGCTTCGCCTACCAGTTCCTCACGGTATTTTTTCACCATATCGGTCAGCGTAAGGCCTTTGTCCGGACCATTAGCTACGACAGACTCGTTATTTTCTACGCCGGAAATTTCCCAGCTTTCCCCCACTCCCTTCAAATCATCTTTCAGATGCTTGAACGGGATAATTTTGTCGCCCCCCCAAAGCGTCTGCTTCAGAATGGGTTCGAATTTTAACGGATACATTTTTGTTTTTCTTGTTATAAACTTAGATTAAAAACTCATGATTTTAACAATCAAGGGACAAACATACGAAAAATATCAAATAATACACAAAATCCTGCCTTTTAATTAAAAGTAACATGAAAATTTTATCTTCACATTACAATTTTGGATGCTTTTTCGGGAAACGCTAAACTTTCCTAAATCGCCGAACAGATTTACAAGGAATAATTTGGGAGAACGAAAGAATTTCCCTTTATTTGCAAGAAATTTTAATAATACCAGACATGATTAACACATTCCCAACTGAAGGAAATCTGTCAGGGCTCAGCCGGAAAGATTTTCAAAAGGATATAAACGATAAGAAAACCGATTTGTTTATCCTCAAAAACAAGAAAGGAATGGAAGTTGCCGTAACAAACTACGGATGCGCCATTCTATCTATCATGGTTCCGGACAAAGACGGAAAATATGCCAACGTCGTACTCAGCTACGGCACACTGGATGCACTGATGCACGGACCAGAACCTTTCCTAAGCACCACTATCGGACGTTATGGCAACCGTATCGCCAAAGGTAAATTTACCTTGTATGGTGAAGAGCACAATCTCACAATCAACAATGGCCCTAATTCACTTCATGGTGGCCCCACAGGATTTCATGCCAGAGTTTGGGATGCCGAACAGATAGAGGAAGGCATGATCCGGTTTAACTATACTTCGGCAGACGGAGAAGAGGGCTTCCCCGGTAATCTGGAAGTGGAAATGATTTATCGCCTTGAAGAAGAAGAGAATGCAATTGTCATCGAATACCGTGCTACTACCGACAAAGCGACTGTCGTAAACCTGACCAACCACGGATTCTTTAATCTGGCAGGTACTGCCAATCCCACCCCAACAGTAGAAAACAACATCGTCACAATCAACGCAGATTTCTATACTCCGATAGATGAGGTATCCATTCCAACAGGAGAAATAGCCAAAGTAGAAGGCACTCCAATGGACTTCCGTACCCCGCACACCGTCGGTGAACGAATTAATGATAAATTCCAGCAATTGATACATGGTGCAGGTTATGACCATTGCTATGTACTAAACAAAATAGAAGCGGGTTCTCTGGACCTGGCAGCTACCTGCAAAGAGCCTAACAGCGGACGTACTATGGAAGTATACACCACAGAAGCAGGCGTACAACTATATACAGGTAACTGGCTGGGAGGTTTCGAAGGGACAAACGGAGCAACCTTCCCAGCACGAAGCGCAATCTGTTTCGAAGCGCAATGCTTCCCCGATACACCGAACAAAGCACATTTCCCGTCAGCTACGTTACTGCCGGGTGATGAATACCAGCAGGTAACTATCTATAAATTCGGAGTTGAAAAATAAATAAGGAAATAACTAACCTCATTTTTATAACTAACAACTTTTTAAAAACCATGACACAACAAAAAAAGAATTATGTGTTGCCTATTGCAATGATGTTTGCGCTTTTCGCAATGATTTCATTTGTAACAGGACTTACTAATCCGCTCGGACTTATTGTAAAAGAGCAATTCCAGGCTGCCAACTGGATGACGCAGCTGGGTAATGCAGCCAACTTCATAGCTTACGCCTTTATGGGACTGCCGGCAGGTATGATGCTCAAAAGAATCGGTTACAAAAAGACTGCCCTTACTGCCGTAGCCGTAGGATTTATCGGAGTAGGCATTCAAGTGCTATCGGGACAGATGGACTATCAGCCGGGAGAACTGACTGTATTCTGGGTTTATCTGACCGGTGCTTTTGTTTCAGGTTTCTCAATGTGTATGTTGAATGCGGTAGTAAACCCGCTGTTGAATACACTTGCAGGTGGTGGTAAAAAGGGTAATCAATTGATCCAGTTCGGTGGTTCTCTGAATTCTATTTCTGCTACGATCGTTCCGGTATTGGGTGGTTATCTGATCGGTACCATCAGCCAGGATACACGTATCAGTGATGCTAACCCTGCATTGTTCATCGCTATGGGTATCTTCGCTGTCGTATTCATCGTATTGGCCATCATGGACATTCCCGAGCCTCACAAAGAAAGTGCAAGCGATCATAAAGTAAAAGACACTCACAGCCCGCTTTCATTCCGCCACTTCGTTCTCGGAACAGTTGCTATTTTCGTATATGTAGGTGTGGAAGTAGGTATTCCTAACTTTATCAACCTGTTCCTGACCACTTCACCGGATGCGGCAGGTGCCAAAGGATTCGGTATGGATACAGCTATGGCAGGTTCAATCGTAGGTACCTATTGGTTCCTAATGATGATCGGCCGTCTGTGTGGGGGTGCTCTGGGAGCTAAGTTCTCAAGTAAAACTCAGTTGACAGTAGTCTCTTCGCTGGCTCTGATCTTCTTGCTGATCGGTATGTTTGCCCCCAGTGCAACAACAGTAGCTATGCCTGTATTTAAAGGAGGTGCCAGCATCGGCTTCGGTATGGAAACAGTACCTGTAGGAATCATGTTCTTCGCACTTTGCGGACTCTGTACTTCTATCATGTGGGGTGGTATCTTCAATCTGGCAGTAGAAGGATTGGGTAAATACACAGCAATGGCTTCCGGTATCTTCATGGTAATGGTTTGCGGTGGTGGTATCCTCCCGCTGATCCAGGGCGCTGTAGCCGATGTAACCAGCAGTTATATTGCAAGCTACTGGGTAATCTTCGCAGCTGTAGCATACATGCTGTATTATGCACTTGTAGGTTGCAAGAATGTAAATAAGGATATTCCTGTTGAATAAAAAACATAAATAATAACTTTTAATACCAAAACGATCATGGATATAGAACACGTAAGAAGTCGCTTCATCAAACATTTTGATGGAACTACAGGATTTGTATATGCCTCTCCGGGCCGTATCAATCTTATTGGCGAACATACCGACTACAATGGCGGATTTGTTTTCCCGGGAGCTATCGATAAAGGAATGATTGCCGAAATCAAGCCAAATGGTACAGACAAAGTAAATGCTTATTCTATCGATCTGAAAGATTATGTTACTTTCGGATTGAACGAAGAAGATGCTCCGCGCGCCAGTTGGGCAAGATATATATTCGGCGTATGCCGTGAAATGATCAAACGTGGTGTTGATGTGAAAGGATTCAATACAGCTTTTTCCGGAGATGTGCCTCTGGGTGCGGGTATGTCCTCTTCAGCAGCTTTGGAAAGTACTTATGCTTTCGCACTGAATGATCTGTTCGGTGAGAATAAAATAGACAAGTTTGAATTAGCCAAAATAGGACAGGCTACAGAACACAACTATTGTGGTGTAAACTGTGGTATTATGGACCAGTTTGCTTCTGTATTCGGAAAAGAAGGCAGCCTGATCCGCTTGGACTGCCGTTCTCTGGAATACCAGTACTTCCCGTTCAAACCGGAAGGTTATCGTCTGGTATTGCTTGATTCGGTTGTAAAACATGAACTGGCTTCATCAGCATACAACAAACGCCGTCAGAGCTGTGAAGCTGCCGTAGCTGCTATCCAGAAAAAACATCCTCATGTAGAATTCCTGCGTGACTGTACAATGGATATGCTGGCAGAAGCAAAAGCTGATATCAGCGCAGAAGATTATATGCGTGCCGAATATGTTATCGAAGAAATCCAACGCGTACTCGATGTATGTGATGCTCTGGAAAAAGGAGATTACGAAACCGTAGGCAAGAAAATGTATGAAACTCACCATGGCATGAGCAAACTTTACGAGGTAAGCTGCGAAGAGCTTGACTTCTTGAACGACTGCGCTAAAGAATGTGGCGTAACCGGCTCACGTGTAATGGGTGGCGGTTTCGGTGGTTGCACCATTAACTTGGTAAAAGACGAATTATATGACAACTTCATCGAAAAAGCCAAAGAATCATTTAAAGCTAAATTCGGCAGAAGCCCGAAAGTGTATGATGTAGTTATCAGTGACGGTTCAAGAAAACTGGCATAAAGATTTAAAAACTAATATTCAGAAGGCAAGGCACATCCTAAACAGATGTGCCTTTCTTTTTGTTATGTAAAAAAGCTATCTTTTTATGGTAGATAAATCCCACTAAAAGGTTATCTTTGCGAAAAATCTGAAAAAACTAAATTAATCAATAGATATGAACGATAGTAAACTTATGAATCGTGCGGCTGATAATATCCGCATATTAGCTGCGTCGATGGTAGAAAAAGCCAATTCGGGACACCCGGGAGGCGCCATGGGCGGTGCTGATTTTGTGAACGTACTCTTCTCTGAGTTTTTGGTATACGATCCGCAAAACCCACGTTGGGAAGGTCGCGACCGCTTTTTCCTCGACCCGGGACACATGTCACCGATGCTTTATTCCGTATTGGCTTTCACCGGAAAATATACATTGGACGAATTAAAGCAATTCCGTCAGTGGGGTAGCCCTACTCCGGGACACCCTGAAGTGAATGTAGACCGTGGCGTTGAAAACACTTCCGGCCCGCTGGGACAAGGACACACTTATGCAGTAGGTGCAGCCATTGCGGCAAAATTCCTGAAAGCCCGCTTCGGCGAAATAATGAACCAGACTATCTACGCATACATATCTGACGGAGGTATCCAGGAAGAAATTTCCCAAGGTGCAGGCCGTATAGCCGGTACACTCGGACTGGACAACCTTATCATGTTCTACGATTCAAACGACGTACAGCTTTCTACCAACACAGAAGATGTGACAACCGAAAACGTAGCCATGAAATATGAAGCATGGGACTGGAAAGTAATCACAATCAACGGCAATGACCCGGACGAAATACGTAAAGCTTTGATTGAAGCCAAAGCTGAGAAGAGCCGTCCGACCCTGATCATCGGTAAAACCACCATGGGTAAAGGAGCACGCCGGGCAGATGGAACCAGTTATGAAGCCGATTGTGCAACACACGGTGCACCGTTAGGCGGTGACGCATATGTAAATACAATCAAGAATCTGGGTGGAAATCCGGAAGCTCCATTCACTATATTCCCCGAAGTGGCCGAACTGTACGCAAAACGCGCGGAAGAGCTGAAGAAAATTGTTGCCGGAAAATATGCAGCCAAAGCAGAATGGGCAAAGGCGAATCCCGAACTGGCCGCTAAATTGACAGAGTTCTTCTCAGGAAAAGCCCCGAAAGTAAATTGGGATGCCATAGAACAGAAAGCAGGCGGAGCAACCCGTGCCGGATCTGCAACCGTATTAGGTGCATTGGCCACTCAGGTAGAAAATATGATCGTGTCTTCGGCTGACTTGTCTAATTCAGACAAAACAGACGGTTTCCTGAAAAAGACCCATGCATTCAAAAAAGGCGACTTCAGCGGTGCCTTCCTGCAAGCAGGAGTTTCTGAGTTGAGTATGGCTTGCATCTGCATCGGTATGTCTCTGCACGGAGGTATTATTGCTGCATGCGGTACATTTTTTGTCTTCTCGGACTACATGAAACCGGCTCTTCGCATGGCTGCCCTGATGGAGCAACCGGTGAAGTTTATCTGGACTCACGATGCATTCCGTGTCGGAGAAGACGGACCTACTCACGAACCGGTAGAGCAAGAAGCACAAGTACGTCTGCTTGAAAAGCTGAAAAACCATAAAGGACACAACTCGATGTTGGTACTCCGTCCGGCAGATGTAGAAGAAACAACAATTGCGTGGAAGCTCGCCATGGAAAATATGTCGACTCCTACAGCACTGATCCTTTCACGCCAGAACATCGTTAACCTGCCCGCAGGAACCGATTATTCACAGGCTGCCAAAGGTGCTTACATCATTGCAGATGCCGATGAAAATCCAGATGTAATCCTGGTAGCTTCGGGATCGGAAGTTTCCACACTGGTTGCCGGTGCCGAACTTCTGCGCAAAGAAGGTGTAAAAGTCCGCATCGTTTCTGCTCCGTCCGAAGGATTGTTCCGCAATCAAAGTAAAGAATATCAGGAATCGATACTCCCTGCAGGTGCCAAAGTATTTGGTCTGACAGCCGGACTACCGGTGAATCTTGAAGGTCTGGTAGGATCCAACGGTAAAGTATTCGGTCTTGAGTCCTTCGGTTTCTCCGCACCATACAAAGTACTGGATGAAAAGCTTGGATTCACAGCAGAAAACGTATACAATCAGGTAAAATCAATGCTCTGATCAATCATTCAATGTGCTAATGTGCCAGCTCTTCCGGACTGGGGCATTAGCACATTCACTATATTAGCACATTAAAGAAAAATGAAGAAAATTGGAATTTGTTGCGACCATGCCGGTTTTGAATTAAAAGAATATGTAAGAGGTTGGCTGGAAGCAAAAGGCTGGGAATACAAAGACTTTGGAACATACTCGACAGACAGCTGTGACTATCCCGACTTTGCCCACCCGCTGGCTCTGGCTGTAGAAGCCGGTGAATGCTATCCGGGAATTGCCATTTGTGGCAGTGGAAACGGTATCAGTATGACACTTAACAAACATCAAGGTATACGTGCGGCACTTTGCTGGTCAGCAGAAATTGCACACATGGCACGCCTGCACAACGATGCAAACGTACTGGTCATGCCCGGCCGTTATATCAGTACCGAAGAAGCGGACATGATTATGACGGAGTTCTTCTCGACTGAATTTGAGGGCGGACGCCATCAAAAACGTATTGATAAGATCCCGGTAAAGTAAAACCATATGGTTTCATATCAATAGAAGACCAATTCTTATAATAATACGAGGGTGTGTCGAAACTCTTTTCAGCACGGAGTAACACAGAGTAGCACAGAGTCTTTTTTTTTGCTAATAATCAACAACTTAAAATCATCTCTGTGTTACTCTATGTCCTCAGTGGTGAGTTTCGACACACCCTCTTCTATTTACAGGCAATCCGGCATACTTCTCTATCAGTGCTTCTCCTTACGTTCAAACTCACCTTCTTCAGTATAATATTTCCACGTACCTTTAGGTTGATTATTTGCATACTTCCCACGGAATTTCAGTTTACCATTTTCGTAATATTCACGGTAACGACCATGACGTTTTCCTTCTTTAATCTTCGCTTTTCAAAGCACCTTCCGGATAAAACTCCCGTAATACATTTCCCGGAAAAAAAAGTTCATTGATTACCAAGTGATAAGAATACCTTAAATTAAGCACATTAAGATATAAAAAACATAATTCTTCAAAAGTCTGATATAATCAAAGAATTGTAAACAGTAGGAGCTACAAATACCTACAAACACATCAAAAGAGTATCAGATTGACAAAGAGGTATACTATACTCAGATCTCTATTTTTTTCGGTTTTCCTATTTTTCACAATAGAGATGAACAGGTTAAAAGATAAAAAGCTATCTTTGTGACTCAATAATCCGGAAAATCAAAAGATATGGATCAACTGAAAACCATCAAAGAGCTTATCAACCAAGGAGATATAGAAAAGGCGCTTCAGGCACTTGACGAATTTCTCCGGACTGAACCAGTCGTAAAAGATGAAGCTTACTATCTGATGGGAAATGCTTACCGCAAATTGGGAGACTGGCAAAAAGCTCTCAACAATTATCAATCCGCCATCGAACTCAATCCCGACAGCCCGGCTCTCCAGGCACGCAAGATGGTGATGGATATTTTAAATTTCTACAATAAAGATATGTATAATCAATAAACGTAATAAAGACAGATTATGGCAAAAATCAAAGGAGCAATCGTAGTCGACACGGAGCGTTGCAAGGGGTGCAACCTGTGTGTGGTAGCTTGTCCGCTCAACGTAATATCCCTCGCCAAAGAGGTGAATGTAAAAGGGTATAATTATGCCCAGCAGATTCTTGAAGATACCTGTAACGGATGCAGTTCATGCGCAACTGTATGCCCGGACGGATGTATCTCTGTTTATAAAGTTAAAGTAGAATAAAAGAAAAGAATATGGCAGAAGAAGTTGTATTAATGAAAGGAAACGAAGCCATCGCCCATGCGGCCATCCGCTGTGGTGCCGACGGATACTTCGGATATCCTATTACTCCGCAATCGGAGGTGTTGGAAACTCTTGCCGAACTGAGACCCTGGGAAACTACCGGTATGGTAGTTCTTCAGGCAGAAAGTGAAGTGGCAGCTATCAATATGGTTTATGGCGGTGCCGGCAGCGGCAAAATGGTGATGACTTCATCATCAAGCCCCGGTGTCAGCCTGAAACAGGAAGGTATCTCTTATTTGGCAGGTGCCGAACTTCCATGTCTGATCGTGAATGTGATGCGCGGTGGTCCCGGATTGGGTACCATCCAGCCCAGTCAGGCAGACTATTTCCAGACAGTGAAAGGAGGAGGGCATGGCGACTATAAACTTATCGCACTGGCTCCGGCATCTGTTCAGGAAATGGCAGATTTTGTCGAACTCGCTTTCGAGCTTGCGTTTAAATATCGCAATCCGGCAATCATCCTTGCAGATGGTGTCATCGGACAGATGATGGAAAAAGTCGTTCTTCCTCCCGCCAAAGCTCGTCGTACGGAAGCAGAAGTCATAGCGCAATGTCCTTGGGCTTCTACCGGAAAGACGAAAGACCGCAAGCCCAACATCATTACTTCACTGGAGTTGCGTCCGGAAGAGATGGAAAAGAACAACCTGCGCTTCCAGGCGAAGTACAGAGTTATTGAAGAAAACGAAGTACGTTTCGAAGAAATAGACTGCGAAGATGCAGAATATCTGATCGTAGCTTTTGGCTCAATGGCACGTATCGGTCAGAAAGCCATGGAGCTGGCACGTGAAGAAGACATTAAAGTCGGTATGCTTCGTCCCATCACTTTATGGCCGTTCCCGACAAAAGCAATTGCCGAGTATGCCAATAAGGTAAAAGGTATGCTGGTAACCGAGCTGAACGCCGGACAGATGGTAGAAGACGTCCGCTTAGCGGTAAACGGAAAAGTGAAAGTAGAACATTTCGGCCGCCTGGGAGGCATTGTTCCCGACCCGGACGAAATAGTAACTGCATTGAAAGAACAATTAATCAAATAACTACAGTACGATGAATCCCGATAAAATAAGAAACGTATTGAACATACTGTTTATGATATTGGCCCTGGCGGCTATTATCACCTACTTCGTAGCGAAGGATGACTTTAAGGTGTTTATCTACGTATGCGGCGCGGCAATCTTTGTCAAGCTGATGGAGTTTTTTATACGGTTCACCAACAGATAAGTTTCTGAGTTTTTGTGTTTTCAAATCCGTGAGACTTAAAACCTCCGAACTTAAAACCATAAGTTCAGTGACTTAAAGATTAAAAAAAGAAGTTATGACGAAAGAAGAAATAATCAAGCCCGAGAATCTGGTTTATAAAAAACCGACTCTGATGAATGACAATGGCATGCACTATTGCCCGGGTTGCAGCCACGGCGTAGTACATAAACTGATTGCCGAAGTAATTGAGGAGATGGGATTGGAAGACAAAGCAGTCGGTATCTCACCTGTAGGTTGCGCTGTATTCATATATAATTACCTTGACATCGACTGGCAAGAGGCTGCCCATGGACGTGCACCCGCACTTGCTACAGCCATCAAGCGCCTCTGGCCTGACCGCCTGGTATTTACTTACCAGGGAGACGGCGACCTTGCCTGCATCGGTACGGCAGAAACCATCCATGCACTGAATCGTGGTGAAAATATTACGATTGTCTTCATCAACAACGCCATCTACGGTATGACCGGAGGACAAATGGCTCCTACAACCCTGATGGGAATGAAGACGGCTACCTGCCCTTACGGACGTGATCCGGAACTCCATGGCTATCCGCTGAAGATTACTGAAATCGCTGCTCAACTGGAAGGTACAGCTTACGTAACCCGCCAATCGGTACAAACAGTTCCCGCCATCCGAAAAGCTAAAAAAGCGATTCGTAAAGCATTCGAGAACTCAATGAACGGAAAAGGTTCCAACCTGGTAGAAATCGTTTCAACCTGTAGTTCCGGATGGAAAATGACTCCGGAGAAAGCCAACAAATGGATGGAAGAACACATGTTCCCGTTCTATCCTTTGGGCGACCTGAAAGATAAATAATAATTTAATATTATTAAGATGAAAGAAGAAATAATTATAGCAGGATTCGGTGGACAGGGTGTACTGTCTATGGGAAAGATTTTAGCTTACTCCGGACTGATGGAAGGCAAAGAAGTGACCTGGATGCCGGCTTATGGTCCTGAACAACGTGGTGGTACAGCCAACGTTACAGTCATTGTAAGCGACGACAAAATATCCTCACCGATTTTGAGTAAATATGACACGGCCATCATTCTGAATCAGCCTTCACTTGAAAAGTTCGAAAGCCGTGTGAAGCCGGGAGGTATCCTGATTTATGACGGATACGGAATCATTAACCCTCCTACCCGCAAAGACATCAAAGTATACCGCATCGACGCAATGGACGCGGCCAACGAGATGAACAATGCCAAGGCATTCAACATGATTGTACTGGGAGGATTACTGAAGCTTCGCCCCATCGTTACATTAGAGAATGTAGTGAAAGGTCTGAAGAAAACATTACCCGAACGTCACCATCACTTGATTCCGATGAATGAAGAAGCCATCAAAAAAGGTATGGAACTGATCAGAGAGGTTTAAGCCGACCGAGAATTGAGAATCGAAATTTAAAAATTATTAGCTATGCCACAGCCCGGGAAACCGGATAATTTTTAAAATTCAATTCTCAATTCTCATTTTAATAAGTATCTTTGCGGCTAATTATGAGACGAATCCTACTTACATATATACTCCTTGTCGTAGGTTTACTGACCGCACAGGCACAGTTCAATCCTACACAACAAGTCGATCCCCGTACCGGTAGAGATGCCAACGGTAACCAAATAGACCCGGCCATGCGGGTGCATGAGGACAGTACAGACGTTGAAATACAAGGACTTCCCCCAAAACTCTATATGTGGCATGTCAGCGAAAACCTGGGAACAATCCAGAAAATACCCGCTGATACGGCAACCCACATGTTTCAAAACACCAATTTAGTGGAAGGCCTGAGAGGGCATTATAATTATCTGGGTAACTTAGGTTCTCCCCGCCTGTCACGTCTCTTTTTCGAACGCCATGACGCAGAACCGACCATTTTTATGGAGCCATTCTCCAGTTTTTTTATCCGTCCTGACGAATTCAACTTTACTAACAGTAACGTGCCTTTCACCAATCTTAGCTATTATAAAGCCGGTAATAAAGTGAACGGAGAGGAGCGATTTAAGTCCTATTTCTCAGTAAATGTAAACAAACAACTGGCATTTGGTTTCAACTTCGATTATCTGTACGGACGAGGTTATTACAACAATCAAAACACTTCTTTCTTTAATGCCGCACTCTTCGGAAGTTATATAGGCGACCGTTACGAAGCGACATTGCTTTATAGCAACAACTATCTAAAGATGAATGAAAACGGCGGTATCACCGATGACCGTTACATCACCCGCCCGGAAGAAATGGCAGAGGGAAAAAAGGAATATGAATCACAGAACATTCCCACCCTGTTAAGCAAAAGTGCCAATCGTAACAAGGACTTTTACATATTCCTCACCCAACGTTACAAACTGGGATTCACTCGTGAAGTGGCCAAAGCCAAAGACGATACCACCAGTACGGAAAAGACGGAATTTGTTCCGGTTACCAGCTTCATCCATACAATGAAAGTGGAACGTGCCCGCCACCAGTTCACTTCGGAGGACGAATTGTACAAAATCTACCCGGAAGCTTATATCCAGCCGGGCAATAAGCTGGTGAATGACTCTACCAGCTATATCGGAGTAAAAAATACATTGGGAATCGCTCTGCTTGAAGGTTTTAATAAATATGCCAAAGCCGGATTGACTACCTTTATCTCACATAAGCTAAGCAATTACCGGCTAATGGACAGAGACTCCGTGAGTGTAGATAAATACAGTGAACACGAAGTTTTTGTCGGGGGTGAATTGGCCAAACGTCAGGGAAAAACGCTACATTACCGTGCCATGGGTGAAGTAGGTATTCTGGATAAAGCGATTGGGCAGTTCCGTGTCAATGCCGATCTCGACCTGAACTTCCGCTTATGGAAAGATACGGTCAGCTTTATTGCCCGCGGATCAATCAGTAATACCCTTCCGGCATTTTATATGCGTCATTATCATTCTAAATACTTCTACTGGGATAATGACAATATGGACAAAGAGTTCCGCACACGCCTGGAAGGCGAGCTGAACATCGAGCATTGGCAGACCCACCTGAAAGCCGGAGTAGAAAATATTAAAAACTATACGTACTTCAATCAAAAGGCACTCCCTCAGCAGAATGACGGTAATATTCAGGTGCTTTCCGCCACTCTGTCGCAGAATTTCCGATTGGGTATTTTCCATCTGGACAATGAAGTGACCTGGCAAAAGTCGAGCAACACTACCGTATTGCCCTTACCGGAGCTTTCACTTTACCATAATTTCTACATTCAAACAACCTTGGCGAAAAAAGTGCTTCATGTGCAGTTGGGAGCCGATGTACGCTATTTTACCAAGTATTATGCCCCGGCATATACCCCGGCCATCCAGCAGTTTCATCTGCAACCGGAAGACGATCAGGTAAAGATTGGCGGTTACCCCATCATCAATGTATATGCCAACCTGCAACTGAAACGCACGCGTCTTTTCGCAATGATGTATCACGTCAATCAGGGAATGGGTAACTCGAATTACTTCCTGTCGCCCCACTATCCCATCAATCCGCGCCTGTTTAAGATCGGCGTTTCCTGGAACTTCTACGATTAATCGCTACCATGAATCTATTGAAGCCTAAATATCTGAGATATGTAGTATTAGGACTGATATCAGCCCTCGTTGTCACATTCTGGCCTCGTAAAGAGAAGCCGCAAGGACATCCGCGCGACTACGCAGAGATCGAAGAAAGCGGCATCCTCCATGCCGCCACGGAATATAACTCCATCAGTTTTTATGTGGATGGAGATACCGTTTCGGGATTTCATTATGAACTGATAGAGGCATTTGCCCGTGACAAGGGCTTGCAAGTACAGGTCTCCCCGGTGATGAGCTTCAACCAACGGCTGGAAGGATTGGCCAATGGCACCTATGACGTAGTAGCTTATGGTATACCGACAACAAGTGAACTGAAAGACTCCCTGCTCCTCACCTCACCCATTATCTTGAGCAAACAAGTCCTGGTGCAACGCAAAGCCGAAGAAAACGACTCGCTTGCCATCAGAAGCCAACTCGACCTGGCCGGCAAAACACTAAACGTCGTAAAAGGTTCTCCATCCATTCTTCGGATACACAACCTCAGCAATGAAATAGGTGATACAATCTACGTAAACGAAGTAGCAAAATATGGTTCCGAACAACTGATCGCAATGGTTGCGCATGGAGATATCGATTTTGCCGTATGCGACGAGAGTATAGCCCGGATGGCCGTAGATTCATTGCCTCAACTCGATATTAATACCGCCATCAGTTTCACCCAATTTTACTCGTGGGGAGTCAGCAAGCAGTCCCCTGCTCTGCTCGACAGCCTGAATACATGGCTGTCCAGCTTCCGAAAGAAAGGTGAATATCAGGTCATCTATCGTAAATACTACGGAAAGCAGTAACAACTCCCTCCCCTTCTTTCCAATTCATTTAAAGACTACGATTACCAGTTGCGCAACTGGTAGCATACGGAGTTGTGCAACCAGAGAATGTGAACTAAGAAACGGGCACAGAGAGTCTCTATTATGATAACTGTAAATCATTCGTCGCTTTCAGCAGAATTGAGTATATTTGCGGATGGATAAATAAAAAAGATATGAGCGATAAGATTATAAAATGGGGATTCATTGGTTGCGGAGAAGTAACCAAATACAAAAGCGGACCTGCCTTTCAGAAAGTAGAAGGTTCCAAAGTCATAGCAGTCATGAGTCGTGACGGCAATAAGGCCAAAGCTTATGCCAAAGAACGGAACATTCCGAAGTGGTATGACGATGCACAGGAGCTGATTGACGACCCGGATGTAAATGCCGTATACATAGCCACTCCTCCCTCTTCACACGCCACTTATGCCATCATGTCCATGAAAGCCGGAAAACCGGTATATATCGAAAAGCCAATGGCGCAAACTTACGAAGAATGCGCCCGTATCAACCGTATTTCTCAAGAGACAGGAGTGCCTTGCTTTGTAGCTTACTACCGACGTTATCTGCCTTACTTTATGAAAGTCAAGGAACTGGTAGACAAAGGAATTATCGGAAATGTGATTAACGTGCAGATCCGTTTCGCTCAACCCCCACGCGACCTGGATTACAACAGAGAGAACCTGCCTTGGCGTGTACAGGCAGACATTGCCGGAGGAGGATATTTTTATGACCTTGCCCCCCACCAGATCGATCTTCTACAGGAAATGTTCGGTTGTATTCTTGAAGCCAGCGGATATAAGAGTAACCGTGGGGGACTTTATCCAGCAGAAGATACATTGAGTGCTTGTTTCCAGTTCGACAACGGTCTGGTAGGAAGCGGTTCATGGTGCTTCGTTGCCCATGATTCGGCTCGCGAAGACCGCATTGAGATTATCGGTGATAATGGTATGATCTGTTTCTCCGTATTCACCTATGACCCGATTGCCCTTCACACCGAAAGAGGACGTGAAGAAATAGTTGTAGAAAACCCCGAACACGTGCAGCAACCTTTGATTCAAGCCGTGGTAGACCATCTTCTTGGAAAATCGACTTGTTCCTGTGACGGCGAAAGTGCCACAACGACTAATTGGGTCATGGATAAAATACTTGGAAAGCTCTAAACGATAAACGTTTTGAACGATGAATGAATCATCCACGCTGAACGATCAACGGTGAACAATGACTGATGAACAATAGAGATTGTTTTTTCCTTATGCCTTCGGTCTATTAAAGCACCATTCATCATTGATCGTTCAGCGTGGATAATTAGTTCATCGTTTTTTTATCTTTTCCATGTCACGTTTTCCTTCCTCTTCCGTCTTGCTTATGTAAATGGAACTAAAACAATTCAAAATAGCCGTTCTTCCACTCCGCGACAAATTACTTAATTATGCGCGGAAGTTGACCGATGACCGTTCGGATGCTGAAGATGCCGTGCAAGAAGTAATGCTGAAATTATGGAACCTCCGCCTGAAACTGGACGAGTACCACAGCATTGAAGCACTTGCCATGACTATGACGCACCATACCTGTATGGACATCTGGCGGGGAAAACATACGGACAATTTATCGCTCGACAGCATACAAGCTGCCAGTCCGTCTGCCACCCCCGAACGCTTACTGGAAGAGAAAGACGAATTCCGTCTGATGCGCGAAATAATCGGCACGCTACCACCTCTGCAACAAACCATCCTGAGGATGAAAGATGTTGAAGAGTATGAAAACGAGGAAATCGCCGAAATAACAGGATGCGGTGCCGAAGCCATTCGCAGCAACCTAAGCAGGGCACGGAAGAAAGTGAGAGACATTTACCTACAAACCATACAACAAAGAAAAAGGAGAAACGAAGCATGAATATAGAAGAATTATTGAACAAGTATTTTGAAGGGGAAACCAACTGTGAGGAAGAACGTGAGCTCCGCCGTTTTTTCACTCAGGGCATCGTACCGGAACATCTGCAGATGTATGGCCCGATGTTTGCTTTCTTCAGCGAAGAGAACCGGCAAAGCAAGATTGCCGGCTCCGGAGTTCCGAAAACTTCCGTTCCTCTGCGCCACCGTCTGCTATACATATTCAGCGGAATGGCTGCCGGAATGTTGATTGTGCTGGGTATCGCCGGCCTCAATCAACATTTCAGTACCTCTACCGGAAATTATGTAATCATCGACGGAAAATGCTATACCGACACCCGACTGGTGCGCGAACAGGCCATGGTCGCATTCCGTGATGTCAGTATCAGCGAAGAGGAAGTGTTTGCCACGCTATTCTCCGAATAAAAAAAGAAAACAATAAAAGAAACGATGTATGAATAAAGTCATTCGCACCACATGGATTGTCCTACTGCTCACCGTTGCCTCGGGCATGGTAAGAGCACAACAGGGACTGCAAATAGCTTCCGTATTCCAGAAATACGGCAAACAGAAAGGAGTGACTATGGTAGAGTTATCCAATGAGATGCTGGAAACCTATCAGATGACTCTCTATAAAAGCCTTGTTTTTAAAGACGTCGAAGAAGCTTTGCCCGATATTCTCAACTGCCTGGAAGCCGACAAGAGAAAGGCCAGGAAAGTAAAGGAAGTAGTAGCAGGCGGACAAATACAGTCCGGCTATTATCAGTTACCCCAACTAAAAGAAGATGTCAACCGGTTCATCCTCTTCAAAACCGGCAAGAAAGGCTCGGCTACCTTGATTTACATCGAAGGCGAGTTGGATGCAGATGATTTGGTAACCATGTTATTTATGAAGAAAAACTAAACATTATAAGAGTATGAAACACATTTATTTATTACTGTTTATGCTGATCCCGATGGCGGGAATGGCTCAAGAAAGCGTTTCGCAAGACACGACTCTTTACGTAAACGGACGCAAAATCCTGATTAAAGAAAAAGAGGGGAAAATAAAGGTAAAACTTTACGAACAGTCTTCGCGCGGTGATACGATAGAGAACGATCAGATATTCGAAGGAATCTATACGGACGGACAAACAACCGAACGCCGCACAGCATTCACCATGCCTTTTGTTAAGAGAAAGAACTATTATCGGTTTGAACCGCATATTGCCGGGATCTATATGGGATACACACGGCTCTCCGACGGTATCAATTTCAACACTCCGAACGGATTGGACGTCAATGCAAATAAGTCTTGGGAAATTGGTTTTAACCTGTTTCAAGGTTCCCTGACGCTCTCACGTGATCGCCAATGGGGCATAACGACAGGCTTAGGCTGGGGATATCGCTCCTTCCGTCTGGGTGGCAACTACGCTTTCAGACAAACCGATGGAATCACAAACATTGTTCCAGGGATTCCAGATGAAGAAGTTTACAGCAAAAGCCGGTTACGCTATTTCTATTTCCGTATTCCGGTAACATTGGAATGGCAAAAAAAATTTAGCCACAGTAACGGACACGGTCCTTTATTCTTCTCAGCTGGACTTGAGGCAGAAATCCGCCACGGGGTTAAGTCAAAGGCGAAAGTAAACGGACATAAAGAAAATTTAAGCAATAACCTGAATGTTCATCCGATAGGTATCAACCTTTTGGCACAGGCAGGTTATGGCGATATCGGAGTTTATTTGCGCTATTCTACCTACAGCCTCTTCGAACACAAGAAAGGACCCGAACTTTATCCTTATTCTTTCGGCCTCTGCTGGTATTGGTAACAATAGCCCCCAGCGGTCAGCCGCCGCATCCTGGCAGATGAAAGTAACCTGTCAATCCGTAAAGAATAGGCCGATTTCTTAACTTGAAAGAACAATCTATCGTTCTAATTGTTTATATTTGCAAAAAACATATAACAATATCAACGATAGATTTTTTTATATCACATGACCAAAGAAGAACTAATGCGGAAAGCGATTGAGCTTTCCAAAGAAAATGTAGCAAACGGAGGAGGCCCTTTCGGAGCCGTTATCGCAAAAGATGGAGAAATAGTAGCCACAGGTGTTAACCGCGTAACAGCTTCGTGCGATCCCACCGCTCACGCAGAAGTAAGCGCTATCCGTGCTGCCGCCTCAAAACTGGGAACTTTTAACCTGAGCGGTTACGAGATTTACACCTCTTGCGAACCATGTCCCATGTGCCTGGGTGCTATCTATTGGGCACGATTAGACAAGATGTATTATGGCAATAACAAGACAGATGCCAAAAACATCGGGTTCGACGACTCGTTTATCTACGATGAATTGGAACTGAAACCTGAGGACAGGAAGTTGCCATCCGAGATATTACTCCACGAAGAAGCAATCAAAGCTTTTGAGGAGTGGATGGAAAAAGAAGATAAGATAGAATACTGATAAAAATGAACTTTATACAGGGCTATTTCTACCTCAAAAAATAGAAAAGCCCTGTATAAAAGTATAATTTCAAGAGGTTATGGTCTCCTATAAGTACTTCTATTTCCATTAGCCCCAATAACTCGAGTTGAATTACCATACGAACTGGTATTATGCCCCCGGGAATTATTACGTACAGCTCCTCCTTTACTAGAATCATCAATGTCTACATAACTATGCTCCTTCAAATAATTTTCTACCGCAAGTTTCAACTGCTCTTTCTTAGCCATATCAGATACCAAATCATAAATTGGAATAAGACTTCCAGGTTCTGCATCAACTAAAGTCATATTATTATCATCACAACTCTGTTGCCATGATGATATATCAATTACGGATGGATTTTTAGAATCATAATTAAGTTGCCCTATTAAAGCTCTACTCGGATCTCCTCCCTCTGTTCTATAAACAATTTCCTGCTCCGAATTATCCTTAACCAAAGTTTGATCATAATGCCCATCAACACTCAAATTAAACATATTTTTTATACCCGATGCACATCCAGCTTCTACGGTTGCTGTTTTCTTTGATGTGTTAACAGCGCTTCTATATAGAATTGTTATCCTTCCTCCCAAAGTAATATCTGTTAATACATGTGTTCCATAATGTTGGATAATAAAAGATGGAGATTGTTTAGATAAATCATCAACAAACATCTTTGTCAAATATTTCGATAGTAATTCTGTCGAAGCAGTAAGAAAAAGTCTACGTCTCCTAATAAAAGAGGTATAGTCAGCTATAGAGTATTTCGATGAATAATGTTGAGTGCTACTAAAAGAACTACTCAAAGAACCCGAGAATAAAGATAATGCTCCTCCGAGTTTTACTTTAGAAGTTACATTACGAGTATAGTCTTGTGCCGTAGTACCCGAAGTCATTCTAGCATAATTGGAAGGCACAGCGCCAATATCGACCCTTTCCTCATAATCCTTTCTCAGTGCAACTATATCAATTATTTTACTTTTAGCAGAAGCAGAAGTAAAGTATAATCCTGTCACATCATATCCATAACCTAATAAATCATATAGTTTATCTCCAGAGGCCCTAGTTACAGCAGTGGGTAAGGTAATTTCTTCATTTTCCTGTAATACAGAAAAATCATCATTAGTACAAGCGGCAAATGTGAATAGCATTAGTAAAAGTCCAAGTTTTTTCATACTCCAAAACAATTAAATTATACATTATAAAAAGTGTAAAAGACTATTCAAATGAAATACCAAGTAAAACCGGTTTTTATAAAATCATCTCTCCATATTTTTCCAAATTAAAATTTAAATATTCCAATAACACTACTCAAAAGAGAAAGACTTATTTAAATTAAGGAATAAACTCACTTGCATTCATAATTACATAAATCACAATATCTTCGTTAGAATGAAGACAAATTCTAATTGGATATCAGTGAGTTCATATATTAACATAAAACAAATTTTCTAATAATAAGTTCATTATGCTCACTTAAATCTTTATAAACAAGAATCCCCGAAGAACACTGCATCGTCCTTCAGGGATTTCTATACACACAAAAGTTATAATTTAAATTGCTTGGAAATCTTATTTAGAAACGCATACCTAAAGTAAATAATACTTGGCTACGGGTATTAGTTATCTTAGTTACATTAGGAGTTACAATGCCTCTATCATTAAACTCATTATAGAAAGGATAGAAGTCTTCTTTATAAGAAGAGAATTTATAGGCTAGATCTGCATAAATCATAGTCCCACGATATCCAATACCTAAAGTATAATTGCTAAGTGATTTAGAATTAGCAAAATCAGTGTCTGTATTAACAGAATTATATGGTAAGTACTTTATAGCACCATTCTTGAATATAGATGAACTATAATTGTATCCTAAACGAAAAGCAAATTGAGGGATTACTTTATATTCGGCACCAATGCGAAATGTATTAACTCCCTTCATAACCATCTTTGCTGCATTCGTCTCAAATTCCATCTTATCACCTTCTGGATAACGAAACTTCACAGAAGAATAATCTTCATATTCATATTCAGCACCGATGGCTAAATTTTGTCCAACAGTATATCCAAGGCTGACATTATATTTCCAGGGAGTTTTTAAACGAAATTCCCGATTCATATCTTTATTATTCAACTCCTTATAAGTATCAAAATAACTATTAAGAAGTTCATCTTTCCCTGTATCATTATTATGCATCCAGATATTAGATTCCAAATAAGCACTTGTTGTATACGTCAATCTGTAAAAAGTAGGTGTATGTACTGCAAGACCGATCCGAAAAGGAGAATCTTCAAACGGACGAATAATAGCTCCCATCTTAAAGTCAAAACCGGAACCACTAATGCGATTCATACTTCCTATATTATAGTTCTGTTTATCACCATAATCTTCTGAATAGTAATATGATTTAGTATAGTCTACATCATAAGCTCCAATTGTCAGTCCCAGATAAACTCTGTCACTAATATTAAAGGCTATATTAAAATCATACTGATCAATTCCCCCTTTTTCTCTTGAACGAAAAGTAGAATATGGAGTTTGTGGCAAGACACCAATATACTCACCATTCTTAAAATCGAACAAAAGCCCATCCCAGCCTAAAGCACCTAACCAGCCAACGCCATTATCACTATAAGGATTCAATTTATTATCTGACAGTTCCTTAAGACTCACGCCATTGGCCAACATCCCATTAGCTTGTCCAGTCATATAATCGATTTGCGAATAATTCAAAGCGCCCTCCATAAACATATTTTTATAGAAAGATTTTGCACGATGATAATTAAACCCAAAATTTACATAACGTAATGGAGTGTGATTACCTATTTTAGAAGCAAAGACAATTCCAATGTTATCATAAGACCATCGATTATTATTATTATCAAATGTCTTTCCACCATATTTACTTTCCGTCCCATAAGTAGAAAAACTAAAAGAAGTCATAACATCATTACTTCGATAAATACCTATGCCAGCCGGATTTGTCCCCATAGTAGATATATCTCCTCCTAATGCTCCCATTGCACCTCCCATACCAACAAAACGAGCTGTTCCATTTAAATCTTTGCTAACCAATTTTGCAGCATCATATGCAGTTTGAGCATTTGCTCCTGCAGTCCATAAAAGAACTAATGCAGAAACTATTATTATCTTTTTCATATCCTAATTCTTTTAAAATCTCAATTCACAATTTTCTTATCTTCGACCACCGCTACTTCTGCTGTAGCTACCTCCACCACTTGTCGAACGAGAACTGCTACCACTACTTCTGCTACCGGAAGAATAACTACTACTAGAGCGAGTAGAACTACCTGAGGAATAGCTTCGAGAAGATGAAGAAGAGCCATAAGAACGACGGGTACCTTCATTTGAATAAGAACGAGAAGGTGTTGTTGTCGAACTTCCACGAGTATAAGTAGAAGAAGACCTACTAGTACTTCTTGAATATGTTCCAGAGTTTGTAGAACGATTCGGATGAACGTTACTATTATAACTAGAGCTACTACGTGTACTACTTGGACGAGTATAAGTAGATCTTCTTGATGAAGAAGCATCCGTGCGGGTTGTTGCATCAGGACGTTCTGTATCTCGAACACTTATTACTCTACGTGAGCCATAATTCATACGGCTATCACCGCCACGCGAAG
The DNA here is from genome assembly GCF_019633785.1 of Bacteroides sp. FSHCM14E1. NCBI lineage: Bacteria > Pseudomonadati > Bacteroidota > Bacteroidia > Bacteroidales > Bacteroidaceae > Bacteroides > Bacteroides sp. FSHCM14E1. The sequence goes on from NZ_JADKYL010000005.1 coordinate 230,072, forward strand.
GAGAGATATTATTACCTGAACGAGTATAAGAATCTGTACGCCGTATAGAAGAGGCGTTTACTCTGGAAGAGGTGCTAACACGAGAAGAACCATAAGAACGGCGGTTGGTATAAGTATTATGACTCGCCCAATAATTTCCTCCGCCACCCCATCCGGGATGATAGTGATGATGGTGTCCCCAGTAGCCGCCGCCATACCAGCCGCCCCAGTAACCACCCCAGTAGCCACCCCAATAACCGGGATAATAGCCTCCCCAGGCGTAATAAGGTGAAGACCAGCCCCATCCCCAGCCCCATCCGGGACCATAAGAGTTATAACGCCAATCCCACCACAAGCGGTTGGTAAACGTTGGGAACGCATAAGCATAGAAACCGTCTGTATAAACATTCCAATCCCAAGAATTAGCTCCATAAACAATGTCCCAGTAAAGCGGACTGCTGATGCTCACCGCAAAACGAGGATTACGGAAACGAATGATACGTTCGGCATACTCGTAGTCATCCTGTGAGCCATTGAACCCGTTCACCCATTCACCATCCGGATCGGAGATAGCTTTTTCTTTTACATATAATGTATCGTCCTCCATTGCGAACTCATTATCTTTAGCATCGTAACGGCGGTTATACTCATCCACATCACGCATATCGCGTTTGTTTCCTTTACGGTCCTGAACCACTACCGTAGTACCCGGAGCCGTATAAATATTCGTGGTGACTGTCCTTTTTTCCGGTACCTTCTTTACAGGAGTCTTTTCTGCTTCCTGCTTTTTCTCCTTAGAAGGCACGAAATAAAGGTCGTCATTATTGCTTTGTGCCATCACAGCCAGTGGAAGGCACAGGGCAAACAGCGATAATAAAACAATCTTTTTCATATTTCCGTGGTTTATTGGTTACTTTATCTTTTTATTCACGTTACAAAGATAAGCAAGGTATTCACGCTACCGGATAGATTTTCCCCAAACAATAATAGGGATTTCCCTATTTTGCCGTTCTTTAACTTAACAAATCTCAACCCGATAAAAACAATGTTTACTTTGTTTCTATCTCTTTAAATCGTACTTTTGCAAATAAAAAAACACTTATGAAGTACTTTGAGTTCACTTTTGATACCCATCCTTGCACCGAAACGGTGAATGATGTACTGGCTGCCGTGTTGGGTGAGGCCGGATTTGAAAGTTTTGTCGAACGGGAAGGCGGACTGACTGCTTATATTCAACAATCACTCTACAATGAAGAGACGCTGAAAACTGAACTGGCAAACTTCCCGATACCGGATACGGAAATTACTTATGTATTTACCGAAGCTGAAGATAAAAACTGGAACGAAGAGTGGGAAAAGAATTTCTTTCAGCCCATTGTGATCGGAAACCGTTGTGTGATTCATAGTACATTCCATCAAGACGTGCCCAAAGCGGAATATGACATCGTGATCAATCCGCAGATGGCTTTCGGGACGGGTCACCATGAAACAACCAGCCTGATTATCGGTGAACTGTTAGATAGTGAGCTAACCGGTAAGTCCTTGCTGGATATGGGATGCGGAACTTCAATCCTGGCCATCCTTGCACGGATGCGGGGAGCTCAACCTTGTACAGCCATCGATATTGACGAATGGTGTGTACGTAATTCGATAGAGAACATCGAACTGAACGGAGTGACAGATATTGCCGTTTCTCAGGGAGATGCTTCGGCTTTGGCAGGAAAAGGACCATTCGATGTAGTAATAGCCAATATCAACCGGAATATCTTACTGAATGACATGAAACAGTATGCAGCATGCATGCACCCGGGATCGGAGCTATATATGAGCGGATTTTATGTAGATGATATTCCGGTCATCCGACAGGAAGCGGAAAAGAACGGACTTACATTTGTGCACCATCAGGAAAAGAATCGGTGGGCAGCAGTAAAATTTGTACTTTAATTAAAGTTCCTTTGAACATTCATCCTGTGCTCAATCATCTAAAAGAGCAGGAAACATAACAATAAATGCAAATCCCACTAATTTCTTTGATGGGTACAAAATTAGAATATTTGTGGGATTTGCGTAGCTTACCTCCGAATAAGGTCTTTGTTACTCTTGAAAGATCCTTATTGGCTCTCAAATTCTTTTTTTACCTGTTTGCACCAGTCTTTTATTCGTTTATCAGTCATTTCCGACTGATTTTCAATATCAATAACCAGTCCACACCACTTTTCATCCCGCAAAGACCGTGAGCGTTCGAAACTATATCCGTCAATAGAGGTGAAACCAACAAGTGTGGCTCCGTCATTCTCAAATACTTCGGCAAGAATACCAATACCATCGGCAAAGTTTTCAGGATATTTCACTTGGTCGCCAAGTCCGAAGATGGCAACTTTCTTCCCTTTCAACTGAAGAGTACGGAGTTCGGGAAGTAGTTCGTCCCAATAAGTGGGCAACTCACCATCGAACCACGTGGAAGCTCCGACAATAAAGTTGTCATAAGCCTCAAAATCGTTTTGCCAGGCATTTTCGATAGCCACAGACTCGGCGGAAGCACCGAATTCCTTTTGTATCTTTTCAGCTACCCAAGAGGTTTTATCAGCTTTGGCAGCATAAAATATTCCTATCTTTTTCATGATTGCTTGCTTTTAATTAAAATTCCAGCAACTCTTTGGCTGCTTTATATATCTTTTCATCATTCGGCAGGATGGCACGCTCCAATATCGGATTGAAACCCACCGGAGTAAAGGTGGAGCCAATACGCTGTACCGGAGCATCCAGATAACGGAACATCTCTTCGGCAATCTGCGCGGCAATCTCAGCACCGAAACCGGAGAAGACTTTATCTTCATGTACAACCAATACTTTACTGGTTTTCCGCACAGAGGCAAAAATAGCCTCTTTATCCAATGGGATCAACGAACGGAGATCGATGACTTCGACACAGCCCAACCCCTCCTGAGCAAGACGTTCGGCTACGTTCAGGCAGAAATGAGTCGTATTCCCGTAAGTAACTACAGTCAGGTCGGTTCCTTCACGACGGATACGGGCTTTACCAAAAGGAACTTCAAACTCTTCGGGCACAACAGCAGCAGCCTCTACTGAGTTGTAAAGTGCTTTCGGCTCCAGATAAAGAGTGAAACCTTTGGAACGCATACTGGTACGGAGTAATCCGGCAGCATCGTCGGCAAACGACGGACAAACGATGCGGGCACCGGGTAAAGTCGTAAGAGCCCCTTCGAGATTCTGCGAATGATACAATCCACCGCCAATGTAACCACCGGAAGCCAGACGAAGTGTTATATTAGGAGTAAACTTACCGTTACTACGCCAATACTCGTGCGTACACTCCACGTACTGTTCTACGGCTGGCCAAAAATAGTCGGCAAACTCAGCTCCTTCGATAACAACATGTATTTTAGGGTCGAAGCGACACATACCGTTAGCGGTTCCCACAATATAGTCTTCAGCAATCGGGGCACTGAATACACGTGCATCACCAAACTCTTGCTGCATACCTTTGGTTACATTGAATACACCTCCTTTATCCTTATTGGCTACGTCCTGTCCCCAAATAAATGTATCGGGGTTACGACGGAACTCTTCTTTGAGAGTTTCGTTGATGGCATTCACCATAAAACTCTTCTCTCCTTCAACAGGTCCCGGAAGCCCGTCTCTATACTTTTGAGGGATATAAGGTTCGGGAAGTACAAAATCATAAATACTTTCCGGTTTCGGATCGGGAGCAGCCAAGGCCTTACGATTGGCTGCGGCAAGTTCCTTTTTAGCGGCAGCCTCTATTTGCTGGAGATCTTCCTCTGTCAGGCGTTTATAGCGCAATAGCATGCGGCGGAATTTCATCAACGGATCGGCCTCTTTCACATAAGCCAACTCGTTTTCGTCACGATAAAGCGTATGCTTATCCGAATTGGAGTGCGAACCGATACGGACACAATTAGCATGGACAATGACCGGAGTACGATTGGCAATAGCAAACTCACGAGCTTCGGTCATGGCATTCATCGAGTCGAACACATCTTTCCCATTGCAATGGATGATACGGAGATTCTTAAAACCGGAGAAATTATCGGCCACTTTACGGTTGGCTGTCTGATCCTTTTTGGGAACAGAAATGCCGTAACCGTTGTCCTGAAACACAAAGATCACCGGAAGACGTTCGTTACTGGCACCGTTGATGGCTTCATAGACAAAGCCTTCGGAAGTGGCGGACTCTCCGTGTGAAGTGATCGCTACACCTTTATGTCCATAATATACCATGGCGCGTCCCACGCCTGCCGCATGAAGATCATGTGTGCCGGTAGCAGAAGAGATATTCTCGATGTGCCATTCCGGTTTGGCAAAGTGATTGGACATATGACGTCCGGCACTGCCCGGATCGGTAGCTTTCGAAATTCCGTTCAAAATCAGTTCCTCCGGTGTCATTCCGGCAGAAAGAACCGTAAGCATATCCCGGTAGTAAGGGAAAAGATAGTCTTCACCAAGGGTAAAGACCTGCCCTATAGCGAGTTGGATACCGTCATGTCCGGCATAAGGAGCATGATAAGACCAGCCAAGGGATTGCAGCAGATAGGCGGGTGCTTTCTCATCGAGAGCGCGACCCAGGGTCATCAAATGATACCACTTGCGGAGGGTCTGTTCGTCAGTGGTTTTTATATCATATTTCTTCATTTTCAATCTTTTTAGTTAGTTTCACACAGCAGTCACTCTTTCCAGTTCTCCAGATAATCGGCAATGAAATGCAGGAAGTTACCTCCCAACGAACCATCCACCACCCGATGATCGTAAGAGAGCGACAAGTACATCTTATGACGAATGGCAATCACATCGCCTTCGGGAGTCTCCACTACGGCCGGCTTTTTTTCGATAACTCCCACGCCAAGTATTGCTACCTGCGGCTGGTTAATGATCGGCGTACCGAACAACATCTTAAAAGTGCCGAAATTGGTAATTGTAAACGTACCTCCGTCAATATCATCGGGCATCAGCTTATTCACCCGGGCCTTTTTCGCCAACGAATCGATAGCTACGGCAAGTCCGTTAAGATTCAGGCGATCAGCGTCGTGAATCACAGGGACAATCAGGTTTCCGTCATCCTGAGAAACCGCAATGCCGACATTAATATGTTTCTTATACAGAATGTTATATCCATCCACAGACACATTCACTTGCGGATAGGCAGCCAATGCCTGTGCCGTAGCCTCAGCAATAGCAGGCATATAAGTCAGTTTCACCCCTTCACGACGGAAGAAGACATCCTTATTCTTTTCACGCCAGCGAACCAACCGGGTGACATCGACTTCAACCACGTTGGTCACATGCGGAGAAACTTTCTTCGACATCACCATATGGTCGGCGATAATGCGACGAACACGATCCATCTCTTTCACCTCTACCGATGCGTCCGAAACAGAGGGGCTGAGGGACTGGGAAGCCACAGCTACAGGTTTCTTTGGCATTTCAGCAGCAACCGGAGTCGCAGGTGAAGAAGCAGGAGTGTTCACCTTAACCGCTGAAGACACCGCAACAGGGGCATCGGCAACCGGAGCACCTTTTTTCATTTCAATATAATGACGGATATCTTTTTTACTTAACCGTCCTTCATAACCTGTCCCGGGGATCGCATCCAGTTCTTCCTGGGGAATCTTTGCCTCCCGTGCCAGTTGGAGCACTGCCGGTGAGTACCAACGTTCTACTTTCGAGACAGTAGTTTCCGCTTTCACATTCGGAGCAGACGCGGCACTTGAAACTTCCGCCGCTTCGGAAACAGATGTATCTTCCGCGGAACCTTCAGTTTCCGATGTTTCTACGGAGTCTTCTCCATCCATATCTACAATAGCAACTACAGTGCCCACGGGCACAGTATCACCTTCTTTAAACAATATCTCCACCACCTTTCCGGAAACGGGAGAAGGGATCTCCGCACTCACCTTAGCGGTGTTTACTTCAAAAAGCACATCATCTTCATTGATCCTGTCGCCCACTTGTACCGACCATGACAGAATGGTTCCTTCGGTAATACTTTCGCCCAGTTTGGGCATTTTTATTTCGAATCTTGCCATACATACAATTATTTATTCTTTCACTTGTTTAAGTAGAACAAGATTTTGAAAAAGAATGTTTTAAGTTAGTGTTTTTTTTAAGTAATAGCTTGAAAAAAGAAGATTGCCAAGTAACTGATAAAGCCCCCATCACTCCCCCTGAAATTCACCGGGCGATTATACAAAAATGTTCTTAGCGAACATTTTGGAATATTTTAAAGTGAAATTCAAAAATAATAGGTTGTACTGCTCAAAAAAGCGTTTCCAAGATACTGCTTTAATGAAAAATTACGTATTTTTGTATACTTGTTTTTAAACTGTAACGTTTTTCACTAAAATCAGTAACAAGGATATGACATATTTATTAACTCTTCTGCTTCTCCTGACATCTTGTGCCGTCATTATCTTATCAGTCATTCTGATCCGGATGTCAAGGCACCGACGAAGTACGGCAAACGCACTGCAAGATGCTTACGAAACACTAAAACTGCAAAACCTACGTACCGAAGCGATTTTAGGTGATCTTCCTGTTGGTGTAGAAGTATATTCCAAAGAAGGAGTTCTGATAGGATTGAATGAACGTAGTTGCAAAATCTTCGGAGTAACCGATAAAAAAGAGTTACTTGGCTCCATACCAATCATGAAAAACCCCGTCATTCCACTGGCTGTGAAAGAAGCTTTTCAGCACCAGAAGAAAATACAAATAGACTTTCCTTATGATTTCTCTATCGTGAATAATACAGGTTTCTACAACACTAACCGCAGTAATGAAATAAAACGTATCAGCTGTAACGGTACACCGGTATTCGACTCTTATGGTAAAATGCAGAATTACGTTTTTATCATGAATGACATTACCAAAGAGTATGAACAAGCAAAGCAACTGGAAGAAAGCATCCGGCTATCTCATGAAGCTATACAGGCTTCAAACCTGGTACTCTGGCGATATGACAACCGGAGTCGTTTGTTTTCATCCTATAACGATCCGGTGACCAATTATAACAATGATGCATTGATGCCAACCGAAGAATATATTAGCGCAATGCATCATCTCGAAGACCTTGCCAATGTCCGCGAATATATCAATGCAATGGATGAAGGAAAGGATTTTTCTTATGAGATCCCCATACGGGTGAAAACAGCATACGATCCCGACTGGCAGGACTGTATCATAAGCGGTACTCCCTTTCTGAAAGATGAAAATGGAAAAGTATTGGTTTATACCGGCTTCCGTCGTAACATCTCGTCATGGAAAAAACTGAATGACGCGCTCCTGAAAGCCAATCAACAGAACGAACTGATACTCAATAACAGTAATTCCGGTCTGGTTTATATCTCAACTGACCATATAGTACAATGGACTAACCTGGGCACCTGCTCCACCAGCATCTCAAACGAAGCTTATAAGAAAGGAACATTCTGCTATCAATCCACATACGGTCGCAATACTCCCTGCGAAGATTGTGTAATGCAAAAAGCAATGCTTTCCCGGCAAACAGAACGACATGTCCTCAATTTGAATAACCGGCTGATAGAATCCTATGCTACACCTATTTTTAACAGCCATGATAAGGTAGAAGGTGTAGTGCTCCGGCTTAACGATGTTTCGGAACGCGAACGCCTGATCTCAGAACTAAGTGAAGCCAAAGAACGTGCAGAACAATCGGACAAATTAAAATCGGCATTCCTGGCAAATATCAGCCACGAAATACGGACACCGCTCAATGCCATAGTCGGCTTCTCAAGCTTGCTGATGAATACTGAAAGTCAAGAAGAAAAAATGGAATTTAACCGGATTATCACTACAAATACGGACTTGCTGTTGCGCTTGATTAACGACATACTTGACTTATCGAAAATTGAAGCCGGATTTGTAGACCGGAAGATAGATAAACTCGACTTGGCAATCTACTTCAATGAGCTATATCACTCGGCACAACAACGAATGACAAATCCGGACGTGAAACTAATCTGCGAAAATCCATACGAACACTGTATCGTACAATTAGATAGCAAACGAATGGCACAAGTGGTGCTGAATTACACGACGAATGCAATCAAATATACTCCCAAAGGAACTATCCGCATGGGATATGAACGTTGTGACGGAGGGCTCCGCTTCTATGTGTCAGATACAGGTATTGGCATTTCGGAAGAGAATAAACCCCGTGTGTATCACCGCTTTGAGAAATTAGACGAATTTGCACAAGGTACAGGATTAGGTCTTTCTATTTGTAAGGCAATTACCGAAGCCTGTGGTGGACGATTAGGTTTTGAGACAAAAGAAGGTGTAGGATCTACTTTCTGGTCATGGATTCCATGTGAGTTCTGCGAACCTGACACAAAAGAGACTGACATTATCGAAGTTTCGGACTCCGACTCTTCATCCAGAGCTATACAGAAACCATCAGCCGGATTCAATGATCTGACAGATCCCCAGCCAAAGAAAATATTAGTAGCTGAAGATATCGATAGCAACTACCGGCTGATAACCGCCTTATTAAAACACACTAACTATAGCCTCCATCGGGCAATGGACGGAATCGAAGCTGTAGAAAAAGCAAAGGCAGAACAGTTTGACCTGATATTAATGGATATGAAAATGCCACATCTCGATGGGCTGGAAGCTACACGAAGGATAAGAAGAACAAATGAAAGCCTACCCATTATCGCCTTAACAGCACATGCATTCAACTCGGACAAAGAAGCAGCACTTGAAGCCGGTTGTAACGCATATATCGTAAAACCGGTAAACAAGGAACTTCTGCTAAAGACTTTACACGAATATCTTGATTAACATCATATTGCAGGCCATCCTATGATTATTCATCAAGTGCATTGTATTTGTTCCTACGCAACTCTTTAATGACTGTTTGTTCTGCCTTGTTGAATCCCTCGGAGACCGATGTCTCTGCAAAATATCTGAAAATCCAATTCCGGAACCTATCTGTAGGCATAGCCGGATAAAAATACTCTTTCAGATTCGTCACCTCACTACGGACCGAACGTACAGAAGGATGTAATCTGATATTTTCCTCTGATGGGGCTACGGCAAGCAGTGTATTCAGCAGTTTCAAATCCGTATCATACAGCAATGTGCAATGATACATCGCGCGATTGCGATGTACACATTGCGCACTGCCCGAAACCTTTCGCCCACCGACATAAATACCCAACCGTTCATCACCTGTCGCTGCCACTCCGGCAGCACTCAGCATTATAATCGTTTTCTCCAGATAAGTCTCAAAACGTGCCAGGCGGGTAGTCTCAATAAATGTAAGATTGATATTACCCAGATCGTGATATACTGCGCCACCACCGGAAAAACGGCGGAATACAGGGATCTGTTTTTCACCTGCTACCGTTAAATTTACTTCCGCTTCCATCCGTTGATGCTTACCGATAATTATGGAAGGAGCACTTTGCCAAAGCATGAATACATCTTCCGTACCCTGTTTCAGCAAATACTCCTCAGCAGCCAAGTTAAAACCGGCATCCGTTGAAAAACTGTTGATGAAACGCATCAGGCAAACAGTGTTTCGTGATAAATCTCACCAACTGTCGGGTGTGGGAAAACACTCTTTCTGAATTCATCGACCGTATAGCCCCGTTGGATAGCAATGCCCGCCACGACAATAATTTCCGAAGCCGGATTACCCAGCATGTGACAACCGATAATTCGATCATTATGATCGATAATCAGTTTGCAGAGTCCGTTACCTAATTCATTCTCGGCAACAAAACGTCCCGAATAAGCCATTGGGAGCTTCTGTACCCGATAGTAAATACCCTTAGCCATCAATTCTTCCTCTGTTTTACCAACGCCGGCAAGTTCAGGATTAGTATAAACCACACCGGGAACACAATTATAATTCATTGAATCATCTATACCCAAAATATGGTTAACAGCCACCTCTGCCTCACGGATAGCGGTATGTGCCAACAGTGAATAACCGGTAATATCACCACAAGCATATACACGTGGATGAGAGGTCAACATATGTTCATCCACTACTACACCGTTCCGGTGTAATTCGATATTCAGTTTATCCAATCCTACCTGAGTGATATTAGCTTTCCGACCTACACTTACCAATATCCGGTCGGCTTCAATAAACGAGTTCTTTCCATCCTTCTCCACTGTCACCCCTTTATCACTCACTTCTGTTACTTTTGTATTCAAATAGAAGTTTATACCTTTCTTTGTATAGTCTCCACGCAACATGGCACTGGTTTCTTTATCCATTGCCCCGAGAATTTCCGGCATCATCTCGATAACCCGTACCCTGACGCCCATACTGTTAAAGAATGAGGCAAATTCCATTCCGATTACTCCTCCACCGATAATGGCAAGTGAAGAGGGAAGAACGGTACTATCCAATGCTTCACGCGAAGTCCAGTAATCTATATCCGAAAGCCCCTTTATAGGAGGAATCACTGTATCCGATCCTGTACAAACCATCAGATAGGTCGCCTCATAAACATCTCCGTCACAATGGATGCGGAAACCATTTTCACCCTCACCTTCTATCACTGCTTCTTTATCTATAATGGTCACTCCGTAAGAGTTCACCGTCATTCTTACCCCACCCGTCAGTTTCTGTACCGTCTTATTTTTCCGGTTAATCATTTTTTCCATATCAAATGTGGGAGCACTATCTACAGAGACACCATATTTCGGGGCACTCTTGATGCTATCAAGTATCTTGGCAGAATAGAGTAATGCCTTCGTAGGAATACATCCCTCATTGAGACACACGCCACCCATTGCTTTTTTCTCAAACAAAACGGCACGTAATCCGTTTGCTCCTGCCCGCTCGGCAGCGGTATATCCAGCGGGTCCCCCGCCAATGATAGCTATATCATATTTCATAATCGTATAATTTTTAAGTTATTCCTACTATTAACAACAAAAAAGGATAGAGCTTAGTTTTAAGTTGATCCCGTATCTTTCATATGAAGAAGGAGAACAAAAGTAACAAGTCGCTTTTTTACCATAAACATAAGAAGGAAATATGTACTTTTGCAGCATCCATTAAAAATGGTCATAACATTATCATTAATAAAAAGAAGAAATGACACTGTTGATGTTAATCATAATCCTTTTAGTATTATTGCTGGGGCTCTATGCTTACTTGGACGGATTCTCCGAGATTAAAGTAAGTACCCAAAAGTCCGGTGGAGAAACTATTGTCTACCAAGAAGTAACAGGCGACTATAAACAGACTAAAGCAATAACCAACAAGATCTATTATTACTTGTTACACAAACTTAAAATAGAAGCCAACAGAGGCATAGGTATCTTTTATGATAATCCGAAAGAAATAGCCAAGGATAAGCTACGTTCGGAAATCGGTTGCATCATTGAGTCTAAAGACACTAACCGTTTGTCTATCAACGAATGCATGTACAAAATAAAAGTTCTACCGTCAGAAGACTATGCAACAGCTGAACTTCCACTCAAAAACGGGCTTTCCATATTTATTGGTTTTATCAAAGTATATCCTGCGCTGGATAAATATATATCAGAACAGGGTAAAAAGAAGGGTTCGGTCACCGAAATTTATGATATTCCAAATAGAAAAATTATTTATAGGCAAGCCCTGTTGAAATGCGATCAATAAGTGATGGCAGACCACAGAAAAATCTTTGGCAGATAACCAAAGAATAGGAATATCTCTTCTCAAAATAATTAGATAGAAGTAGTTTTACTAAATCTGCTATTCATATTTGCAGAGAGCTGATATCTAAAGAGCTTGTTGAATGTCATCCGATTTATAGGCATACAGATAAAAACAATTATAAAATAACATTTTATCAAAGAATCCATTTTTAGTAATATGAAGAAATTACTCTGTCCCCAGTGCAAAATCGCTGGTATGTACGTAAAAAACAGCCAAGGAGAGCGGTTATTAGTATACATCACCCAAAATGGAACAGTAGTCCCCAAATATCCGGAAGCCTCAACTGAGGGATTCGACTTTACGGAAGTATATTGCTTGGGGTGTTCCTGGCATGGCTCACCCAAGCAATTAACAAAGATTTAAAAAAGCAACATTTACAGACAATGTCGCCACCTCCTTTCCGGGGAGATGGCGACCGACTGAAACACTTCACTTCTCATCTGAATAAGGTATATAAGGGCTACACATATCCGTATTGTAACAGAGATTTCGCATAACTGTTTCCGTATTAATTAGATGTTTCAATTGTCCCACTGCCCGAAATCAATCCAAACCATCTTCGACATTTTGAGATCCGTTTTAGCCGAATCGTGTCCATAGCGAATACCACAGTTATAATGCACATAAGTCTTTTGCAAATTGATAGCATCGGTAATGGCAACAGAAACAACTCCGGGTTGCGCATCAGCTTCCAGAGAATAAATACACTGCTGCCGATGGAGCTTCATACTATTGTTGATGTGAGCCAGATAATTCTGGCGAAGAGTCCAGCCCCCCCATGTTACATAATTGGGAGTCATTGCCTGCGCAGCATCAATCCACCGCAACCCCTCGCTCGTTTCGTAAACAAAGGCTTCTGCTCTATCATAAAACTCTCCGGGAATAAACTGCCAGAGCTTACTGTATAGCCCATTGCCATATTGTCCTTTACAAGAGTAATCCATCGACAATGTTTTATAAGATATTTCAGTAGACGATTCCTTGCCAAACGATACTTTGAAAGCCTTCCAAGGTTTTTCTTCCAGTTCAGCAGGTGATACGGATACAGATACTTTCCAAAAAGAATTCTCTGTATAGTTGGTTCCATGATTCACCGTTTGCGGCTGATAACTGATTTCCCGGAAAATACCCCCATCCGAATGGACAGTGATCTCACTGGAGGCTTCCCGCATCAGGTTCCAGATGTAAGCATAGACATTGGCTCCTTTGGGCGTTGTATAGTCTTTGATATTAGCAGTGAAACCATTTCCCGCGTCGTTCGTTATACTCAATATACAATTGTTGTTCTTACTGTATATCTGGAAGTTATAGGCATCTATCGCCCAGGAGTTATCTATAATCACATCGGGTGCTGCCCCCTCTTTCATCTTATAAGGAACCGCCTGCATGGAATAGTTCATATCCCCCTGAGCATAACCGTAGATACGGTTATAAATTTCTATCCGCTTCAAAGCCTCCTTATCTGCCATTTGTGCATTATATGCAGGATCCGGATCGGTACCTTTGGGCAAAATATCCGCAGAACGGGTCAACAGTTGCTGGTTGAAAGAGGCCGCTCCCTTACCAATCATATTGTTTTTGGCATATGGATCGGCAGAAGGAAAGATTCGGTAATGCTGCACATTATCATAATTAATGGCATAATAACCCGGCTCCATATAAACTCCTATTAATGAAAGCATTTCGTTCTTTTGTTCCGGAGTATCCTGAGTGGCAATAACATAGAAATCTCTCTTATAGAACTTCAGCATGCGGAACAGAGAGACCGGATATTTACCGGAAACAACATCTTTGATATTCAGGATAACCGTCACATAGATATCCGGATTCTTGATATCGGCATCGAGTTCTGTCTCAGGATTTGTCATCTTATCATAGTCCACAATTGTCTTTTTCCCTATTTCCCAGGAAGTGGGAATGTTGTTGAACAAACGGGAAGTAATATCTTTCACTTCCGCATCATCAGTTCCCATGCGTACCAAGACTACATCTTTCTTATCGATCTCATTATCTTCATCAGGCACCGGAACATCATCGATAATATCCCTAACACATGCCCCTAAAAGAATGCTTGAGAACAGAAGTAGCACATATATCATTTTTGTTTTCATAATAATCTTTTTTTAATGGTTCGTTTTACCAGTTATTATAGTCAATCCACACCGTAGTTGTTTTATGCACATCTACTGTGGCATCATAAGCAGTGCCGGCACTACTTGGCAAAGGATGAATCACTGCAGCTCCCCAACTCGTGAACCAGGCTCCTCCGCGCTGTAACACCATTCCGTCAGTTATTTCAATGGCTACAACACCCGCCGACGCGCCGGTTGTACGAGCAGTAATAGCACACTCCTGATTGTAATTGAGCAAATTCTGGTTAAACTGCAAGTCATTGTTATAATCGCAAAAAACATTATCCGTGCCCGGGGTTCCCGCCACATGGTTGTAGAGAATATCATACCATGCGGGCGAAATCATGGCAACCCCATCGATCATACCATCTGCTTTCATTGCTTTATTCCCCTTGAAAAGGATTTCAGGATACCATTTCCAGCAATAATCCATCTCAGTATCGGTAATCGTACGGGTCACTTCACGGGTCATTTCCGCCAGCTGATAGATGATAGACTTTCCCCAACGATACTCACCCTTTAAAACAGGACTCGCTCCCAAATCAAACCCTACACTCTTTTCATACGCATGTTCAATGGTACTCTCGGTTTGCGGCAGTCCTGGTGCAAAATCAACCAATTTGAGATCTAATTGAGACTGTTCGTCGTCACGGATATTAATCTTTGTATAAGCATTATTCCGTAATCCCCATATCAGTGCCCAAAGTTCATACATGGGTGGATTATTCAAAGATACCAATGAATTATCGAGCCTGTTAGAAAATCCGTTGCCACCCGAACTGTAAACAGCAAGCATATTATCTCCATTGGTTGGCGCATAAATGCGTAAATTATAAGCATCAATAGTCCATTCTCTGTCAACCATCCCATCATACCTTTTATCTTCCCTTGGAGCATAATTCCTTGTTTCAGCAGTATAAGGTAACAGCGTTTCATATCCAGTCATATGATACTTGTAATCACTGGTATAAACATAGAACCGGTTACTGATATAAATTTTCTTCATAGCATGCAAAGCCCGTTCGGTAACTTCAGGGGCAGAAGGATCATCCGTTGGGCCGGGAGAAGAAAGCATACTACGGGTATGGGGGTTAAGACCATTCGTGCCACAGAGTTTCTTCAAAGCGTCCGGATCATTTGTGTCATAATAAGCATAACGCTGCTCGCGCGGGAAGCTAACTTTATAATACCCTTTATCTACATAAAGTCCGAAAAGTTTCAGCATCTGTTCCTTCAAATCTTCCTCCTTACCATCTTTGGCTATTAAAATCACTCCCTGACGATTGTGACGGATATCCTGTATCATTTCAAAATTATAAGTACCTGCTAAAAAGTCAGCGACATTGCCTACAATTGTCAGGTCGTTCAATGTATCTTTTGCCATAGATTCCAACGTTGCCAGCTTATCTGTACCGGGTAGATCATTAAAAGATATCATCTTGTCGTAGTGGTTCACGGTTTGCAGTCGAACTGCAACTTTCTTTGTTTCCGCACTCGTTCCATTGAGCCAGATTAAGTAGTTTCCCGGACGGGAAGCTACATCGACATCATCCATATTCGTAACGGTTGCAGCCGATAAATCCTCTGCACTGATCGGTTCGTCCGTATCGCAGGAGTAGAATGCAAGCAAAACAAATAGAAAAATGAATAAAGTTTTCATATCCATATGTGTTTAATAGTGAGACAATATGCCACATTTACC
This sequence comes from Bacteroides sp. FSHCM14E1, assembly GCF_019633785.1. Lineage (NCBI taxonomy): Bacteria > Pseudomonadati > Bacteroidota > Bacteroidia > Bacteroidales > Bacteroidaceae > Bacteroides > Bacteroides sp. FSHCM14E1. Next base: position 245,613 of record NZ_JADKYL010000005.1, read on the forward strand.
GGCTGAAATGTGACGGGTTCAATTACTTCGTCTATAAAAAGAGAACGTACAGCAAAAAGAATAGGTTCAAATCAACAGCAATTAAGGTTAATGTACAGTCTATCAAAAAGAAGTAATCTATGCATGAAAGTACTGTAAATAGTACAATGTGGAAAGTTATTAGAACTTTCTAATTAGGTCATTTTAATTATTCCGGACAAGAAAAATATTCTATTTTAATAATGACAAGACATAAAACAGCATATAGAGTAATCAAAATCATCAGACAGAAGGGCGCTCCATATTTAGTAAAGTTTTTTAGAATACAGACGCAGTATTTCCCGGTTAACGAAGTTTATCATCCCGGTAAGTAAACCAATACCTTCCCTCACGGGTTATACCACCAGTATTCACCCATTCACGATGTATCATGGATAAAAGTATTTTAATCAATAACGTTCAAATATTCGATGGCAGCCACGAGCAGACTATCCGGGGAAATGTACTGATAGAAAACAGCCGGATTAAAGCCATTTCAGAAACTCCGATCCCTACAGACGGAATTAGTAATCCCACTATCATAGACGGAAAGGGAAAATTCCTGATGCCCGGACTAATCGATGCACACTGGCATGCTTATATGTCATGCAATACAATGATGGATCTGCTGACTGCTGACACCGCTTATACACAATTCAAAGCCGGACAGGAAGCAGAGGCCACGCTACTACGCGGATTTACGACCATCAGGGATGCCGGTGGTCCGGTCTTCGGACTAAAACGGGCCATTGATGAAGATATTCTTTCCGGACCACGTATCTATCCAAGCGGTTCCCTTATCTCTCAGACAGGAGGACATGGAGATTTCAGAGCGGTGTATGACGAACCGCGTCCATTCGATTGTTGCGGATTAACGCATACGGAAGAGATCGGTGCTGCCATTATTGCCGATGGAGTGGATGCCGTAACTGTTGCCGCACGCAACAATCTCCGCTTGGGAGCCAGCCAGATCAAGTTGATGACAGGTGGCGGAGTTGCTTCCCTATACGATCGGTTGGAAGACACACAGTTTTTTGAAGAAGAAATTCATGCTGCTGTCAAAGCGGCAGAAGATGCGGGAACCTATGTAATGGTGCATGTCTATGTGCCCAGAGCTATTCAACGAGCTATCCATGCGGGAGTAAAAAGTATTGAGCACGGACATCTGATTGATGAGACGACTATGGAACTGATTGCGGAGAAAGAGATATGGCTCAGTATGCAGCCTTTCACTTTGGGAGATAATCAGTTCCCTACGAAAGAACAGCAGGAGAAACATGCTTTAGTAGTTCAGGGTACAGACCAGACATATCAACTGGCAAAGAAATATAAGGTCAAGTTGGCATGGGGAACAGATTTACTATTCAATCCGGCCAATACGAAAAATCAGAATCAAGGTATCCTCAAATTACAGGAATGGTTCAGCAATTTTGAAATTCTTAAAATGGTGACACATGATAATGCGGAGTTACTGGCCTTATCTGGTGCAAGAAACCCCTATCCAGGAAAGTTAGGCAGTATAGAAGAAGGAGCCTGGGCCGATTTAATCTTGGTAGATGGAGATGTACTGAAAGACATTACACTACTGGGCGATCCGGAAAGAAATTTCGCAATGATTATGAAGGGAGGAACAATATACAAGAATAAAATTTAATAGTCCTCACGTAGAAAAGCCCGACTCCCCTCCAAATAAAATTCCGGTTAACGCAGAATCAGCGATAACCGGAATTATATCCATTTAAACGGAAAGAATTAAGAATCCGCATATTACACAGATCGTTTTTCTCCCGTTACTGTAATTGAGTAAATCCCGACATTTCCGGATTTATACTTTCGGATCGTGTCTTCATCCAGATGTTCATATAACACTGCGTCAGGAATAAGAACCGTTTTAGTCCTCGCAATACGAATATCCACAAAGTCGGCCTTTTCTATCTCCTGCAAATAATCTTCCTTTTGAATAGCACTTGCGATGCACCCTGCATACATCGCCGCATTATCAGTAAACTTTTTGGGGAATGTTCCATTAAGTACAACATCGGATATACAGAAATGTCCGCCAGGCTTCAGCACACGATAAATCTCTTTGAAAATAATATTCTTTTCAGGAAGCAGATTAAGTACACAGTTGCTCACAACGACGTCTGCCGTATTATCCAGTAAAGGCATATTCTCTATATCACCTTCCAAGAACTCCACATTGGCATATCCCCGTTTAAGTGCGTTGTTACGTGCTTTTGTTATCATTTGAGGGGAAAAGTCAATACCAATGACCTTACCGCTTTCACCTACTTCCGCACGGGCAATAAAGCAATCATTCCCTGCTCCCGAACCTAAATCAACCACTGTATCACCTTCACTAATATTGGCATATTGTGTAGGTAATCCACAGCCGACCCCTAAATCCGCATCAGGTTCATAACCTTTCAAATTTGTATAGTCCTCACTCATTATGGTAAATACTTTTTTTGAAGCAGCCAAAGGGTTTCTACCGCAACAGCAACCTTTCAGCTCTTCTGCATTCAGAGCGAGCTCACTATAACGTTGTTTCACTAACTCCTTTAAATCTTGATTGTTTTTTATCTGATTCTTTTCCATCTTGTTCTTATTTTTAATCATACTATAATCTTCCGTATCCGATACTCTTCATTAAAGCCCTATTGCAAGAATATCTGTTCGTAAATACACGAACATCTTTCGTAAAAAAAATCCCTTTACCCACAACATGATGTCCCGGTACAGGTGCAATCGTTTAAAAACTCTACGAATAACAACCGGGCAAACTCCCAGTTCTCACGGTTGATGCAATACCGAACTTTAGGCGCTTCTATTTCTCCCTGAATTAATCCTGCATCTTTCAGTTCTTTTAAATGCTGTGAGACGGTTGCCTTGGCAATAGGCAACTCTTCATGGATATCCCCGAAATAACAACTATCCTGTTTCGCTAAGAAACTAAGGATAGCAATCCTCGCCGGATGTCCCATAGCCTTGGCAAAGCGGGCAAGCTGCTCCTGCTTTTCTGTGTACTGCTTTGTTTTCACTTTATCATTCTCCCATTGTTTATTGTTCGCAAAACTACGAACAGATTCTGAATTGACAAAACGAAGCAGGTTCTTTTTAGGAATGATTAAGAATATCTTATACCGGTCTCCAAAACCAACTATATTTATTTCAAAGAAAGATAACAATACACGTAAAAAGGGCTCTGAAATAAAAACTTCCAGAGCCCCTACCTCTTAAATACCTGTTTGTTACTCAACCACCATGATGCGGTCATTTAATCCCACTTTCGTATTTTCTTCCACAAAAATCTCTTTCACCACCCCATCGGCCACCGAACGAATTTCATTCTCCATCTTCATGGCGACCAACACACATAGCGGATCACCCTTCTTCACTTCGTCTCCTTTCTTCACATAAGTTTTCAGGATAACACCCGGCATAGGAGCCACAACCACCTGACGTCCTACGACATCTGCTCCGTTACGGGCATTATGAATCTTTTCCAACTCCCCTTTCAGTTCAATCTGATAAAGTTCCCCCTTATTCATAATGGTATAGGAGGAATGGGAAGTCGGAGATATCTGTACTCCGTGCGAATGATGATTGATGATGATGGAATAGATAGAATCACCTCCTACATTATAGTCCACATCATATACTTTTCCGTTAACCGCCACTTTCTTCACAGGCCCGTCTTCCAGTATCTCCACTTTGTATTCACTGTCGGGCACATCCTGTATCTTGGCATAATAGGTTGCTAATATTGTTGTCATAATCATTCTGAGTTTAATAGTTATTGGCAGTCATCTGCAACTTGCCGTAATATTTCCAAAGCGAATCTCCTACTACCGGAAGCGTAGTGGCGCGTGAAGCAGCCTCTTTTTCTTCTTCATAGTGCTTCAGCGCAGCAGCAATCACCGCTACAGTCGGATCTGTATTCTGCCTGCGCTTCAGGTCTTCCTTGTCGAAACGGGTGTCGATGAAAGTAGTATCGTATTCTCCTTTCAGGAAAGCCGCATTCTTCAACACACGCTGGTGGAAAGGAATCGTAGTCTTGATACCTAAAATCTTGTATTCTCGCAGTGCACGGGCCATATTCGAAATGGCAGAATCACGGTTACGCCCCCAACAACAAAGTTTGGCAATCATCGGGTCGTAATGTAGAGAAACCTCAAAGCCGGCGTAGGCAGCACTGTCCAAACGAACATTACGCCCTTCGGGAGCCTCACGGACAGTAATCACCCCGGGTGAAGGCATAAAGTTATTTTCAGGATCTTCGGCATAGATGCGGCATTCGATGGCAGCACCCCGAAATTCGACATCTTCCTGCCGGTAAGGGAGGCGGTTGCCCGCAGCCACCAAAATCATGTCTCGCACTAAATCCACTCCCGTACATTCTTCCGTCACCGGATGCTCTACCTGCAGACGGGTGTTCATCTCCAGAAAATAAAAGTTCTGGTCTTTGTCCATCATGAACTCCAGCGTACCAGCACTGTAATAGTTGATTCGTTTGCAGGCTTCCACTGCCACCTTCAGCATTTTGGCACGTGTTTCGGGCTTCACAAAAGGAGAAGGCGACTCTTCGATCACTTTCTGGTTACGCCGTTGAATGGAACATTCACGTTCGTACAGATGAATCACATTGCCATATTTATCGCCCAGTATCTGCACCTCAATATGATGCGGATTCTCGATATATTTTTCAATATAAACGGCATCGTTGCCAAATGAAGTTCCGGCTTCGGATTGCGAAAGGCGAAGTGCGGTTTCCATCTCCTCTTCACTGCGTACCAGACGCATACCTTTCCCACCACCTCCGGCAAGTGCTTTCAGCATAATGGGATAGCCTACTTCGGCAGCCACCTTTTTGGCTTCGGCAATGCCTTTCACCGGATCTTCCGTGCCCGGTACGATCGGTAAACCGGCTTCACGCATAATCCGGCGGGCCTCAGTCTTAATACCCATTCGGGCAATAATATCGGCACTCGGACCAATAAAGATAACCCCTTCTTCCTCACAACGACGGGCGAAGTCCGCATTCTCAGACAGAAAGCCATATCCCGGATGAATGGCAGCTCCCGTCTTTTTAGCAATCTGCAGAATCTTCTCCGGCTTCAGATAAGAGGTATCTTCCGGCGAATCGGAGATACAATAAGCCTCTTCGGCATAACGTACATGCAAGGCACCACGGTCTACGCGGGTATAAATAGCCACCGTAGCAATATTCATCACCCGACAGGTACGGAAAATACGCATGGCAATCTCGCCACGGTTCGCAACTAATATCTTTTTTATCATACGATGTTCTCCTCTGCTTTAAAGTGGAAGGTTTGAATGTTTCTTCGGTGGATTGGACTGCCGCTTATTAGCGAGCATCTCAAAACTGCGTATCAGGCGCATACGTGTAATGGCAGGGTCGATAACCTCGTCTACATAGCCCAATTCGGCAGCCCGGTACGGATTGGCAAATTTACTGCGATAATCATCCTGTAGCTCTTTTCTTTTCGCCTCGGCATCTGCGGCTTTGTCAATCTCTTTGCGGAACAGAATATTCACCGCACCGTCCGGCCCCATTACGGCAATCTCGGCAGTAGGGTATGCCAGATTCACATCTCCCCTGATATGCTTGGAACTCATTACGTCATAAGCACCGCCATAAGCTTTACGGGTAATGACAGTCACTTTAGGTACAGTGGCTTCGCAATAAGCATAAAGCAGTTTAGCACCGTTACGGATAATGCCACCATACTCCTGATCCACACCCGGAAGGAACCCCGGCACATCGACCAGCGTGAGCAACGGAATATTGAACGCATCGCAGAAACGCACAAAACGTGCCGCTTTGATAGAAGCATTGATATCGAGTGTTCCGGCCAATGCCAACGGCTGATTGGCCACCACTCCTATCGTTTTCCCGTTCAGGCGGATATAGCCGATAACGATGTTACGGGCAAATTCTTCCTGTAATTCAAAGAAGCTATTATCATCCGCCACGGCACGGATCATCTCTTTTATATCGTATGGCTGATTGGGGTTGGTAGGCACGAGTTCCGATAGTTCGGGCGTAAGCCGCGTCGGAGAATCGGTGGTAGCCACAAACGGAGGTTCCTCCATATTATTGCCGGGCAGATAAGAAATCAGTTCACGGATGTAATTGATACATTCAATATCATTTTCGGCAGAAAGATGCGCCACCCCCGACTTCATAGTATGGACATCTGCCCCTCCCAGATCTTCTTTGCTGACCTCCTCCTGCGTAACACTTTTTACCACATCGGGACCGGTAATAAACATATAACCGGAGTTTTTCACCATCAGGATAAAATCGGTCAATGCTGGCGAATAGACTGCCCCGCCCGCACATGGACCCATGATGGCACTGATCTGCGGAATGACACCCGAGGCTAAAGAATTGCGTAGGAATATCTCCGCATAACCGGCCAACGAACGGACTCCTTCCTGAATGCGGGCTCCTCCAGAATCGTTCAGTCCGATGATGGGTGCCCCCATCTGCATAGCCATATCCATCACTTTACAAATCTTCTTGGCATACGTTTCGGACAGTGCACCGCCAAAAACGGTAAAATCCTGGGCAAAAACATAGACAAGCCGTTTGCCGATCATTCCGTATCCGGTCACAACCCCGTCACCGGAAATCTTCTGTTTCTCCATACCGAAATCGGTACAACGGTGGGTTACCAGTTTATCGAGTTCAATAAATGACCCTTTCTCCAGAAGCAGGTCGATGCGTTCACGTGCCGTCAGTTTTCCGACAGAATGCTGTTTCTCGATACGGGCGTCTCCGCCACCTTTTTCAGCTTGCCTGTTCAGTTCTTCCAGGCGATTGATAAGCTCTTTCATAGGCTATTATTTTAAAGTATATGTAAAGTTAGCATGCAAAAAAGAGAATAGATGTAATCCAAATTACAATTGCTTGTTTATTTTCATCCTCTTTCCCGGAGAAAATGAAAAGTTTGGAATCCCGACTTTATTAGGATAACAATTATTTGCTTAAAAATGTTAGCGTGCATGTCCTATAACATTATTTTGAGTATGAGTCAACAAACTTCCCCTCTCAGACGTTTAATCTCGCAAATAGTTTATGTAAAAACCTAGACCAAAATGAAAATGAGAACAATCAAACTTTTTTTAGCAGCATGCTTCCTGCTTGTGTTTGCCACAGGCATACATGCACAAGAGCAGGGAACAAAAACTTATCTGCCCAAGTTTGCCATCAAAACCAACGCCCTCTACTGGGCTACCAGTACTCCGAACCTGGGATTTGAAGTGGCTTTGGCGAAAAAACTTACTCTTGACGTATCGGGCAACTACAACCCCTGGAAATTCTCCAAAAACAGACAAATCAAGCACTGGCTGGTACAACCCGAACTCCGTTACTGGCTTTGCGAACGTTTCAACGGTAGCTTTTTCGGCCTGCACGGCCATTACGCCGATGTCAACATGAGCAATCTCGACATCTTCGGATTGGGCAACTACCGCTATGACGGTAAGATATACGGTGCAGGTATCTCTTACGGTTACCACTGGATACTCAAGAATCGCTGGAGTATGGAAGCTACCATCGGTGCAGGATATGCCCGCCTGAACTACGATAAATATGCGTGTGGCAAATGTGGTGAAAAGCTGGGACATAACAACAAGAACTATTTCGGTCCGACGAAAATAGGACTCAGCATTATTTATACTATCAAGTAAATCCCCCCACACATTCTCCGGAACCAATTATAAAAAACTAAATCAATAGTAACAATGAAAAGAAAAATCATATATTTCCTCTTGGCCCTCGCAGTTGTTATGCCGGCCAGTGCCCAGAAATTCTTTAAAGATGCCATCAGTCTATCCGATGTTTCGCTGTGGCAACAAGGCAATTCGCTTTATGTAGACATGCAGGTCGATATGAAGAATCTAACGGTCAGTCCCGAACGTATGCTCACACTTACTCCTCTCCTGACAGACGGACAGCACAACGTAGCGCTGGAAGAGATCATCATTAACGGTAAACGCCGTCAGAAAGCTTACTTACGCGGATTAGCCATCAGCCGCGAACTGCCTGCCGGTATCGTGGTACCTTATAATAAAAGAGAAGTACTAAATTATGCCCAAGTGATCCCTTATGAACCCTGGATGGCAAATGCCTCACTGAATCTGGTTGAAAACCTCTGCGGATGCGGCAATAACGAAGAGATGCTCGCACAGGAACTGATCACCAACGATGTCTCTACCGAAGCCAAACGCCTGAGCGCCATGGTACCGGTGGTTGCTTATATTCAGCCTACTGTAGAAGTTGTGAAAAACCGTAGCGAGCAGTATGAGGCCCACCTCGATTTCCCTGTAAGCAAAGCTGTTATCCAGCCGGAATTCATGAATAACCACAAAGAACTGATGAACATTCATGCTATGTTCGACAAGATTCAGAATGACAAGAACCTGACAGTAACAGGAATCAGTATCGAAGGATTCGCTTCACCGGAGGGTCCGTTGAAATTCAACGAACAACTGTCGCAGAAACGTGCCGAAGCTCTGAAGAATTATCTGACTACCAACGAAAAAGTTCCCGGCAAACTTTACAAAGTAACTTTTGGTGGTGAAAACTGGGACGGATTGGTACAAGCATTGGAAAAATCGTCAATGAAGGATAAAGATAAATTTATCGGTATCATCAAGAATACGACTGACGATGCACGCCGCAAACAGGAAATCATGCGCGTGGACGGAGGCGTACCCTACCGTACGATGTTGAAAGAGATTTATCCCGGACTCCGCAAAGTGAACTGCAAGATAGACTACACCGTAGCCAACTTCGATGTAGAGCAAGGACGGGTGGTGATAAAAGTCAACCCGAAATACCTGAGTCTGAACGAGATGTATCAGGTGGCCAACAGCTATCCAAAAGGAAGCAACGACTTCGTGAATGTATTCGACATCGCTGTACGTATGTATCCGAACGATGAAGTAGCCAACCTGAATGCCGCCGCCGTATCACTGACCAAGAAAGATCTGGAAAACGCAATCAAGTATATGGATAAAGCCAACCATCAAACAGCAGAATTCATCAACAACGTAGGTGTATACAACTTCCTCAATGGAGATGTACAACGTGCTGTCGCTGCCTTCAACCAAGCTGCCCAGATGGGTAACGAGGCCGCTAAAGCCAACCTGCAGCAGCTGCAACAGATCTTGAATATGAAGAAAAAATAAATCCCCGCCATTGGGGTGTAGCCATCCGATGAAAAGGGTGTAGCTATCCGGACCAAAAGGTGTAGCCTTTCCATGCGGAGGGCTACACCTTTTTTTATTTAACGTGAGTTCGATATAACTTAAAACATAGAAAACTATCTGTCTTTGAAAAAATTAACATCAACTGCAGACTTCTTTTAAAGAAACAGTAAGCCGCAATGGCAGAGTGAATTAGCAATAAAGTTATTATCACCCCATGGAACATTTTCCACGTTCGGCATGCCCTCTAAAAGTTTCATGAATCAGTATGCGTTGATTACAACACACACGAAGTGGGGTGGAATCCACGAAACGCCTGCAAGATATACGGTTTTGGAAAAAATGTACCAGATGTTTGCAAACATATTCCTTGTAATAATGCCTAAAACAACGGAAACCTCCCGAGTGGAATAAGATAAGGATGACCGTGATTTCATCATCATTCATACGATTAGGTTTATTCCGGTTCATAAGTACCGGAATAAACCTAATCGTATATTTTTCTTGCTATAATGCAAATTTATGGAGGAAATCGCCAGCCAAACAATATATTTATGTAACTTTAGCCTCTGAAAATATAGCAGTAATTGTTTTTAATGTTATAATTTAGCACTATAAATTTAATACTTTTATCGCTACGTTACTATTATTCAGAGAAATAATTTAATACTTATATCGAACTCACGTCAAACTTAGGATAATGAAAAACACTTTGCTTGTATTATTATATCTTACATTGAGTTTAAATAATGTTTTTTCAAAAGAGATTCAACTCAAAGGTCAAACCGTAGATAGCTTAACGCTTGCTCCTGTTACGATGACGCTTGTAAGCGTTATCGACAACAACAATAAGATGCTGTTTACCGGTATGGTTGAATCGGAAGATGCCTCTTTTGCATTCGATAAGATCAAAATAGATAAAGGCGGTTGTCAGGTTGTAATAAGCAATAACGGATATTTTACTAAAAATATTGTTCTTGATGAACAAGCGATTGAACGGGAAATTGATTTGGGCGTCATCCCTCTGAAAGCGATAGAGCTCAGCATGGAGATGGATCAAGTAACCGTATTGGGTAATTACAGAACCCGGGTATCTGTAGACAAAACTTCCTATATTATCGACAGCCTCAGGTTAAAGAATGTATATACATCTACTGATCTTATGCGTAAGATACCGGAAATTGCTGTAGATGAACTAAGCCGGAAAATAAGAATTATGGGTAAAGAGAATACCCTTGTATTGCTTAATGGCGTGAATACCGGAACTTCGGTAGATATGCGCTCAATCAACTTCAGGGATGTGGAAAAAGTAGAGGTGATTACTTCGCCGTCAAGTGGCACGGAAGTGGAGTATGACGGTATTATTAATATCATACTCAAACCTAAGGCTCAAAAAGGCATTTCGGTTGATGTTGAAGAAACGCTGAAATTAGATTTACGCTCTAACGACACTTATGTGGGAGTAACGTGGGGATCGGACAAAGTGAGACTAAAAATGTCTTATGATAACTATTACCGTGCCAATCCATTCGATATCCAACAACAACGTACCGACCAATTAACGGACGAACTATATGGAAAAATTGGATATTCGGCTAAACCTTTTGAAATGACACATGACATCGGTCTTAATCTCGACTACCAAATAACCCCACGTGACTTTTTCAATATCACCACCAGCACTAAGCAGGTTCGTACTCGTAAAGAGATTGATTATTCAGCCTTCAATATCATTGACGGGAAGCAGTACGATCTTTCGCCGTTTAACACTCGTTTTGCCAATAGGTACTGGATGGGTAACTATACGTTATATTATCGCCATTCGATGAAAAATAAGGCGAAGGATTACTTTTCTATTAATGCCAATTTCGGCTTTATGGATGCGATTGAAGATGTTGATACTAAATATCAGGATGGAACTCAGCCTTTTATGAATCGTGAATTGGGAAATAAATTTTCGACTACGTTACGAGTAGAGTACAATAACGTTTTAAGTGACGTTTTTCATCTCAACACAGGCGTGCAAGGCTATTTTCAGGATTTTAAAGGTTCGCTCAACAATGAGCCGAACGAAAATAACCTGAAGAACTATCGTTGTAACCTATTTGCCGATCTAAACGCCTCTGTTGGCAAGTTTCAATTTAGAGTCGGTGCAAAAGGCGAAGTAAATGCAAACGAGTTTAAGGACAAAGCTTATGGCTCCAGTTCACAGTTTACACTTATGCCAACGGCTGCTGCTATAATGAAAATAAATAATGAAAACACTCTGAAAGCTGAATTCAAATACCTTACAAACTATCCATCAGCATGGATGATGGCACCGTATGAAATAAAAGATGACGAAAAGACCATATCACGAGGCAACCCCAATCTCAAACTCCAACAATACAAAGTGTTTGAACTAACATACACTTATAGAACGGATGCCATAACCATCAACACTATACCATACTATCATAAAAGTAATAATCTGATAGTAAACCAAATTTTACACGACAATGAGCTAAACACAATAAGCACATTTACAAACGGAGGTAAGCTTGAGAGAGCGGGTCTGAGAATCAATGGTTCACTCAACTTCCTTGGTGGAGCGATTAGCATTGACCCTGAGCTTAGTGCGGCTTATGAGACTATGGGCTACAATGGCGTTAAGCGAAGTAATTTTCTGTATAAACTCGGCGGAACTGCCATGCTTGCTTTTCCAATGGGATTCGGTTGCGGCACTTACGGATCATATAATAGTAAGACTCTTACTACTACAGGATATATAGCTCCACTTCGTTCAATTAACGCCATCTTCATAATGAAGAATTTTGATAAATTGAATCTCAACGTTTTTGCAGGCTATCAATCCATAGTGGAATCAGCAGAGGTGGTGCATACTATTAGTGATACTTATTCACAAAGAGACTATTTTAAGCGTAATTCAAAAGGTTTCATGCTCCGGATCAATTACTATTTCACGGCAGGTAAATCAAAACGGATGGAGAAGGTAAACACTTATTTCGATAATGATCGTAAATGAGTAAATGTAAAAAGTTTAAGTTTTATTCTCAATATAATGCGATGGATTGTGGCATAGCCTGCCTGGCTATGATCTCGTATTATTATGGCCATAATCTGACACGCGATAAAATTGCCGAATTATGGAATGGCGTATCTATGCTATCGCGCAATCTTTAATATAGTCGCAAGTTGACAATCCAAGAACTCACAGAAATTCAATTACTCCTTGCATTCTTCATTCAAATAAAAATCACTTTGTAATTCTTCAAAAATCACACAAAACGAAACAATAGATCTGAGTATCTATTTCACATAGCTGCCATTGCGGCTTACTGTTTCTTTGAAAAGAAGCCTGCCATTGATGTTAATATTATCAAGGACAGGCAGCTTGCCATGTTTTAGATTATATCGAACTCACGTTATTTACCGCTATACAGCAAAAAAATAATTATTTCATCCGTCAAAACAGGTTCCGGTTTTGTTATATCAATATCTTAACTTAAACATCAACTATTAAAAACAGACAATTATGACACTGATCCTTGCTATCGTTCCGGTATTGCTCTTGATTGTATTAATGGCATTTTTTAAAATGCCGGGTGACAAAAGTAGCGTCATCTCCCTCATAGTAACTATGCTGATAGCTCTTTTCGGATTCCATTATGCGGTAGACAACTTGGTATTTTCATTCGTATACGGTGCACTGAAAGCGGTTTCTCCCATCCTGATTATCATCCTGATGGCTATCTTCAGCTACAATGTATTGCTGAAAACAGAGAAGATGGAGATTATCAAACAACAATTCTCTTCCATCTCTACCGATAAAAGTATCCAGGTACTGCTCCTTACCTGGGGGTTCGGAGGGTTGCTTGAAGCTATGGCAGGTTTTGGTACAGCTGTTGCCATCCCCGCCGCTATCCTGATCAGTCTGGGATTCAAACCCATTTTTTCAGCTACCGTCAGCCTGATTGCCAATAGTGTGGCTACGGCTTTCGGTGCCATAGGTACACCGGTGCTGGTACTCGCCAAAGAAACCAATCTGGATGTACAGGTGCTGAGTACGAACGTCGTACTGCAACTTTCCGTACTAATGTTCCTGATACCGTTGGTACTGCTCTTCCTGACCGACCCGAAAATAAAATCATTACCCAAAAACCTATTTCTGGCACTGCTGGTAGGCGCTGTATCTTTAGGCAGCCAGTACGTTGCGGCCCGATATATGGGGGCGGAATCACCGGCTATCATCGGCAGCATCTTGTCTATCATCGTTATCGTTATTTATGGCAAACTGACCTCTCCGAAAAAAGAGAAAGAACAGAAAAGCATGTTGAAGGGTAAAGATATCCTAAACGCTTGGAGCATTTATCTGCTGATTTTGTTACTGATCATACTGACCAGTCCGCTTTTCCCGGGACTCCGAAGTACGCTTGAAAATAACTGGGTGACACGCATCAGCCTCCCCATCAATGACTCCACCGTGAACTATACCATCGCCTGGCTGACACATGCCGGAGTTCTGCTTTTCGTAGGCACGTTTGTAGGCGGTCTGATACAGGGAGCCAAAGTGAAAGAGCTGTTTGTCGTTTTATGGAACACGGTGAAACAATTAAAGAAAACGTTCGTCACCGTTATCTGCCTGGTGGGGTTATCTACCATTATGGATACGGCAGGCATGATTTCCGTGATTGCCACTGCACTCGCCACAGCCACCGGAAGCCTCTACCCTCTCTTTGCTCCGGTTATCGGCTGTTTGGGTACCTTCATCACCGGAAGTGATACATCCTCGAACATCCTCTTCGGAAAGCTGCAAGCCAGCGTAGCAGGACATATCAATGTCAGTCCGGACTGGTTATCAGCAGCCAATACGGTAGGTGCGACAGGAGGCAAAATCATCTCTCCTCAAAGTATCGCCATCGCTACATCGGCAGGAAACCAACAAGGGAAAGAAGGAGAAATCCTGAAAGCAGCCATTCCATATGCACTGGCTTATGTAGTCATTACGGGAATCATTGTGTATATATTCAGTTAACCATTAACGGTATTGATAAAAAAGGTGTGTCGCAACTCTTATTCACCGCAGAGTTATGACACACCTTTTGTCTATTGTATTAATCTATCTGATTTTTCAGAAACAGGTTATATAAAATCAGTTGACTATGGTTTCTTATTTCAGATTCGTATTTGCATTCGTCTCTTTTTCAGGAATAGAATACAAATAATACTTACTATTGGGCACAAACTTCGTTCCATCGGGGAAGCTGGTGAACCAATGTCCTTCCGGATGATACTTCTTGAAAGTGCCGTTCTGCTGCCAACAATCGTACTCCTTGGCAGCTTCCACATCAGTCAGTGCGACACGTACCACAGGACGTTGCGTACGTAGAACATCAGTAATGCCAAATCCTTCGCCCCACAATTCGCGACGACGCTCCATCAGAATTTCGTCAATCACCTGTTCCTGTGTTTTTCCGGTAAGATCATAGTCAGTCAGTCCGCGGGCATTCCTTAAAGTGTTAAGCGGTTTTACCGCTTCGCCCAATTGACCTTTACGTGCCAAAGCTTCGGCAGCTATCAGATACATCTCGGCAGAACGCATAATGACAATATCTCCCGTCTGATCAGAGCGGATACGGAACTTGCGGTATCCCAGATAACCTTCACGCATCCACTGGAACAATTCCAGACGGATATCACCTTCGGTAAAAGTATCCTTGAAATGCGGATCGGCCATAAAACTATTATATGAATCGGGTTCCACCACATCCAGATAATAGAAGTTATAGCTGGCATCGGACTGGCTGACAGATTGCGGATGTCCCCAGATCCACTCGGTATTCGATATATCGTTGAAACCCATATAGTTTTTGGCGTCCGTCATCAAAGTATATCCTTTGGCTGCTTCAAGCGCGGCTTTAGCAGCTTCGTCCCACTGTCCGGTGAGCAGATAAGTACGGGCCAGGAGTCCGTTTACCACATCAGTGTTAGGTTTATATTTCGACTTGTCGTTCGGACGTACATAGCCGTCAAGAAGCCCTTTGGCACGGTTAAGGTCATTAATGATCTGTGTATAAATCTCTTCAAGAGTCGCCTTCCCCTTAGGTTTGGTATTCGGATTGGTGGGTTCGGTATACAACGGCACACAAAGAGCATTCTTATCTTTCAGATAGGTGAACTGATAATGCTGTGCCAAATGAAGATAACAGAAAGCACGTACGGCGAGTGCCTGTCCCTGGGCATGCCGGAATTCCGGTGTATCATCATCCCCGGTAGCCTGGATAGAAATGGCCGTATTACAGTTATCAATGGTCTTATACATCAGATACCAGGCAAAAGTGGTACGCCCGTCGGAAGGCATCACCACGTCGTTGAACTGATAAGAAGAATTAAACCCATACATGGGACGTGAAACTACGTCATCAGCCATCATGTCGTCCTGGCACATCAAAGCACGATAGCCGATGTTGGCATAAGTGGTACCATATTCGAACAGATTGTACCACGCACCGTTAAAGATGCGTTCGGCATTCGAAGGCACGGGTACGAGACCGGAATCTACGGCATCTGTCGGCTTATTGTCGAGGAAGTCGCTGCTGCAACTCCCCAGAAACAAAAGAAAGAAGAGAAGGAGAAAGGGAACCTTACCTTTAGGGATCTTATCTCCGGAGGCATTACTCACGGAAGTCTCTCTCCTACCCTCTTTCCGAAGAAAAAGAAAAGAGGAGATACGTCTGTTATTGTTAAATCGTATTGTTCTCATATCATCTATTATTTTATACTTTACTATATATGATTTATTCATGATTAAATAGAGCTGAAGCATACTATTGCAACAGTACCTTTTCTGAGGATTAAAGCCTTAGAACGAAACATTGATTCCTCCTGAAATGGAACGCATAGCCGGATAACGGTAATATGTCAACCCACTGATATCCTGTTCGGGATCGAGTCCCTGATTCTTCGAAACGGTGAGCAGATTATCGGCCTGTACAAACAATTGCAGGCTGTTCAGGCTGATCTTCTTTATCATCGGTTGCGGGAAGTTATACGATAGTGTGATATTCTTCATCCGCAGGAACGAGTTATTAAACAGGTTACGTGTGGAATTTGCATTCCAACTGTTCGATACGGTTTTTAGTGCCGGTACATCAGTATATCGATTCTCCGGTGTCCAACGGTTCAGGATTTCTGTCGACCAGGCACGTCCGGTAGAACTTCCGTTATGCCATAGCATAGTTACGTCACGGTCCACGATATAATTTCCGATACTATAGGCAAAAATTGTCGATAGTTCAAAACCCTTATACGAGAAAGCGGTATTAAATCCCCCGTACACTTTGGGTAAGGATGATTTGCCGGTATAGTAATAATCCGCCTGGGCATAGTCATTGGTAGTCGTACGCCCGGTGATCTTGTTATTGGCATCTTTCACATTTTTGTACCACAACGGATCCCCGTTTTCCGGATCAACTCCCGCCCATTTCTTCATGTAAAAATCATAAACAGAACGTCCCACTGCCAGTTTATGAACTCCGTTCACAGGCATATCTTTCAATGGAAGGTCAGTCACGACATTCTTATAATGTGTCAGGTTAAGCCCCAATCGCCACATAAAGTCCCGGGTATGGATTAAGGTACCTTTCAGATCGATTTCAACACCAGTATTCTTTAGTTCGCCTACATTCTCGTCTACTGAATTATAACCGAGCGAGGGAGCCAGCGGACGGGAATAGAGTAAATCTTTCGAACGCCGACGGAAGAAATCGAACGAACCGGAGAATCGGTTGTTGAACAACGAGAAGTCAATGCCGGCATTGAAATTCAAGTTGGTTTCCCACTTCAGTTTTGGTGTAGCCAGACGATCGGATACCAATGCATTCTCTCCGTTATTGCTCACCACCGAATAAAGTCCGCTGCTGGCATAATACGTTCCCAAATTATCGTTACCCTGCGCACCATAACTAACCTTCAATGTGAGAGCAGAAAGCCAGTCGCTCGTAGCCACCATGAAGTCTTCACGATCGATACGCCAGGAAGCACCGACGGACCAGAAATTACCCCAACGGGTCTCTGGAGCAAAACGGGAAGATCCGTCCCGCCGATAAGAACCTGAAAAGAAATATTTGCTTTGATAGTCATATTGGGCATTTAAGAAGTATCCTACCAACGAGTAATTGACGCGGTATCCTGTCCCTCCGGTTACCAGCGAACCGACAGCCAGTTCGGGAAAATCGGGCAATGCCATATTCGAACGGGATGCCCGCAACACATCGTAACGGTAAGAATAAGCCTCTTGTCCGGCCAACAGGTTGAAATGATGCTCTCCGAGGGTTTTGTCATAAGTCAGGATATTATTCCAAGTCCACGAAAAAGTACGGTCGTTTTCACGACTCGATGAACCTCCGGTATTAACAGCCGGGCCTATTTTAGGGTTGGTATAGTCGAGTGAATTATAATTGATCAGGTCAAAGTTGAAGCTGGTTTTAAACTTCAATCCTTCGATAAAAGTAACTTCAAGGAAAGTACGTCCCGAAAATTCATCTTTCATACGCTCCGACTTATCATTGGGTAATGTAGCCGGAAGGTTCCAGTTAGCCATCGAACCGGACGGACGGTAAGAACCGAAATCGTATATCCGCTGTCCCTCGGAATCCAGTTTATAGGTTCCGTCTTCGTTCATCTGATAGATGGGATAGAACCCGTTCATCAGACGGCCGGCATTGATGACGTTACTTGTTTTCGTATCCGATGATACAGGATAATTCTGCAAAGAGTGGGCAAAGCTCATGTTCACTCCTCCCCGAAGCCATTTGGTCATCTGGCTTGTCACGTTCGAACGGAGATTAAAGCGTTCATAGCCGGACTCCAAGGCAATACCTTTATCATTCAGATATCCGGCAGAGAAGTAATATTGATTGGTTTTGCCCCCTCCTGAGA
Source organism: Bacteroides sp. FSHCM14E1 (assembly GCF_019633785.1). Taxonomy (NCBI): domain Bacteria; kingdom Pseudomonadati; phylum Bacteroidota; class Bacteroidia; order Bacteroidales; family Bacteroidaceae; genus Bacteroides; species Bacteroides sp. FSHCM14E1. The sequence goes on from NZ_JADKYL010000005.1 coordinate 263,811, forward strand.
CATTCAATCCCAATTCCGTGCGAAGTGCCTGCTGCTCCATGGCATCCTGCCAATCGAAGTTCCAGAGTGGAACGGCCCCGTCCACCAATTTTCCATCCGTGCCTACCGGCTGAGGGTATTTAGCCCCATAAGGATTGGGGCCACTCCCCATGAGTTTTCCTACCAAGTCTTTAGAAGCTTTGATAGCCGCCGTCTGAGGAGTATAATTCTTTGTATCAAGTGCATATTGGTTACGTAAAGCCTCCCAATAAAGTTCGAAGTACTGATCGGTGCCGATCCGGTCGTAATCGCGTACCGCACGATTGGAACCACCGAAGCTGGCTTTCACATTCACCGTAGTCTTCGAATCGCTTTGTCCCTGTTTAGTGGTGATAATAATTACACCATTGGCACCACGCGAACCGTACAAAGCAGCCGAGGCCGCATCTTTCAGAACCGTCATCGATGCAATATCTTCGGGGTTGATAGAGTTCACACTGCCGTCATAAGGCACACCATCCACTACATAAAGAGGTGCACTGGACGCATTGATGGATCCGATACCACGGATACGTATGGTTGCATCGGTACCCGGCTGACCGCTTGCGGCACTTGCCTGCAGACCGGCTACGGTTCCTTCAAGGGCACGTGAGACACTCGAGGTTTGTAATTTTGCTATCTCGTCACCTTTAACGGTAGAAGCGGCACCGGTGAAACTATATTTCTTGGCAGTGGCATAGGCTACTACCATCACTTCTTCCAATTGTTTGCTGTCGGGCACCAGTTCGACATTGATCACTGAGCGTCCACCCACTTTATGTTCCACGGATTTCAGTCCGATAAAACTGAATACCAGCGTACCATCGGACGGTACATTAATGGAATACTTACCGTCGATACCCGTAATGGTACCGACACTGGTTCCTTTCACTAATACCGATACACCGGGCAACGGGTCTCCTTCGGACACAACAGTGCCCGAAACACGTATGTCATTCATTGTCCCGGCATGTAATGCTGCAACCGAAACCACAAAGAGCAACGTAAATAATAGACGTAAATTGGTCTTCATACCTTAAGTTTAGTTATGTTTAAATTAGAATCTTTTGTTTAACACACAATCCGGCAGATTGTTGTTAAAAGCTTTGAAATTGTTGTTTTATTCTTGAAGGTGTGTCAAAAGCCACCTACATTTTTTAATTAATTTTCACGGATCATTCCATGCTGCAAAAGTAGAGCATAGAGGTTGTTCCGGAAATCCCTTTTATAGGGGATTCTTGTACCGCATTTGTGGTAGAAGTGACACTTCTGTTCACAAACCGATGCTATCCCTTGGTCATTCCGTAGATTCTTTGTAGCTTTGCCCCCGTCCGATAACAAGATATCCCCCATATAGCTTATGAAAAAAGAAAGGTATATATCGCATTCGTTCATCCGCTTCCGCCAGTGGAGCCGGAAAGCCTATGCCATATTCGCCACTTTGGGATTGTGTGTCACCATCGGACAATTGAGAAAGAATGTTACGGAATGTGCGTTGTGCAAGCAACAGACTCCACATACGGAAGGAATTGACCCGCAACGTGAAACAGAAGATTCTGTCCCGGAAGAAGATTGGGAGAGTACCGTACTGTCTCCCACACCCTTACTCTTTCTTTTCATTCCATTTCAATCTTTGAAACATTCTTATTCAGGTGCCGCACAGCAGGCTGTTGCGACATCCGTTTTATACATTTTATATAAAGAGGTTGCCTCCCATCCAAATGGGACCGGCAACCTCTTTTTTAATTCCCCATCCTATGACCATTGAAGAAATCAAAAACCAAGTATTACAGGGAACGGCGATCAGCCGTGAGCAGGCCGAATGGCTGGCACAATTTCCCCGAAAAGAAGAGTTGTACGATGCAGCGCACGAAATCACCCGTTTCTGCGCTTCACAGGAGTTCGACATGTGTTCCATCATCAATGCCCGTTCGGGACGCTGCCCCGAAAACTGCAAATGGTGTGCACAGTCGTCCCACTACAAGACGAAGGCAGATGTATACGATCTGGTGAGTGCGGAAGAGTGTCTGCGTCAGGCCAAATACAACGAAGCGCAAGGAATCAATCGTTTTTCACTGGTGACCAGCGGTCGGAAACCTTCGCCTAAAAACATGAAGGAACTTTGTGTAGCCGCACGACGAATGCGACGTCACTCGTCTATCCGGCTATGCGCCTCACTGGGACTATTGGACGAAGAAGAATTACAGGCACTGTACAATGCCGGAGTCACCCGGTATCACTGTAACCTTGAGACTGCTCCTTCACATTTCGACTCACTCTGCACCACACATACACAGGAGCAGAAACTGAAGACCCTGCATGCCGCACGACGGGTGGGAATGGACCTTTGTTGCGGAGGTATCATCGGTATGGGCGAAACCGTGGAACAACGAATAGAGTTTGCCTTCACGCTCCGCGAGCTCGACATCCAGTCCATCCCGATCAACCTGTTGCAACCCATACCGGGCACTCCGCTCGAACATCAGTCACCGCTCAGCGAAGAAGAGGTACTGACAACAGTCGCCCTTTTCCGTTTCATCAACCCTACAGCCTACCTGCGCTTTGCCGGGGGACGTTCGCAGCTCACGCCCGAAGCTGTCCGGAAATCGCTCTATATCGGCATTAACTCCGCCATTGTGGGAGATTTGCTGACTACTCTTGGCTCTAAAGTATCGGATGACAAAGAGATGATTCTTTCGGAAGGCTACCATTTTGCCGACTCACAGTTCGACCGCGAACACTTATGGCACCCGTATACTTCGACTTCCAATCCACTTCCGGTCTATAAAGTGAAACGGGCTGACGGTGTCACCATCACATTAGCAAGCGGGCAGACACTGATCGAAGGTATGTCATCGTGGTGGTGTGCAGTCCACGGATACAATCATCCGGCATTGAACCGGGCAGTACAAGAGCAACTCAGCAAGATGTCTCACGTCATGTTCGGCGGACTTACACACGATCCGGCTATCGAACTGGGCAAACTGTTGCTGCCGCTGGTTCCGCCTTCCATGCAAAAGATATTCTATGCCGATTCAGGTTCGGTAGCAGTTGAAGTAGCGATGAAAATGGCCGTACAGTATTGGTATGCAGCCGGACAACCGGAAAAAAGTAATTTCGTCACCATCCGCAGCGGTTACCACGGAGATACCTGGAATGCCATGTCGGTATGCGATCCGGTAACGGGAATGCATAGCATCTTCGGTTCGGCACTCCCTATCCGCCATTTCCTCCCCGCCCCTACTTCACGGTTCGGAGACGAATGGGATCCGGAAGACATCCGTCCGCTGGAACAACTGCTGGAAAAGCAGTCCGGAAAATTGGCAGCTTTCATTCTCGAGCCAATTGTACAAGGTGCGGGAGGCATGCGGTTCTATCATCCGGAATACCTACGGCAAGCTGCACACCTCTGCCGACAGCATGGGGTATTGTTGATCTTTGACGAAATAGCGACCGGATTCGGGCGTACCGGAAAATTCTTCGCCTGGGAACATGCCGGAGTAGAGCCAGACATCATGTGCATCGGAAAAGCCCTGACAGGAGGATACATGACCCTGTCGGCAGTACTGACCACCAACGAAGTAGCAGACTGCATCTCCAACCATTTCCCGGGTGCCTTCATGCACGGGCCTACGTTTATGGGAAATCCTCTGGCATGTGCCGTGGCGTGTGCATCGATACGGCTGCTTCTGGAATCCGGCTGGCAAGAAAATGTAAAACGGATCGAAGCACAACTAAACCGTGAACTGGCTCCGGCGCGTAAGCTTCCTCAAGTGGCAGACGTACGGGTATTGGGTGCCATCGGAGTGATCGAAATGAAAGAACCGGTGAACATGGCACATCTGCAACGCCGTTTTGTAGAAGAAGGGATCTGGCTGCGTCCGTTTGGTAAACTGGTATATGTAATGCCCCCGTTTATCATTACATCCGAACAGTTGACGAAACTGACGGAAGGAATGATAAAATGTATAACCGACGGCTCCACCTGTCTCTAAACTGATCAGAAATGAATATAACTCACCACAGATTACACGGATTCTCACAGATTAATAATTTATTTTACTGCGAGTTAAATTAAAATATCTGTGTTAATCTGTGTAATCTGTGGTGAACTCAAAAACATTACAATCATGAACTATAATCAAGAAACGGAAGGCTATGAATCCGTCCGTTTCTTTGAGGAGTTGAAACTTCTCAAAGAACAGAATAATTTCCGTATCCTCCCTACCCTGATTCATCAAGGCAAAGAGGTCATCATTAACGGGCAACGGATGCTAAACCTATCGTCCAACGATTACTTGGGACTGGCCAATGATACTGTCTTACTAAATGCTTTCTGGCAGACAGTAAAACCGGAAGAAGTCAAATTCTCTTCCTCTTCCTCCCGTCTGCTTACCGGTAATTTTGCCGCATACGGTGAACTGGAAGATCTCTTGTCTTCACTTTTCGGGACAGAAGCAGCATTGGTATTCAACTGCGGATATCATGCCAATACAGGTATTCTGCCAGCCATATGCAACACAAAGACACTGATTCTCGCGGACAAACTGGTACATGCCAGCCTGATAGACGGTATCCGGTTATCGGAGGCCAAATATATCCGTTATCGGCACAATGAATACAGCCAGTTAGAAAAATTAGTTGAAACCCATCACAAACAATACGAACAGGTGATTATCGTTACCGAAAGCATCTTCAGTATGGATGGAGACGAAGCAGACCTGCCCCGGCTGATCAAGCTCAAACAAAAGTATCCGAACATACTGCTCTACGTGGACGAAGCCCATGCGGTAGGTGTCCGGGGAGCAGGCGGACTGGGATGCGCCGAAGCTTACGGATGCATAGCGGATATCGACTTTCTGGTAGGTACCTTCGGAAAAGCGCTGGCTTCTGCCGGAGCCTACGTAGTATGCAGACAAGTAATACGGGATTATCTGATTAATAAGATGCGTCCTTTCATCTTCACCACCGGTCTTCCGCCCGTCACCCTGCAATGGACTTCATTCGTACTCCGCCATTTGGCGGAATATCAAGAAAAGAGAGAACACTTAGCAGCCATCAGTAAGTGTTTGCGAGTTGCGCTCCGGGAGAAAGGTTATTCTTCCACTTCAGTCAGTCAGATCGTGCCTATGGTAGCAGGTGAAAGTGTAACCGCCATACAAATAGCGAAAGAGTTACAACGCAAAGGATTCTACGCATTACCTGTCCGTCCGCCTACAGTACCGGAAGGTACTTCCCGCATCCGCTTTTCACTGACCGCAGACGTGACAGACGAGGAAGTGGAAAAACTCATATCAACAGTAAATGATAATCGATGAACTGTAAACGATGAATGATAAACTGTGAACGATAAACAATAAAGCTATGATACTTAAAAGACTATATCAAACAAAATATTCTCAGAACTCTCCTCTCCCCGGGAGAGAGACCGGGAGTGAAGTCATTCTCTTCTTTACCGGATGGGGAATGGACGAAACTCCCTTCATACATTATCTCCCACAACATAGAGACTTGATTATCTGCTATGATTACCGTTCCCTTGACTTTGACAAGACGTTGCTCTCCACATATACCCAAATACAGGTTGTAGCCTGGTCAATGGGAGTATGGGCTGCTTCACAAGTGCTGCAAGGCAGTAACCTTCCCATAACGCAAAGCATTGCCATCAACGGTACTCCTTTCCCCATCGATGACGCAAAAGGAATCCCTCCCGTCATTTTTGAGGGCACACTCAACAACCTCAGCGAAGCAACGCTACAGAAGTTTCGCAGGCGGATGTGCGGTTCGGGAAGTGACTTTAAGGCTTTCTGCGAGATAGCTCCCCAAAGAACGGTTGAGGAGTTGAAAGAGGAACTGGCTGCCATCCGCAAGCAATGCAACGAACTGCCCCCATCCGCCTTTGTCTGGAATAAAGCGATTATCGGAGAATCAGACCATATCTTTCCGTCCCGGAATCAGGAACAGGCGTGGGAAGGGCATTGCACTGAAATACAGCGATATGAAGGAGCACATTATGACGATAAGATATTGAAAGAGAACCTCTCTCCCATTATTCCCTTTTCCAAACAACTGATCGCCCAACGCTTCTCGAAAGCAATCGATACCTATCCTCACGAAGCCCGCGTGCAACAGCAGATTGCCCGGAAAATGTGTACCCTGTTACAGCAGCACCTCCCCCGGCAATCTTTCCGCCGCATCGTAGAGTTCGGTTGTGGCACGGGTACTTACTCGCGTTTGTTGCTCCGTTCGTTTCGTCCGGAACGCTTACTGCTGAATGATCTCTGTGAAGAGATGCGCCACAGTTGCGAAGATATCCTGAACGAACAGGTTTCTTTCCTGCCCGGAGATGCCGAAGCAATTGCTTTTCCCCACGGAACGGAACTGATCACCTCGTGTTCCGTCCTGCAATGGTTTGAGCATCCCGACGCTTTTTTCCGCAAATGCGAAAACATCCTGAATGCAAAGGGATACATCGCCTTCAGTACATTCGGGAAAGAAAACATGAAGGAGATCCGTCAACTGACCGGACAGGGACTCGCCTACCGTTCGAGAGAAGAACTGACTGCTTCGCTCTCGGCACTATACGACATCGTGCATACGGAAGAAGAAGTCATCTCACTGAATTTCAGCAATCCGATGGAAGTACTTTATCACCTGAAACAAACCGGAGTGACGGGTACCTGTAACAGAGCCTGGACCCGGAGCAAACTGAGCCTCTTCTGTCAGGAATATGAGCGTCTGTTCAGCCCTGGTAAAGGCTCTGTTTCACTGACCTATCATCCCATTTATATCATTGCAAAGAAAAGATAATAACGACCTGCGGGTCTCAAACATAAGAAGTATGAAAAAGAATGTGTATTTTATCAGCGGCATCGATACAGATGCAGGAAAGAGTTATGCCACAGGTTATCTGGCACGGGAATTGAACCGGAAAGGCCAACGTACCATTACCCAAAAGTTTATCCAGACCGGAAATACGGGTCATTCGGAAGATATCGACCTGCACCGCCGCATCATGGACATCGCCCTTACCGATGACGACCGGGAAGGATTGACCATGCCTGAAATCTTTTCTTATCCCTGTTCTCCACATCTCGCCTCACGTATCGACGGACGGCCCATCGATTTCGACAAGATAGAACGTGCCACAGAAGAGTTGAGCCACCGTTACGACATCGTCCTGCTCGAAGGTGCCGGCGGACTGATGGTTCCACTCACCGAAGAGTTCCTGACCATCGACTATGTAGCGCAAAAGGGTTATCCGTTACTTTTTGTCACTTCGGGCAAGCTGGGCAGCATCAACCACACTCTCCTCAGCCTGGAAGCTATTAAAAGCCGGGGCATCGAACTGGATACGGTATTATACAACCTCTATCCCACAGTCGAAGACCGAACCATACAAGAGGATACACAGCAATTTATCCAACGGTATCTGAAGAAGCATTTCCCGGAAACTAAATTCAGGACAGTACCGGAATTATAAACGCCACGGTACACGATTGCAAAATCTCTTTCACCACAGATTAACGGATTACACAAACAGGCAATTCAAGGATAAGCAACTCCGGCTGTTATATCTTTGTGTAATCTCTTAACCTGTGATGATAACAAGTATTTTAATTGCTGTTTACGGAAACTTTATACCGATGATAAATGTTTATTTCATGACATTAGTTTTTAGACACATCAGGTTAAATAGAAGTTTTCAGTATGAGTTTCAACATTGTAAAAAACGACAAGAAGCGTGTCATCATCGTAGGTGGTGGCTTCGGTGGTCTCAAGTTGGCCAACAAGCTAAAGAAATCTGGCTTTCAGGTTGTTTTAGTAGACAAGAACAATTATCATCAGTTTCCTCCCCTGATTTATCAGGTCGCATCCGCCGGACTTGAACCCAGCTCTATCTCCTTCCCTTTCCGGAAGATTTTTCAAAAGCGAAAAGACTTTTACTTCCGCATGGCAGAGGTACGGGCCATTTTCCCCGAGAAAAAGATGATCCAGACTTCCATCGGTAAAGCAGAATATGATTATCTGGTATTGGCAGCCGGCACTACTTCGAACTTCTTCGGCAACGAACACATCGAAGAAGAAGCCATGCCTATGAAAACCGTTTCGGAAGCCATGGGATTGAGAAATGCTCTGCTGGCAAACTTTGAACGGTCAATCACCTGCGCCACAGAACGTGAGCGACAGGAGTTGCTTAATGTTGTCGTAGTGGGCGGGGGAGCCACCGGAGTGGAGATAGCCGGAGTACTTTCGGAAATGAAAAAGTTCGTACTCCCCAATGATTATCCGGATATGCCCAGCAGCCTGATGCACGTCTATCTGATTGAAGCAGGAGACAGACTGTTGGCCGGAATGTCCGAAGATTCATCGCGTCATGCCGAACAGTTCCTACGCGAAATGGGAGTCAACATCCTGCTGAACAAGCGGGTGACGGACTACAAAGATCATAAAGTGGTGTTGGAAGACGGGACAGAGATAGCCACACGCACCTTCATCTGGGTGAGTGGTGTGGCAGCCATCACCTTTGGCAATATCAGCGGAGAGTTACTGGGACGGGGAAGAAGAATCAAGGTAGACGAATTTAACCGTGTACAGGGAACTGAGCATATTTTCGCAATCGGCGACCAGTGTATCCAGACCACGGACAAGAACTATCCCAACGGACACCCGCAACTGGCACAAGTAGCCATCCAACAAGGAGAGCTGCTTGCCAAAAACCTGCAAAGACTGGAAAAAGGAAAACCGATGCAACCGTTCCATTACCGCAACCTGGGATCGATGGCAACCGTAGGACGCAACCGTGCCGTAGCAGAGTTCAGCAGTTTCAAAACCGCCGGATGGCTGGCCTGGGTGATGTGGTTGGTTGTTCACTTACGTTCCATCCTGGGAGTGCGAAACAAAGCAAACGTATTGCTCAACTGGATATGGAATTACTTCACTTACGACCAGTCTCTGCGAATGATTGTTTATGCAAAGAAAGCAAAAGAGGTGCGTGACCGTGAAGAACTGGAAGCGAAAACGCATTGGGGTGAAGAGAACCATACACAGCCATAAAGGAATTATCGCTCCGCTCAGGAATCAGAGAAATTAAACCAACTGATTTTGCAATGACTTTTAATCCACTACAGAGTACACGGAGTACACAGAGATTAAAAACTCTGTGTACTCCGTGTACCTGTGGTGAATTGTATTCGTATCTATTCCGTCAGGTTACTCATATCGTAATGACCGTGCCGGTTTTCCCACTATGATCTTCACTGTCTGGCAGGCTACTGTCACAAACGAAATCAGCAGCATCAACACTACCGGAATTATAAAGAACCATGCTTTCAAGTCCGTGCGGAAAGCATAATGACTCAACCAGGCATTCATGCTGAACCAGGCGACGGGCAGCGCAATGACTACTGCTACCAGGATCAATTGGAAGAAGCCTTTACCCAGTTGATAGAACAGATTCCAACGGGCAGCCCCCAATACTTTCCGGATCCCCATCTCCTTGGTACGCGTCGAGCACGAAAACATTACCAGTACCCACAATCCCAGACAAGAGATGAAAATAGCCAGACCTGTAAAACAGCCGATCATGACACCGAACACCTCGTCCTGCCGATACTGATGATCGAAGAACTGGTCGAGAAAGAAGAAGTCGTAACTGGAATCTTCGAAATAGCGATGCCAGATCTCCTCAACCTGTGACACCAGCTCTTTCGGGTCGCCGGACTTCATCACAACAGAGATATACCGCTGCGGCAACCAGTCGATTTTATCTTTATGAATCAACATAATCGGCGTATAGTTTTTATTGAGTGCCTGCTGGTGATAATCCTTCACCACGCCGATGATCTGCATCGGAGCATCGGTACACTCCACCTCTATCTCTTCGCCGAGAGCCTCTTCGTTAGAAGCAAGTCCTAAGTTACGGACAGCAGACTCGTTGACCACCAACTTATTCACGTCGTCTCCATAATCCTCGGAGAACCCGCGTCCAGCCACAAGCTGAAGTCCGTAAGCATCGATGTAGTCCGGGTCACACACCAGCATTTCATAGAGCCGGTTTTGCTTCAAAGCGTCGCTTTTCCGGCGATTGGATAAGAAGGTAGCCACCTCCTCACCCGGAACCGCACCGGAAAAAGTGACTTTATCCACCAAAGGCAGACGGGCAATAGCTTTCTTCATGGCTTCGAGTTTGGTATTCATCCCTTCGGTCCGTCCGGGGAATTTCACCACCAGGGTCTGGTCCGTCTTCACTCCCAACGACTGACTGCGCATGAAGTTCAACTGCGCAAACACAATCAATGTACCGCACAACAAAATCATGGAAGCTGTATACTGAACAACCACGAGCACTTTGCGAGTGCCTTCTCCCGATTTACTGTTGAGGAACTTTCCCTTCAGCAACGTAATCGGTTTACGATTCAGCAGTGCCAGTGCAGGATAGTAACCGGAAAGGAAAATACCGCCAACTAACACGAACAACAGTAACAGCCACCAATATCCGGTCAACCAAACAGAGAAGGTAACCGTACGACTTACCAACTGATTGAAATACGGGAGAACCAGTTCAATCAGCCCCACAGCCAGCACAAAAGCAACCAAGTTCATCACCAAAGCCTCAAATAAGAACTGTGAAATAAGCTGTTTGCGGAAAGCTCCTATCACCCGGCGTACCCCTACTTCCTTGGCACGTTCCATCGAACGGGCTACGGTCAGGTTGATATAATTGATCCAGGCAATTGCCAGAATGGCTATGGCAGCAAAGATCAGGGCAATCATCGCCGTGCGGTTTCCCTTGATCTCGGCCTCGTATCCCACTTGGGGTTTGAGATGGATATCGGCCAATGGAGTCAGTGAAACGCCCCAGATTTTGTTCTTCAGAGCCTCGTCCGTCTTATATTTCTCCGCCATTGCCGGAAACGCTTCTTCTATTTCTGCCTTCCTTTCGGGAGAATCGAGTAATACGTAAGTATAAACCTCGTGCTTATACCAATAATCATGCAAATACTGTCCGAGCGATTTATAGGAAATCAGGAAATTGTAATGGACATGTGAATTGGAAGGCATCTCTTTCATAACACCGGTCACTTCGCAAACCACCTTGTCATAAGGTCCAGTAAAGATAAGTATCTTACCGATGGGATCTTCATCCTGAAAATATTTACGGGCAATCCGTTCGGTGATGACCACCTGCCGGGGCATGGAGAGGCAAGTGGCCTTATCTCCCTTCACCAACTCAAAGTCGAACAAACGGAAGAAGCCGGGATCGGCATAAGCAATCTGGTTTTCATGTAAAGTAAGTTCACCATACTTCACAATCTGTTCCGGCTGATACAAGGAAACCACCCGCGTATAGTCTTCAATTCCGGCCAGATTCTCTTTCATGGCCGAACCATAACCAAACGAACTGCTGGCCCAATAGTCGGTCTGTACTTCGCCTTCATAGAAAGTGCTTTCCACACGGAAAATGCGTTCGTACTTCTCGTGCATCTTGTCGAAACTGAACTCAAAAGTGACATAAGTCAATATCAGCAAGGCAGATGCCATGCCGACTGCCAATCCGAAAACATTGATGAAACTGAATCCTTTCCGTTTCATCAGGTTACGATAGGCACTATTCCAATAATTCCCTATCATACGCTCTCTGTATTAGTCCCGGAAGTTTCGTCCAGCGGACGGTTGATATTCTCGGCTACGATCTTCCCATCGAGCAGGCGGATAATCCGGTGGGCATAAGTCGCATCACGCTGCGAGTGAGTAACGATGATGATGGTAGTCCCCTGACGGTTCAGTTCCCGTAGTAGCTCCATCACTTCCACACCGTTTACCGAGTCGAGGTTTCCGGTCGGTTCATCGGCAAGCAACAATTTACAGTCCGTCACCACGGCACGGGCTATGGCGACGCGCTGTTGTTGTCCACCGGAAAGCTGTTGCGGAAAATGATTGGCACGGTGCAACAAATTTACTTTCTCAAGTACCTGTTTCACCTTTTCTTTCCGTATGGCAGGTTTCATGCCCAGATATACCAGAGGAAGCTCCACATTCTCGTATACGGTCAGTTCGTCAATCAGGTTGAAACTCTGGAAAATAAATCCCAGATTTCCCTTACGCAGAGCCGTCAGTTGGTTCTCGTTCATCTTATCCACCTGTTTGCCTTCGAAGAAGTAAGAGCCGGAAGTGGGTGAATCGAGTGTACCCAGGATATTCAGCAGAGTAGACTTGCCACACCCGGAAGGGCCCATGATAGCTACAAATTCTCCCCGCTCCACTTGCATACTCACTTCATTCAACGCTTTGGTCTGCACCTCCTCGGTGGTGAAAAGCATAGACAGTTTTTCTGTTTTAATCATAATTGTTATATATTATATTAGTTATTCATATTTTAAAATGCGCATAGGTTTCTGGCGGATGGTACGCCATACCTGTTGGAACACAGTGAGAAAGGCTATCAGCATCAGCAGTACAAAAGTGGCTGCATATATCCACCAGGACAGCGAAATGTGGAAAGCGTACGTTTCCAGCCAAGCATTCATCAGCACTGCCGATACAGGAATACCGATTGCAGATGCCAATACGGTAAGCAACAACAGTTCTTTGGTCAGGACAAAGAACAGGCTGGCTTTATTTGCGCCGAGCACTTTGCGGATACCCACCTCCTTCAAACGTGACAAGGTGGAAAACAGGGTTACAATCCACAATCCAAGGCAAGCAACAAATACGGCAAGCAATGAGGCGCTGGCAAATATCCAGCCAAAATTACGATCGGATTTGTATAGGAATTCATTAAAATCATTCAAAAAGAAATAAGAAAATAAAGAAGTCGGGAAGTATTCACGATACATCTGTTCAATTTCCGTCAAGACGCCGGCATCCCCCTTTCCTTTCAGACAGACAGAAATATAAGGCGTTGCAATAAAAGGAACACGCTCTTTCAAAAAGAAAATGATAGGCTTGTAAGCCACGGCAAGCGATTGCTGGTGGTAGTTCTCCACCACTCCTATTATCTCAAGCGGGTCACTAACCACTTCCATTTTAAGTTGTTGCCCCAACGCCGCTTCTGCCGATTCGTAGCCCAACAGCCTGACAGCTTCTTCGTTAAGCACCACCCGGTTAAGATCGCCACCATAATCTTCGGAAAAACTTCGTCCGCAAATCATACGAGGCATATAGGCAGACAAATAGTCGTAGTCTACAGAAAACATCTGTATCAATTTTACTTGTGAGGGATCACTTCCATACGGCCGATTGGTAAAATAGTTGGCAACTTCCACACCGGGAACAGCTCCCGAAACTGTCACGTGACTTACATCCGCCCGTTGCTTCAAACGTTTGGTGAAACTCTCCATGCGCAGCGACAGTCCCTCGGTGAACGAAGGATATTTAATGACCAGAATGCGGGTATTCAGATCCGATTCGGCCTCACGCTGCATGTAACGGACCTGTTGAAACACAGTAAACGTACCTGCAATCAGAACAAAAGAAGCCAGGAACTGAACAACAATCAACGCCTTTCTGATCCGGTTGCCTCTCTTTCCGTGCAACAGTTTACCGCGCATAATCTCCGACGGACGGATAGTGACCATCAGCCAGGAAGGATAAAGCCCTACAACCAACGTACCGATGATAACCACTCCGGCTACAATCCCCCAGAAAGCGGGTTGCATAAGTATGTCTGTCCCGAAGCTTTGCCCTGCCCAGCGATAGACAAGAGGCAAGAGGAGTTCCAGCCAGCCGAAAGCTATCAACGTAGCCAGCAAGTTCATGAAACCGGACTCAAGAAGTCCCTGGATAATAATCTGACGGCGCGAAGCACCAAAAGCTTTACGGAGCCCGAACTCCCGTCCACGCTCCAAAAAGCGGGCTACGGTCAGGTTCAAGGCATTTGCCCAACCTATCAGCAGCAGAATGGCGGACATTACGAACAAAATAAGAACCGCCGTCCGGCTTCCTTTCACCTCTTTCTCGTATGCTTTTTGAGGAGTAAGGTGAATGTCTTTCAACGGGATCAGTTCTACAGCCCAGGTTTTATGTTTCAGTGCATCAGTCTTGTACTTGTCGGATATGTCACGGAAAGCCTGTTCAATTTCTCCCGGAGTCTTTCCGGGCATCAGGCGGACGTAAGTATATACACCGTGAATGTACCAGATGTCCTGCCGTTCCTTGGGAATCGTATTGTAGGAAAGCAGGAAATCGTAATGCAGGTGCGAACGGACAGGCATATCGGCAATAATGCCCGTTACTTCAAAGTTTTGCTGTGATGAAGAGGTACTGAAGGTCAGTATCTTGCCTATCGGGTCTTCTTCACCAAAATAGCGACTTGCAGCGCTTTCAGTCAGTACCACCGTATTAGGGCGTACCAGTTGCCCGGTCTTTTCTCCTTTAACTATGGGGAAGTTGAATATTTCGAAAAAGGCAGGCTCGGTATAGCAGTAATGTTCCTCGGCAAATCTCCTGTCGAAGTAATTCACCACCTGCTCGCGATCCTGAGCCGTAACACGGACGTACTTCTCAATTCCCGCTATTTCCCTGTTCATGGCAGGAGCATGCCCATAAGCCGTAGTCGCCCAATTATCCGTCAGCATCTCGCCCTCATACAGTCTGCTTTCAACACGATACACACGGTCGGTATCATGAAATGAATCATAACTTAACTCCGACCAGACATAAAGCATAATAAGAAGTGCCGCCGCAATGCAGACCGACAACCCTGTTATGTTTATCAGCGTCAGAGACTTTTTAACCCGCTGGCTTCGTATCACTTGCGAAATGTAGTTCATAGTATTCGGTTCTTATTTCAATATAAGTTTCTCGTTATCCCCAAACAATTCATATCCGGATACAATCACCCGGTCGCCCGGTTTCAATCCCTCAGTCACTTCATAATATTGCGGGTTCTGCCGTCCGATCCGGATGGGACGGCGCGTGGCAAATTTACCACTTTCGTCAACAACATACATCCAGCGGCCCCCGGTTATTTGAAAGAATCCGCCACGAGGAACAAGAATGGCCTGGGCAGGATCTCCCAACTGGAGATTGATGTGATAAGTCTGTCCGGCACGGATGTTCTCGGGACGTCCGGAAGTAAATTGAAGGTCGGTGCGGAACTGGCCCTCCTTTACCTCGGGATAGGGTTTGGTCACCTCGAGTTTATAGTTTCCTCCGTCACGGGTAAAATCAGCCGGAAGTCCGGGAACCACCCGTTCCACATAATGCTCATCGATCTGTGCCTGCACTTTCAAATCGGGTGTAATGATCTGTCCGATATGCTCGCCGGCAGCAATGGACTGGCCGATCTGAGCATCGAGGTTCCCCACCTGTCCGTCTATGGGAGCTTTTACTTTCAGGTTTTCCACCCGTTCACGTACCAGGGCAAGACTGCGCTTCATATTACGGATGTTTTCATCAAGACTATGAACCTGACTCTCCCTGAAAATATTGTCCTGACGGATACGTTCGTCCACAACATCCAGTTGTGCCCGTGCCGCCTCATACTCTTCACGTGCCAGCCGGAAGTCTTCCTGTGCTATCAGTTGCTCTTTGATAAGACGGCTGTACTGGTCGTAACGACGCTTCTTCACAGCCAGTTCCTTACTCAGCCCGATGCGCTCCTGCTTCAGCCGCAGGCGCTCCTGTTCCATACTGATGCGGGTGTTGCGCAACTCGTTTTCCTGATAGGCGAGATCGGCTTCGCTCTGCATGATCCCGATGTTCAGGAGCGGATTGCTGAGACGGAGAATGACGTCGCCTGCTTTGACGATGGCCCCCTCTTCTTTCAGGCGCTCCTCGACACGGCCTCCCTCTACCGCATCCATATAGATGATGCGGTTGGGCATCACTTGTCCGATGACCCGGATGTAATCACTGAACTCTCCGCGGGTAACAGTAGCAATGGTCAGCCGGTCTTTTTCTACACTCATAGAAGAGGAAGTGTCCCTGAAAATAAAATAAAAGATAAGTCCCACCAGTGCCACGGCTCCGGCAATAGCATAATAATGTTTTCGCTTCATTCCGGGCTTCCGTTCGATCATTGTATCCATAGATAGTTATTGTTTTATGTATGATTCACGTTTGTTTATAAGGTTATACCGTCAGGTCGTAAAGGAACGATGTACCGGTCACATACCCCGTATATCACTTCTCACCGGGCAACGTACAAAAGCTTCCCGTCCGATAATAAGTTTCCATCTTCCGGGTCATATCCACCTGTAAGCGCACCCGGGTCAACTCGGCCTTGGCAGAGATAAAGCGATTGCGGGCTTCCATCAGCTGGAATACGGAGATAAGCCCCTCTTCCCATTTTCGTTCGGATTCTTTCAGTACCAGTTCTTCGGCCCTGAACTGCTGCAATACCTGCCGGAATTCATCATATCCGGAACGGAGAGAAAGAACCGTTTCCTCCACCTCTGTATAGAGTTGTTGTTTTTGAAGTTCTTCCTCATTCCGGAGACGGAATATATTCAACTTGTGTTTGCGCAGGGTGGTCAGTCGTTCCAACCCGCTCAATAAAGGGATGGAAATGCCGACACCGATATACTTTCCTAAATTGTCGTTCAGCTGTTTGGTAGAAAAACCGTCGAGATAACGGGAGGCCATTGAGAAACGGGCAAAAACCGTCGGCGAGAACTTACCGCCCGCCATGGCATACTCTTTACGGGCAGCCCGCTGTCTGAGTTCCATCATCCGCATCGAAGGCATTGCTACCAGAGATTGCATATAGAGCTCATCTGTCTGGGGCAGCGAACAAGGCGGAAGAGATTCGTAGTTGATTGTATCCTGAAGTACCAACGTATCCCCGGCATGCAGGTTCAACAATTGTTTCAGTTGGAGCAATGCCAGGCGGCAACCGTTCTCACGCACCTGGTAACGGTAAATATCACCCTCGCGACGGGCTTTGACTTCCTGTAAGTCGGAAACCGACTTCAAACCCAGTTCTACAAAAGCTTCGGTTTGTTTGAGATAACGTTCGCTTAGCCGGCTCTGCTCAAAAGCCAGATCGAGCATCCGCTCTTCAAGCAGGAGTTTATAATAGGCATCCGTCACCCGGCAAGCAAGTTCGTTGCGCCGTTCCTTCAAAGCCCATTCACTCCGGCTGCGGTTCATCTTCTCAAAACGTACCCGGTTGATGCGGGTGAAACCTTCGAAAAGAGAAAGCGTCATGTCCAGCCCCACGGTTCCTTCATCGAACGTATTATTGGTGTATCCGTTGGTGCTCGGATCGATGGAATGTCCGAAGTTTCGTCCGGCTTCGGCCGATACACTGACGCGGGGAAGGAAACTCCCCACGGCAGAGATATAGTTCATCCGGTTTTCCTTGATATCTATCTCGCTATTCCGCAAAGACGGATTCTGTTTCCATGCGATACGAATACATTCGTCGAGCGATCTCTCTGTCTGTGCAGACAAAAGAGCGGAAAAAAGAAATAAAGTACAAAGTGATATAAGATGTTTCATATAAACCATCTGGGCAAAGAGTGTGCCAAAAAGAATAAACAACTAAAATTCAACCACATAGACTTATCAATAAAAAGATACCGTCCAATATTTGGACGCTACTGCGTACAGATATTGGACGGTTGACGTCAACATTCCCCGGATTTGTCCCCACATCCCCTTCCCATATAAATTCTCAATTCGAAAACGTCTAATTATTGGACACTCTCTTGCAGGGAGTTACAAAAACAAATATCTTTACCACGAACTTAAAAACAGGAAGCGAATCAAAAGGAGATATCATGAACACGGGAACTATTCTGATTGTAGACGATAACAAAGGGGTGTTGGCTTCACTCGAACTTTTGCTTGAAAACTACTTCTGCAAGATACTGACGGCTTCGAACCCGAATCAGATCACTGCCCTGCTGACGACCCACCGCATCGACGTGGTCATCCTGGATATGAACTTCTCGGCAGGCATCAATAATGGCAACGAAGGGCTGTATTGGCTGGGACATATCCGGAAGATGGCTCCTACTCTGCCCGTAGTGATGCTGACTGCTTACGGAGACGTGGAACTTGCCGTAAAAGCACTCAAAAACGGAGCTGCCGACTTCCTCCTGAAGCCATGGGATAATCAGGCCCTGATCGATAAAGTGACGGAAGCCTACCGCAATAACATGAAACCTTCGGAACGGCAGACAAAGGAAAACAAAAAAGAAGGGTTCGAAATGCTGGTTGGACATTCGCCTGCCATGCTGCAACTGATGAAAGTAGTATCTAAAGTGGCACGGACAGATGCCAACATCCTGATAACAGGAGAAAACGGAACCGGTAAAGAGATATTGGCACGGGAGATTCACCGCCTTTCACCTCGCGGTGCACGCCCGATGCTGAACGTAGACATGGGAGCGATCAGCGAATCACTGTTCGAGAGTGAACTGTTCGGGCACGAACGGGGGGCTTTCACCGATGCTTACGAAAGCCGCCGGGGAAAGTTTGAGGCCGCCGACGGAAGTTCACTGTTTATGGACGAAATAGGCAACCTGCCCCTGTCGCTCCAGGCCAAGTTGCTCACGGTACTCCAAAGCCGCAATGTGATGCGGTTGGGAAGCAACAAAGTGATCCCGGTAGATATCCGCCTGATTTCGGCAACAAACAAGGACATACCCGCAATGGTAAAAGAGGGGATGTTTCGTGAAGACTTGTTCTACCGCATCAACACCATCCACCTGGAACTGCCTCCCTTGCGTGAGCGGGGAGACGACATTTTGCTCTTTATCGACGGTTTCTTACGTAAATTCGCTTCCAAATATCAACGTCAGGAAATACGGATGCACGAACAGACTGTTGAAAAACTGCGCGGGTATCACTGGCCGGGCAATATCCGGGAGTTGCAGCATACCATCGAGAAAGCGGTCATCTTGTGTGAGGGCAGCGTGATCCGCCCTAAAGATATCTTGGTGAAACAGACCTGGCAGCCACAGGCAGCAGTCACCGTTCCCAATCTGGAAGAGGTGGAACGGCGAGCCATCGAAACTGCCATCCTGCAAAACAACGGTAACCTGACTGCCGCTGCCGAGCAACTGGGCGTGAGCCGGCAAACGTTGTATAACAAGCTCAAACGATTCAAACTCTGACCCCGATGATATTCAGCCGACGCATCTATTTCATTATACTGCTCCACATCGTACTGATACTCGCTACGGCAGGTGCCGGACTATGGCTGATCTTATCCGGCACCGGATACATCATCGGCAGTATATTGTTGCTATGTTCTCTTTTTCAGATCGGTGCACTGACCCGGCGGCTAAATACATTTAACCGAAAAATCAAATTGTTCTTCGATGCAGTGCAGGATAAAGACAATATGCTCTACTTTCCGGAAGTGAATGTCAGCAAAGAACAGGAACAACTGAACCGTTCGCTCAACCGGCTCAATGACCTGCTTGCCCGTACCAAAGGCGAAAACCAGAAACAGGAGCACTTCTACCGGTCGTTACTTGAAGAAGTGCCCAGCGGCGTGCTTGCCTGGGATGCTTCGGGCCGAATCATCACTGCCAACAGTGCTGCCTTCTCTCTGCTGAAGTGCAACCGTCTTTACACCGAAATGCAACTGGCACAACTGCTGAATGCAACCGGCATTCGCGACAGCCTCAGCATATCCCGAAAAGAGATGATCCTGGAAGGTGAAACCATAACCATCTTATCCATCAAAGATATCGGTGACGAGCTGAGTGATAAGGAGAGTGAATCGTGGAGCAAACTGACACATGTGCTGACCCATGAAATCATGAACACGATTGCACCGATCATTTCACTCTCACAAACCTTATCCGCATATCCGGATATCAACGAAAAGTCAGCCCGCGGACTACGGATTATCCAAACGCAAAGCGAACGGCTGATGGAATTCACGGAATCATTCCGGCATCTGTCCTACCTCCCTCACCCGGAAAAGAAACGTTTCTCACTGACCGATATGTTGCGCAACCTGGAAGAACTGTTGCAAAGTGATTTCCGCGAACGTGGCATTCACTTCGTGTTACAATCCACACCGGATTCGATAGAAACCGACGGCGACGCAAACCAGCTGTCACAAGTATTCCTCAACTTACTGAAGAATGCGATGCAGGCTCTCGAAGAACAAACGGAAGGCAGAATCATCCTCCGCCTGCAACAGGCAGACCGTCTGCTGATAGAAATAGAAGACAATGGTCCCGGCATCCCGGAAGAGATACGTGAGCAGATCTTCATTCCTTTCTTTACCACAAAAGCGGAAGGAAGCGGAATAGGACTCAGTCTCTGCAAACAGATCATCCGACAACATGACGGACACTTATCGATCCGTAAGAGTCGTCCGGGACAAACAATTTTCAGTATCGACCTGCCTCAGGACTGAAACATTTTAATAGGTGTAATGTTATAAATAGAGAGGAATCTCTACTCTCCTTTTTATTTATTATGAAAGAAAAATATTGGAAATATTCTTTGATTATCATCATCATCGGGCTGGGCATCATCTTGTTCCGGCAAATTACCCCTTTTCTCGGCGGATTATTGGGAGCACTCACCATCTATATCCTGGTCCGGCGACAAATGATGTATCTCGGTGCACGAATGAAACGAAGTTTCGCAGCCCTGCTGATTACAGGTGAAGCCATCCTGTGCTTCCTGGTACCTATTTCTCTGATTGTATGGATGCTGGTCAACAAGTTGCAGGACATCAATCTGGACCCACAGGCCATTATTGCCCCTGTTGAAGAATTGGCAGGGATCATCAAGGCGAAAACAGGATATGATGTGCTGGGCAGTGACACACTTTCGTTCATCGTTTCTCTGCTCCCCAAAATAGGACAGGCAGTCATGGGAGGTATCAGCAGCTTTGCAATCAACCTGTTTGTTCTGGTCTTTGTACTTTATTTCATGCTGATAGGAGGAACCAAAATGGAGTCCTATATTGACGACATCCTACCTTTCAATGAGAAAAACACCCGGGAGGTAACACACAATATCAACATGATTGTCCGCTCCAATGCCATCGGCATTCCCTTACTTGCCGTTATTCAGGGAGGAGTCGCACTGATCGGCTACTTTATCTTCGGAGCACCGAATGCCTGGTTAGTGGGTGTTCTGACTTGTTTTGCTACAATCATCCCGATGGTGGGGACTGCTCTCGTCTGGTTTCCGGTGGCTGCCTACCTTGCACTGACCGGTGAATGGGCAAACGCCATCGGACTGGCAGCTTACGGAGGAATTGTCGTTTCGCAATGTGACAACCTGATACGCTTTATCTTACAGAAGAAAATGGCAGACACCCATCCGCTTATTACAATCTTCGGTGTAGTCATCGGATTACCGTTGTTCGGATTCATGGGAGTCATCTTCGGACCGCTTATATTATCGCTGTTCTTGTTATTTGTCGATATGTTCAAAAAGGAATATCTGGACAATAAGAAATAAGAAAGAAACAAATCACCTAATCTCTGAAAAATTATGTACTTTTGTGACGTAAACATCTTGTAAGATTCAATGGAAGCATTCACATTCAATACGGCCGAACTGATACTGCTATCAGCCGCAGGCGTTCTTTTGATCGTTCAACTTATCTACTATCTCGGACTGTATAACCGGATACACACCCACAACCTTGCTGTTGGAAAAGATGAAGTACACTTCGGACGGGAACTTCCCCCGCTGTCTGTAGTCATCTGTGCACGCAACGAATCGGAAAACCTGCGCCGAAACCTACCCGCTATCCTGAAACAGGATTATCCGGACTTTGAAGTAATCGTCATCAACGATGGTTCTACGGACGAAAGCGAAGATCTCCTGTCAGAGTTGGAAGAAGAATACCCGAACCTGTATCACAGTTTCACACCGGACAGCGCGCGGTACATCAGCCGGAAGAAACTGGCACTGACGCTGGGCATTAAAGCCAGTAAATATGACTGGCTGGTATTCACCGAGGCCGACTGCACTCCGGTCAGTGACAAGTGGCTTCGACGGATAGCACGCAATTTCACGCCGAGTACAGACATCGTACTGGGATATAGCGGTTACGAACGGGGAAAAGGATGGCTACACAAACGGGTATCTTTCGACTCGCTTTTCACCTCGCTTCGTTATCTGGGTTTTGCCCTGGCGGGTAAACCGTACATGGGCATCGGGCGCAACCTGGCCTACCGCAAGGAATTGTTCTTCAAAGTCAAAGGATTTTCTACCCACTTGAACATGCAGCGGGGAGAAGATGACCTGTTTATCAACCAAATTGCCAATGAAAACAATACCCGGGTGGAAACCTCACCGGATTCAGTGATACGGATGCAACCTGTGGAACGCTATAAGGACTGGAAAGAAGAAAAGGTAAGCTATATGGCAACCGCACGCTTCTATAAAGGTTCACAACGCTGGTTACTGGGGTTGGAAACCGCCACGAGGCTATTGTTTTATGTCGCCTGCCTATCGGGAATCGTATTCGGTATCCTCTCTTTTCACTGGCTGGCTGCGGGACTGGTTCTATTGTTATGGATCGTACGTTATTCGGCGCAAGCCTACGTCATCAACAAAACAGCCAATGAGATGGGAGACAACCGCTCTTACTACTTTACACTACCGGTTTTCGACATCATCCGTCCGCTACAATCCCTGAAGTTCAGACTCTACCGTCTCTATCGCAGAAAGGGTGATTTTATGCGAAGATAACTTGACTACTCGTACCGCATAGAACTGGCCGGATTGATCTTGGTAATCAAATAAGAGGGACCGACCAACATTAATACAGAAGCCAATAAGGTGCCGGCATTGATCAGAAGGAAAAGCCAGATGTTCATGGAAACCGGCACCATACTTACATAGTAAGTTTCGGGATCGAGTTTAAAAAGTCCCAACTGTGACTGCAAAACACAGAAAGTAATCCCAATTGCATTTCCCCACAACATCCCTTTCCCAATCAGAAAAACAGAGAACCACAGAAATACTTTACGGATAGTGAAATCATTGGCTCCCAAAGCCTTCAGGATACCAATCATCTGTGTGCGTTCAAGGATGATAATCAATAATCCGGAAATCATCGTGAAGCCGGCTACCCCAATCATCAGGATAAGAATGACCCATACATTCAGGTCGAGCAGATCGAGCCAGGCAAATATCTGAGGATTCATTTGTTCAATGCTCTGTACATAATAAGTTCCCCCGTAAACATCTTGCTTATTGTCCGTATCAACAGCTATACCATAGGTTATATCTTCCAGTTTGTCGTAGTCACGTACCTGCAACTCTACTCCGCTCACTTGTCCGGGGGCCCAGTTATTCAAACGGTTCACCAAATACAAGTCAGTCAGCAGAAAGAGATTATCATATTCAGAAAAGTTCGTTTGGTAAATACCTTTCACCGTCAATCGGCGGGCACGCACATCTTTCTGGATAAAATAGGCATATATTTTATCTCCCAGTTTCAGTTTCAGCCGGTCAGCTATCGCTTTCGATATGACCACCTGATTGGTGGAAGCCGTATCACTGAAGACCGGTATCTCTCCTTCTACCAGATGATCGCGGAAAAAGGCAGGATCAAACTCCGGACCGACACCTTTGAGCACCATGCCCTGAAAAGCGTCATCTGTCTTTATCATCCCCGGTTTGGTGGAATATCGCTGCACATGTTTCACTTCCGGACGGGCGGAAAGAGCGATCATCATACTGTCATCCACCACAACCGGATGAGTTTCGTAGGACCCTACCGCATCAAAATTACTGATTTGGATATGGGAGCCGAAGCCGATCACTTTATTACGTACCTCACTCTTAAAACCAATCACTACGGATACGGCAATGATCATCACCGCCAGGCCGATAGCAATGCCAATCATGGCAATCAGGACAGCAGGACGGGAAACTTGTTTCCCCCCGTCCGTATCACGATAAATCCGACGGGCAAGAAAATAGGAAAGCCTCACCTTGCCCTTCTCTTTGGAAAAGGGAACGGAGTTGCTTTGACTATGTGAATGAATGGATGACATCAGGTCTTATTCTGTTCTTCCCGGATAAGCCTCCAATGCTTTTTGCAGAACAAAGAGCGCACGGGTTAAATCTTCCTTTTTCAATACGTAAGCAATACGGACTTCATTCTTTCCGGAGCCCGGAGTAGTATAGAAACCGGAAGCCGGAGCCATAAACACTGTCTGTCCTTCATACTCAAACTCAGACAGACACCAGGCACAGAATTTATCCGAATCATCGACCGGTAACTTGGCTACTGTATAGAAAGCTCCCATCGGAATGGGGGAATAAACACCCGGTATACGGTTCAGACCGTCAATCAGACATTTACGGCGCTCAACGTATTCGTCATAAGTTTCGCGTGAGTACTCTTCGGGAGCATCCAGTGAGGCTTCGGCAGCAATCTGTCCGATCAGCGGAGGACTCAAACGTGCCTGACAGAACTTCATCACTGCATCACGCACTTCTTTATTCTTGGTTATCAAGGCACCGATGCGGATACCACATTCCGAATAACGCTTGGAAACAGAGTCAATCAGTACCACGTTATTCTCAATTCCTTCCAGATGGCAAGCCGAAATATAAGGGGAACCGGTATAGATAAACTCACGGTACACTTCGTCGGAGAAAAGGAAAAGATCATACTTCTTCACCAAGTCACGGATCTGGTTCATCTCACGTCGGGTATACAGATAGCCGGTCGGATTATTCGGATTACAGATCAAGATACCCTTGGTACGTTCGTTGATCAACTCTTCAAATTTCTCTACTTTCGGAAGAGAGAACCCCTCCTCAATTGTCGTAGCAATGGTGCGTATTTTAGCTCCGGCCGAAATGGCAAAAGCCATATAGTTGGCGTAAGCAGGTTCGGGAACAATGATCTCGTCTCCCGGATTAAGGCACGACATGAATGAGAAAAGTACAGCTTCGGAACCTCCGGTAGTAATGATTATATCATCTGCTGTCAGGTTGATATTGAATTTCTCGTAATATCCTACTAATTTCTCGCGATAGCTACGATAACCGGCACTGGGACTATATTCAAGCACCTTGCGGTCGATGTTGCGTATCGCGTCAATCGCGGCCTGAGGAGTGGGCAGGTCCGGCTGTCCGATGTTCAGGTGAAATACATGGATTCCCCGCTGTTTGGCAGCATCTGCCAGGGGAGCCAGCTTTCTGATAGGAGATGCAGGCATCTCTGTTCCGCGAATCGATATGGTTGGCATAATCTTGAATTATAAATGGTCAATTAATAAATATGAGCGGCAAATGTACACAATAAATCGGACACAAAGACATAAAAACTTTAAAAACCTTATCAAGGGTAAAAACGTTGTGGTAATATCAACGGAAAACGATACATTTGTATAACTACAAACCTAAAACGATAACATAATGACCATAAACCTGATCACATTTGCATCGATTCTGCATAAGCAAGCCACTGTACGTAGTTCGCACGAAGCGATTCTCAGTGAACTGGAAAAATATTTCACCGTAAATTTTATTGATTACCGGGACATCAGCCAGTTGCCAAAAGATGAATTCAGCATCATTTTCATTGCTACCGGAGGGGTAGAAAGACTGGTAATGCAATGCTTCGAATCGCTCCCCCGCCCTGCCATTATACTGGCCGACGGAATGCAAAACTCCCTGGCTGCGGCACTGGAAATTTCCTCTTGGTTACGTGGGCGGGGTATGAAAAGTGAAATCCTCCATGGAGACTTTATGAGTATCGTTCAACGAATCCAGGTACTTTATACCAATTTCAAGGCACAACGTTCATTAGTAGGGCTTCGCATCGGAGTGATCGGCACCCCTTCTTCATGGCTGATTGCAAGTAATGTGGATTATCTGCTCGCAAAGCGGCGTTGGGGAATTGAGTATCTGGACATTCCGTTGGAACGGATTTATGACGTATACGACCGTATTACAGACAACGAAGTCGGTGCCTCATGCGCCGCGGTTGCTTCGCAAGCTCTGGCATGCCGTGAAGGGACTCCCGAAGATATGATTAAGGCAATGCGCCTTTACCGGGCCGTCAAGCGAATCTGTAAAGAAGAAAAACTAAGTGCCGTCACCCTGAGTTGTTTCAAACTGATGGAGCGCACCGGTACTACCGGTTGCCTGGCTCTTGCCATGCTGAACGACGAAGGGATCATTGCCGGATGCGAAGGGGATCTGCAATCTGTATTTACATTACTCGCCGCCAAAGCACTGACCGGGAAAGTAGGTTTCATGGCAAATCCTTCAATGATTAACGCCCGGAGCAACGAAATAATACTGGCACATTGCACAATCGGAATGAAGCAAACCGAACGTTACATCATCCGCAGCCATTTTGAAACGGAAAGCGGTATCGGTATTCAGGGACTGCTGCCGACCGGAGATGTCACTATCGTGAAATGTGGTGGAGAATGTCTGGACGAATATTACCTTTCTACCGGAACTCTGACCGAAAACACCAATTACATCAATATGTGCCGTACACAAGTACGTATAAAAATGAATGCACCGGCTGATTATTTCCTGAAGAATCCACTCGGGAACCATCACATTTTGTTACAAGGTAATTATGAAGATGCACTGAACGAATTCTTACAGGCAAACTCCTGTAAACGTACGGAGTAAATGCACTCAGGGCTTAACGGAGGTAAAGTCAGAACTCACCACAGAGAATACAGAGTGACACGGAGAGAATTTCAGATCATTGGTTACCAACACAGATAATCTGTGTTACCCTGTATTCTCCGTAATGGAAAGAGTATTGACACATTCCTCCCGTCAAAGCCTAATTTAATACATGCAATGAAAGACACACGATATATGAAAAGAATCTTCCTATCAGTACTGTTTATCTGTACTTTCCTTTCTCATCTTACTGCACAAACAGGCAAAGAAAGCGAACTTATCAAGCAGAATTATATCCGGTCGGTTATCGGACAGGACGAGAGCAAACAAGCTTTCTTACAACTATTATCTAAAATTCCTCCCGAAAAAGAGGTATCTGACCAGAACGTTATCGAACTTCAACAACTTTACCCTATCCGCCGGGAAGAGATACACCGACTGATCAGTACGATACGGGGAGACGGTTCATGGTCGGACATCAATTATGCCGATACCAAACGCTCGGGATGGGAACCTAAACAACACGCAGAACGGATACTGAAACTAACCAAATATTATGCCCGCGAAAAAGAGAATGCTTCCGCACAGGAGATTTCAGCCGTAACCAGCATTATTCACCAAGCCATGAATTACTGGTTCACCGAAAAACTGGTCTGCAAAAACTGGTGGTACAATCAAATAGGTATTCCCCGCACCTTGGGACCGGCTTTCCTCCTTTTCGAAGCAGAAATGACGGAAAAAGAAAAGCAGGAAGCCGTGCGGGTGATGGAACAATCCCATTTTGGCATGACAGGACAGAACAAAGTATGGCTGGCAGGCAACGTACTGATCCGGGGCTTACTCTTGAATGACTCCCAACTGGTAAAAGAGGCACGGGAAAACATTGGCTCGGAAATCGTACTGGGACAGAAAGAGGGTATTCAGCCGGACTGGAGCTTCCATCAGCATGGTCCCCAACAACAGTTCGGCAATTACGGACTTTCTTTCCTCTGCAACATGAGTTTTTATTCCGAACTGTTTGCCGGCACCCCTCTTGCATTCAGCCAGGAGCAACAGGATATCCTTGTATCCCTGCTTCTGAAAGGGTATCAATGGATTGTATGGAAAGGTCATTGGGACGTAAACGGATTGAACCGGCAACTCTTCCACAGCGCCGATCTTCACAAATCATTCAACCTGCTCTTCGCAGCCTGCTCACTGATGAAGGGAAGCAATAAACAGCAGACACAGGAAATAGAGGCATTTATAGCCCGCAACTTCCTACATCCGGATGCAGAAAACGATTTCACAGGAAATAAGTTCTTCAAAGATTCCGACCTGACCATTCACCGTACCTCTGTCTGGATGGCATCTTTACGCATGGCATCCAGCCGGGTGATCGGTACGGAACTGGTAAATGAGGATAACCTGAAGGGATATTACATGGCAGACGGAGCTGTCTATACGTATATTCGGGGAGATGAATACCACAATATTTTCCCTTTCTGGAACTGGCGCCGGATACCCGGTATCACAACCTATGAAAGCAATGCTCCCATCCCGACAGATAACGGACCGAATTCACGCAACAAAACCAATTTCACAGGTGGAGTAACAAACGGAAAACAGGGAATCACCGCCATGCACTTGAACCGTAACGGGCTATCCGCGAACAAAGCATGGATATTCACCAATGAATTTATCCTGTGCCTGGGAAGCGATATCCATGCAGACAGCACTGCCACACTTATCACCTCCATCGATCAACGATTCAAAAATGGTGAAATATGGACGGAAGGAAACCGCCGTTATTTCCACGACAACACCGGATATATCCTTCTGCAAGACGAACTTTGCCTGGCACTGGCAGAAAAGAAGAAAGGACAGTGGCACGACTTCATGGGAATGTACGCTCCCCGGATGTTGGAAGATGAAATTTTCTCTATTTACATCAAACATCCGTCAGGTGTCCCTGCCACTTACCGGTATTTGGTGCTCCCGGCTTCCACTCAGGAGAAGACGGCTGCATTCGATATTTCAAAAGTACAGGTATTGCAAAATGACAAAAAGGCACAGGTGGCATTTATCGACAAAATGTACTACGTTGCTGTTTGGCAGGCAACGACTCTCAAGCTGTATAACGGAAAAAAGATACCTATAAAAAAACCGGGAATCTATCTGTATCGTGCAGACGGTACCCCGGTTTCCCAAGCTGTTTTTCCCAAAGGAGAGATCTAAGAATCTACCTTCCGGCTATCTCATATTTTCAGGCAATTCGTAATATCTCACCCAGTCGACCTCCATCTGTACGGGAAGCTCTGCATCGTCTATCTCTCCGGCCCATCCTCCAAGTATCTGGTTGAGCAGCAGGAAGAACGGAACATCGAAAGGCCACTGCACAGAACCCTCCTCTTTGATGCGGGGATAACTGAAAGTGAGCGAATCATTGATGAACATATCAATCTTATCCGGTGTCCATTCCATCCCAAACACATTAAATTCATGCGGATTGTAGGATGCAGTGGTATAATAGTCCGGATCTGTTTTATGTCCTAACACTTTGATATATTCGGTATGCATGGTATGATAGACGAATGTATCTTTGTTCAATTGTTCCATTATATCGATCTCTCCACATTTGGGCCACGCACCATACGTTGTAGAATCAGTCGGTTTGAGCCAGATAGCAGGCCAGGAACCTTTAGCACTGCCCAGTTTGGCACACACTTCAAAGCGTCCGTACAAGAAATCTTTTTTACCCAAAGTCTCGACACAACCGGCCATGTAGCGGATCGTATCATTCGGATCGCTATTGGGCAAAGCACGCAAAATCAACTTACCGTCTTTTACGAATGTAACAAAGTTATTGTCCCGACAAAAGGGATGCCAAGGAGAGAACACCCACTTTTCCGGATCGGGTGTACCGTCTTTCTCGAACTCATCTTGCCAAGTGAGCCTCCAGGCTATATCACTTTTATAAAGCTTACGAACAGGAGTATCTTTACAGGATGACAATGATATGCCGGCAAATGTCCAAAAGACAAACGGCAAGGTTAACAATAAGTTTTTGTGTTTCATGATATATTGGTTTAAAGTGAGACCTCCACCCATTTTCCACCATGCCATTCGGTCACTGTCTCAAACCCGGCCTTCCGTAAAGCATCCAATGCTTCGGGACGTCCGCTGTTGATACGCTCGGGATAATGCGAATCACTGTTCACCTGTATGCGGACACCCAACTCCTTCAACAACGGGAAATAGCGTTCGTTCGGAAAGAAGGTACCCAAGTGATGCAAAGCCTTGGTATTGATCTCTACGATATACCCTTTGGCCGCAACAGCTGAGAAATAATCGTGCATCAAGTCATCATACCAAGGTTCGTCCAACAGGCCGGGACGGTAACAGGCTGCATTGTGATGCATCTTGTCGGCATGTCCTAAGATATCAAACCCTCCCAATTCCACCATCCGCAACAGACGTTCGTAATACAGACGTACCACACGATCGAGATCACCACCGAAATGCTGATCGACAATATCCCTGAATACTTCCGCACACACATCGATATCAACCACTTCTTCCCGGTCGTTATAGAGCAAATGTACCGAGCCGATACGATAATCGAGCGGCAATTCGCGGAAACGCGGCACAGCCGGATTGCTGTCTTCATTCAGGTAGTCTATCTCCAGGCCGATAGCCAGTTCAATCTCCGAAGCATACTTCTCCTTCATCCGGGCAAACTCAGTCAGATAGTCGTCCATACGATCCCACTCCATCGTCCAATGGGTAGGGAACGGTAGCGGAGCATGCGAAGAAATACCATAGGATGTAAATCCCTGGCTGATGGCAAAACGGATAAAATCCTCCATGCCGGCCCGACCGTCACAATAGAGGGTATGGCTATGATAATTGGTCAGATTCATGATTCTATTTCACTAAGTTCAAGCCAGCGCATGGTTTTCTCGTCTATCAAATCGTTTACCTCCGGCAGCCGCTTTGATTTATCGGTCAGTTCATCCACCGAAAGTGTACCGCTGCAAAGCAGTTCCTCTATCTGTGCTTTCTCGGCTTCCAGCCCGGCTATTTCTTTCTCCAGTTGTTCGAACTCCCGTTTCTCTTTGAAACTCATCTTACGCTTATCGTTCAGACGGACACGGGCTGTCTTTTCCTCCTGCGGTTTCTCAGCTTCCTTCTCCTTTTGGGACTTCGCTTCTTTCCAGTCCCGGTAATCGCTATAGTTACCGGGAAAGTCACGGATATCTCCCTGTCCATTGAATACCAGCAAGTGATCGACCACCTTATCCATAAAATAGCGGTCATGGGAAACGACAATCACGCATCCCTTGAAGTTCTGCAAATACTCTTCCAGCACATTCAGGGTAATGATGTCGAGATCGTTTGTCGGTTCATCAAGTACCAGAAAGTTGGGATTACGCATCAGCACGGTACAGAGATAAAGACGACGGCGCTCTCCACCGCTCAGCTTATAAACATAGCTGTGTTGAGTTTCGGGAGTAAACAGGAAATGTTGCAGGAACTGAGAGGCTGTCAGCTTCTTGCCGTTACCCAGCTCAATCACTTCGGCGATATCCTGCACGACGTCAATCACCTTCATTTGCTCGTCAAACTGCAATCCGTCCTGCGAGTAATATCCGAAACGTACGGTCTCTCCGATATCCAGCGTACCGCTATCGGGCTGCACCTGTCCCATCAATATCTTTATAAAAGTAGACTTACCCGTACCGTTGTTCCCAACAATCCCCATCTTTTCGTAACGGGCAAAGATGTAAGAGAAATCTTCCAATATCTTCAGGTCACCGAAACTCTTATAGAGATGATCGGCTTCAAATATCTTACTGCCAATGTAGGAAGCCTTCACCTCCAGTTTCACATTGTCGTTGTTAAACCGTTGTTTGGCTACTTTCTCCAGTTCGTAGAAAGCATCTTCACGATACCGGGCTTTATGTCCGCGGGCTTGCGGCATACGGCGCATCCAATCCAGCTCGGTACGATATAAATTATTGGCACGCTCTATCTCTACCGTCTTCGCCTCAATGCGTTCCTGGCGTTTCTCCAGATAATAGCTGTAATTCCCTTTATACTGATAAACCTGACGGTTGTCTATCTCAATGATTTCAGAACAGACCCGGTCGAGGAAGTAACGGTCATGCGTTACCATCAACAGACTAAGGTTCGTACGACGAAGGTACTCTTCCAGCCATTCGGTCATATCAAGATCGAGGTGGTTGGTGGGCTCATCCAGAATCAGCAAGTCCGGTTCGGTAATCAGGGCATTGGCTAAAGCCACCCGTTTGAGTTGGCCTCCGGAAAGATGTTTCACCTGTTGCTCAAAATTCCGTATCTTGAGTTGAGAAAGAATCTGTTTGGCTTTCTGTTCGTACTCCCAGGCCTTTTCATGGTCCATACGCACCAACAGGTCATCCAGTCCCGGATGTCCTTCGGTTTCCATACAGCGTTCGTATTCCTTAATAAGCTCCACCGTACTGTTGCCATGATGAAAACAGGCTTCCAATACAGTCAGTTCTTCGGGATATTGCGGATCCTGTTCCAGATAGTCTACACGAAGGTCACGGCGGAACACAATATTTCCGCTGTCATATCCTTCCTTACCGGAAAGTATATTCAACAGGGTGGTTTTACCTGTACCGTTTTTAGCTATCAAGCCGATACGCTGGCCTTCGGCAATACCGAAGGAAATATTTTCGAAAAGTACCAGATCCCCAAAGGATTTGGTAAGGTTATCTACTTGCAAATAAGGGGTCATAATAATCGTATATGATAAAATGTGGTTAGTGTGCCAGTGCTTTCTTATATGCCTCTGCCACCTCGCATCTTTCTCCGGCTTTCACCCGGCTCCACAACAGTTTCATCGGATCAATCAGATGTTCCGCATCTTTATACCGAAGCACCGGTACTTCCCGGTTACCGTCAACCAGCGTCATCCATTCCATGCCTTCCACTTCATTAGCCAGAATCG
Source organism: Bacteroides sp. FSHCM14E1 (assembly GCF_019633785.1). Classification (NCBI taxonomy): domain Bacteria; kingdom Pseudomonadati; phylum Bacteroidota; class Bacteroidia; order Bacteroidales; family Bacteroidaceae; genus Bacteroides; species Bacteroides sp. FSHCM14E1. Next base: position 296,365 of record NZ_JADKYL010000005.1, read on the forward strand.
TGCAGATGGCAATACCGAATGCCAGCCAGGGCTCTTTCTTTTTGGGCGAAAGGACACCGCTGTCAATCACCTCCTGTATCTTTTCGAGGTCTTCCTCCACACCCTGAAAGTCCTTCTTCAGCTGTGTCTTCACTGTATCTGTCACCCACTCATAAGCCTCGTTCACCTGATAGATTTCAGAAAGGCGAATGGGAATTACTTCTGCGGGATACTTCTGTCCGTCTTTACGAATTTCAAGGCTGGATATGATCTTTTCCGCCTCCTCCACACGCTCTCCTTTCGGTACGGTGAATGAACATTCAAAGGCCACATTGTCAATGCCTGTCACCCAAAGATGGCTGGTGTAATAGGTACCTTCTTCCTCAAACATCTCTTTACTATAGGCACACTCCAGTTGCCCCACCTTCACCAAGGAGGCCGAAGGATTTTCCTTGAGTTCCTGACGGATGGAGTCCTTTCCATAATTCATGCCACCTTGAGCAGCAGCATCCGCTTTATAGGCCGAGATACGGAAGTTACCCGTCCAAAGTTCGGGATTATAAAAGAGGAAGGAGCCTTCGCCGTCTTCAAATTCGCTCCAATCTGACGGATATATCATTGAGAACCATGTTCCCGGAGAGATAAATTTCTTACCTTGTATCATATTGCTTACTGAATGTTGATAACCTCACAAAAGTAACAATCCCAACGCTGATATGCAAAAAATAGAATAAAAAAACAGCCGATTCTCACGAACCGGCTGTTCCAATCATCATCTATGAATGAAGACAGCTTTTAGCGTCCTCAATATTTTCTTAACTCCAGACGGGCATAATCCGACCGGAGAATCAATTTGTTACTGTTCAGTTTCTCTACGGCAAAATCCTGTACCCGGGCATCCATGCCGAAAGTTTTCATCTGTTCCGCCGTAGCGTCAAGTATCTGTATATGCATAGAATCGTTCTCGTAGGTATATGTCCCATAGAACTCACCATACCCCAACTTCTTCAGATTGATAATGTCCATCTGGAAACAGAAATAAGTGTCCAGCGGAGTTTCCGCATTACCATCTTTATATTCTATACGCTGCATCTGCCACATCCCATCCAGATAGCGATGCCCGAACTTCTCTCCACAAGACGTAAAAGCCATCAGGGCGACGAACAATAATAGGATTCCTTTTTTCATTTCTTCTTACCAATTAAACCTGTTTTACGAATGGTGAGCATACCGCCCCAGCTCTCTCCCAACATATTACCTCCATCCACTGCACCGGCCAGTGTGAAGCTCCATCCCGGAATCTGTTCGGGTTTATAAGTCACCTCCAACAATCCGTTCTGGTTTCTCCTGATAGTCCGGTAAGGACTTCCGTAAGTTCCCCAATGCTTGGCTACACTTACCAGAATCCGGTAATCTATCTCCGGAGTCGGACTGCCGTTCAGCCCGATATGGAATCCTTTAACACGGTTACTTTCAAAAGCCAGATTTCCATCCTTATTATATATAGGCGAGGTAACCAGCGGATTGCCGATCCCCTGTCCCCAATGTTCCCAACCGGCATACTGCGAGTTATTGTAATAATTATCAGCCCCGGTAAATGAATGATCAATGGCCGGAGTAGCAAAATAATGAAAAGCGCCTGACTGGTGCTTCGTATACAAAAACTCTCCGACAACCGTCTTCACAAAAGGATTCTCCGGTAAGGTCACCTCCAATCCGGTCAGACAATCACGCCACATACCGTAAGTCAGCGTCATCCCCGAACGGTCTTCGAAAAAGTGCTCCCAATATGCTTTTACTTTCCAGGTCGGGAAATGATACCCCACAGCAGCACTGTAACTGCCTACATGGTTTCCCAGAATATTGATCTGGTCACTCTCCGATGCGCCACTGTCTCCATTACTCGGAAAGAAAATACGGAAAAAGTCCTTCCAACTGTCCGGTGTGCGCAACACCGTTCCGTCCGGATAATAGCAATCGCCTCCGAACTGGGCCGCCATTTCAATACCCAATTCCACCGAAACCGGTGATTTCTCCAGGTTCTCGACTTTCAGGAAAGCCGCTTTCGAGTGAAACAACGTCTCTTTCGTATATTTAGAACGTCCATCCGTGAAACGCTCCTGAAACTTTTCATCCGTAAACATTCCATAAGCCACGTGTCCCTTTATATGCAACCAATGTTTGGTCCATGGAAAAGGTATATATTCGGGAATTGAAATCCGAACCTGCGGGATGGGACGGGCATTGGTAGAAAAAGTCATGCTACCGGAACTCAACTGGTCATTTTTCATTTCGTTGCCACGCTCCTTACTGCCGACACTGATTTCCATCCCCCGATAACGCAAGTCTACATAGGCCTGTTGAATGAAGAACTTAGACGTGAAGCGACTCGCACCGACCATTTCCAATCCAAAAGCATAAGAGAACTTTTTATCCTTCTCCAAATCCCGAAAGATTCCTGCATCCAAGTAAGCATTGTTTTTACGAATAGACGACAGCCCGTGCTTATTTGCCACGAGCCAGAAAGGCGTATTGTGTCCACCACTTACAGTTGCACTGGTTTCAATCTTATAGTTTAGGCCTTTGTCAAACTGCGCCTGCACAGTGGCAGGGGCTATCAGCATCAAGCAGCTGATAATGAAATAGTTTCTTCGTTTCATTCTAACGTGTGTTTGGAATATATCCAAATATTGAACGGCAAAAATACAACAAAGAGGCGAAACTCATCGATATATCAGAGTTTTATTAGGATTATTTAGCTACGAACCAGACAACGGGAATAGTGATTCACTTCCCTATCGGCTGTATTCTCCTGCGTACATCTTTCGATATTTCAAGGAACATATAGTTCAGTTTACCGGAATGGATACCCTTTTCATTCTCTTTATACTTCTTATTGGCATATTGCTTCGACTTCTCGAAAGTGAGCAGGGACATCTGATTCTGTGATTTGCCTACCATGGTGGAATCTAACTGCTCGTCCGGGAAGAAGTCGTCCAGATCGACATCGCCTATCATGGTTGTTTCCAGGAAATTCATATCCTTATGCGAATTGTCGGTATAATATCCCACGAACATATGGCCGGGAGTACGCACCAGAATCGGTTCGATATTAATGGCACGGAGCAAAGAGGCAAACAAGACACTGCCATCCACACAGTTGATCTGTGACGACTCCAGTGCATCATCAAATGTACGCACACGCTGCGAATAGACCACATTGCTGGAAAGGCTGGTGTTCGACACCGAACTATAGCGGAATTTACGTTTCTGCAAAACGTTCCATAACGCATATACCTGCTTATCCACAGCTCCGGAAGCCGGATTCTGATAGCCCAGAAAGCGGTTGACGATACGGGTATTCAATGCTTCGCGCAGCAGCTGGTCGATCATCGGATTTTCTTCGTTGACATAAGCAGCAAAGAAAATACCCGTATCATGGAATTTCGTACCATTCGTCACATACCCCAGCAGGCACTCGTTGACACTGCGTACAGAGAAGGTACGCACTCGCTGTCCCAGATCTTCCCCATTCATCTCTACCGTAACGGCTACGCTGATGGGTTCTGCCTGGTTGTTATTCTTTAGCGCTTCATAGTTCCAGATGATATCGGGATAAATCGTATACTCGGTACGGGGCTTGTTGAGTACAAACTCCGACACGGAACGGGAAAAGAAAGGGGTTTCGGCTACGTCAATCCGCACACGGCTATAGGCGGAACGGGACTTTACCTTGATGGCAATGCATGATTTGGGATTGCCCAAGTATACGGAGTCACCCGGCTGAATGACCTGGGCATCAGTCGTTGCCACCGAAAGGATGGCCGAAGGAAAAATGTTCCCTCCCAGTTCATCGGTTATCTCAAAACCGGAAGTAGCAGAAGAGAACTTAAACACGGACACGCCTATTGCTATAAAGAACAAAGCGACAACCGTCCAAAGCACTTCACGTTTGCGTTGCCTGAAATCTATCTTAATCATTGTGGCATTTCAATTTATTGACATAACAAAGATACGACTTTTTTGTTGATAAAGTATCTCCGAACCTGCGGATTGTTGGTTTAAAACCAAGATGTCGTTAGTTTAAAACCAAGAGAACTTTGGTTTAAAAGGTAGGCACTGTCGGGTTTAAAACCAACCGCATCAGCCTATAGAGGCTCTCAGACGGGATAAAATGTAATCAAATCGTAATACGTGTTTCACCCCCTCGTAACAAAAAGCCTCCATCTTTGCAAAAGAAAAAGGAATAAAGTTTAACTTTGTAGCATTACATTAACAAAGAATACAATGAACGATTACCGTATTTTAGTGGTCGACGACGAAGAAGACCTCTGTGAGATTCTGAAGTTCAATCTTGAGAACGAAGGGTATGAAGTAGATACAGCCAATTCTGCCGAAGAAGCTCTGAAAATGAATATCAGCAGTTATCACCTGCTGCTATTGGACGTGATGATGGGAGAAATCTCCGGATTCAAGATGGCCAATATCCTGAAGAAAGATAAAAAGACAGCTCAGGTTCCCATCATATTCATTACTGCCAAAGATACGGAAAACGATACCGTCACCGGATTCAATCTGGGGGCAGACGACTATATATCGAAACCTTTCTCACTGCGTGAGGTCATTGCCCGCGTGAAAGCCGTGTTACGTCGTACCGCCACTTCGGATATGGAAAAGGTACCGGAACAGCTCAGTTATCAGTCACTGGTAATCGATATCACTAAAAAGAAAGTAAGCATCGATGGTGAAGAAGTGCCGCTGACCAAAAAGGAATTCGAAATCCTCTTCCTGCTGCTACAGAACAAAGGACGTGTTTTCTCGCGCGAAGACATCCTGAGCCGTATCTGGAGCGACGAAGTCTACGTACTGGACCGCACCATCGACGTCAACATCACCCGACTGAGAAAAAAGATCGGCATTTATGGTAAACGTATCGTCACCCGGTTGGGATACGGTTATTGTTTCGAAACGGAATAGAAATGAATACGATTCACCACAGAGTACACGGAGGACACAGAGTTTTAATCTCTTGTTTATTAAGATGTTTAAGAGAAAGATATTCTCTGTGTCCTCCGTGGTGAATTAAACTCAAAAACAAATGAATAAAGAATCATCTGTTCTTTTGTTCTTATGTCTAAAAAAAAACTCCGTGTCCTCTGTGTTACTCTGTGGTGAATCCAACTTAAAAAAACAAATTTGTATGAACCTACCTGTCACCCAAAAGCATTTTCTCTCTTTCAGCCGGAAGTTATTTCTTTCGGTCATCTCCCTGTTTCTGGTCTTCGCGGCTTGCTTCATGGCCTATCAGTATCAGCGGGAGAAAGAGTATAAAGTAGAGTTACTGAACATACAATTGCAGGACTGCAACAACCTGCTGTACGAAAAGCTATACGACCACCCTCAGGATATGACTCCAATAATCACCGATTACCTGCGTCATAACGTACTGAAAGACTTACGCATCACCGTAGTCAATCTTGAAGGAAAAGTTCTTTTCGATAGCCAGGAGCAGAACACGGGACAGTTAGGCAACCACATCGGACGCGAAGAGATACAGAAAGCCCTGCATAACGGCATCGGTTTCGATGTTCGCCGCACCTCCGAAACCACCGGAGTCCCCTATTTCTACTCCGCTACCTTATATAAAGATTATATCATCCGCTCGGCTCTGCCCTACAGCGTCAGCCTGATCAATAACCTGAAGGCAGACCCACACTACATCTGGTTCACCGCTATCGTCACTCTGTTGCTAATGGTCATCTTCTATAAGTTCACCAACAAACTGGGTACTTCCATCAATCAACTCCGGGAGTTCGCCATGCGCGCCGACCGTAACGAGCCTATCGAAATGGCGATGCAGTCCGCCTTCCCCCACAACGAACTGGGAGAGATCTCGCAACATATCATCCAGATATACAAACGCCTCCACGAAACGAAGGAAGCACTCTACATAGAAAGAGAGAAGCTGATCACACACCTCCAGATTTCGCACGAGGGACTGGGGGTATTCAGCAAAGACAAGAAAGAAATTCTGGTAAACAACCTGTTTACGCAATACAGCAACCTGATATCGGACTCAAACCTTGAAACGGCAGAAGAGGTTTTCAACATCAGCGAACTGAAAGAGATAACGGACTTCATCAACAAAGCCCCCAAACGCCCCGTCGGCAAAGAAGAGAAACGGATGTCCATCACGATCAACAAGAACGGAAAGACCTTCATTGTGGAGTGCATCATCTTCCAGGATATGAGTTTTGAAATCAGTATCAACGATGTCACTCAGGAAGAGGAACAAATCCGTCTGAAACGGCAACTGACACAAAACATCGCCCACGAGCTGAAGACCCCGGTCAGCAGCATCCAAGGTTATCTGGAAACCATCGTCAACAACGAAAATATCCCAAGAGAAAAGATCAACGTCTTCCTTGAACGCTGCTATGCACAAAGTAACCGCCTGAGCCGGTTGCTGCGCGACATCTCCGTGCTGACCCGCATGGACGAAGCCGCCAACATGATCGACATGGAAAAGGTGGACATCAGCGTACTGGTGACCAACATCGTGAACGAAGTGTCATTGGAGCTGGAAGAGAAGCATATCACGGTTGTCAACTCACTGAAAAAGGAGATTCAGATGCGGGGCAACTACTCATTGCTCTACTCCATCTTCCGCAACCTGATGGACAATGCCATCGCTTATGCCGGAAACAATATCCACATCCACATCAATTGTTTCCGCGAAGACGAGAACTTCTACTACTTCAGCTTTGCCGACACAGGTATAGGCGTATCGCCCGAACATCTGAACCGTCTTTTCGAACGCTTCTACCGGGTGGACAAAGGACGCTCACGCAAGTTGGGAGGTACAGGGCTTGGCCTGGCCATTGTCAAGAATGCGGTCATCATCCACGGTGGAAGCATTTCGGCCAAAAACAGCCAAGGCGGCGGACTGGAGTTTGTATTTACTTTGGCTAAAGAAAAATAAATCCTGTCACCACACTCTGTCTTTAAACCATTTAGTGTCCAGATTCTCCAATCCGGAGTTTCCGGACAAGTTGTCTATAGCTACCTGCACAGCCTCTTTTTCGGTGGAATGGCGTCCGGACAGAGAATCACTGCTTATCCAGAAAGCCTTGAGGAAGCGGAGCCGTTCAGTCACCTCCTTCTTCCGGGCTTTTCCCGTAAACGGGGCAAGCGGATAGGCACGCACCCAATCTTTGTTCCGGTTATCCATCACCAAGCCTTCCAATTGCTCTACCGTATACTTCCCGACAAGCGCATCGGTGTATTTCCGAAGTCTGCTATATACCCCAGCCGAATCCGTAATGGCCTTGGATGCCGCAAAAACCTTTTCGTAACGTTCGCGCCCCAGCGTATTGTATACCGACCAGAACCATGCCGTATCCAGCACACCCATAGAAATCTCCAAGGCCGAAAGGGTGGTGTAAGGCGTAAATCTCGACTCTTCCATATCCCGATGGTACTCCCTGGTATAAGCATAGAAGAAGTCGGCCGCAGCGGTCAGCCCTTCCCAACCGATAGCCCCTTCCGTCATCCTGAGCCAACGGGGGGAATATACAGCCATCTCGACCATGCGCTTCGGAGTAATGCCGGCACGTTCGGCAAGCATCTTCAACCATTCCGGTGTGTCCGTAGGCAGAGGGACACAATGAAGCATCAGGTTGCAGAACATGCCGATACGGCTTTCGCTGGTATCATAGTACCACTTGTCCAGTCGTATGAACTTCTCCTTCCCCATCAGGCTCAGCAGGCGGATCATCACTTCGGCACCGAACACCCCGTCCAGTTTCTGGGCCAGCGAAGTAACATCGGTACGGGCTTTCCCCCGTTCCAGTTCGATGTCCAGAATGCGTACGGTCACCTTTTCCAGCACTTTCTTAAATCCACTGAAATCATAATCCCGGCAGTCGGTATATATCCGTCCGTCCCTTCCCTTTTTCTGATAAAAAAAGCCCGCAGCCTCCTCTATCAGCGTAGGCGAAAGCGGGCGATCCATCAGTTCGGTGATCAAGGCATCTTCGGACAGAAGTCCCATCTGGTAGGCCCTGCCGAAATCGACGGCACGAATGGGAAACTCAACCGGATAAGGCTCTACCTTATAAGAAAGGAAATTACACAAGCGGTACAACTCGTAGCGGATCTTAAAATCGGTTATAAACTCATTATCTGTCAGCAAACGTTTCGGATGTTTCAGCCAGCAATCTATCCAATAGCAATGAACCAGTACGACACGATAATCGTGGGAGGAACCATACCATTCGCGGACGCTGTACAGAAAGGTGATATTCCTGGGAGTAAGCATCGGAAGCAAATGAAGCAGGACGTAGTGTGAATACTTCAGATACACCTCCTGGTCGCGGTAATCCCACTCCAATGCCCAGAGAATCTCACTCAGTGCATAGGGATGTTCAAGGCGCTCCAATGCCTGTTCGTATGGCGCCAAAGGGATTTCTCCGTATAATTTATCAAGTAACGTACCGAAGCCTTTGCGCCAGACACAAGTCCTCGAATGTGACGCCATAAGGCACATTTCCAACAGAAGTGAGTAATCACGCACTTCTTCTTCATAAAACCGTATCCATACATCGGCAAACGGATAGCACCCTATCGCTGTTGGTGAATCCGAATCATGCTTCGCACTTTCAAACTGTTCTTTGAACAAATGCACCTCCCCCCAGGGATCGCTATAGGTCAATTCACCATGAATTACGATCTGATATTGCAGTTTGTCAAAAAGATCAAATACTTCTCCTGACTGTATTCCTTTAAAGATTGCCTCTGTAGTTGGTTGTCCTTTTTTATTCTTCATGTCTGACTTGTTTGTTGTGTGTATAACGTTTTCATCACTGAGTACAAATATAGAATAAAAATACTATCTTTGTCCCATATCAAAACAAAAGATTATGATAAGCAATGTAAAATACCTTTCATTTGTACTGTTATTGGTGCTTACTGCCTGTAAAAGCGGCCCCGCGGCCAGCCAGGAGCAGAACGGAAAGCAAGATACGGTTAAAGTTTTCAATTTACCCGACATACCCGTAGTGCTGAACACGGTGTCGCAACGGGCAGATTATATGGTAAAGCACTATTGGGATCGCTTTGACTTTACAGACACCACCTACGTCAGTCAGATCGACGTTGCCGAACAGGCTTGGGTGGATTATTGCGATTTGTTGGAACATGTGCCCTTGTCCGATGCGCAAACTGCCATAAAAGAGACGATCGGCCGGGCCGGGAAAAACAAAAAGATGCTGGACTTCTTTGCGGAACTGGCCGATAAATACCTCTACGACCCTAACTCGCCTATGCGTAACGAGGAGCTTTACATCCCCGTGCTGGAAGCTCTGACAGCCTCCCCCATGCTGAATGAAACGGAAAAGATACGTCCGCAGGCGCGGCTGGAACTGGCACAAAAGAACCGGTTGGGCACAAAAGCCCTCAACTTCACCTATACACTGGATTCGGGTGCAAAGGGTACGCTTTATCAGTTCCCGGCGGAATACACGTTACTGTTTATCAACAATCCCGGCTGCCACGCCTGCTCTGAGATGATAGAAGGGCTAAAGAGTTCTCCGGTCATCAACGGATTCATAGCCGACAAGAAGCTGAAGGTGCTGTCTCTCTATCCGGATGAAGAACTGGATGAATGGAAAAAGCACCGGAGCGATTTCGCGAAAGAATGGACCAACGGATACGATAAGGAGCTGGTCATCAAAAACAAAAACCTGTATGACCTGAGGGCTATTCCCACCCTCTACTTACTGGATAAGAACAAAACCGTATTGTTGAAAGACGCCACCCTGCAAAAGGTAGAGCAATATCTGGCAGAGCGCGGTTAAGAAAAACATACCGAAACGGAGCATTTGCCCCAAAGATGCGGAGAAGGTCGGATTATCATTTTGACAGAATGATAATCCGGCCTCTCTATTTTCCATTCTTTCGGCCCGACGCACGATACGCCTCTCAAAAACGTCTCCAATTCGATTTACCGGTTATCTCTTTGCCCGTAATTTCCCACTTTTGTTTACCGAAAGAAAGAGACCGGAAAGTGTTCCGTCCATAAAGCAGGTTTTAACCTTGAAACCATCTCTTTCCGACACTTCCGGAACGATCATATCGGGTGAGCAACCGGAGCAAAATCCGGAGCTATAAGCCCCGGTTTTTATAACAACATATGTAATGGAGCATAACATATAGAGATATTTGAAAAAGAAGTAAGCATTTTCGGAAAATGCTTACTTCTTTCGGGGCAAATGTAACCGTCTTTTGGAGTGAATGCATACTGCTTTTCCGCAAAACCCCGGCTCTAATCCACCCAAAGCCCGGCTTTCGGAACAGAAAAGGCCGGCTTTCCCCTTGTTTTCCCTCCGGTTCATCCGTTTTAAAGAAAGAGTGTGTCAGTCAAAAGGCTGATTAACCATCATTCTGCCATCATAACCCTCCGGAATCAAGATAAATGGCATCGCCTATCTAAGTCATTCCGATGTGCCGTCTGACACTATCCGGACGACCTGTCCGATGTTGCTCCGTCCGTTCCGCAATGCATAACGAATAATCACAAATTATTATGCTATTTCTAATATTCTTTTTATCTTTGCAGTGCATTGGTTTGTATTCTCCGTGTACCGGGGATGCAATTAAAAGGGAATCAGGTGCAAATCCTGAACAGTCCCGCTGCTGTAAGTTTCACATCAGATTGTTGTAAGCAACCACCACTTGCCACTGGGAAACGTTTTCCTGGGAAGGCGCTTATCAACAGAAACGAGTCAGAAGACCTGCCTGTGCATCTATTTCATTGCTTTCGAGGAAAAAGCGTTGAGTCTAATGAGCCGGAATTATTCCATCCGTCATTTCATTCATCACTCTGATTCAGAGAAAGTAAGTTATGATAATAAACTCTGCCAAGTTTATTTAGTATGTCCGGCCGAAGTGACTTCGTCCGGACATTTTAACAGTAAAAAAACGAAGATGAATATATTTAGATTGCCTAAGCTACTACACGCCTGTGTTGCTTTCTGTTGCTGCCAGGGGCTTACCGTTTCACTTTTCGCCCAACAGCAGAAAGTAGATACCGCCCGTATTTATTCAATCCCCGAAGTAACCGTTGCCGAAGCTTACCACACCCGCGAAGTAAGAGCGATGGCTCCCACCCAAGTGTTCTCTAAAGAAGAACTCAAAAGCCTCAACGTATTGCAAGTATCGGATGCCGTAAAGCACTTTGCCGGAGTTACGGTGAAAGACTACGGCGGCATTGGCGGACTGAAAACCGTTTCATTGCGAAGCCTCGGAGCCGAGCATACCGCCGTGGGATATGACGGAATAACGATCAGCGACTGCCAGACGGGGCAGATCGACATCGGACGCTTCTCACTGGACAATGTAAACCGCCTCTCGCTCAGCAACGGACAGAGTGATAATATCTTTCAGCCCGCAAGGTTTTTCGCTTCCGCCGGGATACTGAACATACAGACGCTGACACCGCAATTCAAAGACAACCGGCGTACCAACCTGAGCGCCTCGTTCAAAACGGGTTCGTGGGGACTGGTCAATCCGTCTCTCCTGATCGAACAGAAACTGAACCGGAAATGGGTGCTCTCCGCCAACGGCGAGTGGATGTCGGCTGACGGGCACTACCCTTTCACATTGCATTATGGCGAAAACAATGACCTGAGCTCGCGCGAGAAACGGAAAAACACGGAAGTGAAAAACCTCCGTGCCGAAGCGGGATTGTTCGGCAACTTTTCGGATACGGAACAATGGCGGCTGAAAGCCTACTATTATCAGTCGTCCCGCGGACTGCCCAATGCCACCACTTATTATTACGACTACTCTTCACAGCACCTCTGGGACAAGAATGTCTTCGTGCAAAGCCAATATAAGAAGGAGTTCAACCGCCAATGGGTTTTCCAGACTTCGGCTAAGTGGAACTGGAGCTATCAACGTTACCTCGATCCTGATTATAAAGGTTCGGAAGGCAAAACGGAAAACAGTTATTATCAACAAGAGTATTACCTCTCGGCTTCGGCGCTCTACCGGGTGCTCAGCAACCTCTCATTTTCACTCTCGACGGACGGGAGCATCAACCGGCTGAACGCGAACCTGAAAGATTTTGCGTATCCTACCCGCTATTCGTGGTTGACGGCCTTTGCCGGAAAATACGTCAACGACTGGTTGACCGCTTCGGCCTCGGTACTGGCAACGGTCATCAACGAGGAGGTGCGCCAAGGCAGCGCCGCAGCCAACCGACGGAAACTCTCTCCGTACGTCAGCGCGTCGTTCAAGCCCTTTGCCGGCGAAGAGTTCCGCATCCGCCTGTTCTATAAAGACATCTTCCGGTTACCCAGCTTCAACGACCTGTACTACGGACAGGTGGGCAACACGAACCTGAAACCGGAAAGCACGACGCAATACAACTTAGGACTGACATACAGCCGGTCGATCAATGAACTGATCCCCTATGTATCCGTCACGGCAGATGCTTATTATAATAAGGTAAAAGACAAAATCATAGCCATACCCACCAAGAACCTCTTTATATGGAGCATGGTGAACCTCGGCAAAGTGGACATCAAAGGAATCGACGTTGCCGGAAACATCAGTCTGCAACCCTGGGAGAAACTACGGGTGAACCTTTCGGGAAACTACACTTACCAGCGCGCATTGGATATGACCGAACCGGGAGGAAAAACCTACAAGCAACAAATCGCTTATACACCCCGCGTATCCGGATCGGGACAAGCCGGTATCGAGACTCCGTGGGTGAACCTCTCCTACTCGTTCCTCTTTTCGGGCAAGCGCTATATGCTGGGGCAGAACCTCCGCGAAAACCGGCTGGACAGCTACAGCGACCATAGTGTATCCGTCAGCCGCGATCAGCGCATCCGTAACGTAAACACATCCCTGACAGTGGAAGTGCTGAACCTACTGGACAAGAATTACGAGATAGTAAAAAACTTCCCCATGCCGGGACGCTCAGTGAGAGTGACAATGAAAGTAAGATACTAAAGATACTTCAGACATTGAATCAGTAATTATCAAAAGAAACAGCAATATGAAAATGAACCCATTTAATAACAGCAGAAGCAATTCTTCTCCTCGCTTCCGGAGAGGAGCTGGAGGCGGGAGCTTCCTTTTCCTCCTCTTCCTGCTTCTCTTCGCCTCGTGTGACGACCTGGAAGACACGGATACTCCTTCGGGCGGTGGCGACGGTATGCCTGTCGAAACCGGAACAGCCGAACTCTACATTCTCAGCGAAGGGCTCTTCAACCTGAACAACAGTTCGCTCGCTTTGTATTCCTTCAAGAACAATCAGCTGAATACCGACTACTTCCGCAGTATCAACCGGCGCGGACTGGGAGATACCGCCAACGATATGGCCATCTATGGCAGCAAACTCTATATCGTAGTCAATGTATCGAGCCAGATAGAAGTAGTCGACTTGCAAAGCGGAAAGTCTGTCAAACAGATACCGATGTTATCGGAGAACGGCAGTTCGCGGCAACCCCGCAACATCGCCTTCGAGGGAGGAAAAGCATACGTATGCTCCTTTGACGGAACCGTTGCGCGGATAGATACCGCTTCCCTCTCTATCGATGCACTGACCCGGGCAGGCAGGAATCCCGACGGCATTTGTGTGCAGAACGGGAAGTTGTATGTCTCCAACTCCGGAGGCCTGGACTGGGAAGGCATCGGGGTAGACCGTACGGTCTCTGTGATCGACATCCCTTCTTTTACCGAAATCAAGAAGATAGAAGTAGGTCCTAATCCGGGAAAGATACAAGCCGGACCGGACGGAAACATCTATGTAGCCACGCACGGCGAGAATATCGAAGCGGGGGACTATCACTTCGTGCAAATAGACGGTCATACCGATCAAGTGGTACGGACCTTCGACGAAAAGGTGTTGAGTTTCACCATCCACGACAACATGGCCTATTTATACAATTATGATTACCGGACTCAGGACTCGCAAATCAAAGTGTTCAACCTGAAAACCGGAAAGACGGAACGGGAAAACTTCATCACGGACGGCACCGCGATACGTACTCCTTACAGCATCAGTGTCAACCCTTACAGCGGAAACATCTACATCACCGACGCTTACGACTACAAGGTGAAAGGCGATGTGCTCTGCTTCAGCCCGCAGGGACAACTTATATTTAAGTTGCCCAATGTGGGAATCAACTCCAATACCGTCCTGTTCCGGAACAAAGCCTCGCAAGGCAATCCCGACGAAAATCCCGCAGACCCGGAAGCAGGTGCCTTCGCTAATAAAGTATTGGAGTACAATCCGGCGCCATCACAATATATGAATACCTCTTATACAGCTTACGAAGAGGGATTCACCGACGTTCAGGTATTGGCACGCGCCACCGAACTGCTGCAGGACCGCACCACCTGCCTCTTCACTCTCGGAGGATTCGGGGGCAACATTACCGTGGGATTCGACCACACCATCCGCAACGTCCCCGATGAATATGACTTCAAGATATACGGCAACGCCTATTATGATATGTATGGCACGCTGCTGGATAAACCCGGAGGAAACGCCGAACCGGGAATCGTACTCGTATCCAAAGATACGAATGGCAACGGACAGCCGGATGATGAGTGGTACGAATTGGCAGGAAGCGAATATAACTCGCCTGCCACCATCCGCAACTACGAAATCACTTACTACCGTCCCACTCCGGCAGACGGGGATGTGAAGTGGAAAGACAATCAAGGCAAAGAGGGATACATCTACCGGAACACGTATCACACCCAAGGTTCTTATTATCCGGCATGGATGCCGGACCAAATCACATTCCGGGGAAGCCGCCTGGCGGACAACTCCATCAACGAGCCGCGTCCGGGCATGCCCGAGCACTGGGTAGGCTACTGTTATGCCTGGGGATATGCCGACAACCATCCGAACAATACGGAGTATTCTCAATTCAAGATAGACTGGGCGGTAGATAAAGACGGCAAGCCGGTTCATCTGGACGGCATCGACTTCGTGAAGATTTATACAGCGGTCAACCAGAACTGCGGCTGGCTGGGTGAAGCCTCTACGGAGATACAGGCGGTGGAAGATTTACACTACAAGAAATAAAACCAAGTGGAAAAGAGATAAGAAATGAACATTTACCAATTACTTAATTTAATGACTCAAAAAATGAAAATGAAAAAGTATCTATTGCTATTTGTGACAGCATTAGCGTTAGGATTTGCTTCTTGCTCGGATGACGAAACCATCCCTAATCTGACGGGTATCGCCATCGAAAGTGAAGGCGGAGTGACCGAAGTTATCCAAGGTGGAACACTCGCACTGACCGCCAACTATACAAGCAACGTGAACCCCGAAGTAAGATGGGAAGTCAACGGAGAGGTGAAGTCAACTGATAAGGAGTTCAGCTTTACTGAAGCCGAACCGGGAAAATACTATGTAACTCTGGTGGTATCTACGGAAGTAGGAGAGAAAAGAGTAAACCTTCCGGTCACCGTATACGGCAAATACAAATATGGAACCTTTGTTCTGAATGAAGGCAACTTCGGCAATCCTCCCAGCTCTCTCATCTTCATTTCTCCGGAAAATGAAATGACGGAAGAAGCATACTTCGAAGCAAACGGTACACACTTGGGAGTTGTATCACAAGACCTGTTCATTGCAAACAATAAGATGTATATCATTTCTCAGAATGGCGGCGAAGACGGTATGCTTGTAATTGCCAATGCCGAAACATTGAAAAAAGAGAAAGGATTCAGCAAGGATCAACTGGCCGACCTCAATTGGCCTACCCACGTAGCCGCTCTGGATGACTCACACGTATACATCCGCGACAATAACGGCGTGCACTTGTTCGATCCGACAACAACCTCCCTGAGTTTAATAGAGGGAACAGACGGAGCGATAAAAAACAGAATGGCGGTAACAGCCCAGAAAGTATTTGCAGGAGCCAACAACAGTCTGCTGGTGATTAAAGATAACAAAGTGATAAAAACCATCGCTTTGGAAGGCACACCGACAGGAGTTGTAAAAGCTTCGGACGGTAATGTATGGGTTTCTGTCAACAGCACTCCGGCAAAGATTATGAAGGTATCATCTAAGGACTACTCAATCTTGAAAACGAATAAATTAGGAAGTTTCCAGGTATCAGCCGGCTGGGGAGCTACTCCGGCAATCAGCGCCAAAGGTGACAGCATTTATTTTGGTAACAACAGCACTACTATCTATCTCCATGATTTCGCGAAGAATCAGACCAAAGAGCTGACTAAAATCGGTGATTACATACAAAATGCCACAATGACTTACAATAACCTTGCAGTAAATCCGAAAAACAGTGATGTATACGTCACTACAATCAAAGGTTACGGTAACGATTACCTGACCAACAGCATCGGCGTATTTAACTTCACAAGCGGTACTACTAAATTGGTGCAGGATTACAAAAATGCGACTCGCTTCCCCGCGGGAGTATTCTTCACTTACGACTTTGAATAAAAGTAAAAAGGTGTAGTCCCCGGCATACCAGGATATAACCATATTGAAAAGGGGATGTGTCATCATTCACCACAGAGTAACACAGAGTTCCATAGAGCGAACTTAATCTATTGGTTTATCTGTGTAGTCTGTGGTGAATACGAATTTCGACACACCCCCTTTTTATTTTTTAATACTGCACCGGTGGTGTGCTCCAGCTACCGGACAGCGTCAGGTTATCGGTTCCAAGCAAAGGAAGATTCACCGGAACGGTAACCGTTATATTGCCAATCAATAATTTAACGGTTCCATTCAACACAGGACCGAGTAAGGGGATTCCTCCCAATATACCATCCAGGTTAGCAATATTCTTCAACTGTACAGAGAGTGTCAGCGAATGGTTTCCGTCGTTCTGTTGTGCATACGATTTCAGCCCCAGGCTGACAAACGAATAGTTCGAACGATACCTGTAATTCGTATTGACTGTTGCCTGTATCGGATCTGTGATATTCACAAATACTCCATTCAGCAACAACGGACCGTCAATCACATCGTCCACCAACAATCCGGAGATCAGTCCGGGTTTGGCAACATGAATCTCCCGTACGTCATAAAGGCCATGAAAACCTCTGATCAGAATATCCTTCTCACTATTCGTCGTACCGGGTGTAGGTGTGAATCCATACCGGAAACGATGATTACCCGTATAGAAATCCTTCACATTCAGGTCTAAGTCCACAGTCTTAGGGAAATTGTTTATGGTCACTAAAGCATAAGCAGCATCACTGCCCCTCCAGGGATTCAGTAAATCGCCCAATGCTCCCAATGCACCATTCTGCGTAGCATTACCGGAGAGAGTCAGCCCTATCTGATTGACCAACCCTTGCAAAAGTTGTGCATACAGTACATCCACGACCGGTTCGACCAATGCCGCCACCACCAGATTGACTGCGGCATCGAGTCCGCCAACAACATTATAGACAGCATTACCAACCACTCCCAAGTCCATTGCCGTTTTCAGTAACCCTGGCAAAATGCCTTGTACCGTCGTCCGGATTATATTCCTATATCCTATTTGCGTCACAATATTGTTGGTCAGAGAATTCAAAGCGGTTTGTGCATCCACAAACACTCTTCGCAAATTCAGCATACTGATAATGCGCTGCAACAGTACATAAGGTTGGGCAGAGGTATCCGAGAAAGATACATTGGCCAGATAAAATTCCGAAGTGTCGGTAAACTCCGCACCGGGTAACACGATCCGGGCATTCGCACGTGTTGTCTGGTAATTCGTCAACACATCCGCATAGTTGGTTCCACCGCCCGAAACGGGAATCGGGAACTGTGTTTTCTCTACATTGGCCAGAAATACAGCTGTATACTGTCCTTTCGGAAGCGTATCTTTCAAGGCAGCCATCGGCCAGGAAGGAGCAGCATCCGTAGTCTTCAGCACCACCTTTTCTTTCACAAACTCACCTGTCGACTTATAAATGACGTAACGCAGGTGACGAACCCGTGAATCGGTCCCCGTGACGGGTGTACGGGTATCCCCTCCTCCGTATCCGGCAGAGAAGGTTACTTCAAAATATCCGTCAGGCAAGTCCGAAGGCTCACCTTCCGGAGGAAGTTGCCCGGGATCTTCACCGGGCACTTCGACCAGTTCTTTCTCACATCCCGTCAGGAAGAGAGAAAGAAAAAGGCTTATCATTATTATCACTTTCGTTTTCATCTCCGGTTCTTTTTGCTTTCAGTTTCTATTGAAGGCCATCCCAGGCATTGTCATCCAAGTTGATGTTTCCTGCCAAAGTGAAACCTATATTGATATTCGCATAACTTCCGGTCACTTTCACCCAATGATTAGGAGTAAAAATAATCCGGTTTCCCGAAACCACACCGGGAGTATCCGACAGTTTCACCGTATAACGTTCGGTGAAGAGTCCATAAGAAGACACATCCAGATAGAACAGAGTCTTTCTACTGTCCGGAATAGCCAGCAGAAACTGGTTGAAACTGACTTTCCCCGAAACCGGTGCCTGAGTAGCCAATGTTTTTATACCGCTGTCACCGACTGTTTGCCATGCCAGTGCCGTCCCATCCGTTGCACGGGTAGCCGTCACAAGTTGCTCGGCTATCAATGTCATAGAGTTGACATATGCGGGAATATTGGTCACTTCGAGCGTTAAACCACTAACCAGCCTTTTCAGTGTACCTGTCACATAATTGATTTGCGAAGGTTTAAAAACAGGACCAACCAACGTTGTACCCTGGTAACCGTTTCCGAAACACGAAAAGAACTCCGGAACTACCGTCGGATTGACCGGTTGCAAATACAAATTAGCCAACGTAGCCGGATTACCTGTCGAACCGATATTAAACCGCTTCGTTGCACCTCCGCCACTGGCAAAATCATAATCACTCCGATTATATCCGATCACCAACAACTGATAGGTAGAGGCTGCTGAAAGATTAAGCATCGTGACTACTGCCGGAAACGAATTGACATCCAATTGTCGGGCTGCGCTATATTCCGGAACGAAATTAGCTGCATCGTTTGGCAATGCTTCATCCGTTTTCCGAAACGGCAGAATCAGTATCCTGTTGACAGAAAGAGCTGCATCTCCCAGCGCACGACTCATGACCCCGTCCCGCTTTATTTCAAAACGGACCGGAACCCCTTCTTCCAAGGGGAGTTCGGCAACATCATCTGTTGAGCAGCTGCCCAACAAGAGCGTTGCCAGAAATCCCGTCAGAAGGATAGTTATATAGCCTGCCTTTCTCATAGCCATACCATGATTCTGTTTTTGAGTTACTTTTACTGAATTACCAGGTTATGTATCAATTCCCATGCCGGACTGATAGTGATCACAATATTCTGATCGGTCAGCAAATCTACCGGAGCATCATCGTCACCCGGGTTACCCGGTGTTCCGCCATCCACACTACCCGTAGCACCTTTCACACCTAATGCATAAAAATGATTTGCCAGCAGATTAAACTGTGTTGCTCCCGAACTATTAGTGTCGCTCACGGTCCACTCTTTTATAGCGGTACCACTCGCATCATAAAGCCCTAAAGTCATGCTCACGCCACTAACCGGCATATAGAACGAACCTCCCAATTGTGAATTAGGCACTTTCACCACTCCCTGTCCGGACAAATCGTTGCCCACATACACGCCGTTGGAAACAGCCTGGCCGGAAAGATCCATATCTATTATATTATAAGGAGTAGCGGCAGTATTGATACCTACACCATTAGTCAGATTCACCTGCTGATTGGAGTTGCTGACTTTCAGACGCAAATACTTCACAGTGGTTCCGTTAAGCACTTGAGGAACATTCTTGAAGTATCCCAGTACACCGGCCACCTTACGGGTCATCTCAATGCTGACACGAGTTCCGCCCTGAGCCATTACTTCCGCATCGGCCGAACCTGCAAAGATTTCCGATTCATCGCCCGAATTCATAATAGTAGCAAGCATATCCGTATAATTGGTATTACCGGAAGTCGGCGTAGTCACAGAGAAGCGATCACTTGCGTCACGGCCTACAGCCAAAAACTTATATACCCCTACAGGAAGCTTGTCAGCATCGGGAACGGCAAAACGTTTGAAAGTAGTACCATCGGTCCAGCCGGTGATATCATAGGTCTTTTGATGCAGATAAGTCGAACCGTTCTGCACAAAAGCATAAACACTGACGCGAGTGACATGCTGTGTAGCCTCCTGGCTATACACCGGCATTCGGGTTCCAATCCCATCTGTCAGACCATTAACCGCGGACAGTTCAAATGTAATCCCACTATTTTCGGGATTCACTTCAGACGAAGGATCATCTTCGTTGGAACAAGCAGCAAATACAAAGAGGCTTGCTGCCACCAGAAACATTAATTTTTTCATAATAGCAAAGTTTAGTTTAAATAAATAGATAAGGAAAAAGAGATCAGTAGATATCCAGGCGATGTATCGTGAGCCATTCCCCACGGATAAACATCTTGATTTCCCAGATTCCTTCTGATGTATTGTAGTCTATAGAGACAGCGGTTATTTCATTGCGCCGCATGTCCACTTCCATTTCAGGCAATTTCAAATAAGGAGATTCAGAAACTCTTGTATCGGTGGCATAGAAAGTTAAAGCTAACTTTGAATGTCCATCTACCGAAGAGGGTGCAAGCAATGTCTCCAACATATTGGTAAATGGCACACTTTTGTCAACCTGCGTGCTTCCGCTATAATTAAGATCGGCATCCACCGACTGATAAACGTGGTTTACATGTTGTTCTATCCGACTTATTTCAGCCGGGAAATTGGAACAGAGTAACAACAGCTTTCCCTTGGTACGTTCCAATGTCAATTCTTCTGTCTGATATTCGGGAGAGAAATGCAAGACACGGGTCGCCACATAAATATCCGTATGCTCCTTCCCGTCCTGATGCAAAATGCCGGCGGGGTAATCAGTAGTCAGGTTCCCCCAAACAGCCAATTTATAATCACCATCGGGTATTCCGGCGAAAGAAATAGTATACTCCTTATCTTCACCATTGATTTGAACAATCTCCGACTCTCTTTTCAATGCTCCGGTAGAAGCATCGTACAGAGCATAATAAATAGTTCCCGTATAGGTGCGGAAAGGCTGGTTCTCGTCTACGCTGCCCAGCTGCGGAAACTGCGATATATTCAAATAGTTCTTGTCCTTAACAGATACCCGAACCGAGTAAGGTTGTTCTACCGGACATTCGTCTCCGCAAGAGGAAGCAAGTACTATGCCAACTACCATGCAGAAGATCTGTATTACTCTTCCATTCATAATCTCTAAAGTTTAAATATAAAACAATTCGTTCATTCACTCAGAAATCAGTATCCCAAATCAAGATACTCCCATATGGTAGTTTTGCAGGCGGAGCGCTGTTGCCCCGCATTTGTCCAATATCAACAGAAAGAGTATGCATTTGTTTTGCCACGAATCATTATTATCTGTTAAAATTATGACCGGTATACAATTGTTTAAACGATTCATAAACAGGCAATCGGAGGAAACAAAATATCACCTTCAAATGTTGTAGAATCAAACAACTTTTAAAAGAAAAATGATTATGGCTGAAAATTATGAACTGATAGACAATGAAGAAAAACATCAATATGAATTCCATATTGAAAGTTATACTCCCCGAATAGAATACATCAAATCCTCGAATGGTGAAATCTACCTCACGCACACCGAAGTCCCTGCCGCTTTAGGAGGGCACGGAATAGGTTCTCAGCTCGCAGAAAAAGTCCTTACCGACATTGAGCGGCAAGGTCTGCGCTTGGTTCCTCTTTGTCCGTTCGTTGCGGGATACATACATAAGCATCCGGCATGGAAACGCATTGTACTTCGTGGTGTTCACATTCAATAATATAAAAAACAGTTATGGGAAAACAAATAGAATACAGCAATGGCGAACTGACCATTGTATGGCAGCCAGAGCTTTGCCGGCATGCCGGAATCTGCGTGAAGACATTGCCCAATGTGTATCACCCTAAAGAACGTCCGTGGATAAAGATGGAAAATGCTACTACCGAAGAACTGATTGCTCAAATCAAGAAGTGTCCATCGGGGGCTCTAAGTTATAAACTAAAGAAATAAAAAAATCTCCGGGAGCCTTGTTTAAAAGATGTTCCCGGAGATTCTTTTGTTTTTATCCGTAGTCATAGATGATTTACAAAACTTAATTAGCTTTTCTAATCACTCTGAATTCGCATTTATCACTCCCTAAAAGACCTGTTCCATCCACTCCCTCCGCCATGCCAATGAAGCCTGTATTGATATCCGAACAATAAAATGAAACGGTGGCTTCTCCTTTCTCATCCGTCACAACCATAGGCGACCAAAACAATGTATTGCGGGCATCCGGTATAGGCAACTGCATGTCCACTTCATCCGGTTGATAGAATTCGCGAAGAGCATAATATCCTTTCGTACGCCAAAGGTTATTCATGCGGAGCAGTTCTTTTTCAGAATATATGGGGCCGTGATATGTCACAGTCTGCCGGTCTATAACGCTGAAGGCATTGCCTCCCAAATGCTTGAACTTCACAATTTCATACTGTTTTCCTTCCACCGGTTTAGTCCTTTTATCAGACGGTTCACCACAAGGTTTCCACCAAGGATGGGCATCATATCCGGGTTTATAATTTTGCAGATAGCCACATCCGCAAACATAAACATTTTCCATGCTCATCTGTGTCATGCTGTCTAACCGCCCCATAAACTTATCTCTAAATGGTCTGCGTGCCTTACGGCTGACTACAACTTCATCCAGCAGGATTATACTGTCACTGCTTACAACCGGCATATCAACGGACTCTTCTTTCACCGCCTGTGTCCGGACTGTAACCGAATGACCGGGATACTTCTCTCTTCTCACACTGTCAATCACCGGAAAGTAATCTACGATCTCCAGTTCAGGCTTAAACTCTTTCGACAACATTGGTTTCAGATAAATATATCCACCGCGAAGCTCTTTCATCCGATCCGTATCAATCGTGAAGTGTCCTACCGAGTCTGTCCACAAGAACGCAGAATTACCTTCAGCACCCGTAACCTGAACAAGTTGCTTATCCTCCTGTTTTTCTCGGCTCTTTTTCCTGCCTCCTGTAACCTGAACTCCTGATATATCATCGCTTAAAAACGCTTCTCCTTGATAAACCGGGCCATTAAACTCCCAGATATATCGTCTCCACCCCTGTGTCAATAGCAACAGATCCATTGCCTGCACACGGTCATTGTTCTTTTCATCAAAATAATAAGACGGACGATAAACTACACCGCGTATCTGCGACGACAGATAGCAATGGGTCAGAATATTCACAGGATCAACCGGATTACTATATGCTTTATCAAAAACGCTAATTCCCAGATTGACTTTTACAGGCCGGTTCTTATCATCCGTTACCTTAATATGTAAGGCCGCTTTTTCACGAAGAGCGTAGCTTTCCTTCTCCGGTACGATACGAATATGCAGTTTCTTTTCGGGATGTACATACACCAGCCTCTCGGCAACCGGCTTCATTGCATTGTCAAAGAGAGTAAACTCGACTATCCCCTGATAAGGAAATTCGACCAGAGGCATCTTTATCTTCAAACGGTCTTTAAGCATTCCCTTTGCAACACAACACACCATCCCCCGCATCTGACCCACCAAACAGACTTCCTGATCAGGCAAATCTTGTGTTTGAGAGATGATAAACTCCAATTGTTCCTGATCCTGTTTCAATAATCGCAGTGCTACTCCTTGTTTATACACCTCAGGCAAAAGGTAACTATGTCCATCCTTCAGCTCTATCCGGTATTCTTTATCGGCAAACGGAGTAAAAAGTAACTTTCCCATTCCATCATGGCTGCTTTTGAATGGCATAAGAGGAAGTCCGCCTTCACACAGCACTCCTTCCACATCGACCGGATACCCTTTCGTGTCAGTAGCTTTGAACGCCAGGCAAAACGGCAAACCCGAAACCAGATTTCCGCCTTCGGGGAAGAGTTCGAATCTTAAATCACCTGTCTCCTCTCCCTCTTTTGCCGGAGTATTATAGCTGATGTTCTTTAATACTTTGATTTTACGTACCGGAGATATTCCGACCGTATCTTTATAATAGGAATGACGGGTATAGGCTTCCAACCGATAACTCCCTTCCGGCAGTTTCGTATCCACATATATGTGGCCGTCTGCAATACCGTTTTCTATGGGATACTTCTCTTGCCAGACTACACTGTCTTTATCACTCAACATTTGCAGATAAAGTGTCTTGCTCCGGGTTGACAAACCGAATGATTTCGCATCAAGCTGATATGCTTTAAACCAAAGATCTTCTCCCGTTTCATAAATCTCCTTACTGGTCTGCAAATACACCAGTTCAGAAGGATAACCCGAAAAGCGTTGGCTAACAGATGTAAATAAGGAATCGATACGATTCTGAGCAGTAACTCTCATACTGTAGCCAATGACAAGCACCAGCAATAAGATACGATTTATCATTTTGTTTACTTCATTGAAAATCAATCATTTTTTCCAAACGAAGACCCCACCTGCCAGGTCATCACAAAATCCGGATGCAGCAAATATCGGATATGGAATTTCATCCGGCGTTCCGTACGATATTCCTCGGCAAAAAATTCTCCGCGTTCACATACCTGAAACGGTACTATACGGAGATGCTCCCGGAAATCGACTTCATCCACATCCATACACTTAAACATCACTTCTTTGGCGGACCAATGTAAAAGCAGCGACCAGGTATCGTCTCCCTGATAAACGGACGTCGTTTCATCCTCACGCATATATTTATGTGCAACCTTGTGTACCCGTTGTCCATATTGCTCAATGTCAATACCGACTTCGGATACGGCGCTTAAGATAACCGCTACATATCCGCGGGTATGGGAAATACTAATAAAAAAAGAGGAATCCGCCAAACGGGGTTTACCACTGGGAGCATATTCTATTGACTTTTCTTCCCCCAGCAACCGATAAAGCAATACACGCACAGAAAGCCACTCCAACCGGCGGTGGGGTGAAGAGAAACGCTTTAGCTGCTGTTCGTATTTCTCAGGACCAGGGAGCAAAGCCAAAAGTTCTTCGAGAGATTCATCTGTTTTCCAGATACCCCAACGATAACAGTCCGCCTTATGTTCCGACAACAATGCCATAATGAAATCAGGAAGCAACTTCCGTTGTGGAAGGCTCGTTTATGGTAAACTTCACTTTCAGGATGCGGCGGCTGTCCATCGCCAGAACTTCAAATTCATAATGATGATAAAGTACTTTTTCATGCAGCGCGGGAAACTCCCCTTTGATCTCAAGCAACAGTCCGGCCAGCGTATCGGCATCACCGTCCACCTTCTCAAAATCGTCCTCATTTACCTTAGTAATCTTGTAGAAGTCTGTCAGCTGGGTCTTTGCTTCAAAAACCCAGGTATGATCGTTGATCACTGTATAGGTACGCTCTTCATCATCATACTCATCATGGATTTCTCCAACAATTTCTTCTATAATGTCTTCCATTGTCACTATCCCCGATGTACCTCCGAATTCATCAACGACAATGGCAATATGAATTTTATTTGCCTGGAAGTCACGCAGAAGATCGTCGATCATTTTAGTCTCAGGCACAAAATAGGCGGGACGAATCAATGATTGCCAACGAAAATTATCCCCCTTATTCAGATGGGGCAGCAAGTCCTTGATATAAAGCACTCCTTTGATATTATCGCGTGTACCGGAATAAATAGGAATGCGGGAGTAGGCATTATCAATTATGCACTGAAGCACGTCTTTAAACGAAGTACGTATATCAAGATCCACTACATCCAAACGGGAAGTCATAACCTCTTTGGCCGTCTCCCCACCAAAACGGATAATTCCTTCAAGAATATTGTTTTCTTCCGAAAGTTCGGTTTTATCTGTCAGTTCAAGGGCATGGGAAAGTTCATCAACAGATATATTATGATTTTTCTTGGCGAAGTGTTTATTTAAAAAAGCGGTAGAATGTACCAGTACGGCAGATATCGGTGCAAATACCTTGCGCAGGACGTAGATGACCGGAGCGGAAAAGCGGCAGAAAGCCAACGTCTTTTGTGCCGAATAGATCTTAGGCATTATCTCTCCAAAAAGCAACAACAGAAAAGTGAGGATGACTGTCAGTATCAAAAACTCTGCGAGAACCGAATGAAAAACAAAAACATTCATAAAAAAGAAGTTACAGAGCATGATGATGGTCACATTCACAAAATTGTTTGTGATAAGAATGGTTGCCAGCAAACGTTCGGAATCTGCAAGCAGATTGCTGATCTTTCCATCAGAAGGGTGATTACCCTCCTCTATATCATTCAGATCAGAAGGTGAGAGTGAGAAGAAAGCAATTTCGGATGCCGAAGCAAAGCCCGAAGCGAGCAGGAGCAAACCGGCCAGTACTATGGCTATTATTGCTGATAATGATGGTGTGTGTACGGATATTCCGTTAAAAATTTCTGCCAACTGGCATAAATAAGCGTCTGGGTCCAAAATATTGGTTTTAAGTTAATAATAAGCAGCCGCGAGTTAAACTCTGGCTACAAGTTGTTAGTCAAGAGTTATGAACTACAAGTTAAGGCAACAGCCGGATGACAACTATCATCCTTAACTTGTAGTCCGCAACCATTAAAACGGCAGATCGTCTGCCGGATTATCTTGTGAAGATGCCGATTGCTGCGGTTGTTGCGGTTGAGGCCGTACGGGAGCAGCAGCCTGCTGCTGTGACGGAGCATACGATCCGGCACCGGCACCTTTCGGAGTCAGCATTTCCATATTATCTACAAATATCTCGGTAACATAGCGTTTTGCCCCACTCTGGTCATCATAAGAACGAGTTCTTATCTTACCTTCCACATAGAGCTTATCACCTTTATGTACATATTTCTCGGCAGTTTCTGCCAGTCCTCTCCAAAGTACAAGATTGTGCCATTCAGTCCGCTCAGGCACTTGTGTACCATTAGACAAAGTATATGCACGGTCGGTTGTAGCCAAAGGAAAACTGGCCACAGCAATACCCGTATCCAAATATCTCACTTCAGGGTCTTTACCGACATTTCCTATCAATATCACTTTATTTACTGACATATTCTCAGAGTTTTATGTTTCTAAATACCGATTTTTGTTGCCAAAATTAAGTAGAATAACAATAGAATGCAAGAATTGTTACAACTTTTATAAAGCTCTATAAGTTTTATTGCGCACTTTCCTTAAAATCGTTTGCAGTTCAAAGAGCTTTGCCGGGTTCTTCTCTGCAAGATTCTCTTGTTCATAGACTTTAGTCATATCATACAATTGAGGGATACTCGAATTACCGGTTTCGATTTTCGGTCCCCACGTAATCATTTTCGGTCCGTCGTTGGGTTCAATGTATTTCCAGTCCTTGGTACGTACCGACAACGTATGGTTAGAAGCCTGTTCAATCACCCAGGGACGGTCAGTAGAATCTGTTCCGATCCAGTTGCCCAAGCGGTTGAAGCTATCTGGAGCAGCCCCTTTAGGCAGACGCGCATTTACGAGAGAAGCCAGAGAAGCCAACCAGTCGATTTGTGAAACCAATACATCCGACACCTGCGGCTGTCCGATTTGTTTAGGCCAGCGAACAATTGCCGGTATCCGGGTTCCTCCTTCGAAAGCGCTATATTTATTACCACGAAGCAGGCCAGCAGGACTATGACCGTTTAGCAGCTCTTCGGCACGATCCTGATACCCATCGTCCACAACAGGACCATTGTCACTGGAAAGAATAATCAACGTATTCTCAGAAAGACCGAGTTTGTCAAGTGTTTCCAGGATTTGTCCGACACTCCAGTCAAACTGAACAATGGCGTCCCCCCGGAGTCCCATAGGATTCTTACCACGGAAACGTTCGTGAGGGAAACGGGGAACATGTACATCATTGGTAGCAAAATACATAAAGAAAGGCTCATCTTTATGATCACGAATAAAATCGATAGCATGGCTGGTGATGGAGTCAGCTATGTTTTCATCTTTCCACAGAGCTTTACCTCCCCCTTTCATATAGCCAATACGGCCAATACCATTGACGATAGCCATATCGTGACCATGACTGTGCTTCTGGTTATACAACAATTCGGGATGATCTTTTCCCAGAGGTTCACCTTCGAAAGGTTTCCGGTAACTAACCTCGATAGGGGCACTCGGATCGTAATTCGCAACCTTTCCGTTCTCGATAAAGACACAAGGTACACGGTCGGCAGTAGCAGCCATGATATAAGAATAATCAAATCCCAGATCGCCCAATGCAGCCGGAAGAGGGGCATTCCAATCCTGTTCGCCGGCTTTGTCTCCCAATCCCAGATGCCATTTTCCAATGGCAGCGGTAGCATATCCGGCATTCTTAAACATATCCGCCATGGTATAATCTTCCGGACGAATAATCATTCCGGCATTTCCCGCGGCAACATCAGTACCGGGACGACGCCAGGCATATTCGCCTGTGAGCATAGAGTAACGTGAGGGAGTACTGGTAGCGGCTGTAGCATGTGCATTGGTGAAGCGGATACCTTCGGAAGCCAAGCGGTTCACATTGGGGGTCTGTACATTTTTGGCACCATAGCATTCAAGGTCGCCATAGCCCAAATCGTCGGCATAAATAAACACAACATTGGGCAATTGCCGTTCGTTTACCTTTTGTTTGCTCTTGCCTCCTTTTTGTCCGTTTGCAGCCATTATACAGGCTACCGGAGAAAGACAGGCCAATAATAAATAGGATCGTCTCATAATTTTAGATATTTAATTAGTTTAACACAGTGATAATTTTCAATTAGTTAATGTATTTCTCGATAAAGGCATGTACCAACCTCGACACCGCATACTGCTCCAATTCATCGGCTTTTATTTTCTGATAAGAAGTAAAAGACTGACTGTTCTCCGGAAGATCAACCATATAGAAATTGGCATAAATCACCCGGTGTGAAAGTACATGTTTCACATCCCTGCAAACCAAACGGACTATAGGGGTCTCTCCCTCCGCAAACATGGCTCTGAATTCAGGCAGCGCCGGAAATTCCTCTTCCGAGACAGCTTCGGGAGTTTCAATCAGAGGAAACTCAAACA
This sequence comes from Bacteroides sp. FSHCM14E1, assembly GCF_019633785.1. Lineage (NCBI taxonomy): Bacteria > Pseudomonadati > Bacteroidota > Bacteroidia > Bacteroidales > Bacteroidaceae > Bacteroides > Bacteroides sp. FSHCM14E1. The sequence goes on from NZ_JADKYL010000005.1 coordinate 325,448, forward strand.
GATTTTTCCAGATGTCATTGCCCGTTCTTTTATTAATCAAAGTATACGCACCCATACGTACATATATATAATTGAAGTAGCGATTGGTCGTTTTCGTTTTGTGCTGTTTTACCGGAAGTTGTGCCACCATTCCCCCGGCTAATGCCGAGCAGCCGCTTGCCAACGGACAAAACATGCAGTTAGGAGACTGAGGCGAACATTGGATAGCTCCAAAATCCATGATAGCCTGATTATAAAGGGCAGGATTCTTTTTATCCAGCAGTTCATCGGCTACGGCAGCAAAGAGCTTTTTCCCTTCAGTAGAATCTATCGGAGTATCGATGCCCAGATAGCGGGAAAGTACCCGGTACACATTCCCATCGACTACCGCATAAGGCATGTTATAGGCAAAAGAACAGATGGCAGCGGCAGTATAGTCACCTACCCCCTTCAAAGCCCTCACTTTCGGATAGGTTTTAGGAAACACCCCGTTCATACTTTTAGCGGCTGCATGCAAATTGCGTGCACGGGAGTAATAGCCCAGCCCCTGCCAATACTTCATCACTTCGTCTTCATCCGCTTGGGCCAATGTGGCAACATCCGGAAACCGTTTCATAAACCGCATGAAATAGTCATACCCCTGCACGACACGGGTCTGTTGCAGAATGATCTCCGAAATCCATATCACATAAGGATCCGCGGACTCCCTCCATGGAAGTTCCCTTTTATATTCCTGATACCACTTTTCTATTGTATTGCTGAAGTTAGGATTCATATATTTAGCCAGATTCTACTTTTTGTTAACTTTATCCTTGCACAAAAGTAGTTCTTTTCATCTAATTACGAACTAAGAAAGCTTAATGAAGCGACTTTTTTAGAAAATTGTTCGGGATATATTTTTTTGGGAGACTAAAAAGCTATATATTTGCAGTCCAAAAAATTAGAAAGAACATAGTAATAATATTTTTTTTAAGGAAAAATGACTAAAGCAGATATTGTAAACGAAATTGCAAAGAACACCGGTGTTGACAAAGTAACAGTACTTACAACAGTTGAGGCATTTATGGATGCAGTGAAAGATTCTTTGTCTAAGGACGAGAATGTTTACCTCCGTGGATTTGGTAGCTTCGTCGTAAAGAAAAGAGCTCAAAAAACCGCTCGTAATATTTCTAAGAATACGACCATCATCATTCCGGAACACAACATTCCGGCGTTCAAACCAGCTAAGACATTCACCCTTTCGGTAAAGAAATAATAAACAAGAGTATTAACCCATAAAATTTTGAAGCTATGCCAAGCGGAAAGAAGAAAAAAAGACATAAAATGTCTACGCACAAGCGTAAAAAAAGACTAAGAAAGAACAGACATAAAAGCAAAAAGTAATTTTTAGTCTGAATCTGGACAGAAATAAAGAACAAACTTGTGAAGCAAATGTCTTTCGAGTTTGTTCTTTGTTTAAATGCCCGACTGAATGAACAAACGCATAAAGTTATTCGTTCATTTTTTTATAAAATTAAATAATTAGGAAACAGACGTGACAAGCGAATTAGTAGTAGACGTACAGCCCAAAGAAGTCTCCATCGCCTTACTTGAGGACAAGAGTTTGGTGGAACTTCAAAGCGAAGGAAGAAATATCTCCTTTTCGGTGGGCAATATGTATTTGGGCCGCGTCAAGAAATTGATGCCCGGACTGAATGCTTGCTTCGTGGATGTCGGTTACGAGAAAGATGCTTTCCTTCATTATTTAGACCTGGGTCCTCAATTTAACTCACTCGAAAAGTACGTAAAGCAGACTTTAAGCGACAAAAAAAAGCTTAATCCCATTTCGAAAGCAACCCTGCTTCCCGACCTGGACAAGGATGGCACAGTAGCCAATACATTAAAGGTAGGACAAGAAGTAGTGGTGCAAATTGTAAAAGAGCCTATCTCAACCAAGGGACCGCGCCTGACTTCCGAAATCTCGTTTGCAGGAAGATATCTGGTGCTGATTCCTTTCAACGACAAGGTCTCTGTCTCTCAAAAAATTAAATCGAGCGAAGAACGTGCACGCCTGAAACAACTGCTGATGAGCATCAAGCCGAAAAACTTCGGAGTGATTGTACGCACAGTGGCAGAAGGCAAACGTGTTGCCGAACTCGATGGAGAGCTTAAAGTATTGCTGAAGCACTGGGAAGAAAGTATCACCAAAGTACAAAAGGCCACAAAGTTTCCGACACTTATCTACGAGGAAACAAGCCGTGCCGTAGCTTTGCTGCGTGATCTCTTCAATCCTTCTTTCGAGAACATCCATGTGAACAACGAAGCGGTGTTCAACGAAATCAAGGATTATGTGACGCTGATTGCTCCCGAACGGGCAGGCATCGTCAAGTTGTATAAAGGTCAACTTCCCATTTATGACAATTTCGGTATCACCAAACAGATTAAATCGTCTTTTGGTAAAACAGTATCCTACAAGAGTGGTGCCTACTTGATTATTGAGCACACTGAGGCGCTTCACGTAGTAGACGTGAACAGCGGAAACCGCACCAAGAATGCCAACGGGCAGGAAGGTAACGCACTCGAAGTAAACCTGGGGGCTGCCGACGAACTGGCACGCCAACTGAGGCTAAGGGATATGGGTGGTATCATTGTGGTAGATTTCATTGACATGAATGAAGCCGAAAACCGTCAGAAGCTTTACGAACGTATGTGTGCCAACATGCAAAAAGACAGGGCGCGTCACAACATTCTGCCCTTAAGCAAATTCGGACTGATGCAAATTACGCGTCAACGGGTTCGCCCGGCCATGGACGTGAACACTACAGAAACCTGTCCGACTTGCTTTGGTAAAGGCACCATCAAATCGTCCATCCTCTTTACGGACACACTGGAGAGTAAAATTGATTATCTGGTCAATAAACTGAAGATAAAGAAATTCTCGCTACACATCCACCCGTATGTGGCTGCTTATTTGAATCAGGGACTTATGTCGCTGAAACGCAAATGGCAGATGAAATACGGATTTGGTATTAAAATTATTCCGAGTCAGAAACTCGCTTTTCTTGAATACGTATTCTACGATTCACATGGAGAAGAGATCGATATGAAGGAAGAATTTGAGATTAAATAAAAAGAAAGGCGGCTTGAGAAAAAGTCGCCTTTCTTTTTATTGAGCTATCACTTAATCCTTTTCCAATTTTCATGTATAAGCTCCTTATACCTTTCTTTGGTTGTTTCTTGTATAAAAGAAACATCTATAAACTCTTCCCATTTAGACTGAAGGTGATCAAACTTATTAAAAACATTTTCAATAATCTTATCTTCCAAGCCGGTCGAGTTCATTGCAACAACAAAGTCCGACTTCTTTATTTTCTTCTTCTTCCCATTAAGAGTTAATGCCAATTCCTCAGAATCGGCAGGAAGGACCAACTTCGTTGACAGTAAGTCATAAGCGGGTGCCAGAACATAACTAATAGGTTTCGTACTATATAAAGAAAAGTTCTTCAAATGCATATCAGAATTCCCCGTAATCCAAGAGAAGAGTACTATCTCCTATGCAATCCTTACAACAAGCCAGCAGCAAAGCCATTCTATCCCGACTACTTATCTTCCAACTTTGTTCCGCAATATCAAGCAACCATCCTTCAGGAATTAATCCATCAAAGAAAGGATACAGCACAGAGCTTGTATAGGGGACATGAGTTATCGGAAGCGTCAGACTAACAGGTCGTCGGTTTCCCTTTGAAATATATTCGTCTGTATAAGTGAAAGAAAAGCCATTTTCATCTTCAATCAAAATACCGGCTAACTGATTGCTAACATAAATTTCAGCCTTTTTCATAACTCTTCTTTTCTAATTGACACTACTCCTACCTGACTACCAAATAAGCTAAGTACCTGATTTACTTTATCCAGCCGGAGAGATTCTTTTCCCTGCTCCAGCTCCCGTACAAAACGCAACCCGACACCTGCCTTCTCTGATAAATCCACTTGCGTAAGCCCTGTTTCCCTACGCATCCGCTTCACATACTCTGCTATTGTTTGATTTCCCATATTATACCCGTTTGGGTACAAATATAATAAAAGACTCCCACTTTTATACCCGATATGGTATAAAAGTGGGAGCAAAGCAAAAATTTATACCCGTTGGGGTATATTTTCACTCATTCTATCTGATTACATCTATGACTTTCCTGATATTTTCATTAGAACCTACTTCCTCCTATCCATTACATTTCTATTCCTTCGTAAACTTCCGATAAGCCTCTTCCAGTTTTTTATCGTACTGATTTTGGGCATATCCGGGTCCATTATACCTCCTGGCAAACCCGGCCCAGTCTTTCTGCTCCAGGCAGGACTGTAGCTTAGCAAATTTCACAAACCTCGCAAAAGCTTCCAGTTGCTTATCTTCTCCGACACACATATCTTTCACCATTTCCTCCACACTGCCATACCCGCACATCGCATAGTTAAAGCCCATCACTTGGAACATTCCCCATGAAGTGGAAGCGTCAGCAGCTTCTTTATGTATTTCCCGGGCCTTTTCCAGACGTTCATACTCTCTTATCCCGCCATAATAATGCCCCTTCTCCCATTTAGGATAAAGAATGTTTTCATTGCCCGCAACATGCCTCTCCGGATTAAGTCCCCGCTTCTTGAGTTCACGCCAAAAGATGTGACCTTCGAATAAGATCACCGGTCGTCCCGGAGCCACAAAGCCCCCACGCCCACCGGCCTCAACTGCCTGTATGGCTTTTACCACTGCCACTTCAACGCCAAGCCAATCTGCCACACGCCGAAAATCATTTTCTGTTAAGTTCATGATTAATTAGATTTATGCAAATAAAAAAATCTCTTCATAAACAGGAGGTACAACAGGCTCAACACCAATATGCTCCCTGATAAATACCCATATCTATACTCCCGCAATGCCAAATACCCTGCCACAACGACGCTTTGAACCACCATATAGATCAGTGACACTACCACGTGTGGTATCTTCAGTTCATTGGCCATGATCTGATACAAATGTTTCCGGTGAGGCAAACCAATATTTTCATGTAGCAACAACCGGTGTACGATCGTCAACACACTATCCACTCCGTACACAACAAGAAATACAAGCCAGCTGAAATCTTTCGTTTGAAGAATCAAACTCCCAATCAGGAACAAGACTACAAAAGCTATACTGACCGAACCTACATCACCGGCAAAGCATTTCGCTCTCTTACGGAAATTAAAGAAGTCAAACACCAACACAGAACAAATCATCGTATAAATAAAATTCTGTTCTGCGAAGGAGATCACTTCTGCATTCACATATGCCAAAGAAACCAGGATAACCAATGAATATCCACCGGTAATGCCGTTAATGCCATCCATAAAGTTATAAGCATTGATAATCCCCGTACAGACAATCAGAGCGATAAGCAACGTCCACCAAGGCAAACTAAACAATCCCCATTGATAGAACATCAGGGCCATCGCCGTAAAATGAAAAACAAGACGAAGTCCTTGTGACATGGAGCGGATGTCATCTACAAAACTGATCGCCGTCACTAATGTGAGAGCCAACATAAACCAAGGGTACTCAAACTGACTTGTCAGAAAATAAGCCAATGCACCCAAGTAGAAGATAATTCCTCCACCCCGTAGGGTGATCCGGGTATGCGAACTTCGTTCATTCGGTTTGTCGATAATATTATATTTATCGGCAATATGAAAATAAAAAAGTTCTGCTAAGAATAGCAGAACTAAGATTATCAGATAGTACATAAGTTATTCAGTTTCTTCAAATGAAAGAACAGTCTTCATCAGCCCTTCTTTAGCGGTGACCGGCATTTTATCAATCCCCAAAGCGACCTTTATCTTGGCGTTACTTACTACATAGTTCTCCGTCAGTTTACGAAGTCTTTCGGTATTCAAAGGCAAGTGGAGTAAAGTCCCCAGTCCGGCACATCCTTCCATAAAACGCTTGTTCATTTTCCAGATGTGAGGCTGTTTTCCCATTACCTCGCACATGATGGCAATCAGTTCATTCGTTGACAGAGCTTCATCATCACCCATGTGATAAATACCCGAAGGGACATCTTTTGTCAATAATCCCTCAATCACATAACATAGGTTATCGATTGAAATAAATGAACGGCGATTTTCAAAATCACCCAATGGCCAGGGAATTCCTTTCTTCACCACATTATACAATAGATTCAAGTTTCCTTTATTACCCGGACCATGAATCATACAAGGACGAAGAATATACACCTGCTTATCCGTGTTTGAGAATGTAAAATGCTTCTTTATATACTCCTCAGCCTGTATCTTGCTTTCGCCATAGGGCCCTACCGGAGTCGGAATCACGTCTTCAGTAAGCACGTCTCCTACTACACTATCGGCAGCAGCTTTCACCGAACTAAAGAAAATGAATTTCTTGGCAGATGATTCCAGAAAGAAATCAAAGATCTTTTGGGTAAGACGGGTATTGATATCAAAATATTCCTGTGCTGCTGACTGATTCTTCGTATCATGGGCCTTTCCGGCAAGATGAATAATGACATCAAACTTAGGAAGAGTTTGAAGAGAAGAAGAAGTGAACTCAATGTCTCTCCAAGAGAATGTCTGGATCACTCCATCTCTAAAAGGAAAGATAATATCAAGTCCATATAATGCATGTTTATCTCTCAAGGCCCTGATAAAATTAGAACCTATAAATCCATGGATCCCTGTAATCAGTATATTCATTCTTTTATCAATAACAGTTCAAAAACCTTCACAGCATATTTTAAACATAAAAGTGGCAAACAAGTCCAAATTCCATTCTCCCTGCATGCCCTGACAATCTCCTTATTCAGTAAAATATTACTTTTTACAGATGCTGTACTGGCGCCTCCCGTACGCATTTTCATAAAATCAAATGGTAAATATTTACTTTTCAACTGATGTACATATAAGAAGCGAATAAGGAGCTCATAATCAGCAGCTATCTTATAATCTGTTTTATAATAGCCAAACTCCTCAAAATACTTTCGATAAGTAAAGAAAGTCGGATGTGCAGGCATAAAACCATACCGAAACAAATGTGGAGTAAAGTTCTTAGAAGAATAATAACGTACTGTTTTATCCAATTTCTTAGGATTCACAAAACGTACATCTCCATAAACAGCCTGTGTATCTGTATTATTAAAAACCTCTGCAACCTTAGTTATAACATCGTTCCTATGGTAAAAATCATCTGAATTAATTATACCCACAATATCTCCAGTAGCCATGTGGATACCTTTATTCATGGCATCATAAAGTCCATTATCCTTTTCACTGATCCACTTTAGCCGACCTTGAAATAGAGGCTCATACCTTTTTATAATTTCAATAGTATTATCTTGAGATGAACCATCTACAATTATATATTCGATATCAGGATATACTTGGAATAAAACTGTTCGAATCGTATCATGGATAGTCTGAGCACTATTATATGTAACCGTGACTAAAGAAAACTTCATTGATTTGAAGCCTCCCAAGCTTCTTTATATAATTCTATTACTTGTTCATACATTCTATCCCAAGTAAAACGTTTTGCATTTTCAATCCCTCTATAAACAATAGCCTCACGTTCCTCTTTCCTCCTTAATATATCAAAGCATTTTGTTATAGCCTCTATTGACAACATATTAAGTAGCAATGGAGTATTTCCAATAACCTCAGGAATAGACGAAGCATTGTATGCAATAACCGGACATCCCGCCCTCTGTGCTTCTAATACCGGAATACCAAATCCCTCATACTCAGAAGGGTATAAAAGAGCCAAAGCTCCATTATATAAATGATTTAATTCTTCATTTGAAACACGTCCGACTGCAATAAAATTAGATTGCCCTAACTCTTTCTGCAATAATTCCAACTCTTTAGCAAGAAGAGGTGCACCAACTATCACAAGTTTTAGCTTATTATAGGCTACCGCCTTTACAGTTAATTCAAAATTTTTGTATCTCTCACGAGATCCGACAAACAGAACATAGGTTTCCAAATCAAAAGGTAATTTGATGCTTTCTCTTTCCGTAATAAAAAAATAATCATCAGAAACCCCATTATAAATGACACGTATCTTAGCTTCATCTGTCTTTGGCAAAAACTTCAATAAATCACGTTTTGTATTTTCTGAAATACATATTATATAATCCGATTTAGATATAGCACGATATTTTTGCCATAAATGCACTATCCTTTTTAGTCCAGTATAATAGTATTCGTACGTAAAATCATGAACAGTAGTTATATTAATAGCATTAGAGTTGCTGCAAGTACGATAATATGAAGAATGAAAAATAAAAGGATCTTTACAATGTATTTTTGGGGATAAATATCGAGTGATACTTAAAAATCTTTTTTTTCTAATGCGAATATTTTTAGAAACAATACTCAACTGCTTACGATTAATATTGCTTATAAACTCATATTCAATACATTCAAAATTCAGATTGTCAAATTGCAATCTTTTCAGTAATTCAAACCAAACAACAGAAATCCCCCCAGACTTTTGTAGAGAAAAAATCACATTATCTAATATTAAATTAATCATTTCTTATGGAATAATTATAAAAAAATGAATAAAGGAAAGTATAAACTAAAAATAACAGAAAAAATTACAGAACAACATTTTATTCACAGTAGCCATCTGACTGCAGGGCTTTCACCTGACTGTCACCCAAGATATGCTTCAAGGCATCACTCCCCCTGAAACCATCTTCGTAACAATAGATAAATACTTTGGAGAGCTTGTTGACCAGGTAGCATATATATTTTTATAGCTTTACCCAACACCAGGTCTCATCACAGTTCACAATAGCCTCCTCCTCCAAACAGGTATTTTTAAGATAAGTAATCAACTCGCAGAAATGAGTGGAACCTTTTTCCAACCAATTGGTCAAACTCATACGACTCAAATTCATTGATTCCCCCCAATATCCTATACATTTCACGATAAAGTGGAGTATCCAAAACATATTTATTGAAAGCCAAATAAACCAAAAAAACCGAAGGCGTGTGTTCCCGGAACCACGTCGATGATTTCAGGTTGACTAGTGAATGGGGAATAGACTTCGCGGATTTTTCCATCCAACATCTTATAACGAATAATCTCATAAGCATAGTTACGGACACATTTGATAATTATTGCACCTGCGGGCAGTTGACGAATATCACTGCCATGACAAATCGTATGATCGGTACTCATGGTACGATAAACTTGTGCCTCGCCCTGAAACGTTTTCAAACATGCTGTAAGACCTTTGATCATAACAGAACAAACGAACCAGACGCAAATCTTTAGACATCACAATAAAGACATCACCATCTTCCAATTCACGATTCAACTGTTGAAGTTTTACAGATAAAACTTTATCATATTTACAACTCATACCATGGAAATCACGGACTAAGAAAAAACGGTTCAAGCCTGTTATATTCAACATAAACCCTCTAGTTTCTCTACAAGATTTTTCAAACCTGCGTAGCTCAAATTCTTCTGCCTGATATGTACACCGTTGCTTATACGAATATCCACCAATACACGAAGTCCCGTGCCAGAAAAACAGGCATATCGGCCATCGGCTTTGGAGCCAAACTTGGCATAGACGATTCCTTCAAATCAACATCCGGTGAAGAAGCACCCAAGACGTGAGCGGGGATTATCTTTCTTCGTGTATCTTTGTATCATTTTCAAATAAGTTATAAGGAACCTTGTGAGACAAACAGAATTTCTCTATTGAAATTCCAAAGGGAACGCTTTCCAATTTATAACGGACCAAAAGAGGTTCAAAATCATCGTAACTATACATATACTTTGCTTTTGAATTAACAAGTGCAAAGGCCTGATTCTAGGATCGGTTAAGCAATACGTCAAAATTGGACGCTAAAAGGCATTTTATTAATATCTTTCTTTTCTCACAATTCTATCCTTCATTTCCATATTTTTACCTAAAAAAAAGATATTTCCTAATACAAATGGAATAATCGCATTTGAAAAAGTAACAGCATTCATTAAGACCCCAATATATAATATTAAAAAAAAAGTATTATTTTTATCAATATGTATTAACGGCTTAAAAGCTCTATATATCACAATAATAATAATAAAAGCCATAATACCTAATTCGAAAAAAGCACCACCAATAGCACTCATTATCCTATGATATGAGGCATTAATTATATAATCCGAAAAAAAATCTTGAAATTTACTCACCCCAAAACATTTATTCATAAAAGCTTCAAACGAATCAAACCCATGAGGCAAGCCGTAGTTTTCAAAACACCCATACAAAGGGAAAAATATATGATTAAATCGTTCATTCACGCTTGCATCTAATGTAACAAATGTCAACGGGGTATACCAAAGTTTATTTAGCAAAATTCCAAATCGGAGATTTACAAAAAAATTCAAGACAAAAGGCAATAAAATATAAACAATCATCACACAAAAAAAATAAATAAATATTTTTTTAATATTTCTAGAAATGAAAATTTTATATATACTAAAAAACAAAAATGATATTACTAATAGAAAAAGACACATCGAAGATAGCGAAAATAGAAATAATTGAATTAACAATAAAAAATACAACCATTTCATCCCAGAAACATTCTTAAAGTTCAAATATCCAATCATAATAAATAGCAAACACATAATACCATAAAATGTAGGTTCTGGAGTCAAACATACAATTCCTCTTCCTGTCAACAAAGTAGCAGAAGAATCCCCCCTAGAAATAAGAAAAGATAAGAAAGAAGGGAAAAAAAACATCTGTATCAATCCTACTATAAACCAAACATAAATTGTAATACAATATAGTTTATATGGAATACCATTCAAAAGACTCAATACATAATAAGAAATAAACGTCAAAAAGAACAAAGAAAAATAATTAAACAATGATCTAAATGAAGAAAATGAATTTTTACTAAAAAATAAAAGTAAAATAGTAAATAGAAATAAAATAAGGAGTAAAAAAAAATTTTTATTTATCTTAAAAACAGGTTTTATAATAAAAACCAATATTGCAATTAGCAATGCATTAGGTTGGCTATCGGTACCTAATGGAAAAAGCTGCACAAAAGGGAAAAAACAAAACCAGATAAACGTATATAAAAGAAAGATAAATCTCCTGCTTCTCAAAGTAATGAACTGAACACTATGTGTTATCATCGCAGAAAGGAATATTTGTTAATATGAAAATATAATAAATAGAAAAAAATTCTATTTTTACATATAAAATTCAATGATAAACTACCTTAAAAAGGTGTAAAGTACGGTGTTTTATAGACATCTTAATCTCATAACAGAGATAATAAAAACAACAGAACCAAAATAAAAATCGATTAATATCTTTCATCTGAACCAAGGCTCCATGTTTCATATCTTTATATCTTGCAAACTTCAGAGTTAAATCCTTCTCTTCATAATAATTTAATGTATGCTCTATTTTAGCATTCATAATAAAAACAAACTTATTAGCTAAAGAATACTTGTACATAAAATCATTATCAGTACCGTAGAATAATATTCTACTATTATACCCGGGGAATATTTCTTTCAAATACTCAAGTCGAATAGCCATACCACTATTAATAGCCGTTAAATATTTCGCGGAATATTTACCATATACAGTTTTTGAAAAATATCTACCTATAAAATAATACAGTTTTGCAGGACTGACCAACTGATTTCTATAATAAATCTGAGGTAAAAATAGATTCACATCTGGATATAGACAATCAAGAGTAAATAGCTCTTCAAAATAGCCAGAAGATATTAGAGAGTCATGATCAAATATAACCAAGAGCCCCTTATTGTCAACCTTTTTTATAACAAAATTATAAATATAAGATAACGGATAATTATTTCCATCTCCCCAAAAAGAAATAGCTACTCCTTCTAATTCATTTTCAAAAAGAGTTCTTTCATCTTCATTAAAGGAATTAGAGTTGTCCCATATCAATACCTCGCATTTATTAAGTATTAAATTTCTACACGAAAGTATTGACAAACAAGTTTCTGACTCAGTAATTTTTTTATTATAAAGAACAACTAAAATCTTATATTGCATAATATTTTAAAATTAAGAGATTATCCTACTTATAAAACAACTCTTCGAAAGTGCTTTCCCACAGTTTACTTACGTTATCCTTACTAAAATTGGCCATATGTTCAAAAGCATGTTCTGCCATTTTTTGCCTTTCCAACTGTTTTATCATTAACATTTCCAACTTGGAAGCATATCCATCTAAATCAAAAGGCTCAACTAATACTCCCGTAACGCCATCAATAATAATATCAGTTATTGAATTAAAACTATTAAAAGCAATGGGAACAACCTTATTTTGCATTGCCTCTAATAAAACCATAGGAAAACCTTCATACGAAGAAGTCAAACAAAGTATTGAAGCCTGTTCATAATACGATTTAGGATCACATTGGCCAGCAAAAACAACTCTATCCAAATTGTATCGTTTAACATATCTACGCATATACCCTTCTATTCCATCAGCCCCAACAAACACTAATTCCCAGTCAGGATATTTATGATACAATTTCTTCCAAATTTTCAACAATCTATCTGGCCGTTTTTCTGACAGATTAAAGCGGCCAACATATAGTATTTGTTTTTTCTTTATCAAATTAAAGGCTTCTTCATTAGTATAGACAAGAGGATTAGGAATACATCTCAATTTAGAAACATCACCTAAAGACAACGAAAGAAAATCATCAAAATATTTTTCAGACAATAAAACCACAAGATCGCTTCTATCAATCACAAATTTGAATAATTTTCTCAATTTAAAATACAACTTATTTTTCCCATAAACATAACGAAATGGGAATAAAAAAAGCTTGGCAAAATATGTAATCAACGCATTGAATGAGTATCCATTCCATAAAGGAAGTAAAGCAGAATGATAATAATTATATCCAGCTAAAGGGTTTGTATGTATAACAGAAACAACTTTCGTTTTTTTATTATTAACATCTAAATATAAATAAGAATACTTCTCTGCCCCATTTTGGTTTATAACAATATCAATATTATAGTCTTCTATGAAACGGTTATAGAAATTGATATTACTCGCAGAGTAAACATTCATATCAGGAAAATAAAACTGTTTTACGGGATATACAAAGTCACTATTCCGCCTTATATTATTCAAATAAAAAACTTCATATCCTTTTTTCAAAAAAATACGGGATAATATATCAGTAACCCTTTCGACTCCACCATTCATAGGAATGAATGGGACATGAAATACAAATAAGATTCGTTTTTTTACCATTAAGAATTAGAATTATTAATTTTATTTTCTTGTAAGCAATTTTACATAGCGACTTATTTTAGGAAAAATTAGACTAATTAGTATACGGAAATAAAGAGATGGGAAGAATCTAATTACATTAACGATCCCATATTTAAACATTATTAGCCTTAGAATATAAAGTGCATTTTTAGGAGAAATATGCACTTGTTTCAGGCCCTCATACAATAAACAGAGATTTAACTCAGTACAGCCATAAAAAAGAGTCCTCAACATTTTTTTCCTGTCATTTCTAAAGATATCATAAACAAAAGAAACTCTTATCAAGAAATCTGTTTTTTCCCATGAAGTATTTTTTTCCGTATCCTTTATTATTTGCCGGCACAACATTAAGCATTGGCCTTCACCTTTTATTTCCAAATATTTTAGAACTGTTATAAATGGAGCTATCATTGTTGTTAGCTCATTAAACCCACAATACAAATAACTACGCAAATAGGATAAGTTATAAACGCATACAGACATCCAAAAATGCATTGAATAATTTACATGAGAATGCATCTTAGCCAAAAAATCTGTATATTTATTCGTTTCAAAATCACTCAAAGAATTCAAGCAGATGGAAATTGCATTGGGATATTCTTTCACAGCATTTAAAACGGTATTCACTGCGTTAGGAAGTACCATATCATCGTCGGAAAGAGTCCAAACCCACTGAGTATCAGGATACTCAAGACAACGAGCATAATTAGCAGACATCCCAATATTCACTGCATTAACTACGATTTTCATTTTACTCAATTCTTCTAAAGAAAATAAAGCCTTTATATCATACGGACTATGATTATCTATTATCATAAGTTCGACTTCATCTGTCAATTGAGGTAAAATCGCACGAACTTGCTGCTGTATCTGTTTTCGTCTATTATAGGTCGGAATAGCAACTGTTAATAATCTATTTTGTTTCATAAATATGATTCTTGCTTAAAATATCAATGGATATAATTAATATCATGTCCAATTATTTCTAATTTTTTCAGAGGTATGCGTCTTTTTTCATACTCAACAAATAAAAAGTAGTAATACCTCATATTTGCTAAGATTAACTTTCTATCAATAAATGAAGTTACTTGAGAAGTAAAAAACTCTTTTATTGGTATGACTTTATTTATATATCTCTGCAAATTTTCACAGTATCTATTTTTCCGAATAGCATCCAAATGAAACCAAAAAAATCCACCGTATAATAGTTTATTCTTCCCCTTTTCAAAACGAAATACCTCATAGTAAAAATATCGATTGATACGCTTATCATAATGACTCCAAGGAATGTAGTATGTATCAGGCTTTATTTCAAAGAAAAGATGATCACCAACCCCATTGAAAGGAGTGCGTATTCCATTATCATTATTTCCTAAAGGTATTCCCCACTGTCCTTTTTTACAAAAAACATTTATACCAGAAATAGATAACATATTTTTTCTATTAGTTATCATTTTGAGCACATATCTTTCATAATTAGACATAATAAGCTTATTTATAGCCAACAATTGAGAAAAGGGAAGTATTTTATAAAAACGATTGCATAATACGATCCAATAATATGCAAAATATTCTTTTATCTTAATTTTCTGACGTCCGCAGTCCCTATATGCATCACAATATATTTTCATTTTCTCAGAGAAATAAATTTGGTCAGAATCAATTTTTACAGCAAAGCGATATGAAGCTTTTAATAAAGTATAATTGTAGTAATTTGACAACAAGCACATTGAATTTAATGGCATTTTCCTCACATTATCATATTCCTCTCGAGTCAGATTATGAGATATAATATAGGGCTCATAAAAGTAAACCTTGATCTTATTCGGATACTGAAGTCTTTTTCTTTCAATAATCTCTGGAGCATTATCATCACATGCCTGATAGGTTATTATTAACTCATCTAATGCATCTATACATGAATCAATACACAGTCCTACAAATTCAGCATCATTTTTTACTCTCAGTAAACCTGTAACACCTATAGGTCTCTCTCTTTTGAGAGAGGATAAATCTACCAGAAACTCAGAGGTATTATAATTCATTTTTTCTGAATATTAAGTTTAAAATATACTTTACTTCTTTGAATCCTAGCACATAGGATAAGCCTACATATACCACTGCTCCAACAAAAAAGCCAACAAACAATTGTAAATAACGATTTTCAAATATTAGAAATACAATTGAAATAGAAATTCCCATAAAAGTCGTTATAGCCAATATAGGAAACAACAATTTTAACTCTAACCAATAAGTGACCGAAACAACTTTCTTAACATAGTATATAATAATCAATGTATCAAGCACATTTGCTATAATGATGCCATAACATATAGCAGTAACACCATAAGGAAGAACTAATATCAGAATAATAAAAGATATTAATTTTCCACATATCTCAGCCTTAAGGGCTAAATCTGTTCGACCTTTGACCGCTAAAAGTTGCCAATTAAAAGTAGTAAAAGGGTAACACATATAGGCTATACACAATAGCGATAATATATTAGCAACAGGTAGCCACTCTTTTGTCAGTACTATTTCAACAAAAGGTCTTGATAAGATACAAAGTCCCATCATTAAAGGTAATACCACATACAGAGTCATCTTTAAATATCGAACAAACACTATTTTAAGTAATTCATTATCTGATTGGATTTCACATTGAATAGGATATAAAACGCGTGCTATTATAGATGATATATTCATAGATGGAAATGTAGCCAACGATTGTGAACGATTAAAATAGCCAACATCTACAGAAGCAAATCGACGACCAATAACTAAAGTATATATATTGCCAAATATAACATGTAATATCCCAACAACCAACAATTTAGAACCAAAAGAATATAAACTTTTAAAAGAAGACCAAGAAAATTTTAATCTCAATTTCCATCTAGAAGCAATCCAGTATAATAGTAAACAAAGAAGATTATTCAACAATGATTGACAGACCAAAGCCCAAACTCCATATCCCCACCAAGCAAGAATAACACCTATTATTCCACTTACAAAAACCGAAATAAAAGATATTTTTGCTTGTTTTTTAAAGTTCAACTCAATTACAAATTTCGATTGAGGGACAATATAAAATGCAGTTAAAATGATGTTAAGCCCAATCCATTTAGCTATTATCTCTAGTTTTGTCTCAGAATAAAATTCTGCAATATAAGATGATACAAAAAACAAAATTATGTAAATAAGAACAGAAACAATAAGGTTAAAATAAAAGACAGTATAAAAGTCTATTTCTTTCCTATCTTTTTTTTGAATTATTGCACTTGAGAAGCCACTATCTACGAATTGTTGAGCTACAGATAAAAAAATAGATAGCATTGCAATTAAACCATAATCAGACGGAGTGATTAATCTAGCAATGATTATACTTAAAACAAATTGTACACCTTGAGCAGAAAACCTTTCTATACCACTCCATAAAACAGCATTAACCTCCCTCTTTCTAGTCATTTTCTAAGACATCGACCCAATTAATAAAATATTTTACTTACAATAACCAATTAATCATCAACTCTACTCCACTTTCTTTCGATACCTTCGGCAGCCATCCCAAAATCCTTGTAGCTTTTTCAATATCCGCCACGAAAACCTTCTGATCACTCTCTCGCCAAGGTAATTGAGTATAGGTCATCTCAATATCAAGTTTATTCTCAAGCAAATCAAACAGTTCCAACAAAGAAAGACTATTTTCTATACCACCTCCAATATTAAACACCTCGCCATAGGCCTTGTCAATGTCCTTTGCTGTAAAATACAAATTCACAACATCCTCACCATGAAGAACATCACGGACCTGTTTACCGGTACCCGAGATTGTAAAAGGTTCTTGCAAAGTATGGTTCTTGATCTCCAGAGCTTTCTGACAGAACCAGCCAATCCACCCCTGATCGTAGGTAGCGTGCTGATTACTGCCGTACATGGAAGAATGGCGGAAAACAATCGTCTTTAAACCATAGATACGATGGAAGTCCAGCAGGTATTGATCGGCACAACCCTTCGAACAACCGTAAGGAGAGTGAAAATCCAAAGAAATCGATTCAGGAAAGCCATTAGGGTATTCTTCGCAAACATAACGGGTAGACTCTTCCCTGAAATGCAAATACTCAAAATCACCGTAAACCTTATTCGTCGAAGAATACAGGATTACAGAATCCGGAGAATACTTACGGACAGCATCCAGTAAATTGAATGTTCCCAAAGCATTTGTTTCGTAGTCCAACCGAGGATTGGAGATGGAGGTGGTCATCGCAACCTGGCCCGCCAAATGAAAAATATAATCCGGCTGCACCTCCTTTATTACCGTTTCGACATCGTTGGTATTGCGGGTATCATAAGGATAATATGTAAAGTCACCTTTCGTACGTAACCACTCAAGATTGGAACCACTCCCATAACGAAATAAATTGTCCAAGACAAAGAGTTCTTCACCTCTCTTCAGCACCTCCGCTGCAAGATTGCTCCCTATAAAACCGCATCCGCCGGTTATCAAATACTTCATAGTTATTGTTTTAAATAATCAGTTAGTCTTTTTTCGTTATCAAAATGGATATTGCATCCCGTTATTGATGATAGTTTAGCTATGGAGCATTTAAGATCCATAGCTTCATTCTCCCGATAGGGTAAAGCACCGTAATTCACATCCGATGACGAGTGAAGATATGCTTTACAATGCTCTATAATCTGTTTCAAAGAAATACTTTCTCCACTACTCACGTTCACAATCTCCCCAAGACATTTGAAATGGTTCTGTAAAAGGGATTCTATTGCACAAGCGAAGTCATCCACATAAATAAAATCTCTTTTCTGTTCACAGGGGGAAACATTCAAAGGAAGCCCGGATCTCAGTTGCCCGACAACATAGGGGATGAATTTATCCTTATTCTGAAGCGGACCAAACAAATTACCGGGTCGGACAACCATTATCGGAAAGCCATAATTCCGATACAACATCATGGATGTATTGGTTGTCAATTGCTTGACCAAGGCATACGGAGAGTTAGGACACTCACGGTCTTCCTCCCGAAAGGGAGATTGTTCAGAACCATACTCTTCAGAACTGCCGAACTGAACAAAAAGTTTCAACAAGGATTCTTCTTTGAAACGTTCATACAGATTGAGAAGGATCTTTAAGTTGGACGAAATTAGTTCATCAAACAAGGACATATTCCGCTCCGCCGTCACTATCGAAGCAAGATTTATGATATAATCAGGTGATGGTACATCCTGTGGGATACGTTGACTTACCAAATCCAGTTCCGTTGTTTCAATGGAGGGACAAGATGTAAAGAAGGGCTGATCAATATACTTATCAAATACATGCACATGATATTTTTGAGACAGATATTGTGCCAGGTTCTTGCCGATAAAGCCGCTCCCTCCAATCAGAAATACTGTTTCCATCTTATTTCTGTATAAAATTAACTATCTGGTCAACACAAACATCATATACCTCTTCTTTCCGGTATCTTTTATACCAGTCCACCGTCAACTCAACCGTCTGCTCAATATTCATCTTCGGTTCCCAACCTAAACGGAATTTTGCCTTCGAAATATCCAGCATTAACAACTTCGCTTCATGCAACGCATGCAGATCAGAAAGGTCACGAAGTTCACCGGAACCGTAATTATTCACTACTTCCGTAGCCACATCCCATACAGTAGAGATTGACTCGGCTCTCGGACCGAAGTTCCAGCCTTCACAATATCTCGTAGGATCACTCCACATCTTCTGCGCAAGCAGCATATAGCCACTCAGCGGTTCAAGTACATGCTGCCAGGGACGAATAGCTTTCGGACTTCGGATATCGATAGCCGCTCCAGATTCCAAAGCCTTGATGCAGTCCGGAATGATACGGTCTAAAGCCCAGTCTCCACCACCGATAACGTTACCAGCTCTTACACTGGCGATGGATTTTCCGTGTTTATCGTATTGCTCGGGGTGAAAGAAAGAGCGACGCCATGAAGCAATAGCAATCTCAGCGGCTCCCTTGCTACTGGAATAAGGGTCATAACCGCCCATAGGCTCGTTTTCACGATAGCCCCAGATTTGCTCTTTATTCTCGTAACATTTATCTGTGGTAATCATCACACCTACCTTCACGCTATCCGTAGAACGGACTGCCTCAAGAACATGGATTGTTCCCATTACATTGGTTTCGTAGGTTTCAACAGGGATGTCATAACTCAAGCGAACCAGAGGTTGGGCAGCAAGATGAAAAACAATCTCAGGTTGATATTCCTGAAAGATAGCCTTTATACGCTCACCATCGCGGATATCGGCACGAAGGTCGGCCTTAATTTTCTCGCCGATACCGGAAAGTACGAAATTGTCTCGAGCCGTAAAAGGGTCTTGGGCCACACCAATCACCTCGGCCCCCAATTCATGCAACCAGATGGAGAGCCAGCTACCTTTAAAACCGGTATGACCGGTGACAAGGACGCGTTTGCCCCGATAAAAATTATCAAATATATCAATTCCCATACGGCTTACCACACTTTCCAGGGAGCAACTCCCTGATCCCACATTTCATTCAATTCTGTATTGTCTCTCAGAGTATCCATCGGTTTCCAGAAACCCGTATGACGGAAAGCATGCATCCGACCCGCCTTGGCTATAGACTCAAGGGGCTGACGCTCAAAGATGGTGGAGTCACCCTCAGGGATATAATCGAACACTTCGGGTTCACACACAAAATAGCCCGCATTGATCCAATTACGGTCACCGTCGGGCTTCTCCTGGAAAGAGAGGACCTTGTCCGTATCGAGATCGAGCTGCAGGGCGCCGAACTTACCACCGGGTTTGTAGGCCGTAAGGGAAAGGAGGCAGCCCGAAGACTCGTGAGCCTTCAGGGTATCACCGATGTTCAGGTCGGTGACACCGTCACCATAGGTCAGCAGGAAACGTTCGTTCCCGAGATATTTCTGTACACGCCGGATACGCCCGCCCGTTTGGGTATTCAGCCCAGTATCGACCATCGTGACTTTCCAGTTCTCGGAATGGTTATCCAGAATGGTGGTCGTATTGTTGGAAAGGTCCACGGTCATATCGCTGTTATGACGGAAATAGTTGGCGAAATACTCCTTGATGATATATTGTTTATAACCGCAGCAGATCACGAAATCGTTGATGCCGTAATGGCTGTAGGTTTTCATGATATGCCAGAGGATGGGTTTACCACCGATCTCCACCATAGGTTTGGGGATCAGGTTAGTGGCTTCGCTCAGGCGGGTACCGAAGCCACCGGCTAAAATGACGGCTTTCATTATGCTTGACAGATTACTGAAGGTTAATAACCGGAAATTACTTGCGGGAAGAGACAAAGTCACGGATCGTACCGATCATGTGGTCGAGCATGACACGGGTCATGCCCGGATAGACACCGATCCAGAGGGTATGATTCATAACGTAATCAGTACCTTCCAGATTGCCGATTACGCGGTAGCCCTCACCCGTGGAGCGCATTTCATCAAAGGCGGGATGCTTCAGAAGATTGCCCGCAAACAGGTTGCGTGTCTGGATCTTCCTGCTCTCCAGGTGTTGGGAAAGGTCGTTACGGGTGAAGCCCGCATCTTCCTTCACCGAAATAAGGAAGCCGAACCAGCTCGGGTTGGAGTTCTTCTGCGCTTCGGGAAGGATAAGGCCAGATGTACCCGCAAGGCCTTCTTTCAGGTAGGCGAAATTTGACCGCCGGGCTTCGACAATGGAGTCCAGTTTCTCAAGCTGGGCACAGCCGATGGCGGCCTGCATATCGGTCACTTTCAGGTTATACCCGAAATGGGAATAAACATATTTATGGTCGTAACCTACCGGAAGGTCGCCGAACTGTTTGCTGAAACGATATTTGCACGTGTTGTCAACGCCCCCGATACACCAGCAGTCACGGCCCCAATCGCGGAAAGAGTTGACCAGTTTGTGCAGCAGAGGATCATCGGTATAGACAGCGCCCCCCTCTCCCATCGTCATGTGGTGCGGAGGATAGAAACTGCTCGTGCCGATATGGCCGATCGTACCTGTTTTCTTTTCCACACCGTCGATTGTATAAGTAGAGCCAAGGGCATCGCAATTATCCTCTACCAACCAGAGGTTATGTTTATCACAGAAATTTTTGACAGCCTGCAAATCAAACGGGTTACCCAAAGAGTGAGCAATCATTACCGCTTTAGTTTTGGGAGATAATGCGGCTTCCAGTTGAGTCACGTCAATATTGTACTCGGGGATGGTGACATCCACAAAAACAGGGACCGCACCATACTGGATGCAGGGGGTCACCGTTGTGGGAAAGCCGCAGGCTACCGTGATCACTTCATCGCCCCGCCTGATTCTGCGCTCACCCAACTGTGGTGAGGTCAGGGCCATAAAGGCGAGAAGGTTGGCCGAAGAGCCCGAATTGGTCAGGGAGCAATACTTCACACCCAGCCATTCGGCAAAACGGATTTCAAACTTCCGGGCCCAAGGACCGGCGGTCAGCCAGAAATCAAGGGAGGAGTCAACCAGATTCACCAGTTCGCGGTCATCGAAATAACGGCCGCCGTAGTTGACAAAACTCTTACCGGGTTCGAAAGAGCGGGAGGACCCGTGAACCTCTTTGTAGTATTCCCGGGTTAAATCGAGAATTTGTTGCTTGAGTGTTTCTTTCTTACTCATATAATGTATTGTTTATATCAAACTGTAATTCTATGTTATGTAACAGAGGATGTGTGTAGTCTTTACCACTCAATATAACCCGGTCTTGTGGTATCTTCCAGTCGATATTCAAATCCGGATCATTCCAGGCAATCGCCCCTTCAGCTTCCGGATGATAGAAATTATCACACTTGTATTGGAAGATGACCTCTTCGCTCAGCACACTAAAACCATGTGCGAAGCCACGCGGAATAAAAAACTGACGGTGATTGTCTTCTGTCAATTCAACCGAAACATGTTTTCCAAATGTGGGAGAACCTTTGCGGATATCGACAGCCACATCAAGAACTGCACCCTTGATTACCCGTACCAGTTTGCTTTGGGCAAAAGGAGGTTTCTGAAAATGGAGACCGCGAATGACACCGTAGCTCGATTTGGATTCATTGTCCTGAACAAAAGTCGTTTGACATACATTTGATTCGAACTCCCCCTGATTGAAGGATTCGAAAAAGTAGCCACGGTCATCCTGAAACAGACGGGGCTCAAGGATAACAAGACCTTCAATTGATGTTTTTATTATATTCATAGGAATAAAAATTCTACTTTATGGATAATTCATCGATAACTTTCAACAGATATTGTCCATATTGATTCTTCAGCATCGGACCTGCCAATGCTTTCATCTCTTCAGGAGAAATCCAGCCTTGCCTCAGGGCTATGCCTTCCAAACAGGCCACTTTCAATCCCTGACGTTTTTCAATAACCTCGATAAATGTACTTGCTTCGGACAAAGAATCATGAGTGCCTGTATCCAACCAGGCGAAACCCCGCCCTAAAAGCTGGACCTTCAGTTCCCGATCGGACAGGAACCGTTGATTGACCGTCGTGATTTCCAATTCTCCACGAGGGGAAGGCTGAATACTCTTGGCTACTTCCACCACTTTATTAGGATAGAAATAAAGACCCACAACGGCATAATTGGACTTAGGAACAGTAGGTTTCTCTTCGATACTGAGAACATTCCCAGCCTTGTCAAACTCAGCTACACCATAGCGTTCGGGATCGCTTACCCAATAACCAAAAACAGTGGCTTTGTTCTCTGATTCGGCTGTATGGACTGCTTCACGCAGCATACGGGTAAAACTTTGCCCATAAAAGATATTATCGCCAAGAACCAGACATACAGAATCACCACCTATAAACTTCTCACCAATAATAAATGCCTGTGCCAAGCCGTCGGGAGAAGGTTGCTCGGCGTACTCAAAACGCACTCCAAAGTCAGAGCCGTCACCCAGCAAACGTTGAAAGCCAGATAAATCGTATGGAGTGGAAATAATCAATATTTCACGAATCCCCGCCAACATGAGTACAGAGATAGGATAATAGATCATCGGCTTATCAAATATCGGAAGCAACTGCTTACTGACTCCTTTGGTGATCGGATATAAGCGAGTGCCCGAACCACCAGCCAAGACAATACCTTTCATCAATATACTTATTAAATTACTATACAAACATATCACTCCACCTCACTCCAAGGATACGGATTCTCTTGCACATCCTTCAGGCGTTCCATCACCTCACGCTCCTCTTCCGACAACTCCCTGTCTTGCCACGTACCGATGATAGCCTGAGCTTCCCGGGCCAATTCCTCGTCAAAAACCTCTCCGTAACAATAAACTAACAGTTGGACTTTCAACAGGGAGGCAGGCAGATGTTCCAATACATCCCAGCAACGATCCAGAATATGTTGAATACGTTCCTCCTTGTCACCGTTATTATAGAGAGTCGCATTATATCCCATCAGGAGCGACAGACACAACCGGGCCTCTTCTTCATCACTATCACCATGCTTGTCGTACAAAGCATTAGCCTGAGAAAAAACATCACGATTCAGACGGGTGAATTGATCACTGTAGATCGGCCGACCGTCCATGCCCAGATAGCAAAGTTCATGAGCAGAAGCATAAAGAGCGGAGATTTCTGATTCTAAATAGTTCATATCTTGTTATGTTATTTTTCGGTGATAGGTTCGACCAATGAAGGATGGACAAAAGTGGTGGCGACAGCCATGACTCCTTCAATGGTGACTACGACACGACGGTCATTGCGGACACGGACAAACTCGCCCTCCACCCCCTCGAAAAGCCCCCCGGTGATACGCACACGGGTACCCTTGCGGATGTTCAACTCGGAAGGTTCGAAATAAAGCAGGGATTCATCATAATTCGAAGAGACCGCCATGAAATTACGCATTTGGGAATCAGGAACGATGATGGGACGATGGTATTCACGGTCCATAATGTAACGGATAGGAAGCGTGGTGCCCTTACTCTCTTTGATGGCATCGATACAACTGCGCGAGGAACGGACAAAAACCAGATTATGAACCGCAGGAACAAGCTTACGGACCCGACGCTCGTTTTTAATGGTATATTCGTAGTGCATGGGGATGAAATTCTCTATCCCCTCCGAATTGAGGTACTCCTGCAAAGCCAGTTCACGCCCGTAAGTGATACGCAAGGCATACCAGTTCAAAGCGGAAGAAGACAGGAGGGATTGAGAACGCTCCATCGAAGATTCGATAGATGCGGATGTTGTCATGTCGTTCACGTCAGGATGTTCTTTGGGGACACCGGAGTAGCGAAGCATACCTCCCGGTCAAGTTATGTAATGCGGATTTTAATGAGAAATTCAGTGCATCCATGTTATTTAATGACCCTCCACTATCACAGAAGGAGAGGCAGAAAATAGTTATTTATTATAATAGCTTTTAAACGAGGGTATTGAAAACAAAAAGTGTTTCAATAGACGTTCGTTTAAAAACACATGATTTTTGTATATAAATCAGAAGAGAACAGAAAACAAAATCAGACAGA